>NZ_JBIAVL010000013.1:26209-139457 GCF_042894165.1 Kitasatospora sp. NPDC001547 | reverse complement strand
GGGCGGCGGCCCCCCCCCCCCCCCCCCCCCCCGGGGGGGGGGGGGGGTTTTTTTTTTCTTGGGGGGGGGGGCCCCGCCCCCGGCCCGCCGGGGGGCCCCCCCCCGCCCGGGGCCCCCCCCCCGCTTCCCGCTTCCTTTCCGTCCCCTATATGAGGCCGCGCCGCATCGCGTAGCCCACCGCATGCGCGCGGTTGCGCAGGCCGAGGCGGGTGATGATCTCGTGCAGCACGTTCTTCACCGTGCGCTCGGAATACGACGTCTTGGCGGCTATCTCGCTGGTGTCGAAGCCCTCCGCCACCAGCTTCAGCATCTCCGCCTCCCGTGCCGTTAACGTCGAGAGGGTCAGGCCCCGCCCGTCCAGCATGGTGCGCTGCAACATCCCGATCCGGTCGAGCAGTTCGCCCAACAGGTCCCCGGGCATCACGCCCTCTCCGTTGGCCAGCGCCGTGATCAGGTGCACCAGCCGGTCCTGGGTGGCCTCCGAGCGGCGCAGCACCGCGGCGACCCCGTACTCCACGATGGTCTGCAGACCGCCGGCCTCGAAGTGGCCGACCACCAGGCCGATCCGGCCCGTGGTGGCGAGCCGCAGCCGGCGCAGGTGCTCGGTCACCGTGTCGGTCAGCGCGTCGACCACCAGCAGGGAGACCTCGGCCCGGCCGGCCTCGCTCTCGTTCAGCAGCTCCACCTCGGGCCGCTGGCGCAGCGTCTGGACCACGCCGGTCTGCAGGATGAGGTCCTCCGCGAAGACCGCCACCCGCACCTGGGCCGGCCTGCCGCGCAGTTGCTCGGGGATGCGGGGTGCGGCGGCGGTGCCGGAGCGTGGCGCGACCCCGGTCCGGCGTGTGGTGACGGCTTCCTCCCGGGTTGTATCGGTCGACGTCATCGAACTACTCCATTCTTCACTTGCCTGCGAGGGTGACGGCCGGCTGCCCGCGTGGCGGGGCCGACCGGGGGAAGGTGGGCGCGGGTCACGCGCGGCTGAGCCGGTCCCGGGGCGGCACCGGGCGGGGTCTCCGGTCGGTCCGTACGGGCAAGGGGTGTGCCCACAGCTTGCCCGTACGGTCCTCTTCTCCGGCGCCGGACGGCCCTACCGTCACGCTATGACCACATCCGCCGAACTCGGCCTGCCAGCACTGACGGTGGCCCCCGGTGGCGTGGCCACCGCGACTCTGACGGTACGCAACGACCTCGACATCGTTGAGGCCTACACGTTCGAGGTGGTCGGCGACTGCGCCGCCTGGACGACGGTCGAGCCGGCCCGGGTGTCGCTCTACCCCGGGACCTCCGAGACGGTGACGGTCCGGCTGGCCCCGCCGCGGTCCTCCGCCAGCCGGGCCGGCGAGTTCCCGCTCGGCGTCCGGGTGCTGCCGGTCGAGCGCCCCGACCTGGTGAGGGTGCCGGAGACCACGGTCACCGTGACGCCGTTCCACGAGTTGCAGGCCGCGCTCGCCCCGCGCCGTCGCCGGGGCTGGCTGCGCGGGCGCTACCGGGCCTCGGTGCGCAACCAGGGCAACGCCCCCACCACGGTGGCCTTCACGCCCGGACAGGCCGGCGAGGACCTGCGGTTCGCGGTCACGCCGGAGAAGCTGCGCCTGGAGCCCGGTGAGTCCGGGGAGGTGCGGGTCCAGGCGCGCACCCGCAAGCTGATCTGGTTCGGCAAGCCGGCGACCTGGCCGTTCGAGGTGACGGTGGGCCCGGAGGAGCGGCCGGAGAGCAAGGACGGCAAGGACGGCAGGACCGGGAGCAGCGTCCCGGAGGCCGCCGCTCCCGCGCCCCAGAAGCCCGTCCTGGACGGCGAGTTCGTCCAGCTGCCGATCTTCCCCACCTGGCTGCTCGCCCTGCTGGCCGCGCTGATCGCGCTGCTGCTGGCCTGGTTCGCGCTGGTCCGCCCGGCGGTGCGCAGCTCCGCCAAGCAGGCCGCCGAACAGGCCGTCGTCGCCCAGCAGAGCGCCACCCCGGCCGTGCCCGCGGGCGCTCCGGCCGGTGACGCGCCGGGCGCCCCCGCCAACGGGGCGACCCCCGGCGGTCAGGCCAAGCCGGGCGCTGGGAAGCCCGCCACCGGCCCGGGCGGCCAGGGCGGCCCCGGCGCGAGCCCGGCGGTGCCGGGGACGGGGCAGCAGTTCTCCGAGACGATCGACGTGCAGACCGCGAACGGTGCTGCCGGGACGGGCAGTTACCCGGTGCCGCACGGAAAGGTGCTCGACATCACCGACATCGTGGTGGCCAACTTCCAGGGCGACCAGGGCGTGGTGACCATCACGGCGGGCAACAAGACGATCACCACGATCGCCCTGGAGACCTTCCGCAACCAGGACTACCACTGGGTGACCCCCATCCAGGTCCCCGAGGACCAGACCGTGACGGCGAACGTGACGTGCGAGGCGCCGGGCACCCCGGCGTCGGGCAAGCAGGCGGCCACGTGCCACGAACTCCTCAACGTCAGCGGGACACTGAGCGACATCCGGCGGGCGAACTGAACACTTCCGACCCGTTCGTCTCCGAATTCCCCCACGTCCCGCGCGCCCCCTCACATCTCGTGACCATGTCAATACTCGACGGACACTGTTGCATCGTGCACCCGTGCGAACAAAACCGACCCGCCCGCGACACGCCGTGATCTGCCCCCCGGGGCAATCGCCCTGGCCCTCCAGGGCAACGGGTCCGCCCCCGCGGACGGTTCGGGCTGCCCCGGGAAAGCCGAACGCCGGCCCCGCCCTCGAAAAGGGCGGGGCCGGCGTTCGGCGTGATCGCGGTCGGAGACCGCCGGATCAGAACCAGTGCAGGCAGTGCGGGGCGCGCTCGGCGCGGAACAGGGCGTCGGCGAGGACGGCCGCGCCCGGGCGGTGGGCGCGAATGTGCCCGGCCCGGACGAGCGCGCTCGGGGCGGTGCCGCCGAGGTAGACCGAGCCCAGGTCCCGCACGTCCAGGGAGAGGTCGGGTTCCCGGTCCGTCGGGACGCACGCGGCCTTCCCGTCGCGGACGGCCAGCAGGTACCGCTGGCGCTCGCCGAGGAACGGGTCGTCGACGTCGAGGACCAGCTCGCCGTCCGTGAACCAGCCGCGCGAGGTCAGCGCGCGCGGGACGTCCAGCAGCCGCACCCAGAGCCAGTCGGTCTCCCCGCCCGGCTCGCCGGCCCGGAAGTCCGCGAACTGCCAGCGCAGCGGGTGGTCCGGCGGGCAGTGCCGGAACACGACCCGGGCGACCAGGTCGTGGCCGAGCAGGAACCGGGCCAGGTCGGTGTAGGCGGCGTCGTCGACGGCGACGGTCTCGTCCACCGTCAGGGCGTCACCGTCCTTCGAGTAGCTCGCGTACCCGTCCGGGGTGCCGTCGGCGTCCCGGTGGACGGCGACGTAGCGCGGCGTCGAGGCGACCGGGACCTGCCCCGCGCCCAGCTCCCACCAGCGGCGCGGCCGGGACAGCGCGCCGGGCTGGGCCCGCCGGTAGCGGTCGTAGACCTGCTCCAGGACCTCCCCGCACGCGGCCCGGGGCAGCACTTCGACCGAACCGCCCGCCGGTGCGGCGGCCGCCCGGGGCCCGGCGAAGGCGGCCTGGTGGCGCTGCACCGTCAGCCGCTGGGTGTACGTCGCCGGGCCGTAGCCGAACCGGCCGTAGATCCCGGCCTCGGAGGCCAGCAGCACGGCCAGGAACTCCCCGCGCGCCCGCAGGTCAGCGAACTGGCGCCGCATCATCGCGGTGAGCACGCCCTGGCGGCGGTGGGTGGGCAGGACGCCGACGGCCGTCACCCCGGGGGCCGGGACGACGACCTGCCCGGGCAGGGTGAGCTCGAAGCTGTACGCGCCGGCGGTGCCGACGGGCCGTCCGTCCGCCGTCACGGCCAGCAGGTTGCGGTCCATCTCGGTCGCCGCCCACCAGACCCCGCCGCCGTCCGCGTTCGGGCTCTCCGGGAAGATCCCCAGCGCGGCGTGGAAGGTGTCGACGAAGGCGCCGAGGTCCTGGTCGGTCGTGGAACGGATCTCCATGTGGTGCTGCTGCCTCCCCGCGATGCGGCCACCACCCCGTGTGGCGCCCCCCGAAGTGCAGCGTCGCCGCGCGGGCCGGTCAAGCGAATTACCGCCGCGGCCCCGGCGCTCGGACGGCGGCCAGGGACCGCGCGAGGGCCACCCGCGCCAGGCGCTCGGCCCTCGGCAGCAGCGCCGGGGCCGCCACGGCCACGGCGATCGAGGCGGCGACACCCGCCCAGGCGACCGGGCCGAGCGGGGTGCAGCCGAAGAAGCGGCTGAGGCCCGGGGTCTGCACGACGGACGCGAGGACGGCGGCGGAGCCCAGGACGGTGGCGAGGACCAGCGGGCTGCGCCGGCGCCCGGTCAGGGTCTGGGCCAGCTGGGCGCCGACCACACCGCACAGCGCCATGGTGCTGGTGCGCCGCGCCGAGCCCGGGGTGGCGGTGCCGATGGCCCAGGCGGTCGTCGCGCCGAGCGCGGTCACCACGCCGCGGTGGCGGATCTGGCGGGCGAGCGGGGCGTCCAGCGCCGCGGTGCCCGCACCCGGCCCGCCCGGCTCCGCCGGCGGCTCGTCCCGGGGCGTGACGGCCACGGCCATCGCCGGGAACATGTCGGTCAGCAGGTTGACGAGCAGGATCTGCCGGGTGGACATCGGTGCGCGGCCCGAGAGCAGGGTGCCGAACAGGGAGAAGCCGATCTCGCCCGCGTTGCCGCCGATCAGGATGGTGATCGCGTCCGCCACGCTGCGCCACAGCGCCCGGCCCTCGTCGACGGCGGCGGTCAGGACGGTCAGCTCCTCGTCGGTGATCACCAGGTCGGCGGCGTTGCGGGCCGCCGCCGAGCCGCGGGCGGCGATGCCCACCCCGACATCGGCGGCGCGGATGGCGGCGGCGTCGTTGGCCCCGTCGCCCACCATCGCCACCACCCGTCCCGCCTCCCGCAGCGCCTCGACGACCAGCACCTTCTGCTCCGGTGCGACCCGGGCGACCACGTCGCAGTCGCGCAGTGCCCGGGCCCGGCCGCCGCGGTCGAGGCCGGCCAGGTCGTCGCCGGTGGCCAGTTCGACGTCCTCGGGCCAGCCCAGCGCGACCGCCACCGCGCGGGCGGTGGCCGGGTGGTCGCCGGTGAGCATGACCGGCCGCACCCCGGCCTCGCGCAGGCCCGCGACGAGTGCGGCGGACCCGGCGCGCGGGGTGTCGGCGAGGGCGACGAAGCCGGCCGGCTCCAGCTCGCCGAGCGGACGGTCGAGCGCCTCGTCGTCGTCCTCGGCGCCGGTCAGCGGCCGGGTGGCGACGGCGAGCACCCGCAGCCCGTCCGCCGCCAGGGCGGCCACCACGTCGTTCTCCGCCTCGCCCGCCCCGGCGCAGGCCGGCAGGACGCTCTCCGGCGCGCCCTTCACCACCAGCACCCGGCGGCCGTCCTCCTCGGTGCCGGTCGCGGCGGCGTAGCCCCGGCTCGCCTCGAACGGCAGCACCTTGCCGGGCGTCCAGCGCAGGTCGGCGGGGGCGGCGGCGAGGACCGCCTCGTCGGTGGAGTGGGCGTGCACCGCCGAGTCGTCCTCGGCGGGCGGACAGGCGCGGGCCGCGGTCCGCAGGACGGGCACCGCGGCCGGGTCGTCGGCCGGCCACCTCGCCCCGTCGGCGGTGGCGGCGCGAGCCACCCGCAGCCGGTTCTCCGTCAGGGTGCCGGTCTTGTCGAAGCAGACGGTGTCCATCCGGCCGAGCGCCTCCAGCGCGCGCGGGGCGCGGACCAGGACGCCCTGCCGGCTGAGCCGTCGGGCGGCGGACAGCTGGGCGACGGTGGCCACCAGTGGCAGCCCCTCCGGTACGGCGGCGACGGCGACGGCCAGTCCGCCGCGGACGGCCTCGCGCACCGGGCGCCCGCGCAGGACGGCCAGCGCGGCCACCCCGGCCCCGCCGGCCAGGGTGAACGGCAGGCTGCGGCCGGTGAGTTCGCGCAGCCTGGCCTGGACGCCCTCGGCGGGCGGGGTGCGCGCGGCGAGGTGCGCGGCCCGCCCGGCCTCGGTGTGGTCGCCGGTGCCGACGACCACGGCCCGGGCGTGCCCGGCGACGACGGTCGTGCCCTCGAAGACCATGCACCGGCGGTCGGCGACGGCCGCGGCGTCGGGGGTGGCGTCCGACTGCTTCGCGGTGGGCAGGGACTCGCCGGTCAGCGAGGACTCGTCGACCTCCAGGTCCTCGACGTCGAGCAGCCGGGCGTCGGCGGGCACCACGTCCCCGGTGTTCAGCTCGATCACCTGGCCGGGCACCAGGTCCTCGGACCCGACCGTGCGGGTCCGCTCCCCCTCGACCACGCCGACCGTCCGGTGCTGCGTCATCTCCAGTGCGGCCAGGGCGCGTTCGGCCCTCACCCGCTGGGCGGTGCCGATCAGCGCGTTCATCGCCAGGGCGCCGACGACCAGCAGCGCGTCCACCGGCGAGCCCAGCAGCGCGGAGGCCGCCGCGCCGACCAGCAGCACCGGGGTCAGCGGGTCGTCGAGTTCGGAGCGCAGCGCGCCGGCCGTCCGGGCCGCCTCGCGCACGGGGGCCAGGACCGGAGCCCGCCGGGCCCGCCGCGCGAGGTCCGACCACGCCTGTCCGGCGCCCGGGCGGCGCGCCGAGCGCCGGACGGCGGTGAGCCGGGCCAGCGCCGCCTTCGGGGCGAGCGCGTGCCACGGGACGCGCGGCGGCGGGTGCGGCGGCCGGCGGGCGCCGACCCGCAGGGCCGCCCGCCAGCCCGAGACGAGGGCGGCCGCGGTCGCGAGGTTGACGGGCGAGAGCCGGATGCCGACCGGGAGGGTGCCGCCGGGCCGCCTGCCCCGGGTGACGACCAGGAGCCCGGACAGCACGGCACCCGCCTCGGCCAGCGTCCTGGCGTGCCGGGCCACCGTACGGGCGGCGGGGATCGCGGCCAGCAGCCGCCAGGCCGGTTCCAGTCCGCCCGTCAGCAGGAGGTCGGCGCCCCACACCACCGCACCGCCCTGGTCGGCGACCGCCACCGCGAGGTCGCCGCGCAGCAGTCCGGCCAGCAGCTCCCCGGAGCCGTCCGTCAACTCCCTTCCCTCGGCGGAGGGGACACGGGCAAGGGTGAGCACCACCCTTCCGTCGCGCTGGAGTTGTCGCACCGTATCGGCCAACGGCATGTCAGGACGGATCAGTTGGTCGGCCAGCGAGCCGAAGTCGCCGAGCGATCCGTCGTCGACCACCAGGACGCGCAGTCCGGCCCGCCGGGCGGCGTCGAGCGCGGCCTCGGCGAGCGGGGCGATCGCCCGGCCGACCAGGACGGTGCCGACGGCCCGCCCCTGGTCGGCCGCGACCATCAGGCCGGTCCCGGCATCCGCGTCCTGCGCCAACTGGTCGGCAACCGGGGAGAGTTCGAGTGGAGCTTCGGCTCCGGCCGACTGGTCCAGCGCCGCGGTGGCGGCCTGCCACAGCCGGTCGTGGTCCCAGTCGGACACGTTCGGGTCGACCGCCAGGACGGTCCTCTCCTCGCCGCGCAGCGCGTCGGGGTGCAGGACCACGGTGTCGACGAGTTCGAGCCGGCTCAGCCGGTCGAGGTTGCGGACCAGTACGCCCTCGCGGGCGAGCGCGGTGCCCAGCGCGGTGGTGAAGGCCGTCGGGCCGTAGCGCGCGGCCTTGGGGTTCCCGGCCACCAGGCCCTCGGCGGCCTCCGCCATGCTGCGGGTGAACAGCAGGGCGCCGGCCGCGCCGAGCAGGGTACCGCCCACCGCCTTGTCCGCGTACTCCTCGTTCGGCAGCGGGCGCAGCGCCGGTCGGGCGGTGGCGTGGCGTCCCGACACGCTCAGTCGGCCGGGCGCGCAGAGCGTGTCGTGCGCGGTGTCGAAGGCGGCGGCCTCGGCGAGCGTCTCCAGCAGGCGTCCCGTCCGCAGCACCGCGTCGAGGGCCACGGCGGCGGGCGCCCGTCCGACGCCGTTCGCGGCCGCGCCGGCCGCCGCCAGCACCAGCTCCGAGCCGGTCTCACCGAGTCGGCGGCGCACCAGCGCGCGGAC
Source organism: Kitasatospora sp. NPDC001547 (assembly GCF_042894165.1). Classification (NCBI taxonomy): domain Bacteria; kingdom Bacillati; phylum Actinomycetota; class Actinomycetes; order Kitasatosporales; family Streptomycetaceae; genus Kitasatospora; species Kitasatospora sp. NPDC001547. The sequence goes on along the minus strand of NZ_JBIAVL010000013.1, from coordinate 131,486 downwards.
CTGCGGGTCCTCGCGGACCAGGGCGGTCGCCGCGATGGCCAGCCGGGGCGCGGCCGGCAGCCGGACCGCCCGGGTGCCGACCGCCGCCGCCAGGCCCACCGCGTCGCAGCCCAGGGCGATCGCCTGAACCCGCACACTGCCGGCACGGCCCGGGTGCGAGGACTCCAGCACCGCGTCGCCGTCCGGTTCCAGGCGCTGGCCGGCGGCGAGTTCGCCGGCGCGGTCCGCGACCCGCTCGGCCACCGCGTCCTGGGTCAGTTGCACCACCAGCCGGGCCAGCCCGCCGTCCCAGTAGGCGGCGACCACATCCGGCCGCTTCGCCAGCCCCAGGGCCACCCGCCGGGCCGCGCCCTCCACGTCCCGCACCCGGGCCGTCGCCGGGCGCAGCGGGAGCTGGATCCGGCTGCCCGCCTGCCAGTAGCCCCGGCCCGCCGCGGCGGCGTTCTCGGCCACCCGGACCACCCGCCGGGCCGTGGCGGTCGCGGAGAGCGCGGTGCGGGCGCCGGTGCGGACCCCGGCCTCGGCCGTCGCCGCCGTCAGCCGGACGGCGGAGCGGGCGGTCGGCAGCGCGGCGCGGGCGGCCGCCACCGGCGCGGCCAGGGCCAGTCCGAGGCCGGCCGCCGACATGCGGGTCGCGAAGCGCAGGACCATCGCTCGGCTCCGGGGGCGGGTCAGGCGCCCGGCACCCGGCCCGCGCCGGGTACCGCGGGCGCTTTCTCGGGCGACGCGGGTGCGGGCGGCGGGGTCTCGGGGGTCGCGGGTGCGGGCGGTTTCATGGTCGTTCCCGATCGGTCTCGTCGGCGGCACGGACCGGCGTGCCGACTGCCGACCCGTCCCTGCTACCCGGGCGTCTGCCCGGCTGCACGAGGTCAAACGGCGTGCCGGGAACATGCTCGACCCGACCCCGGCACGGCCCCGGCACGGCCTGTTTGGCCTGCCCGCCGACGGCAACCCGCAGCGGTATGGCGTACCTCGGAGAACCCGTACCGACCGTTCCGCAGCCCTGGCCATCCGGCCCCTGCGACCGGTCCGGGCCCTGGCTGACCACCGCGCCCGGCCCTTCCGACCGGAGCCGCGCGGTGCTGTTCGGCCGCGACGGCACCCTCCTGCAGGACGTCTCCTGCAACGGCGACCCCGCCATGGTCCACCCGACGGCGGGCATCCGCGCCGCCCTCGCGGCCCTGCGCGCGGCCGGCTTCGCGCTCGGCGTGCTGAGCAACCAGCCGGCCGTGGCGCGGGGGATGCTCGGCCGCGGCCAGGTCGACGCCATCCAGGCCCGGGCCGAACTGCTGCTGGGACCGGTGGACGTGTGGGCGGTCTGCCCGCACGGCTCGCACGACGGCTGCGCCTGCCGCATGCCCGACCCCAGCCTCGTGACGGCCGCCTGCCGGGCCCTCGGCCTGCCGCCCGCGCGGGTCACCGTGATCGGCTGCGCCGACTCCGTGATCGCCGCCGCGCTGGCCGCCGGCGCGCACGCGATCCGGGTCCGCGAGGCCGGCCGGCCGCCGCATCCGGCGTGCCCGCCCTGCACCCTGACCGCCTGCCCGTCCGCCGAGGACCCGGCCGAGGCCGCCGCCCTGCTGCTGCGGCGCTGACCGGCGACGGGACGGCCGGGAACGTGGCTGCCGATGACGGGGCCGGCCGCCGCCCGGCCGGTGTGAGCGGCCGCACGGCGGAAAGACGCCTCACCGGGCCCGGTCCGCCGGCCCGGACACGAACGGAGGACAGCATGAACGGCGAACGGCACGAACGACCACTGCACGACATGGGGGGCGCGATCGGCCCGGCGGACACCGCCGGGACGGAGCGGGACGAGGAGAGGACCGAGGGCCCGGGGCGCCGGCCGTCGCCGATCGGCAAGGGCGGGACGCCCAACGTCGCGGGGAGTGACGTGCAGCAGCCGGAGATCGCCGAAGGCCCGGTACCCGGCGTCCAGCCCGACGAGGAGTACGGCGGCCCGCGGCGCTCCCCCACGGGCACCGCGGAGCCCCCGGACGGACCCGCCCAGAGCACCGCGGCCGCCGGAGCCCCGGAGTCCGGGGAAGCGGTGGAACCGCTGGAGGAGCCGGAGGAGCCCGAGCGGGGCCGGCACGACCCCGGCGCCGAACCGGAGGACGAGGGCATCCCCGACCTCCAGGACGGCTCCCCCGCCCGGACGTGGTCGCAGGACCCGCAGGTCCAACCCGTCCCCGGTGACGCGCCGGTGGCCGCCGAGTCCTTCGGCACCACCGGGGCCGAGCAGGCCGAGGGCGAGTCGCTCGACGCCCGGCTCGCCCAGGAGGAACCCGAGACCGACGAACGGACGGCCGTGGCCGGCGAGCCCGAACAGGCCGCCGGACGCCTCGACCCGCCCGACCCGCACAGCGATCTGCGGGCCGACGCACCCGGCGACACCGCGGGCCTGTCGGCCGAGGAGGAGGCCGTACGGATCCGCTCCGACGGCGGAGCCGAACCCGGGTCCACCGGGGCGGGCCCGTACCGACGGCCCGACGAGGAACCGGGCATCGAGGCACCGGAGTCCGTCGAGGGTGCCGCCGGCGACGAGGACGCCGAGGGCGACCGCCCGCCGCGGACCTGACCGCCGGCCTCCTCGGGCAGCGGCCGGGAACCGGCGGCCACCGGGCCCGGCCGCTGCCCCGGCGTGACCCGCGCGGAAACGGGCAGACGCGGTCCGTCAACGAGCCCCGAGGGGGAAGGAGTCCGCCGTGGTCGATCCGGCGAAGACGAAGACGCTACGGTCCGCACGGGAAGGCGAGCCGGGGGAGGTCGAGCCGGGAGTCGTCGCCACCGACGTCCCCGCCCGGCTGGACCGGCTGCCCTGGTCGCACTGGCACTGGCGGATCGTCATCGGCCTGGGCACGGTGTGGATCCTCGACGGCCTGGAAGTGACGATCGTCGGCAACATGGCCGGCCGGCTGGCCCAGCAGGGCAGCGGCATCGCCATCAGCACCGCCGAGGTCACCACCGTGGCCGCCGCGCTCTACGTGGCGGGCGCCTGCGCCGGTGCCCTCTTCTTCGGGCGGCTGACCGACCGGCTGGGACGCAAGAAGCTCTTCATGCTCACCCTGGCCGTCTACCTCGCCGCCACCGCCGTCACCGCGTTCTCCTGGACCGCCTGGTTCTTCTTCCTCTGCCGCTTCCTCACCGGGTTCGGCATCGGAGGCGAGTACGCGGCGATCAACTCCGCCATCGACGAACTGATCCCCGCCCGGGTGCGCGGCCGGATCGACCTGATCATCAACGGCAGCTTCTGGATCGGCGCGGCCCTCGGCGCCTTCGCGTCGATCGCCCTGCTGAACACCTCCTTCCTCGCCACCGACGTCGGCTGGCGGCTGGCCTTCGGCATCGGCGTCGTCCTCGGCCTGGTGATCCTGCTGGTCCGCCGGCACGTCCCGGAGAGCCCGCGCTGGCTGTTCACCCACGGGCGGGCCCAGGAGGCCGAGGAGATCGTGGCGCAGGCCGAGCGGACGGTGGAACGGCAGACCGGCCGGAAGCTGCCGCCCCTCGACGAGGAACCCGTCCTCATCCGCCAACGCGCCCCCCTGGGCTTCCTCACCATCGCCCGTACCGTGGTCAGCCGCTACCCCCGGCGCACCGTGCTCGGGCTCGCGCTGTTCATCGGCCAGGCCTTCCTCTACAACGCGGTGACCTTCGGTTACGCCACCGTCCTCACCACCTTCTTCGCCGTCCCCGAGGGCGACACCGGCTACTACTTCGCCGTGATCGCCGTCGGCAACTTCCTCGGCCCCCTCCTCCTCGGCCACTTCTTCGACAGCGTCGGCCGCAAACCGATGATCGCCGGAAGTTACATCGGCTCCGGCGTGCTGCTGTTCGGCACCGCCTACCTCTTCCAGCGGGGCTCGCTCTCCGCCGACACCATGACCGCCTGCTGGACGATCGTGCTGTTCCTCGCCTCGGCCGGCGCGAGCGCGGCGTACCTGACCGTTAGCGAGATCTTCCCGCTGGAGACCCGCGCCCTGTGCATCGCCTTCTTCTACGCGGTCGGCACCGCCGTCGGCGGGATCAGCGGCCCACTGCTCTTCAACGGCCTGGTCAGCAGCGGCAAGGCCGCCGACACCACCCTCGCCTTCTGCATCGGCGCCGCACTGATGACGGCCGCTGGCCTCGTCGAAGCCGCCATCGGCGTCAAGGCCGAACGCCGCAGCCTGGAATCCCTCGCCACCCCGCTCAGCGCCGTCCGCGACGACGCCCGGCAGTGAGGAGGTCCGAGCGGTTCCCGGGCAGGTCCGACCCGACGCCTGGCTGACCCCCTCCCCCTCCGCCCCGCTCCGCCCCGCTCCGCTCCGCTCCGCTGCGGCAGCGGGGCGCTGGACGGGACGGTCGAGCCCCGGCCCGCCGGTGGGGCGGCGGGCCGGGCCGTCGGTGCGGGATCAGGGCAGCGGGGCGCCGCGGGCGCTGATCCACAGTTCGTACCACTCCTCGTGGGTGAGCCCGGGTTCGCGCAGTACGGCGTCACGGCAGGCCGCGATGCGGGCGGGCCGGGTGGTCCCGATGACCGGTGCGATGCCGGCCGGGTGGCGCTGGAGCCACCAGAGGACGATCGTCTCCGGCGTGGTGCCCTTGCTCTCGGCGAGGGCACGGACGAGATCGCCGGTCGGCGTCGGGCTGCCGCCGGTGAAGCGGCCCCGGGCCAGGGCACCCCAGGCCTGGAGGCCGATCCCGTTGGCGGCGCAGTACTCGACCGTTCCGTGCGGGAAGCCGTTCCCGGCGGAGGCCGCGGTGTTGACCAGGACGCCGTCCTCGACCCAGGCACGGTGGCCCAGGCTCATCTCCAACTGGTTGACGACCAGGGGGACGTCGAGCTGCTCCCGGAGCCGGGCGATCTGCGCGGCGCTCATGTTCGACACGCCGAAGCGCCGCACCAGACCCTGCCGGTGCAGGGAGCCGAGGGCCCCGGCGATCTCCTCGGGACGGGCCAGCGGATCGGGCCGGTGGAGCAGCAGCACGTCGAGCGTGTCGGTGCGCAGCCGGGCGAGGCTCTCCTCCACCCGCCGTACGATGGTCGGCCCCCGGAGGTCGTACAGCCCGGGCCGCTCCCCGTCGGGGAGCCGGATGCCGCACTTGCTCTGCAGGATGATGCGCGCCCGCAGTCCGGGCGACGCGGACAGCAGCTCGCCGAAGACCGCTTCGGACTTGCCGCGCCGGTAGATGTCGGCGTGGTCGAACGCGGTGATCCCGGCGTCCAGCGCGGCTCCCACCGCGGCCTCGGCGTGGCCGACGTCCGCCGCGGTGTACGCGCTGTCGTCCCAGCTGCCGCCCAGTCCCATGCACCCGTACAGTGCCCGGCCGGTGCCGGCGGCCGGGCCCGTCATGCCGCCTCCCGGACGAGGTCCGCCAGCATCTCCGCGGCGGCGAGCACCGGCAGTTGGGTGTTGGCCGCCGGAACGGTCGGCAGGATGGAGGCGTCGACGACCCGCAGGTTCGACACGCCCCGGACCCGGCCCTCGCCGTCGACCACCGCGCGGGGGTCGTCGGGGGCGCCCATGGCGCAGGTCCCCACGGGATGCCAGTAGGTGCCGAGGCGGGCGCGGAGCTCCCGATCGGACAGGTCACGGGCCCGGGGGCCCCGGGCGGGACCGGCGAGCCGCGCCAGCGCCGCCGTCGCGGCCATCCGTTCGACGAGCTCCAGGCCCGAGCGGAGGACGGCGAGGTCGCGGCCGCCCTCGTCGGAGAGGAAGCCCGGGTCGATCTCCGGCGCCGCCGTGTGGTCGGCGGAGACCAGCCGTACGGTGCCCCGGGAGGCCGGCTTCATCACGAAGGCGGAGATGCCCGCCTCGTACTGGCCCCGCGGGAGTCCGCCGAACAGCGGTGGCCCGGCCACGGGCAGGAGGTGGAGGTCCCAGGACCCCTCCGGGCAGAGTCCGCTGGCCGCTCTGACCAGCATCCTGCTGACGTACAGGTCACCGGTGGCCTCCTTCTCGGCGAGCGCCGCGTTCAGCTCGTCCGTGGGGGCCAGCGGCACGAACACGCCGGGCTGGTCGACGAGGTTCGACCCGACGCCGGGCAGGTCGACCTCGGGGCGGACGCCGACTTCCCGGAGGTGGGCCGCGGGGCCGATTCCGCTGCGCATCAGCACGGCGGGCGAGCCGAAGCTGCCGCAGGCCAGCAGGTAGCCGTCGGCGTGCAGCGTCTCGCGCCGACCGTCCACCTCGATCGACACCCCCCGGACGCGTCCGTCGCGCACGTCCAGCCGGTCCACTGCGGCGTCCGCGAGGACGGTGAGGTTGGGTCGGGAGCGCGCGGCTTCCAGATAGGCGAAGGCCGCGTTGTGGCGGACGCCGTCGAAGGCGTTGAGCAACGGGGTGCCGTAGCCGGGCCCGCCGGGGGTGCCCATGTCCACCTCCCGGAAGCCGATCTCGGCGGCGGCCGCGAGGGCGGACCGGCTCCACCACGAGAACTCGTGCTCCGGTGCGCGGCGCAGGCCCATCCGTTCCACCGCCGCGAGACGGTACGGCTCCATCGCCGGAGCCGTCCAGCGCGGGCCTCCGAGCCGGGCCCACTCCGCGTGGTCGGCCTCGGACCCCCAGGTGTTCCAGCAGCCGTTGATGCACGACGAGCCGCCGAGCAGGCGGGCACGGATGCGGTGGGCCGGCGCGTGGCGCTCCCACACCTCCTCGCGCGGCAGCGCGCGGGCGTTCAGCACCCCCTTCGGCCACCCCGACCGCTCGCGGCCGAAGTCCGGTCCGGCCTCCACCACGCACACGGTGCGGTCCGGGTCCTCGCTCAACCGGGCCGCCAGCACACAGCCGGCCACACCGCCGCCGAGGACGAGCACGTCGTAGCCCGCCGACCGGCCCGTCACGCGCCTCCTCCCGCCGCCGGCGCGTCCGGTTCGGCGACGCGGGCGAGGAGTTCCTCCCGGCCGATGGAGTCGGTGCCGGTCGCCGGCACGGTGCACGCGAACGCCCCGGCGACCGCGCCGTAACGGGCGCACCGGGCGACCGGTTCGCCGGCCAGCCAGCCGAACAGGAAGCCCGACGCGAAGGCGTCGCCGGCGCCGTTGGAGTCGACCACCGGGGCGGGCGGCGGGACGACGGGGACGTGGGTGATCTCCCCGTCGGACAGCAGGTACGCGCCTTCGGCGCCGGCCGTGGCGACGACCACCCGGGCGCGGCCCCGTTCGACGATCCGCCGCATGGTCCGCTCCGGGTCGGCGAGGGCGGTGGTGGAGAGGAAGACGATGTCGGCCCCGTACGCGAACGGCTCGTGGTAGGCGTTGGCGCCGTCCCAGTTGTGCAGGTCGGTGGAGACGGTCACGCCGGCCTCACGGAGCTGCGGCAGCGCGAACGCGCAGGGGTAGGTGATCGACACGTGGGCGTGACGGCTCACCGAGGCCAGTGCCCGGACGGTCTCCTCGGGCAGCCGGTCCGCCTCGTCCGAGCGGGTGTCGTCGTAGAGCGACAGGCGTCGCCCGTCGGGGCCGACCAGGTTGACGGCGCGCTTGGTGCCGCCGGGCAGCGGGACCTCGGTCAGGGGGACGCCCCGGTCGCGGTGCAGCGCCCGGACCAGGTCGCCGGGGTGGTCGGCCCCGATCATGTCCAGGTGGTGGACGCGCAGGCCCAGCGCGCTCAGCCCGAGCGCGACGAAGTCGCCGGTCTGGCCCGCCCGCATCTCCACCCTCGGCACCATGTAGCTGTCGGCGAAGGGCAGCGGAAGCTCGGGCACGTACACGATCGTGTCGACGCCGGCGCCTCCCAGGACGAGGACGTCTGTCTCAGTGTTCATCGGTGTTCCTCTCGGGCCCGGGCCCCCGACGGCGGTGACCGGGCCCCGCTCGGCTCGGCCCACGCGGCTGACCCGTCGTCAACTGGCGGTGCTGAGGAGGGAGTCAATCAGGCGCGGCACGCCACGGCAAGACGTTGCTGAACCTTTCAGAAATCTTTTGCAGAAGCCTGCGGCACGCCGCCTTCCCGCGGTACCGCGTCGGCGGCCAACCGGTCGGGCAGGTCCCGGTAGAGCTCGGCGACGGCCCGGGGGCCCGGCCGCGCGGCCAGCTCCTCCAGGGTCAGCGGGCGGCCCTGCGGATCGGCGATCGGCAGCCGCCAGTTGGGGTACTCGTCGACCGTGCCGGGCAGGTTCTGCGGACGGCGGTCCCCGACGGTGTCGGGCAGCCAGACGCCGAGCAGCTTCGCCGGGGTGAGCGCCAGGAACCGGTGCAGACCGAGCGCCTCCCGGCCCGGCACGCCCCCGGTTCGCGGCCCGAGGGCGCCGACCCGCTCCAACTCCCCCAGCCAGCCGTCCCGTTCGGCCTCCGCGGCGGCCGCGACCCGCTCCACCGGTTCGGCGAGCAGGCCGAGCTTCTCGTGCAGCTCCACGTGCTCGCCGTCGAGCCAGGCGGCGGTGCTGGGCAGGTCGTGCGTGGTCAGGGTGGCGAGGCAGTCACTGCGCCACCCCTCGGGCGGCAGCGGCCCCGAGCGCTGTTCCGATCCGCCGAGGTACTCGAAGCGGAGCACCGAGGTCCCGAGGATCCCCCGGTCGGCCAGCTCCTCCCGGACACCCTGCTCGACCGTGCCCAGGTCCTCTCCGATCACCATGCTGCCGGCCCGGTGCGCCTCCAGCGCGAGCACCCCGAGCATCGCCTCGTGGTCGTACCGGACGTAGGCGCCCTGCGAGGCAGGGGCCCCGGCGGGCACCCACCAGAGCCGGAAGAGGCCCATGATGTGGTCCAGCCGCAGCGCGCCCGACCGCCGCAGCGTCCCCCGCAGCACCTCGGCGAACGGCGCGTAGCCGGCCTCGGCCAGCGTGTCGGGCCGCCAGGGCGGCAGCCCCCAGTCCTGTCCGTGCGGGTTGAAGTGGTCGGCCGGGCAGCCCACCGTCATCCCCTCGGCGAGGTAGTGCTGGAGGCTCCAGGCGTCCGCGCCCTCGGGATCGACGCCGACCGCCAGGTCGTGCATCAGCCCGACGGCCATGCCGGCCCCGGTGGCCGCCCGCTGCGCCTCTCCGAGCTGTTCGTCGACCAGCCAGGCGACCCTGCGGTGGAACTCGACGCGGTCGGCCAGTTCCCGACGGGCCGCGGCGATTCCGGGGCCGTCGGGATCGCGCAGCCCCACGGGCCAGGAGCGCCACCGGGTTCCGTGCACCTCGGCGAGGGCGCACCAGGTCGCGAAGTCGGTCAGCCCGCGCCCCTCGGCCTCGGCGTACTTCCGGTAGGCCGCCTGCCGGACGGGGTCGAGCGGGACCCGGTGCAGGAGCTCCAGGGCCCGGAGCTTGAGGTCGCGGACCGCGACCCGGTCGATCAGCCCACCGGCGAGCACCCGCTCGCGGAGGTCGTCGGCGCGCGCGCTCAGCTCGGCGACCACGGCCCGGCCGACCGGTGACAGGGCCGCGAACTCGGGCAACGCCTCGACCCGCAGGTTCGTCGGGTCCGGGTAGCGCCGGCTGCTGGGCCGGTACGGCGACGGGTCGGGCAGCGGCCCGGGCACGTACGCGTGCAGCGGGTTGAGCTGGATGAAGTCGGCCCCGAGACCGCCGGCCCAACGGCCCAGCTCGGCCAGGTCGCCCAGGTCGCCCATGCCCCACGAGCGTCCGGAGAGCACCGAGTACAGCTGGACCAGGAATCCCCAGCCCCGCCTGGAGGGGCCCGCCAGCCGGGTGGGTGCGACCAGCAGCGGAACGGCCTCGCTGCGGCCGGCCCGCTCGGCGTGCAGGACGTGCCGCCCGACCGGGAGTCCGGCCAGCTCCTTCCCCGGGCCGCGAACCGGGCGGACCGCGCCGTCCTCGGTCTCCACGCGGAGTTCGACGCCGGGTGCCACCCGCAGGTCGGTGCGCGGCCGGCCGGAGCGGACCACCACGCTGGGGGGCAGCAGACGCTCGGCCAGGGCGTGCCGGCGCTCGGCCAGCGCCGCCCGCACCGCGCCGTCGGACGCGGCGTCGACGCCCAGGGCGGCGAGCACGGCGCGCAGCGTCTCGGGCGGGGTCTCGATCCGCCGGCCCAGGTCGGTGGTCCAGTGGGTGGCGACGCGGTGCAGTTCGGCCAGTTCGGCCAGGTGACGGTCGGACGGCATCGGTGGGACCTCCGGTCGGTCGGCGGTGGACGGGTCGTGGACGGCTCGCGCGGCGGCGGGCCGTCAGGAGCGGAGCCGCGCGGCGGCGGGCCGTGGAACGGCGGGCGGGAAGAGGCGTTCGAGCACCACCGCGACGCCGTCCTCCTCATGGCCGGGGGCCGTCTCGTCCGCACGCCGGCGCAGTTCGGCGTGGCCGTTGCCCATGGCGACGCCGTGACCGGCCCATTCGAGCATCGGGATGTCGTTCGGCATGTCCCCGAACGCGATGGTGTCGGCGGCCTCGAAGCCGAGCAGGGCGGCCGCGGCGGCCAGTCCGCTCGCCTTGCTGATCCCGGCCGGGAGCAGCTCCACCAGACCTTCGCCGGAGTGGGTGACGGTGACCTCCTGCGTGCAGACCCGGTGGGCGAGGGCGGCGAGTTCGTCGTCACCCAGCTCCTCGTGGCGGATCAGCACCTTGTCCACCGGCTGCTCCCAGAGGTCGGACGGGCGTTCGGCGAGCCGCCAGCCGTGCCGTACCCGCCCCTCGAAGCCGGGCGTGACGATGAATTCGCCGGCCAGGCCGGCGGTCACCACGGCGAGCTTCAAGGGCCCGGCCTGCTCGGCGATCCGACCGACCAGTGCCCGGACGGTGGGACCGTGCAGGGCCGCCGAGGACAGCAGCCGGTCGGCGCCGACGTCGTAGAGCTGGGCGCCCTGACCGCACACCGCCAGGCCCCGGTAGTCGAGTCGTCCCAGCAGGGTGCGGCAGCCGGCGGCCGCCCGGCCGGTCACCACCAGGTGGCGGGCACCGGCCGCTTCGACCCGCGCGAGCGCGGCCCGGGTGCGGGCGGAGACGGTGAGGTCACGCCGCAGGAGCGTGCCGTCCAGGTCGGTGGCCACGACGGCGAAGCGGGGCGGGCGGTCCCGGGTGGGCGCGGTCATCGGTCAGTCCCTTTCCAGGCCGGCACCGACGGGCGTGACCGGTCGGCGGGCGCCGGCCGGTACCTCGTCCCAGGCGCAGCGGCCGTCCCGCAGCCGCAGCAGGAAGACCAGCGGCCCCGGCACGTCCTGCGCCAGGACGGTCGCGAAGGTCCCGTCGGCCCCGGTCAGCCGGTGCTCGCCGGAGGGCAGGACGAGCAGCACGCTGTCGGCGTGCGGCAGCCGGTACTCGATCCGCGGGCCCGCGTCGGTCGGCTCGACCAGGCAGCGCCCGTCCAGCACGGCGGTCAGGTCCGGGTCGTCGAGGAGGTCGGCGAGCTCCGCGCAGCGCGTGAAGTCGGCCCTGGCGTACGCGGCACCGAACAGCCGCCTCAGCCCGTCCCGGTCCACCGACGGCACGCACCTGCGGTAGGCCGCCAGATCACCGCGGGCCAGCGCGGCCTCGGCTATCTCACGTCGGTGGGTCACCCAGTCGGTGTCGGCCAGCTCCTCGAACCAGCCGTATCCGGCGGCCCGCTCGGGCGTCAGTCCCGGAAGGACACCCGCGGCGGCCGCGGCGAACGTCGCCAGCCGCGTGGTGGCGGCCTTGCGCCAGGTGAAACGGCGGGCGAGCGCCCTGGAGTTGTCCGACAGCCGGGCGTACTCGGCCGGGTCCTCGCGGTGGATCCGGGCGGCCTGCCTGATGCGCTCCGCCAGGGCGCCGGCGAGCAGCGGGTCGTCCTCGGTGAACGAGCGCGGGACGGCGAAGCCGGTGGCGTCCGGGTGTTCGCGCGGCAGCTGGTGGCGGTAGTGGGTGGTGACCTCCTGCGCGGTGCCGACCGGCACCGCGCCGCAGGCCATCAGCTGGCCCTGGGCGATGAGGAAGGAGTCCAGTTCGAACTTGGACGGGAAGAGGCAGAAGTCCGCCGCCACCGCCTCCCGGTAGAGCACGTCCTCGCCGACCATCGCCCATTCCAGCCGGACCCGCCCGGCGTGGCGGTCGGCGACCTCCTGGAAGTACGGGTCGCCGACCGCGCTGACCACGCCGTCCCCGCCGGCCGCGACGGCGCAGCGCACGACGAAGTTGACGTCCGGGTCGTCGGCGAGGACGGCGTCGATCGCGCGGAACAGCTCGGTCTGGCCCTTGTGGTGCACGGAGAAGCGCGCCACGTGGTAGAAGGTCGGCTTCGCCGGGTCCAGGCCCAGGGCAGTGAGCACGTCCGCCCGGTCGACCCCGGCCGGGTCACGGGCCAGCCAGCCGTCGGGGACCGCGCAGCCGCCCACGAACTGCCGGGCCGCCGACCGCCGGACGATCCGCGCGACGGTCAGGTCCTGGAAGGCGCGCTCGAAGGGCGTGTCCCGGAAGGCGGAGTAGAAGTCGAGCTGGCCGGGCGTGAGGAAGTCCAACAGGTCGCAGGTGGCCGCGATCAGGGCGAAGTACCCGATGCCGTCCGCCGCCGGGCGGTCGGCCAGGTGCGTGCTCGGCAGGGCGGCGGCCATGGCTGCGGCCAGCGCACCGCGGGCGGGCGGGTCGGCGAGCGCGTCCAGGTCGACGTCCGTCCCGAACAGCTCCAGCAGTCTCTCCAGCTGGGGGCGGTGGACCTGCTGGTTGATCGGCATGTTGCTGGCCAGCGTGCTGACCACCAGGAAGCGCGGGTCCTCGCGCAGCACCGGCGGCAGCAGGTAGTGGTAGTACGGCTCGTAGGCCTGCACCACCGCGGGTTCCGCGCCCAGGTCGAGGCCGGTGCGCAGGAACCGCAGGCCGGAGACCTGGAACACCAGTGGCTTGAAGAAGGCCAGGTCCCGGCCCTCGCTCACGCGGGCGGGGTAGATGCGTTCGGGGAGCAGGTCGAGGTACTCGTCGGACAGGAAGTAGATGTCGACGCCCTCGTACCGGAGCAGGTGGGCGCGGGTGGTGAGCGGCAGTTCGAGCTCCGCGGGGTGCCCGGCCCACACGTCGCGGTCCAGGACGAGCGGCACGGTGTGACGGTCGGCGTACTCCAGTTCCGTCAGCTCGTAGTGCGCCCGCAGGTGGTCGAGGCAGCCGTGCGCCGGCGTGATCACCGAGACCCGGTGCCCCTGGTCGGCGAACTCGCGGGCGAGGTTCCACACCAGCGAGGCGAGGCCGCCGCGCATGAGTCGGACGTCGAAGCCCACGCTCTCGAAGGCGAATTTGACGATGTGCACCGTCGGGTCCTCTCTGTCGTCGTTCTCAGACCGCGCCGGAGGCGTGCAGCGTGAGCAGGGCGTGGGCGGCCAGGGTGGCGGCGTCGGTGATCCGTCCGGCCCGGACGAGGCCGCGCCATTCGTCCGGGTCGGCCCAGCGCTGGACCATGTCGGCCTCGGAGACCTCCCGCTCCGGCTCCCCCGGCTCCAGCTGCTCCGCCAGGAAGACGTGGCAGCCCTGGCTGGAGTAGCCGTACGCCACGTGCAGCCGGCCCAGGTACGTCATCGGACCGGCCCGCAGACCGGTCTCCTCGCGGAGTTCGGCGCGGGCGAGCCCGACCGGGTCCTCGCCGTGGTGCCCCGCGGGCCAGGAGCCCTGGGGGAACTCCCAGTACCGGCCGCCGGCCGGGTAGCGGTACTGCTCGACGAGATGGACCCGGCCGTCCTGGCGGGGGATCACCAGCGCGTAGTCGGCCTTGTCGACCACCCCGTACAGCCCGGTGCTGCCGTCGGCCCGCTCGATGTCGTCCTCGCGGACCGTCATCCACGGGTTGCGGTAGACCTCGCGGGACCGGAGGGTGCGGATCACGGGGCGGCCTCCAACAGTGCGCGGACGCCCTCGGTGACTCCGCGCACCCGCAGTCCGTGCCGGGCGAGGAAGCCGTCCAGCCGGTCGCTGGTCAGGCAGGTGTTGGCGGGGCGGCTGGCGTACCGGCCGGCGGCCTTCGGAACCCGGCGCACCAGCGAGCGCGGCACGCCGAGCCCGTCGGCGACGACCTCCGCCCAGGCCGCCCGCGAGGTCCGTTCCGGGCCTCCCAGGTGCAGCAGCCGGGGCGCCCCGCCGGTCAGCACCGCGGCGGTCACGGCGGCGACGTCCTCGACCAGGACGGGTGTCGTCCACTGGTCGTCCGGGGCTTCGACCGGCTCGCCCCGGCGCAGGCCGTGGACGCAGGCGGAGAAGAAGTTGAGCCACTTCTCCGTGCCGGTCGGCTCCCAGCCGTAGATCAGGCTCACCCTCAGCACGGTGGCGTCGGGGAGCCGGCCGATGATCCGCTCCGCCTCCGCCTTGGCCCGGCCGTAGGCGTTGGCGGGGGCGGTGGGCGTGTTCTCGTCGTTGGCGGGCGTGCTGCCGTCGAAGACGTTGTCGGTGGAGATCAGCACCGTCCGGCAGTGCGGCGCGGCGGCCGCGAGGTTGGCGGCGGCAGCCGTGTGCAGTTCCACGGCGCGCCCGGGGTTGGCCTCGCACCAGGTGACGTCGGAGGGGCCGTGCACCAGCACCAGGCGGTCCGGGCGGACCCGGTCGACGGCCCGGGCGCAGGACTCCGGGTCCGCCGCGTCCAGTGCGGTCCAGGGCACCGGTGGGGCGGTCGGCCGGTGGCGGGAGGCGAGCACGGGGTCGTCGCCCGTGGCGGCCAGCCGGGCCGCGACGGCCCGTCCGACGAACCCGCTGCCGACGATCAGGGTGCGGGTCACCGGACGGTCACCGCCTGTCGGACCGTCCTGCGGGCGACGAGCAGCCGGCCGGCCCCGATCAGCCCGTGGTCGTCGTCCGGCTCGCCGAGGGCGACCATCGTGCCGATCTGCTCGGCGCTCAGGCCGAAGCAGCCCAGCCGTTGCAGCTCCTCGGTGAGCAGTTCGGCGTACCGGGCGCCGACGGCCAGTGCGAAGCCGCCCACCAGGACGTACCGGCGCACGCCGATCGAGGTGAACAGCGAGGTGATCGCGGAGGCCAGATGGGCGAGGCCGCCGCGCAGCACCGCCGTCGCGAACTCGTCGCCGGCGCGGATCGCGGCGACCAGGGTTCGGTTGTCGAGCCGCGAGGGATCGGGAGCACCCTGGGCGAGCCGGGAACGGGCGTAGCCGTCCGGGTCGGCAAGGGCCGCACGGCGTGCGGCACTCTGCATGCCGCGGCCCGAGGCGATGGCGCCGAGGTGGCCGCGTCCACCGCAGTCGCAGCGCGGTGCCTGCGGCGCGGGGTCGCAGGTCCAGTGGCCGAATTCGCCGCCGTGGCCCTCGGCGTCGAGCAGCACCTCCCCGGCCCGGTAGACCTTGCCGCCGATCCCGGAGCTCACCGTGATGAGGCAGAACGGCTGCTCGCCCTCGGTGGCGACGTACCGCCAGACCGCGGCCGTCAGGTCGTTGACCACGACCACCGGCAGGCCGAGCCGCTCCTCCAGCAGCAGGCGCAGCGGCAGCGGTTCGCCGCGGCCGCCCCAGACGGTGGGTGCGGCCGTCACCCGGCCGTCGGCCGTGACCGGGCCCGCGAAGGCCAGCGCCAGGGCGCTGCTGCGGTGACGCTCCACCGCCCGGCCGGCCAGCTCCGTCAGCTGCTCGACGACCCGGGCCTGGAGTTCGGGCACCGGCGCGCCGGGATGCCGGTCGATGCCCTCGGTCGGGGTGCGGAGGACGTCGGTGACGGCATCCGTGTCCGTGCCGTAGCGGGCTATCCGCAGGGTGGTGCCGCCGAGGTCGGCGACGGTGAAGGCGGATTCAGACACTCGCCCCTCCTCTTCGGACACTGGCCCCTCCTCGGGCGTGGTCCAGTCGTTGCACGACGCCGTCCTCCAGGACGATCGCCGAGTCGATCTCGGCCCCGGCGTCGACGCTCGCCCCGGGCAGCAGGACGCTGCGGCGCACCACCGCGCCGGCGCCGATCCGGACACCCGGGAAGGCGACGCTCCGCTCGATCCGGCCGTGGTTGACCAGGTCCGCGGGCACCACGCTGCGTTCGATGCCGGGCGCGTCCGCGACCAGCCTGCGCGCCGTGGCCGGTCGGACGGTGTGCGGCAGCCGGTCGAGGGTCAGCGCCGGGTTCCTCCCCACCATGGCCAGGTGGGCGAGGTGGTAGCGGTCGGGCGTGCCGATGTCCTCCCAGTGGCCGGGGACCTCGTACCCGAGGATGCGCTCGCCGCCGGCCAGCATGGCGGGGATGACGTCCCGGCTGATGTCGTGCTGCCAGCCGGTGCCGTCCAGCTGTTCCAGGTAGCGGTGGAGCACGGCCGCGTCGAAGACGCAGAAGGCGGCGAAGACCAGGTCGCCGGTCGGCTCGGCGGGTTTCTCGACGAACGCCGTCAGCTGCCCGGTCGCGTCGAACTCGACCATGCCGAACAGGTGCACGAAGCGGCGTTCGATCCGCTGGTAGGCCATGGTCAGGGCGGCGCCGGAGCGGCGGTGCCGAGCGATCAGCGGGCGGTAGTCGAAGCGGTAGACGTGGTCCGCGTGCAGGACGAGCACCTCGGAGGTCCCGGGGCGGAAGACGTAGCGGGCCTTGCGGATCAGGGCGTCCGCGGTGCCCCGCTCCGGCGGGCCGGCGGGCCGGACGGGCTCACCCGCGCCGCCCTCGCGGTACACCTCGTCGTAGGGGCCGAAGTGGACCCGGAAGCCGGGGCGCCACCACGTCCGGTACAGGTCGTCCATCAGCTGCTTCTCCTCGTACTGGGAGAGCAGGAGCACCTCGCCGAGTCCGGAGGCGGCGGCGTTGGCGAGCGAGAAGTCGATCAGCCGGCAGGCACCGCCGAAGGGCACCAGCGGCTTGAGCCTGCCCTGCCCGAGCCTGCCCATCCGGCGGCCCTCGCCGCCTGCCAGCAGGACGGCGCGCACCGGGTCAGCCATGACGCACCACGTCCCAGGTCGCGCGACCGGTCGTGAGGGTGAGCAGCAGGTGGAGCTCCTCGCCGACGGGGGGCAGGGGGCCGGTGAACTCGCTTCCGCGGCGGTCGAGCCGCCGTACGGTGACCTGGCGGCGACGGCCCGGTTCGGCCGGTGCGAGCCACACCAGCTCGACCCGCTCGGCGTGCGGCAGCCGGTAGACGATCCTTCCGTCCTCGACGGTGCAGCGGCCGTCCAGCCTGGCCCGCAGTTCCGGGTCGCTGTCGGCGGTCCGCTCGCAGCGGGTGAAGTCGGCGCGGGCCCAGGCGGTTTCGAACAGCGCGCGGTCGGTCGCCGGGTCGGGTTCCCGGCAGCGCCGGTGGGCCTCGGCGTCCCCCAGCCGGGCGGCGGCTTCCGCCACCGCGGCGCGGTGCTGTTCGTAGGCCTCGTCCGGCAGCAGGTCGAACCAGCCGTGCCGGAGCGCCAGTTCCACGTCCGGTTCGGGTCGGCGGCCCTCCCACAGCGGGGTGAAGGCCGCCACGTGGAGTTCCGCGGCGCGCTGCCAGGTGAACTGGCGGGCGTTGGCGATCGCGTTGGCGCGCAGTCGGCGGTACTCGTCGGGCTGTTCGCGCAGCAGCGCGGCGGCTCGGTAGATGCACCGGGCGAGGGCGTCGGCGAGCAGCGGGTCGTCCTCCGCGAACGAGCGGTTGACGGCGAAGCCGGTGGCCCGTTCGGCGTCGGGTCCCGCCGACGGGTCGGCGACGTGCCCGAAGTGCGCCGTGCCCCGCTGGGCGGTGGCGATCGGCACCGCGCCCGCGGCCATCGCCTCGCCCTGGGCGATCAGGAAGGTGTCCATCTCGAACTTGGACGGGAAGAGGCAGAAGTCCGAGGACGCCGCGTACTCGACGATCCGGCGTTCGTCGACCCGCTGCCACTCCAGGTGGACGCGGCCCTCGTGCCGGCGGACCACGTCGTGGACGTACGGGTCGTCGATCCCGGAGTCGCTGATGCAGCGCAGCACGAAGTTGGCGGCCAGGCCCTCGTCCAGCACCCGGTCGACGGCCCGGAACAGCTCCACCTGCCCCTTGTGGTTCACCGCGTAGCGCGCGTTGTGGAAGAAGGTCGGCAGTTCGGGGTCGAGGCCGAGCCCGCCCAGCACCCTCGCCCGGTCGGCGGCGGGCGGTTCACCGGTGGTCCAGGCGTCGCCGACGGCGCAGCCGCCGACGAAGCTCTTGTGGGCGTTGCGGCGGACCGTCTCGTGGACCGGCAGCCTGGTGAAGACCTGCTCGAAGGGCGTGTCGGCGAAGCCGGTGTAGAACTCCAGGTGACCGGGCGAGAGGAAGTCGACCAGGTCGGCGTGGTCGGCCACCAGGTCGTACACCCGGACGTGCCCGGGGCCGTACTCGTAGTGCAGGTGGGTCAGTTGCTGGTAGCCGCTCATGACGGCGTCGTGCTCGGCGAGCGGCGGGTCGGCGTCCTCCGGGGGCAGCTCGGTCCCGGCCCCGAGGAAGGCGAGCAGCCGTTCCACCTTCGGTCGGTAGACCTTCTTGGTGATGGGCATGTTGCTCTGCACGGTTGCGACGACGAGTTTGCCCGGGTCGTGGCGGAACGCGGCGGGCATCAGGTAGTGGTAGTACGGCTCGTGGGCGTGCAGGACGGCCTTCTCCCCGGCGAACCGCTCACGGACGAAGCGGATCGCGTCCACCTGGTAGGCCAGCGGTTTGAAGAAGACCAGGTCCTTCCCCTTGGTCTGGTAGGGCGGGTAGAACCGGTCGGGCAGCTCGTCGAGCAGCTGGTTGGAGAGGAAGTAGAGGTCCACGCCGTCCAGGCGCAGCAGGTGCGCGGTGGTGGTCAGCGGGATCCGCACCTCGGCCGGGAAGCGCTCGCCCCAGGTCTGCGGGTCGAGGACGACCGGCAGCTCGTAGTCGTCCCGGTAGTCGAGCGTCTCCAGGTCGTGGAAGCGGCGCAGGTCGTCCAGTCGGCCGTGGGCCGGGGTGACGATGGAGACGCGGTGGCCCTGGCCGGCCAGGGCCTTGGAGAGGTTCCAGAGGTAGACGGAGGTGCCGCCCTGGATGAGGCGGTGGTCGAAACCGCCGCACTCGAAGTAGGTCTCGATGATGTGCACGGGTGTCAGTCCTCCGCCCCGGCGGCCGGCAGGCCCGCGGCCTCCACGGCGTGCCGAAGGTTGATCGCCGCGTGGTAGGCGCGGTCGTGGGCGTACGCGTGGTCGAGTTCGTGGAGCAGCCGGCGCAGTCTCAGCAGCCGCCAGGCGGGGTGCCCGGCCGGCGGTCGGCCGCCGCTGACCAGCAGGTCGCCGGTCCGCTCCGCCCACAGCCTGGCCGCCGTCCCCAGCCGGGTCAGCTCGGCGACGCGGCCCGGCGTCCAGCCGGGGGTGTCGGGTTCCGCGCCGGTGGCGAGCAGCAGCGCCGTGCGGCAGACGTCCTCGGCGTCCCTGTCGAGCGCGCGGGCCGCGTGGTCGGCGAGTTCGTCGGCGGTGAAGATCTCCAGGCCGCGTCGCAGGGCGGCCAGGTCCTGCCACGGCGACTGCGCGGTGCCCGGGTCGGCCGGGTCGACGTGCGGCGTGGAGAGGTCGATGACGCACAACTCCCAGCTGTGGTCCGGGAGTTCTCGGCGCAGCAGATGGGACAGGTGCAGGTCCCCGTGGCACGGGCCGGCCGGCCAGGGCTGCGCGGGCAGGGCGGCGACCCGGGCCAGCTCGCGGTCGAGGCCGGCGACGGCGGCCTGCCGGACGCCCTCGGGGAAACGGTCGTCGTCGAGGATCAGCGGGCGCAGCACGTCCGCCCGTCCGGCGGTCTCGGCCAGGAACGCGCCCCCGGGGAACTCCGGGTGCGGGCCGAGCCGTTCGGCCAGCTCGCGGTGGAACTCCGCCAGGAACCGGCCTGCCTCGCGCAGCGGCGCGGCCAGCGTCCGCAGGGATTCGGTGACGGCGGCCTCCGGGTCGGCCCCGGCGTGCAGCAGTGGCCACATGGCCCGGATGCCGGCGCTCAGCGGGACGTTCAGCCCCTCCCCGTCGGCGTAGCGGTAGAGCACGCCGAGCGGCTCCCGCCGGCCGGTGGCGGCCTCGACGTAGGCGTAGTCGCCGGCCGGCTGCTGCGTCCGGCCGCCGGCCGCCATCAGCCGCAGCAGTTCGGGCTCGCGGGTCCCGACTCCGACCCTCCGGTACGTCTTGTGGGCGTGCGCCGTCCCGTCGAGGTCGAGCAGGGAGAGGGCGTTGGAGGACCAGCCGGGGTCGAACGGCAGTCGCCCGCGGAACTCGCCGGGGTCGCCGCGGAACTCGATCAGGTTGCCCCGGAGGGTGGGCAGGCGCAGTCCCTCCCGTAGGGCCCGGACGATCAGCCGGTCGTACTCGGTGGTGCGGTCGGCGGCGCGGCCCGGGTCGTCGTCCATGACGGGGACGAACCAGCGGCCGGAACGCTCGCCGGCGGGGGCGACGATCAGCAGGCGGACGGTCTCCAGCGTGGCCTGGTCGACGAGTTCGAACTGTTCGGCACGGCGGCCGGCCTCGTCGATCCAGGGGGCTCGACGCAGGAGTTCGACCGTGGCCCGCGGAATGCCGCCGAGCAGCAGGGTGTCCATGTTCAGCTCCCGGTCATCTCGTAGCGGTCGACGCCCCGGTGCCACACCAGCAGGGCGAGTGCCACCAGGGCGGCGGTCACCACCGGAAGCCAGAGCAGCAGGTCCGTCCGGCCGAAGAGCAGGAAGGACGCGGGGGCGTAGGCGGTGAAGGCGTAGGGCAGCAGCCAGGTGAGCAGCCACCGCAGGGACGGGTGGTACAGGTCGAGGGGGTAACCGGAGTAGTCGCCCAGTTGGTTGGCCGCGTACAGGGCCGGGAAGCTGTTGGTGGTCCAGAAGGACAGGGCGGCGAACGCGGTCTTGATCGAGGCGAGGATCAGCGCGCCGCACAGCACCAGCAGCGGGACCAGCAGCAGTCGGCCGGCGTCCGCCCCGAGGTCGAGCTGATCGGCGGCGTACCAGGTGACGGCCGCACCGGTGACCAGTTCACCGAAGCCGTCCGGGTACAGGAAGCGCTCGGACAGCAGCGCGAACAGCGGGTGGACCGGTCGGATCAGGTAGCGGTGGAACTCGCCGGACTGCACCAGCCGCCGGGCCAGTATCCACAACTGGTCGGTGAACAGCCGGTCGAGGCCTCGCGGCAGCAACGAGAAGCCCAGCAGGAACAGCACCTGGTGGAAGTTCCACCCGGCGATCTCCGGGACCTGCCGGAACACCATCCCGACCACGGCGAGCTGACCGCCCACGCGCAGCAGCAGGCCGCCCGCGCCGAGGACGAAGTCCATCCGGTACTCGGTCAGCCGGTGCAGGCTGACCGCGCTCAGGTGCCAGGTCAGCCGGGCGTAGCGGGCTGCGGTCGCGGCGGGGCTCATCCGCCCAGCACCTCCACCCGGCGGACGGCACCTCGCCAGGCGAGGGCGGCCAGAGCGACCAGCACCGCGGCCCAGCCGGCCTGGAGCGCCAGGATCCCGGCGGCTTCGGCGGGCCCCCGGTAGTGGCCGAGCAGCAGCCGCAGCGGGCCGTCGACCAGTCCCTGGAACGGCAGCACCCGCGCGACGGCCGCCAGCGGCCCCGGCATCAGGGCGAGCGGCACGACCTGGCCGGCGAAGAACGCGACCACGCTGTCCTTGACGATCCGCACGCCCCAGATGTTGGTCGTGACGAATCCGGCCAGGCCGACCAGCAGGTTCACGCCGAACCCGATCACCACCGAGAGCCCGGTGGACAGCGCGAACAGCACCACGCCCGCCCAGGTCGGCGCGGACAGCGGGAGCAGCAGCGCGTACAGGAGCACCACCGGGAGGGCGACCGCGCCGGCGTTGGCCAGCGAGACCGGCAGGCCCGCCGCGAACCGGGCCAGCGGGTGGTTGACCGGGCGCAGCAGCGAGACCGCGATGTCCCCGCGCTGGACCTCCCCGGCCACCTCCTCGTCCACCCGGCTGGCCTGGAGCAGTGCCAGCATCTGCGCCAGCAGCACGTACGTGGTCAGCTCGGACAGGTGGTACCCGCCGGGCGGCGCGCCGCTCCGACCGGCGTAGACCGCGCGCCAGAGGAAGACCTGGAGGCCGACGGCGGCGGTCGCGGTGACGGCGTTGACGAGGAAGGTGGAGCGGTACCGCAGGAGGCCCTGGAGGCTCGCGGAGGCGAACGGGGTGTAGCGGCGCAGCGCGCCGACGCCCGTCACGGTGCCACCTCCACGGGCTCGGGCCGGCCGGTGTAGATCCGTCGGAGCACCGTTTCGAGGTCCGGCTCCGGGGCGACGCAGTCGGTCAGGTCGAAGTGCTCCAGGAGGAAGGCCATCACCTCCCGGGCGGAGGACCGCCGGGCCGGGTACTCCACCCTGATCCGTCCGTCCTCGACCTGTCGCGCGGTCGCACCGGGCAGCCGGTCCTCGATCAGGGCGATCGCCTGGGCCGGGGCCGGCCAACCCTGGTGCTCGAAGACGACCGCCCGGGTGTCGGTGGCCCGCAGCAGTTCGTGGACGGTGCCCTGGTGCACCACCTCGCCCCGGTTGACCACCAGGACCTGGTCGCAGATCGACGTGATGTCGCCGATGTCGTGGCTGGTGAGCATGACGGTCGTGCCGAGTTCCACGTTGACGCGGTTGACCAGTTCACGGACGGCCTCCTTCAGCACCAGGTCGAGACCGACCGTCGGCTCGTCCAGGAAGACCACCGCGGGGTCGTGCAGCAGGCTCGCGGCCACTTCCGCGCGCATCCGCTGCCCGAGGCTCAGCTGGCGCACCGGGGTGGTGCCGAGGGAGTCGAGGTCGAGCAGTTCGCGGTAGAGGGCCATGTTGCGCCGGTAGACCGGGTCGGGGACCTCGTGGATGCGGCGCAGGATCCGGAAGGAGTCGGCCACCGGCAGGTCCCACCAGAGCTGGCTGCGCTGGCCGAACACGACACCGATGTTGGCGGCGTTGCGCCGGCGCTCCCGGTACGGTTCCAGCCCGGCCACCAGACAACGGCCGGAGGTCGGGGTCATGACGCCGGTCAGCATCTTGACGGTGGTGGACTTGCCCGCGCCGTTGGCACCGATGTAGGCGGCCCTGGCACCGGGCGGGATCCTGAAGGAGACCCCCGAGACGGCGCGCACGAGGTGGTGCTTCCGGCTGAACAGCGTGCCGAGGCTGCCCAGCAGGCCGGGTCTGCGCTCGTAGACCTTGAACTCCTTGACCAGGTTCTCCGCGATGATCACCGGCCGGCCTCCGTGACCTGCTCCAGGGCCCGCCCGAGGAGGGTGACGCCCTCTTCCAGGAGGGCCCGGTCGATGGTGAACGGCGGCGCCAGCCGGATGACGTGGCCGCCGAGCGAGGTGCGCAGTCCGAGGTCCAGGGCTGCCAGGTAGACGGCGCGGGCGGTCTCGGGGGCGGGCTCCCTGCTCTCCCTGCTGCGGACGAACTCCAGCCCGTGCAGGAGTCCCAGGCCGCGGACGTCGCCGAGGACCTCGAAGCGGGACTTCAACTCGGCGAGCCGGTCGTCGAGCAGCTCGCCGAGCGCGCGGACCTGCTCGACCAGGGTGTCGCGCGCCACGACCTGGAGGGTGGCCTTCGCCGCCGCGATGCCCAGCGGGTTGTTCGCGTACGTGGACGCGGTGGAGCCGGCCCTGGCCGCGCTCGGGTGGCGCAGCACCTCCTGGCGGCCGGCCAGCACGGCGAAGGGGAAGCCCGAGGCCATGCCCTTGGAGAGGGCCACCAGGTCCGGTTCGATGCCGAAGCCGGTGCTGGCCAGGAAGTTCCCGGTGCGTCCGCCGCCGGTGAGCACCTCGTCGGCGACCAGCAGCACTCCGTTCTGCCGGGCGCTGTCGGCGATCCGGTCCCAGTAGCCGGGAGGCGGCACGATGACACCGGCCGCGCCGAGCACCGGCTCGAAGACCAGCGCGGCCACGTTGGCCTTCTCGGTGATGTGCCGCCGCACCAGTGAGGCGCAGCGCACGTCGCAGGACGGGTACTCCAGTTCGAGCGGGCAGCGGTAGCAGTAGGGCGAGTAGCCGAGGATGCTGTTGCCCGCGTGGGCCTGGTTGCCGATGTCCCAGTGCACCAGCATCCGGGCGCCCTGGGTCTTGCCGTGGAAGCCGTGGCGCAGCGCGCCGATCCGGTTGCGGCCGGGCTCGGCGACGGCCTGGACGGCGCGCAGGGCCGCTTCGACGACCTCGGCGCCGGTGGAGAAGAAGCCGTAGGTGTCGAGTCGTTCGGGCAGCAGGCGGGCGAGCAGCTCGCACAGGTCGGCCCGGCCCGCGGTGGCGGCGTCGTGGACGTTCCACAGCCGGCCGGCCTGCTCGGTGAGCGCGGCGACCACCTCGGGGTGGCAGTGGCCCAGTGACTGGGTGAGGGTCCCGGCGGCGAGGTCGATGTACTGGTTGCCGTCCAGGTCGGTGAGGACGGCACCGCTGCCCTCCACGAAGACCCGGCGGCCGGCCGCGGACTCCTCCGAGGCACCCGGCGAGAGGTGGGCGGCCTCGCGGGCCAGCAGTTCGAGCTGGCGGAGGCCGGTCACTCCGCGCCGCCCAGCGGACCGATCTCGAAGACCAGCAACCGGAGGTCCCCCTCGGAGACGTTGGCGAGGCCGTGCTCGCCGTACGCGCGGTTGGGGATGACGTCCCCCGCCCGGACCTCGAACTCCTCACCGTCCAGCGTCATCAGGCCCCGGCCGTCCAGGATCACGTACGTCTCCTCGTCGTCGGCGTGCCGGTGCCGGCCGATGGAGGTGTCCGGGGGCAGCACCACCAGATCGATGAACGCGACGGGAGCCGGGGCACCCTCGCGCCGGTAGGCCCGGTGGGCGAGGATCGTGCCGGTTCCGCCGTGGTCGGCGGACACCCCGCGCAGGAGTCCGTCGTGCAGGTTGGACACCCTGCTGCGGGACACGGCGCGGGCCGGTGGCGGTTCGGCGGTACTCATGTCGGGGGCTCCTGTCGGCTGGGGCGGGTGCGGACTCCTGCGGCCGCCCTCAACGGGCGGCGGCGAACGGGCCGGGCAGCGCTGTCGGTCGGACGGCCAGGGCGTCCAGGGCCTCCTCCAGTGCGGCGGCCGGGACGTCCTCCAGGTCGTCGACGAAGACGGCCGAGCCGATCCCGTCGGGCACCACGAGGTGCAGCCGGCGCCCGCGGCGCTCCCAGGACGCCCGCAGGGCCCGTTCCATCAGTTCGGGCGTGCAGGTCCGCGGATCGTGGACGGGGAGGCCGAGGGCGGAGATCAGCCGGACGACGCGCTCGCAGTCCTCGGCGGTGATCAGGCCGAGCACCCGGGCGAGTTCGGCGGAGAGCGCCATGTCGATGGCCACCGACTCGCCGTGGGCGATCCGGTAGTCACTGGCCGTCTCGATCAGCGGCCCGAAGGTGTGCCCGAAGTCGACGAGCCGTGCCAGGTCGTGCTCCCGAAGGTTCGGGCACAGCTCCTCCAGCATCAGCGCCATGGACGTGCGCAGCACGTGGTCCTCGACGCTCCACCCGCCGGCGCGGGCGGTCGGCCGGGCGGGCGCCGGGCAGGGCTGCCTGAAGACCTCGGGGAACTCCTCCAGCGCGCGGAACAGCCGGGCGTCCCTGATGATCGCCATCTTGGCGATCTCCCCCATGCCGCAGCGGATCTGACGCTCCGGCAGCGTCCGCAGGAACGCCGGATCGTTGATCGACGCGTGCGCCGGATGGTACGCCCCCAGCATGTTCTTGGTACCGAGGGCGTTGACCCCGGTCTTGACGCCGACGCCGACGTCCACCTGGCCCACCAGGGTGGTGTTGACCTTGATGTAGCGCACGCCCCGGCAGTAGACGGCCGCCGCGAAGCCCACCGTGTCGCAGGTGACGCCGCCTCCGACGGCGATCATCACGCCTCGCCGGTCCAGCCCCGCGGCCTTGGCCTCGGCACAGATCCTCTCGACCGACTCCATGGTCTTCTGCGCCTCACCGCCGCCGATCGTCACCACGCTCCAGGTGCCCGGCACGAGGCGGGCCGCCAGGTAGCGGCGCACCTGCCGGCCGTAGAGCCGGTCGACGGTGGGGCCGAGGAAGGCGACCACCCGGCGCCCCTCGCAGTACTCCGCCAGTAGCGGGTTGGCCGACGCGAGCACTCCGTCGGTGATGTCGACGCGGTACGACGTCCCTTCCGGTGACAGGAGTCGAAAACCCCCGTCGTCGCTCTCCACGCCGGGCCCGGCCATTGCCGCCTGCTTCGCCACAACACTCCCCGGATCTGCCGGACCATCCAGCGGACCGACTGTCGACTGCGTGCAACTGATCGAGAGTCAAACAGCCGATCGGCCCGCGCGGCAAGGGCATTCAGAAACTTTCAGCAAGCTCTTGCAGCACTCGGAGTCGAATGGAAGCATCGGGGTCACCGCGCACGAGCGTCCTGTGAGGTCGCGTCGAGCGCGTGCCCCACGGGACCGGTCGGCCGTACGCGTCCGTGGCGATCCGCGGTCCGTCCTGGAGCTGTACCGCCGTGCGCTGCACGTGCGGCGGCCCCATCCGGCCCTGGGCGCGGGGCGTTCGCTCCAATGGCTGGACCCGGCTCCCGGGGTCCTCGCCTTCCGCCGCGAGCGGGAGGGGGTCGCGCTGGTCTGCACCGTCAACACCACCGGAGGGCCGGCGCGCGTCGCCGGTGACGGGCTCGGCCCCCTGCTGCTCTCCTCCGCCGAACCGCCGACGGTCGGGGAGGCCGGCGACGTCCTGCTCCCGGCCGACAGCACCTGCTGGTGGCAGACCGGCTGACGCACGCCGGGGGTCGTGTCGGGAGGCTCCGGCAGAGGTCAGGACGGACCGCGGAAGGTCGCGGTGGAGCCGCGCATCACCAGCTCCGGCTGGAACACGAACTCCCCCGGTGGGGCCGGATTGCCCCTGATCTCCTCGAGGAGGGCATCGGCGGCCGCGGTCGCCATCGCCTCGACCGGCTGGCGGATCGTGGTCAGCGGCGGCTCGGTGAAGGCGATCAGCGGCGAGTCGTCGAAGCCGACCACCGACACGTCCCGCGGAACCGACAGGCCCCGTTGCCGCACTGCGCGAATGGCACCGAGCGCCATCATGTCGCTGCCGCAGGCGATCGCGGTGCAGCCCCTGCCGAGGAGCACGCCCGCGGCGGCATGTCCCCCCTCCACGCTGAACAGGGTCTGGTGGACGAGGTGGGCCGCCTCCTCCCTCATCATGCCGACGATGTCGTGGACGGCGGTGACGAAGCCCTCGATCTTGCGGACGGCGGGGACGAAACGCTTCTGCCCGATGGCGAGTCCGATCCTCCGGTGGCCCAGGTCGGCCAGGTGCCGGACGGCCATGCGCATGGCCGCGCGGTCGTCGAGGGAGATGCAGGAGGCCTCGACGCGGTCGCTGTGACCGTTGACGAGGACGAACGGCACCTGACGGCGGCGGAGCCGGTTGTAGCGGTCGTGGTCGGCGGTGGTGTCGGCGTGCAGCCCGGAGACGAAGACGATGCCCGCCACGCCCCGGCCGACCAGCATGTCGACGAGTTCGTCCTCGGTGGACCCGCCCGGCGTCTGGGTGCACAGCACCGGCGTGAAGCCGTGCCGGCCGAGCACCTGCTCGATCACCTGGGCCAGCGCGGGGAAGATCGGGTTGCTCAGTTCCGGCGTGATCAGACCGATCAGCCCGGCGCTGCGCCGACGCAGACGGGCCGGCCGCTCGTAACCGAGCACGTCGAGCGCCGCCAGCACGGTCTGCCGGGTGGCGGCGGAAACGTTCGCCTTCCCGTTGAGCACGCGGGAGACGGTGGCCTCGCTCACCCCCGCCTGCGCCGCGATGTCCGAAAGTCGCGCCGTGGTCATGGCTACCGAGAGTAGGGCACCTCCGTCGGGCTGCCCACCATGCCGTGACGCATCGATCCCCACCTCCCCCGGTCCGGGCCGCCGATCCGCCACCGGTTGGGCCGCCGGCCCCGGTCCGTTCCGCGCCGCGCCCGGCCGAGACGGCGGCACACGGCCCAATTTCCTTCGAAACGCCATGAGTTGATCGATCCTGCGGCATTGACGGCCGCTGCCCACCCACCTAGGGTTGCCACCCGGCTGAAAGGTTTCAGAAATCTTTCAGTCGTGTTTCATCCGGTCGATCCCGGATGCCCGCCCGGCCCCCTTCCGGTTCCCGCGCACCCCACGTCGGGAGCCGCCCCCCACCCGAAGGAGAGCGCATGAGTACGGTCCGGTTGGCCGCCGCCACGAGGCGGCGGACGCAGCGCCGCGCGGTCGCGGCACTGACAGGGCTCGGCCTGACCCTGGGTCTGGCCACCACCCTCGCGACTCCCGCCCAGTCGGCGTCCGCCGTGCCGACGGGCTCGAACGGCAAGAAGGTCACCGCCGTCCTGTTCGAATGGAACTTCGACTCGATCGCCCGGGAGTGCAGCCGCACGCTCGGCCCCAAGGGCTACGGCTTCGTCCAGGTGTCGCCGCCGCAGGAGCGGATCCGGGGCGGCGCCTGGTGGGCCGCCTACCAGCCGGTGAGCTACCGGATCGCCGGGCCCCTCGGCGACCGCACGGCCTTCCGGCAGATGGTGGACACCTGTCACTCCGCGGGCGTCGGCGTCATCGTCGACACGGTCGTCAACCACATGACCTCGGGTTCCGGCACCGGCACCGGAGACACCCAGTACACCAAGTACAACTACCCCGGCCTCTACCAGGACCAGGACTTCCACGGCTGCCGCCGCCCGATCGGCAGCAACTACGCCGACCGTTACAACATCCAGGAGTGCGAGCTCGGGGACACCGGCAACCCCTCCCTGGCGGACCTGAACACCGGCAGCGACTACGTCCGCGGCCGGATCGCCGGCTACCTGAACGACCTGATCTCGCTGGGCGCCGACGGCTTCCGCATGGACGCCGTCAAGCACATCGCGGCCACCGACCTCTCGGCCATCCGCGCCAAACTCACCAAGCCGAACGTCTACTGGGTACAGGAGGCCGTCCACGGCGCCAACGAGGCCGTCTCCCCCACCGAGTACCTCGCAACCGGCGACGTGCAGGAGTTCCGCTACACCACCGACCTGAAGCGGATCTTCACCACCGACAAGCTCTCCTACCTGAAGAACTTCGGCGAGGCCTGGGGCTACATGCCCTCCGCGAAGGCCGGCGTGATGGTCACCAACCACGACACCGAACGCAACGGCTCCGGCCTCAACTACAAGGACGGGGCCGCCTACACCCTCGCCCAGGTCTTCATGCTGGCCCACCCCTACGGCACCCCGTCCGTGCACTCCGGCTACGAGTTCTCCGACCGGGATGCCGGCGCCCCCGACGGCGGGACCGTCGACTCGTGCTACCGCGACGGCTGGAAATGCCAGCACGCCTGGCCCCAGATCGCGAACATGGTCGCTTTCCGCAACGCCGCCGGGGACACCCCGGTCACCGACTGGTGGGACGACGGCGGCAACGCCATCGGCTTCGGGCGCGGGGACAAGGCCTACGTCGCCCTCAACCGGGGCGGCGGACCGATCACCCGGACGTTCCAGACCTCGCTGCCGCCCGGCACCTACTGCGACGTGGAGCACGGAGACCCGACCGCGACCGCCGGCTGCACCGGCACCACCTACGCCGTCGACGCCGGCGGCAGGTTCACCGCGACCGTCGGCCCCAACGACGCCGTCGCCCTCCACGTCGGTGCGGGCGTCACCCCGACGCCCGGCGGGAACACCGCCACGGTCTACTACAGCACCGACAAGAACTGGACCGCCTACGACCTCCACTACCGCCCCGGCAACGGCAGCTGGACGACCTCGCCCGGCGTCGCCATGGACGCCGCCTGCACCGGCTGGGTGAGGAAGACGATCGCCCTCGGATCCGCCACCACCCTCACGGCCGCCTTCAACAACGGCTCCGGGACCTGGGACAACAACAACGGCGCCGACTACACGCTCGGCACCGGCAGCACCACCGTCAGGGCCGGCGTCACCGCGCCCGGCGATCCCTGCGGCGGACAGCAGGCCGCCACCGGCGCCTCGTTCACCGTGAACGCCACCACCGTGCCCGGCCAGAACGTCTACGTCGTCGGGAGCCTCCCCGTCCTCGGCGGCTGGGCCCCGGCGGCCGGCGCCAAGCTGGACCCCGCCGCCTACCCGGTCTGGAAGCTCGACCTGGACCTGCCCGCCGGCACCTCCTTCGAGTACAAGTACGTCCGCAAGGACGCCGCCGGCAACGTCACCTGGGAGTCCGGCGCCAACCGCACCGCCACCGTCCCCGCCGACGGCAGGGTCGGCCTGACGGACTCCTGGCGGAACTGATCGCCACGAGGACCGGGCCCGCCCTCGTCGCAGGGCCGGCCCGGTTCCCCCGTCCGGCGCGGCTCCGGGGAGCCGCCGTTGCCCGCCGGCCACTGGTACTGCAACCGTGCTCGCCGTGACGAGCCGTCGGCTCTCGGGCGTTGGCCTCGTTGCGGGTAGCGGCTGATCCGGGCCTGCTGTCGGCACCGGCGGGACCGGCACAGGACGCGTCGATGTGACTTCGGCCACATCCGTTCGACGCGAGGAGAAGCGGCTGCCGGTCGCAACGCCCCCGCCCGCAGGCCGAATTCGCGACGCGAAGCCCCGGGCGGACCCGGGGGCGGTGGAAAACGATCTGGCTCCCCGCGGAGGGTTGGGCCTAGCCTGCCCGCCATGTCCCAGAACACGAACACCCCCGGTTTCCCCGGGCAGCCGGCCGCTCCGGCCGGCGGCGCCGCCAAGGTGCAGCGCCAGGTACAGCACCAGGCGGGCGTCGGGCCCGTCTTCGGTGGCGGCGGCACCCTCTTCTCCGAGCCCGTTCTGGTGGTGAACCAGAAGGCCAAGCTGATCGAGCTGACCAACGAGTACGCGGTCTTCGACCAGCAGGGCGCCACGCTGGGCTCGGTGGTCCAGGTCGGCCAGAGCGGTCTGCGCAAGCTGGTGCGCCTGCTCTTCTCCATCGACCAGTACCTGACCCACAAGCTGGAGATCCGTGACGCCCACGGCACTCCGGTGCTGCTGCTGACCCGCCCGGCGAAGCTCATCAAGTCGCGGGTGATCGTGCAGCGTCCGGACGGCCAGGAGGTCGGCCAGATCATCCAGCAGAACGCCATCGGCAAGATCAATTTCGCGCTGGAGGTCGGCGGCCAGAAGATCGGCGCCATCAAGGCCGAGAACTGGCGGGCCTGGAACTTCTCCATCGTCGACGCGACGGACACCGAGGTCGCCCGGATCACCAAGACCTGGGAAGGCCTGGCGAAGACGATGTTCACCACGGCCGACAACTACGTGCTGCAGATCCACCGCCCGCTCCCCGACCCGCTGATCAGCCTCGTCGTGGCGACCGCGCTCACCGTGGACACCGCGCTGAAGCAGGACGCCCGCGGCTTCGGCTGAGCACCGGCCGTACGCCGCCCAGCGGCAGGTGCCGCTCGCTGAGCGGCTTCCGGGGGTGCTCGGCGCACCGCGGCAGGAGCGGCCCCGGCTGCTCTCGGCGCCGAGGAGTGGGAAGTCGACCCGGCCGGCTTCCCACTCCCCCGCTCCCCCGACGCCCTGACCGCCCCGGACCGCCCGGGCCGCCCCGGACCGCCCGGACCGCGGTCGCGGGAGGCCACGGACACCGCCGCTCGCCCGCTCCCGCGTTCCGGCTCAGCCGATCGGCCCCCTCGACTCCTCCCGCACCTGGCGCAACCGCCTCTCCCACCGTCCCGCCGCGCTGCCGTCCGCCCGTCCCCCTCCCCGTCCTGGCCCGCGCGCCCGGACCGGTCCCGCGCGCGGCGCACCGTCGGGCGAGCATGGAAGAGCCGGGGGTTCGCCGGGTCCCGGCGGACCGTGGATGTCGAGAACGCGTCGCCGGCTCCGTCCCGGGGACGTCAGCGGCCACCACCGGCCGCGCGAGGAGAAGCGGAGGAATCGTCATGGCGATTCAGCGGATGGACAACGTCGGCATCGTGGTCGAGGACCTGGACGCCGCCGTGGCGTTCTTCGAGGAACTCGGCCTGGAGCCGGAGGGCAGGGCACAGGTCGAGGGCCCCTTCGCCGACCGGTGCACCGGGCTCGACGGCGTCCGCTGCGACATCGCGATGCTCCGGACCCCGGACGGTCACAGCCGGCTGGAGCTGGCGAGGTACCTCAGCCCCGCACTCATCGACGCCGGGCCGCGTGACCGGCCGCACAACGTCCTGGGCACCCACCGCGTCATGTTCGCCGTCGACGACATCGAGGACACCGTCGCCCGCCTGCGCCCCCACGGCGCCGAACTCCTCGGCGGGATCGCCCGGTTCGAGGACAGCTACCTGCTCTGCTACCTCCGCGGCCCGGCGGGGATCATCGTCGGACTGGCCGAGCAACTGCGCTGAAACGCCTCGACCCCCCTTGGCGGAATCTTGGCGACCAATGGCATTCACGCCACTCGTGGGATGGGCCTGCGGCACCGGAGGATGGAGCCGTCGCCGACCGGGAGGACCCGGAGCGGCGCACCGGCCCCATCCCCACCAGCAAGAACGCGAGGTACCCCATGCCCGCCACCGCTTCCGCCGAGACCGCCGGCGCCGTCCGGAGCGTGCCCGCCGCCACCCCGGCCGAGGCCGCCGCCCACTTCGCCGCCCGTCTCGCCTTCGAAGCGGACGTCTCCGACGTCCACGCCGACCTGGCGTCCGGTGCCCCCGGCATCGTGGTGGTCGACACCCGCAGCGACGTCGCCTGGGACCAGGGCCACATCCCCGGAGCCCTCCACATCCCCACCGCGCAGATCGCCGACCTCGCACCGCGGCTGATCGACCCGACCCGGACCGTCGTCACCTACTGCTGGGGCCCCGGCTGCAACGGAGCGACCCGTGCGGCGCTGGCCTTCGCCCGCCTCGGCTACCAGGTCAAGGAAATGCTCGGCGGCTTCGAGTACTGGGTACGCGAGGGCTTCGCCTACGACTCGGCCGCCGGCACCGAGCAGCGCCCCGTCGACGACCTGACCGCCCCGCGGTCGGGCATCTCCTGCGCGTGCTGAGCGACACGGCGCGGCCGGGCGGCGCGATCCGCCCGGCCACCCCGGCCGACCTACCGGCGATAGCCCGCCTGTGCGCCCTCCACGCCGCCTTCGAGCGCGCCGAACCCGTGGCCGCCGACCTCGCCACCCGTCTGGAGAGCGTGTTGTTCTCGGCGCGTCCGAGAGCATGGTGCCTCGTCGTCGACCACGGGGGTGAGCTGACCGGCTACGCGACCTACTCCCAGGAGTTCTCCACCTGGCAGGCGACCGACTACGTCCACCTGGACTGTCTGTTCATCACCGAGGCGCTCCGAGGAGAGGGTTGGGGGCGCGCCCTGCTCGACGCCGTGCGGGAAGCGGCGGCGGCCAGCGGCGCGACGGAGGTCCAGTGGCAGACGCCCGACTGGAACACCGACGCCATCCGCTTCTACCACCGCGCCGGGGCCCGGGGCCGGCCCAAGGTCAGGTTCTCGCTCCCCACCAGCCCGGGAGCCGATGGACTCCCCGGGCCCGCGTGAACCGCGGTGGCGCACGGGAAGCCGACCGCCCCGCACCACCCCGGGCACGCCCCCTCCCGGTCTCCCCGGGCGTGCCCGGTGTCACGGTGTGCGCCGCGCCCCTGGAACGGGCGTGCCGCCGATGGAGGCGTGGGCGGGAGCAGCGGCGGTCCGCGGCACCGGGGCCGGGTCACCGGCGGCGGAAGGGAGCCCGCCGGCGGAAGGGACCCCGGCAGGCGGAAGCCCGGCTCCGGCAGAGGACCGCCCGCCCGCCGCGGCCGGGCGCAGCAGGACGGCGCAGACCAGCGCGGCCAGCAGGGCCAGCGAGGCCGACACGACCAGGCAGAGCCGCAGCCCGTCCAGGAAGGACCCGCCCAGCGCGGTGAGCGCCGGTTCGGTCGCGGCCCCCAGGTCGAGCCCGGCCACCGCGCCGAGCCCCTGGTCCCGGGCGACGGCCAGGACGCGGCCGCCCGCCTCCGTCGGCACCGCGGCGTCGGCGAGGCGGCCGGGCAGGGCGTCGAGGGCGCGGGTGGTCAGCAGGGCGCCGAGCACGGCGGGGCCCAGGGCGCCGCCGACCTGGCGGAAGGCGTTGTTCCCCGCGGCGGCCATGCCGGCCAGGTGGTGCGGTACGGAGGAGACGGCGGAGGCCGTCATCGGGGTGAGAACGGCGCCCACGCCCAGGCCGAGCAGGACCAGGCGCCAGGCGATCGACCCGTAGGACGTGCCGGCGTCGACGCCGGTCAGCGACAGCAGCGACCCCGCCATCACCACCAGGCCGGTGGTGATCATGACCCGGGCGGAGACCCGGTGCATCAGCCGTCCGACCGGGACCCCGACGACCAGGGACGTCCCGGACACCAGGACCAGCCGCAGTCCGGCCTCCAGCGTGGTCAGGTGCTGCACCAGGCCGAAGTACAGGCTCAGGACGAAGAAGAAGCCGATCAGCCCCAGGAAGCTGATCATGGCGACCAGGGAGGTGGCGGCGAAGGCGGGGCTGCGGAACAGGGCCAGGTCGAGCATCGGGCTGCCGCTGCGCCGCTCCACGACGACGAACGCGACCGCGCCCACGGCGCCGAGCGCCAGCGCCGCCACCACGTGGGGCGTACCGAAGCCGTCGGCGCCGCCCTCGATCACGCCGTAGACGACCGCGGTGACCGCCACGGCCGCGCTGATCTGCCCGGGCCAGTCGAGCCGACGGCCGTGCGGCGCCCTCGAGTCGGGCAGCAGGAAGGCCGCGACGACCAGCACGACCAGGGACACCGGGACGGGCAGGAGGAAGATCCAGCGCACCCCGACGTGCTCCAGCAGCGATCCGGCGATCAGCGGCCCCACGGCCAGCGAGGCCAGCATGGACATCGCCCACAGGCCGATGAACCTGCCCCGCTCCCGGTGGTCGGGGACCGCGTGGCTGATCAGGGCCAGCGTGGTGGGCAGCAGTGCCGCCGCCCCCAGACCGGAGGCCGCCTGGCCCACCCACAGCACCTGCACCGAGTCCGACGCCAGCGAGACGGCCGCGCCCAGGGCGCAGCACACCATGCCCGCCTGGAACACCCGCTTGCGGCCGTGGACGTCGCCCCACACCCCGGTGGTGAGGATCAGCGCGGCCATCGGCAGCACGAACGCGTCCGAGACCCAGGACAGTTGGGAGGTCGAGGCGCCCGTCGCCCGTTGGATCGCCGGCAGGCTCACCGACACGGTGGTCACGGGAAGGTAGGCGACGAAGACGCCCAGGCAGGCCATGACGAGCGTGACGCCTCGTCCGGCTCCTGGGCGCTGCACCGTTGCGGAGTTCACGGAGTGGTTCCTTCGACTGCGGGATGCCGCTCGGGCACCGGCTGCTGTGTGGGCGCGGACCAGCCTCACCCAGGCGGTCGAGAAACCCGCAAGCGATCTCGGCAGGTGTGTGGAAACCTCCACGGCGCCCCGCCGATGTGTGACCATTCCTCCGTGCACGACGACCTCGACCGCAAAATCATCCACGGGCTCTACTGCGCCCCGCGTACCTCCTTCCGCCGCCTCGGCGAGATCATCGGGGTGTCCGAGCAGACCGTGGCCCGCCGCTACAACGCGCTGCGCCGCGCCGGGGTCATGCGCGTCGTCGGGCTGAGCAACCCGACCGCCCACGGGCGGGCGGACTGGATCGCCCGCCTGCGGTGCCGCCCGGACGCCGCCGGGCCCGTCGCCGAATCGCTCGCCCGCAGGCCCGAGGTCGGCTACGCCAGCATCGCCTCCGGCGGGTCGGAGATCATCTGCACCATCCGCTCGGCCGCCGGCACCGGACGCGACGACGTCCTGCTGCGGCAACTCCCGAAAGCCGCCTCGATCCTCGACATGAGCCTGGACCTCCTCATCCACCCCTTCCGCCCCCCGGGAACGGTCGGCTGGGCCGGCGGCCGACAGTCCCTCACCGACGAGCAGGCACGACAGCTGGCGGCACAGCGCCCCGCACCCGCAGGGCCGCCGCTCGCCCCGACCGACGAGGACCGCCCCCTCTTCGACGCCCTGGCGGAGGACGGCCGCGCCTCCCACACCCACCTGGCGCAGGCCACCGGCTGGTCCGCGGCCCGCGTCGCCCGCCGGCTGGAGGCCCTGGAAGCCACCGGCTCCCTCACCTACGGCATCGACATCCTGCCCGAACGCCTCGGCTACGAACTCAACGCCATCCTCTGGCTCCAGGTCGACCTGCCCGCACTCCACCGGATCGGCGAGGAACTCGCCCGGCACGACGAATGCGCCTTCGTGTCGGCCACCAGCGGCCGGCACAACCTCATGGCCGTCGTGATCTGCGAGGACACCCCCGCCTTCTACCGCTACCTCAGCGGCCGCCTGGCCGGCGTCGACGGCATCAGGGGCTACGAGATCAGCGTCCGCGCGCGCCGCCTCAAGCAGTCCGTCTCCCTCATCCACCACGGACGGCTGGTCCACCCCACGGCGGGATGACGCGAGCGCACCGACCTGTCGCCGCCGGAGCTGCGGCGCGGCGTCGCCGGTTGCCGGGGGTGCCTGACCGGAACACCGTGCCCCGGCACGGACAGCCGGGCCGGGGCAGGTCGGTGGTGGCCTCAGTGCCGGACCAGGCCGCCGACGGGGACAGGAGCGACGTGGCCGGTGGCCGGAAGCGTCTGCGCCAGGCCGAGGCCGATGTCGACCAGCGATGACCGGCGCCGAACGGCGACATCGGGGATCGGCGTCCAGAGCGACTCGGCGATCTCGCCGTTCGGCTCGGGCCGGAGCCGGCCGCCGACGATCCGGACCTGGTAGAAGATGCCGACGTTCTGGTGGTCGGGTCCGCCGGGGACGGCACGTTCGGCCGCCGGGATCACCCTGGAATCCACGCCCAGCAGACGTTCGACCACCGCGTCGCAGCCCGTCTCCTCGGCCACCTCCCGGATCACGGCGTCGAACGGATCCTCTCCGTGCTCGACCCTGCCGCCCGGAAGAGTCCAGGTGGATTCGCCCCCGGGCGACACGTGGCGAGCGATCAGCACCCGCCCGTCCTCGATGCACACGGCATACGCCGCCAACCGGAAACTCATCCCCGCACCTCCCGACGGACCCTCTCCCAACCTCCGAGGCCCGAGCACGGGTTGGCCGTCCGGTCGCCTGCGGAACTCCGCCACCCGTGCCGCCGTCCTGCCCGCCGCCGGCACCTCCCCGCCGGGCTTCCCGGTCACGCTCGTGGGCGCCCGGCCGCTGTCGGCCGCTCCGCGGGTGCCGGGCACCGGCGCGGGCGTGCCGGCGTTCTGGTGGGCGCCGGAGCGCGCGCGCCACCGCACCGGGCGGGGCCCAGGAGGGGGCGGCCGGAGGGCGGCGTCCGGCGGCGCGGTCTGCGGCCCGGGGTTACGGTCGAGAGGCCGTCGACGGCCGGTCGCCGGGGCGGGCGCCGCGCCGATCGGCCTCGTCCGCCCGGTTCACGACCGGGCATCCGGGGCAACCGCACGGTGTCCCGTCCGCCGCAGTCCAGGACCCGGAAAGGGGAACGAGCCCATGACCACACCCGACGACCACGGAACGCAGCCGGACGAACCGGCGCAGGAACGGTCCGCCGAGGAACGCTCGATCACGGCCCCGACCCCGGCCGACGTCCGGGCGAAGGCGGAGGGCCGGACCGGAGCCCGGGAGCGGTCCGCGGAGGAGCGCTCCATCACCGCGCCCACCCCGGCCGACGTGCGGAGGAAGGCGGAGGACGACGAGGAGCCCGAGCCGCCCGCGGCGGACACCGTGGCACCGTGAGCCGGCTTCCCACGGCTCCCGCGGTCACCCGCTGACGCCCGAAGGCCAGGCCCCGTCCCGGCGACGACAGCCGGGGCGGGGCTCCGGCGTCCCGGCCGGGCCGGACACGGCGACGCGGCCCGATTTCGCGCCCGCGCCGGGAATGCACCCCGGCCGGGCGGGTAACCGAGCGCTGTCGTCACCGGCCTCCGGGGCCGCTGCCACACAGCGGCGCCACCGCCAGAATGGGAGTTCGCCGCATGGCCGTCGCCACCTCCTGGTCCACCGCCGTCACCCTGCCCGAAGGCCCGTTCCCCGACGTGGCCGTCGAGGCGGCGCTGCGCTACGACACCGCCTCGCCGTACGCGGTGTGCCTGGCCTTCCCGCCGCTCGGCGACGACGACCGGGCGCAGTGGACCTTCGCGCGCGACCTGCTCGACCAGGGCCGGCACGGCCCGGTCGGCTGCGGGGACGTCACCGTCGCGCCCGGGCCGGAGGACCGCGTGCTGATCACCCTGCGCTCCCCCGCCGCACGGGCCGTCATCAGCATCCCCGCGGCCGTTGTGACGGCGTTCCTCCTCGACTCCTTCCGGCTGGTACCGGTCGGCACCGAGACCGAGCACCTGGACGTCGACGCCGCCCTCGCCCGGCTGCTCCCCTGACCCGCCGCCGCGCGGCCGGGAGCATGTCCCCCGGCGGGCGGGGTAGGCGGGCGACATGCGGCGGCCCCGGCCCGGTACTCCCTCCCCGCGGGGCCGGGACCGCCGCCGGAACACCGCGAGGAGCCGCGACAAGAGGAGAAGACCATGAACGCGCCACCGTTTCCGGCCTCGGCCGACGGCCCTTCCCTGTTCGCCGTCGCCGTGCCCGCCCTGGCCATCGCCGTACTGCTGACCGGCGCTTTCGCCTGGGGCAACCACCATCTGAACCGTCGGGCGGCGAGGCAGACCAGGGGCGCCCACGCGGCGCGCACCGACTCCTGGCGCACCCCCGACGGGAACGCCCCGCGCCACGACGAGCGCAAGCCCGCCCAGCGCCGGCCCGCCGACCGGCCGTCGCACCGGCGGGCCCACCGCGCGGCCCCGCTCCGACGGCCGTCGTGAGCATCCCGCCCGGTCCCCGACCGGACCCGGGCGCCGGCCGTCACCAGCGGGCGTGCACCTGCGGCCGGATCCGCCGGTCGTACAGCTCCCGCACGGCGTCCAGGGTGGCCGGCGGCAGCGGCGCCAGGTCGGCGGCGGCCGCGTTGGCCCGGGCCTGCGCCACGTTGCGGGCGCCGGGGATCACCGTCGTCACCCCCGGCTGCTGGGTCACCCACCGCAGCGCCGTCTGCGCCGCGCTCGCGCCCTCGGGCGCGAGCGCGGCGAACTCCACCGCCGCCTCGACGCCCGTCGCGAAGTCCACCCCGGAGAACGTCTCCCCCTGGTCGAAGGACTCGCCGTGGCGGTTGTACGTACGGTGGTCGTCCGGCGCGAAGACGGTGCGCTCGTCGTACCGGCCCGACAGGAGCCCCGAGGCCAGCGGCACCCGGGCGAGGATGCCCACCCCGGCCGCCTCCGCGGCGGGCAGCACCCGCTCCAACGGCTTGAGCCGGAACGCGTTCAGGATGATCTGCACGCTCGCGACGTTCGGGCGGGCGATCGCGGTCAGCGCCTCGTCGCAGGTCTCCACGCTCACCCCGTAAGCGGCGATCCGGCCCTCCTCCGCCAGGGTGTCCAGGGCGTCGAACACCTCGTCCGAGGAGTAGACGGGCGTCGGCGGGCAGTGCAGCTGCACCAGGTCGAGCCGCTCGACCCCCAGGTTGTCCCGTGAACGGTCGGCCCAGGCACGGAAGTTGGCGAGGCCGTAGTGCTCGGGCCGCTGCTCGGCCCGGCGGCCGAACTTGGTGGCGACGAACACCTCCGCGTCCGGGCGGTCCTTCAGGAAGCGGCCGATCAGCCGCTCGCTGCGGCCGTCGCCGTAGACGTCGGCGGTGTCGAAGAGGGTGACGCCGGCCTCCACCGAGGCCTCCAGCACGGCCAGGGCGTCCTCCTCCCGGACGTCACCCCAGTCCGCGCCGAGCTGCCAGGTGCCGAGTCCGACGATCGAGACGGGGCGGCCGGTACGGCCGAGTACGCGCTGTTCCATGGGGTGAGCCTCTCACGCGGCGGTCCTGCGGGCGGCACGCCCCGTCCGACGCCGGGTCATGGGCCCGTCGACCGGGGCCCGCGCGGTACCTTCGGTCCCGGCCGCCGGTCCGATCCGGGTCGCGGGCGGCTCCGAACACCCGGGAAGGGTCGGGTCCGAACGCCCGGAAAGGGTCGCGGGCGGCTCCGTCCCCACCCGGGAAGGACTGCCCGGACCCCGACGGCACCCCCTGCGAGGCCCCACCCGTGACCGTATCGATCGCCCTGTTCACCCAGGACCTGCGGCTGCACGACAACCCCGTGCTGCACGCCGCCCGCTCCGCGGCCGACCAGGTCGTCCCCCTGTTCGTCCTGGACCCGGCCGTCGAACGCGCCGGGTTCGCCGCGCCCAACCGGCAGGCCTTCCTCGCCGACTGCCTCGCCGACCTGGACGCCTCGCTGCGCCGGACCGGCTCCCGGCTGGTCGTGCGCCGCGGCGAACCCGCCGAGCAGACGGCCCGGGTGGCCGCCGAGGCCGGCGCCGCCACCGTGCACGTCGCCGCGGGCGTCAGCGCCTTCGCGCAGCGGCGCGAGGAGCGGCTGCGCCAGCTGTTCGGCGACCGCCTGCACGTCCACGACGCCTCGCTGACGGTGGTCCCCGCGGGCCGGATCACCCCGGCCGGCCGGGACCACTACGCGGTCTTCACCCCGTACCACCGCGTCTGGCAGCAGACGCCGCGCCGTACGGTGCTGGGCCCGCCCCGGAAGATCGACAGCCCCAGCGGCATCGGCAGCGAGGGCCTGCCGCCCACCGGGGCGCTCTCGCCCGCGCTGTCACCCGCGCTGCCGCCCGGCGGCGAGACCGCGGCGCGCCGGCGGTGGCGGCAGTGGGACGCCGGCCCGTACGCGGAGGTGCACGACGACCTCGCCGCCGACGCCACCTCCCGGCTCTCCCCGTACCTGCACTTCGGCTGCCTGTCCCCCACCGAACTCGTCGAACGCGCCCTGCGGCACGACGGCGAGGGGGCGCGGGCCTTCGTCCGGCAGCTCGCCTGGCGCGACTTCCACCACCAGGTCCTCGCCGCCCGCCCGGACGCCGCGCACCGCGACTACCGGCCCCGGGACGACCACTGGCACCGGGACGAGCGCGAGGCCGAGGCCTGGCGGCGGGGCCGCACCGGCTACCCGATCGTCGACGCCGGGATGCGCCAACTCGCCGAGGAGGGCTGGATGCACAACCGGGCCCGCCTGCTGACCGCGGGCTTCCTCGCGAAGGGCCTGTACCTGGACTGGCGGATCGGCGCCGCCCACTTCCTGTCACTGCTGGTCGACGGGGACGTGGCCGACAACCAGCTCAACTGGCAGTGGGTCGCCGGCACCGGCACCGACACCCGCCCCAACCGGGTGCTCAACCCGCTGCGCCAGGCCGAACGGTACGACCCGGACGGCGCGTACGTGCGCCGCTGGGTGCCCGAACTGGCCCACCTGCCCGGGCGTGCCGTGCACCGCCCGTGGTCCCTCGCGCCCGACTACCCGGCCCCGCTCGTCGCCCCGGACGCCCTCGGCTCCCGCTTCCGCCGGGCCCGCGGCCTGGACTGAGAGACCGGGGCCGCGGGGCCTGGAACGGATCTGGCCCCGCGGCTCCCGGGAGCCCGGCGGCGTGAGGGGCGCCGTCAGTAGGTGACGATGCCCGGGTCGGAGAGGCCGGGGGCGCCGGTCTCGACGTGGCCGGCCAGGCGGCGCACGAAGTCGGTGCTCGTGCCCGCGGTGACGGTCACGTCGTACCAGTTGCGGCAGCCGCTCAGGTCGACGGTCCAGTTGACGGTCGCGCCGCGGCGGACGGTGACGGTCTTCGGGGTGCCGCCGTAGGCGTTGGTGAGGGTCAGCACGGCGTCCGCGGCGCCCGCGTTGGTGAGGGTGAGGTCGAGGTTGCCGGTGGCCGCGTTGTGGCGCGCGGTGACCTCGGGCCCCGCGGTCTTGCCGGGGTTGCGGAAGCGGCGCAGGAAGCCGTTGGGGCCGAACACGGTCAGGTCGGTGACGCCCTTGGAGTACGTGGTGTTCCAGGCGTCCGCGATCGTCCTGCCCGCCTCGGTGGTGTACGTCCACGGGCCGTCGGTGCGGTTGGCCGAGGTCACCAGGAACTGGGCGCCCGCCGCCGCGCCCGAGCCGAAGGTGAGGCGGTACTTGCCGGTGGCGGTGTCGGCCGCACCGTCCACGGACGGCGCGTACGCCAGCGGGCGGGTGGGCCTGGCGCCCGCCTCCTGCTTCGGCATGGTGCCGGTGGCCGGCGGGGTGGGCACGTAGTCGGGGTGCCGGTTGCGGTCGGGCGGGAGGTAGCCGGCGGTGGAGGGCAGCGCAGGCGGCGCCGCGTTCGAGGCGGTGAAGTCGAAGGCGGAGGTGAGGTCGCCGCAGATCGCGCGCCGCCAGGGCGAGATGTTGGGCTCCTGGACCCCGAAGCGGCGCTCCATGAAGCGGATGATCGAGGTGTGGTCGAAGGTCTCCGAACAGCTGTAGCCGCCGGTGCTCCAGGGCGAGACGACCAGCATCGGCACCCGCTGGCCGAGCCCGTACGGCCCGGCCGAGTACCCGATGGTGCCGGGGTGGTAGTCGGCGGTGGTCGCCACGGTGGACAGGCCCTGGGAGGCGGAGGAGGGCGGGAACGGCGGCACGACGTGGTCGAAGAAGCCGTCGTTCTCGTCGTAGGTGATGAACAGCGCCGTCCTGGCCCACACGGCGGGGTTGGAGGTCAGCGCGTCCAGCACCTGGGCGACGTACCAGGCGCCGTAGTTGGCGGGCCAGTTGGGGTGCTCGGTGAAGGCCTCGGGTGCGGCGATCCAGGAGATCTGCGGGAGGGTGCCGGCCTGTACGTCGCGCCGCAGGTGGTCGAAGAGGCCGTCGCCCGCCTTGGCGTTGGTGCCGGTGCGGGCCTTGTCGTACAGCGGGTCGCCCGGCCTGGCGTTGCGGTAGTTGTCGAAGTAGAGCAGCGAGTTGTCGCCGTAGTTCCCGCGGTACGCGTCGCCGATCCAGCCCCAGGAGCCGGCCGCGTCCAGTCCGTCGCCGACGTCCTGGTAGATCTTCCAGGAGATCCCGGCCTTCTCCAGCCGCTCGGGGTAGGTGGTCCAGTTGTAGCCGGCCTCCTGGTTGCCGAGGACCGGGCCGTTGCCGCTGACGCCGTTGCCGGTGCAGCCCGTCCACATGTAGTAGCGGTTGGGGTCGGTGGAGCCGATGAACGAGCAGTGGTAGGCGTCGCAGATGGTGAACGCGTCGGCGAGCGCGTAGTGGAACGGGATGTCGTCGCGGGTCAGGTAGGCCATCGTGGTGGCCGTCTTGGCGGGCACCCACTGGTCGTACCGGCCGTTGTCGAAGGCCTTGTGGCCGCCGACCCAGTCGTGGTTGAGGTCCTGGACGAACTGCATCCCGAGGTCGCTGACCTGCGGCCGGAACGGCAGGACCTCCCGCTTCAGGGCGTCCGTCTGGTGCCACACCGACTTGCCGCTCGGCAGGGTCACCGGGCGGGGGTCGCCGAAGCCGCGGACGCCCTTCAGCGAGCCGAAGTAGTGGTCGAAGGAGCGGTTCTCCTGCATCAGCACGACGATGTGGTCGACGTCCTGGATGGTGCCGGTGGTCCCCGCCGGGGCGATCGACGCGGCTCGGGCGATGCTCTGCGACAGCGACGAGAACGCGGCGGTAGCGCCCGCGAGTTGGAGGAAGCGGCGGCGGTTCAGCTCGACCATGGGTGGTTTGACCTCTGCATGTCAGGAAGGTGGAGGACGGCGTCCCCTAGGACAGCGCGTGCGGGGTACCGCCCGGCGGACCATTCATGACTGCCCGCCGTACGGCAGACGAACGCCTCGAGTTGTCCGTACAGGATCCGGCCGTCGACCGTCCCGGCCGGCCTGATGGTCCCGACCGTCGGACCGGAGCGGCGCGCCCGACCGGCCCGGTTCGATGGACCCGACCGATCCGCCCGGACACCCGCCGGCGTGCGGCCCCGCAACCTTCCCCGGGTCAGGAACCGGTCGCCGCGCGGACGGCGGCCGGGAGCGGGAGGGACGCGCCCTGCTCGAAGGCGGCGGCGAAACCGTCCGCGCCGAGGGCCGCGCGGACCACGGAGGCGACCCGCTCCACGTCCGCGCGCTCGCCGGGCGGGAGCGGGGCACCGGCGCCCCGGCGGGCGGCGTCGGCGGCCCCGAGGAGCAGCGCGGCACGGGTGAGCCCCGAGGTTTCGCCGGTGGCCGCGGCCGCGCCGGCGGCGCCCTCCAGCGAGAGGGCGAGGGCGCGCGGCTCGGCCAGTTCCCGGGCGTGGGCCAGGCCGCGGGCCTGATGGGCGGCGGCCTGCGCGGGCAGGCCGCGCAGTTCGGCGACGAAGCCGAGTTCCACCTCGACCAGGTGCTTTCCCGCGGTCGACGACGGGTAGTCGTCGCGCATCGCCCGGAGGTGGCGTTCCGCGGCGTCGAGGTCACCGGCCCGACGCGCCCCGAGGGCGAGGCCCATCACGGCGAAGACCTCGCCGAAGAGGTGGCCCTGCTCGGCGGCCGCGCGGCGGGCCCGCTCGTGGAGCAGCCGGGCCCGCTCCCAGTCGCCGGTGAGGAGCGCGAGGCGACCCAGGCCCGCGAGGCAGGCGGAGGCCTCCACGGCCAGGCCGAGTTGCTCGGCGAGGCGCAGCCCGACGCTGTGGCGGGACTCGGCGTCGGCGTAGTCACCCTCGATCTCGGCGAGCGCGGCGAGGGTCGGCACGGTCTGCAACTCGCCCCACCCGTCGCCGAGTTCGTGGAACTCCGCGGCGGCGGTGCGGCCGTCGCGGCGGGCCCCCGCCAGA
Source organism: Kitasatospora sp. NPDC001547 (assembly GCF_042894165.1). Lineage (NCBI taxonomy): Bacteria > Bacillati > Actinomycetota > Actinomycetes > Kitasatosporales > Streptomycetaceae > Kitasatospora > Kitasatospora sp. NPDC001547. Next base: position 87,251 of record NZ_JBIAVL010000013.1, on the reverse strand, counting down.
TCGCCGGCGGCCAGTGCGGTCCGGGCCAGCAGGGCGTGCGCCGCGGCGGTGCCCCAACGGTCGCCCGCGGCGGCGCAGTGGTCCAGGGCCCGGGTGCCGACGGCGTGCGCCGCGGCCGGGTCGCCCGCGTGGTGGAGGCCGTAGGCGAACAGCCACAGCGCCCGACCGCGCCGGACGGGGTCGGCGATGTCCGCCTCGGGGCAGTCCCGCTCGGGCGGCCGGTGGCCGGTGAGCATGGCGAACGCGCCGTGCAGGAGGTGGAGTTCGGCGGCCGTCGAGGCCGCGACGGCGGCGGATCCGGATGCCGGGCCGGCTGTGTCGGCCGGAGCGCGGCCGATGGCCTCCAGTACGGCGGCCAGGGCGCGCCTGGCCTCGTGGAGGCGCCCGCGCAGCAGCCACCAGGGGCACAGCGCGGCGGCCGTACGGGCCGCGCCGTCCTGGTCGCCGGTGCGCAGGAGGTGGTCGAGCGCGGCGCGGAGGTTGGCGGACTCGGCGTCCAGGAGGGCGAGTAGGTGCCGTTGGTCCGGCCCGCGCAGCCGGGCTTCGGCCCGTTCGGCCAGCTCGCGGAAGTACCCGGCGTGGCGGGCCGCGGTGGCCGCGGCCTCCCCCGCCTCGTGGAGCCGGTCGCGGGCGTAGGCGGCGACGGATTCGAGCAGGTGGTAGCGCGGGCCGTCCCCGGTGTGCGCGGCCTCGACAAGCGAGCGGTCGACCAGGCGGCCGACCAGGTCGAGGACCTCGTCGCCGGGGATGCCGTCTCCCCCGCACACCGCCTCGGCCGCCGGCAGCGGGCAGCCGCCGACGGGGACTGCCAGCCGCCGCAGGACGGCCTGCTCGGGCGGGGTGAGCAGGTCCCAGCTCCAGTCGATCACCGCGCGCAGGGTCTGCTGCCGGGCCGGGAGGCCGCGCTGCCCGGAGCCGAGCACCCGGAACCGGTCGCCGAGGCGGGCCGCCAGTTCCCGCACGCCCATCACCCGCACCCGGGTGGCCGCGAGCTCCAGGGCGAGCGGGATGCCGTCCAGGCGCCGGCAGATCTCCGCGACGGCGGCCCGCGTCCCGTCGTCCGCCCCGGCCTCCCCGACGTCCCCGGCCGCCGCGGCCGGAAGGGCGAACCCGGGCGCGGCCGCGGCGGCCCGTTCGGCGAACAGCCGCGCCGCGGCGACCGGGTCGAGCGGGGCGACGGGGAACACCGCCTCCCCGGGCAGCCGCAGCGACTCCCGACTGGTGGCCAGGACGCGCAGCTCCGGCACGGTGTCCAGCAGGGCCGCGACGAGGTCGGCGGCCGGCTCGATCACGTGCTCGCAGTTGTCGAGGACGAGCAGGGCCCGCCGTTCGCGCAGGGCGGCGGCCAGCGCGGGGAAGGGGGCGGCCGGGGGCACGGCCGGCCCGACGGTCTGGCGGATGCCGAACGCGGCGGCCACCGCCTGGGCGAGGTCGGCGGCGTCGGCGGGCAGGGCCGCGAGCTCGACGAGCCGCACCCCGTCCGGCGCGCCGCCCTCGGAGCCGTCCGCGAGGCGGTGCGCGAGGGCCAGCGCGAGCCGGGTCTTGCCCACTCCCCCGGGGCCGGTCAGCGTGACCAGGCGCTCGGCGCGGACCAGACGGGCGAGGTCGTCCAGCGCCGCGCCGCGTCCCACGAGCGTGGTGCGCGGGGCCGGCAGGTCCGGGCGGGGGAACCCGTCGGCGGACCGGTCACCGACGGCCACCGCGGCCGGCGGACCGACGGGCGAGCGGGCCGGAGCCGGCCGGTTTTCCGGCACGGCGGCGGGCAGCAGGGCTGTGTCCTGCCGCAGGATCGCCTCGTGCAGGGCCGTCAGTTCGGGGCTCGGGTCCAGGCCCAGCTCGTCGACCAGCAGCGCCCGCAGTCCGCCGTACGCGGCGACCGCCTCGCCCTGCCGACCGGCGCGGTACAGGGCCCGCATCTGCACGGCGCGCAGCCGCTCGCGCAGGGGATGGCGGTCCACCAGCTCGGCCACCTCGCCGAGCAGCAGCGGATCGCCGAACTCGAGGCGGGCCTCCGCCAGTTCCTCGACGACCGCGAGCCGTTCCTCGGCCAGGCGCTGGGCGGCCGGGCGGACGAACTCCTCGTCGGCGAAGTCGGCGTACGGGCGTCCACGCCACAGGTCGAGCGCCTGGGCGAGCGCGGCGGCCCGGGCGCGCGCGTCGGTCTCGCTCCGGGCCCGTACGGCCAGTTCCCGGAAGCGGGCCGCGTCGACCTGGGCGGCGTGGTCGTCGAGTCGGAGCCGGTACCCGGCGGGGTGGTGGGTCACCCGGTCCCGGCCGATCGCCCGGCGCAGCTGGGAGACCTTGGCCTGGAGCGCGTTGGCGGGGTTGGCGGGCGCACCGTCCCCCCAGATGTCGTCGACGAGGCGGTCGGGTGACACCGGTCGGCCCTCGTGCACCAGCAGATCGGCCAGCAGGGCCCGCACCTTGGTCTCGGGCACCCGCACGGGCGCGTCGTCGTCGCCCCACACCTCCAGCGGGCCGAGCACCCCGAACCTCATGGGGCACAGCCTACACAGGATGATCATCAGCTGGTCGGCCCGGGCTGCTGCCGGACCGTCAGCGGAGCATCAGCAGAGCCGAAGCGGGCTGCGGGAAGGTCATCTCAGCGGGCCGGAGGAACCGGCCGGCACCACCACGGAAGACGATGGAGCACCACCATGAGCACGAACACCCTGGTTCCGGCGGGCACGGACACCGAGACCGCCGGCCCGGAGTCCCCGCTGTTCCAGCCCGCCCGCCTCGGCGCCCTGCGGCTCGCCAACCGCCTGGTGATGGCCCCGATGACGCGCAACCGCGCGAGCGCCACCGGCGTACCGGAACCGATCATGGCCACCTACTACGCCCAGCGCGCCTCGGCCGGACTGATCATCGCGGAGGCCACGACGCCGAACGCGGTCGGCGCCACCTACCCCGACATACCGGCGATCCACGACGAGTCGCACGTGGCCGGGTGGCGCCGCGTCACCGACGCCGTCCGGGCCGCGGGCGGGCAGATGTTCCTCCAACTGCAGCACGGCGGCCGGGTCGGGCACCCCGAGACCAGTGGGCACCACCCGCTCGCCCCGTCGCCGGTACCGCTGCCCGGCACCATCGTCACCCCGTCCGGGCACCGCGAGAACGTCGTGCCGCGCGAGATGACCGAGCAGGAGATCCACGCCACCGTGGCCGACTTCGCCGCCGCCGCGCGCCGGGCGGTGGACGCGGGCTTCGCCGGGGTCGAGGTCCACGCCGCGAACGGGTACCTGCTCCACCAGTTCCTCTCCCGCCACACCAACCACCGCACCGACGGCTACGGCGGGTCGGTCGCCAACCGCATCCGCCTGACCGTCGAGGTGGTCCGAGCGGTCGCCGAGGCCATCGGCGCCGAACGCGTCGGGATCCGCATCGCCCCCGGCGTCACCGCCAACGCCATGACGGAGGACGACGTCGACGAGGTCTACCCCGCGCTCCTGCGCGAACTCGACGGCCTGCGCCCGGCCTACCTCCACGTCGTCTTCGCCGACCCCGACCAGCCCCTCTTCCGCACCCTGCGCCAGGCCTGGTCCGGCACGCTGATCGCGAACCCGGCGCTGCCCTGGCCCGGCCCCCTGCCCGCCGACGGCGGCCGCGCCGCCGCCGAACACCTGCTGGCCGCCGGCGCCGACCTGATCTCCCTCGGCCGCTCCTTCCTGGCCAACCCCGACCTGGTCACCCGCCTGCGCACCGGCGCACCCCTCAACCCCATCCGCGACGCCCACCTGATGTACGTCGGCGGCGAGACCGGCTACACCGACTACCCCACCCTCGACTGACAGTGTCAGGTCTGTCAGGTCCGCCGGCGGCTCGCGATCTCCTCGGAGAGCCGCCGCACGTGGGCGGGGTCCGCGTCCCGGGCAAGGGCGACGTAGTGGTCCATGACGGCCGGCCGGTAGCGCACGGGCAACGTCTGTCCTGGGGCGAGTCGGGTGAGCTCGGTGATCGTGAGGTCTTCGTCCGCGATGCCGCGGAACGAGATGCCGTCGGCGGTCTCCACGTCGAACATCAGCACCACGCGTGGACTGCCGTCGCTGCCGACCTCCCGCCAGTCGACGAGAACGCCGAGCGCGAGCTCCCCCGTACGCAGTTCCGCATTGCGCTTCCGTGCGTCACCGCTCAGGAGCGGGTTCGGGGCGACGCCCGGGAAGTCGGGCCCGACGCCGAGCGACTCCCGACTCAGGTCGGGCCTGAGCCGTGCCACCAGATCCTCGGGCTTCTCACCCGAACCGAACAGCCTGCCGAACGCCCTGCCGAACATCCTGCCGAACATCCCGACCCCTCCCTCACGCCCGGTACCGGGACCTCGGCCTGGCGCTTCGCCCTCCGCGCGATTGTACGAGCGTCAGCCAGTCGGTGGTGGCAGCTGCGCTCGGCCCGCCGGGCGGGGCAGAAGGGAGTCTCAGCGGTGGCCACGGGGCACCTCCTCGGTCGGCGACGTTCGGCCAAAACTGACTTCGCGTCAGATCGCTCGTGGCCGAGACTGATGACCCGTCATTGACACTTTCTTGACCATCACTTTACTGTCGCCGTGGCGGCGCCGACCCGCGCCGTCGGATGACCGGCACACCCGAGGAGGTCCGATGGAGCAGCTCATCAAGCGGATGACCCAGGACGACAAGTGGAAGCGCTGGGTCGCCGTCAACTCGGCCGGCGGCGCCAAGGACGGCTGCATCAGCGTCGCCAAGTCCGGATGCATCAGCGTGGCGAAGTCCGGCTGTATCTCCTGACCCAGCCCGACGCACCGGCAGTGCCGACAGGGTCCGGGCCGGCCGCTTCGGCCGGCCCGGGCCCCCGGGCCCCGGGTCGGAGCGGCCCCGGGCCCACGAGCCCAGGTGACCCCACCGACCGGAGGTGACATGAACGGCCAGCCGACCGCCGACGTGGTCGACCGGATCAAGGACATCCCCCTCTACCGCGCCTCGATCGAGCGGGGACACTTCCCCGTGCTGGAGAAGTCCGAGATCGCCCGCGGCTTTCCGGACAACTGGATGACGCCCGGCCTCGCCGAGGCCCTCGCGTCGGGCGAGGCCGAGTTCGTGCTGTCCACGGGCACCAACCACGCCCGCATGCAGCTCATCCGGCCACCGTACTTCCTGCTGAAGTCCTACTACCGGCTGTGGAGCGAGCACCCCGACATCGCCGACACGTGGGCCGAGGGCTGCAAGCGGGTCTCGCTGACCACCGTCCTGGCCACCGAGCACGTGGCACGGGTCAACGCCCGCAAGCGGGGCGGCGAGCCGGACTCCCGACCGGCCCTGGCGGAACGGTGGTTGGACGAACGCACCTGCTACCTCAACCTCCGCCTCGACCCCGACCACTGGCAACGGGCCGACGTCGAGCGCATGCTCGCGGAGATCCGGGAGGCCGCCCGGGCCCACCCGCGCGGCCGGTACCACCTCGACTGCTCCTCCTCCCACCTCGCGCACCTGGTGCGCAAGGCCAGGGCCTGGGGCCTGTGGGCGGACTTCCCGCAGCCGGCCGGCATCGTGCACGCCTACGAGTACACCCCCGTGAACGTCGCCCGGTACCTGCGCGAGCACTTCGACTGCCCGATCGTCGACCTGTTCGGCAGCACCGAACTCGGCTACCTCTACTACAGCGACCGCAGCGGCCGGTACCGGCCATACCTCGACGGGATGAGCGTCGAGCTCCTGCCCGTCGCCCCGGGGAGCGGGATCCACACCCTGATCGTCACCAGCGTGCGGAACCCCTGGATGCCGCTGGTCCGCTACCGCTCCGGGGACTGCGTCCGCACGCTGGACGGCAGCGCGGACCCCGGCCGCATCGCCCGGTTCTGCGGCCGGGAGAAGGAACTGCTCGACACCCCCGACGGCCCGGTCGCCCAGGGGGACCTCGACGAGGTGGTCGGCGCGGTCACGCCCCGGACCTTCCTCCACCGGCTGGACGTCACGGGCCCCGGGGACGAGGCCGTGTTGCGCTGCACCACCTTCGACGGCGCCCCGTTGACGGCCGCCGAGGCGGACGCGACGGCCCGCGAGGCCGGCCGGCTGATCGGACGGCCGTGCCGGGTCGAGCACCACGAGCACCTGTCGATCGGCGCCTCGGGCAAGTACGCCTGGCTCGCCGCCACGCCGACCACCGCCCCGGCCACCGCCCCGGCCACCGGGAACAGCCACGGAGACGCCCGATGACCGCCGACCGACCCCGCGTCACCGCCGACGAGCTCGCCGCCCTGCTCGGCGAGGACCTGCACGCCGAGGTGGTGGCGTACACCGTCGCGCGCACCGGCGCCGCACCCGCCGACGCCGAACGGCAGGTCACCGAGTGCCTGCGCTACCTCTACCTGGTCTCCCGCCACCGCGAGGAGCTCGCCGGCCTCTTCCTGCCGGTCGAGCAGGACATCGACGAGATCTGGCACTACCTCATCCTGCAGACCCGCGAGTACCGGGCCCTGTGCGAGGAACGCCTGCCGGGCCGCTACTTCGTCCACCACCGGGGCATCCCGTACGAGGCGTACCAGGAGGAGCCCGGCCGGGAGGCCGCCGCCGAGCAGGCGCTGCGCTGGATCCCGCTCTACTGCCAGGAGTTCGGGCCCTTCGACGAGGGTGCGCTGGCGCACTGGACCATCGTCCGCTACCTCCACGAGGAGCTGGGGATGTCGCTGGAGGAGATCTCGGCACTGAGCCCGACGGTGGCGGCGTGACGGTCTCCCCGCAGGTCGCCGAGGAGGCCCGGCATCCGCCCGAACACCCGGCGCAGCGCCGGGTGCTGGCCGTTCTGGTCGTCTCCCAGCTGGTCAGCGGCGTCGGGCTGACCGCGGGCGTCGTGGTGGGGGCGCTGATCGCCGAGGAGATGCTCGGCTCGACCGGACTGGCCGGCCTGCCCACCGCCCTGTTCACCGGCGGGTCGATGCTCGGCGCCCTGGGCATCGGCCGGCTCTGCCAGGCCTGGGGACGCCGCCCGGGGCTCGGCCTCGGGTACGCGGTCGGCGCCCTGGGCAGCGTGGGCGTGGTGATCGCGGTGGTCACCGACCAGGTCGCGCTGCTGCTGCCCGCGCTGCTGGTCTACGGCGCCGGCACCGCCACCAACCTGCTCGCCCGGTACGCGGGCGCCGATCTGGCCGCCCCGGAGCGGCGCGGCCGGGCCGTCAGCCGGGTGCTGCTCGCCTCGACGTTCGGCGCCGTGGCCGGGCCCAACCTGGTGGCGCTCGTCGGCGGGCCGGCCGAGGACTGGGGCGTGCCCCGGACGGCCGCGCCGTTCCTGCTGGCCGCCGTCGGGTACGCGGTGGCGGCCGTCGTGATCGGGGCGCTGCTGCGGCCCGATCCGCTGCGGTCGGCCCGGGCCGCGACGCCCCCACCGGCGCCGGCGGAACCCGCCGAAGCGGCCGAAGCGGCGAAGCCGTCGGACCGCTCGCGGGTCCCCGGCGTGGCCACCGGCCTGTGGATCATGGTGCTGGCCCAGCTGCCGAAGGTCGCCCTGATGACCATGGTCCCGGTCCACCTGGCCGCCAACGGCCACGGCACCGGTGTGATCGGCCTGGTCGTCTCGCTGCACATCGGCGCGATGTTCCTGCCCTCCCCGCTCAGCGGCCTGCTCGTCGACCGCTGGGGAGCGCTCCCGGTGGCCGCCGCCTCCGGCGTCACGCTCGGCGCGGCCGCCCTGCTGGCCGGCCTGGCGCCGGCGGACTCGGTGCCGGTCCTGGCTGCGGCCCTGCTGCTGGCCGGCGTGGGCTGGAACCTGGGCCTGGTCGGCGGCACGGCCGTGGTCACCGCCGCCGCGCCGCCCTCCCGGGGCGCCGCGACCCAGGGCCTGGCCGATGTCGGACTGTCGGTCGCGGGCTGCACCGGCGGTCTGCTCTCCGGCCCGGTGGTGGCTGCCGGCGGCTACGAAACGCTGGCCTTCGGCTGCGCCCTGGTGGCGCTGCTCGTCGCGCTCCCGGCGGTGCGCGCCGCCCGTCCCGTGCCCGCCGGAGAGCGGCGCTGAAACGGCGGTGAAACGGCGGCGGTGCCGCGGTCCGCCCCCTCGACGGACCGCGGCACCGGGCGGCGGCGGTCCGCGGGCCCGTCCCGGAGTCGACCAGCAGCACGTCTTCGACACCGGCCCTGCTGTGGCGAGGTCCGGCCCCGCCGGGGCACCTCACCGGTTCCGTTCACGGTGACAGCGCAGCGCCCGGGTGGACGCGGTCGGCGCCCGGAGAGGATCGTCCGGGCGCCGACCGCACCGGTTCCAGCGGCAACGGCGATGTCCGGAAGGCCGGACGGGTGGCCGGGTGGCCGGGGCCGGACTGCCGGCCCCGGCCGGACGCCCGGGCCGCCGGCGCCTACGAGTTCGGGTTCACCATGAGGTGCCAGTTGGTGGTGGTGGTGCTCGGCTTGCAGTACCAGTCGGAGTAGACGGAGGCACGCCCGTCCGCCTCGCACGCCGACTTGGTCCTGTAGGTACCGGCGTCGATGTACGAGAGGGTCCCCGCCACGACCGGCGACGCCGTGCTGGTCCGGGCAGACGCGGGGACCGCTTGCGCGGCGGTGGCGGCGGTGCCGCCGATGAGCAGTGCGGCGGCGACGGTGGCTCCGGTGAGAGCGAGTCGAGTACGCATTCTTCTCCTCCGTGCGGAATGGTCGATGTCGGTGGTCTCCCCGACCGCTGTCCGGCCAGGGATGATCCGCAGCGCCCGGGTGGACGCGCTCGGCGTCCGGGAAGCCTTGTCCGAGCGAGCGGGATCCGTTCGGTCCCTCGGCCCGTTGCTGCTGGGCGGCAGACGCGTTCGGTGTCCCGCGCCGACGGCCTGGCCGCTTGCGCGAGGCCGTCGTGGCTGAGGGCTGTTCCGGTGTTCCGCATTCAGGATGTCGAGGGCGATGGCACCAGGCCATGTCATTCCGCGCAGGGCCATTGCCGATTCGCGCACGCCTTGGGCGGCAGGTTCCGGTAGTCCCGCGGCGGTATCCCGTAGGTGGCCCGGAACAGGCGGCTGAAGTGCGTCGGGTTGGTGAAGCCCCACCGTTCGGCGATGGCCTGGATGGGGCGGGCCTTCAGGCGGGGGTTGGCGAGGTCGAGGCGGCAGCGTTCCAGGCGGCGGTGGCGTATCCAGGCCGCCGGTGGCGTGTCGTCCTCGGCGAGCAACTGCTGGAGATGGCGCAAGGAGATGTGGTGAGCGTCCGCGATCGCCCGGGGGGTCAGGGCCGGATCGGAGAGGTGCTGCTCGACGAACGCGTTGATCCGGGCCCGCAGGGCGCTCCGGCGGGCCTCGGGGCTCAGCGCCTCGTCAGCTTCCAGGCAGCCGGCGAGGACGGACGCCAGGAGGTCCAGGGTGACCGAGGCCAGGGTGGGGAGGTCGGCCGGGGCGAATTCGCCCGCGCGGGCGTTGATGTCCGTCAGCCAGCGGCTGAACACCCCGCCCATGCCGCGGTGCCCGCTGATCGGGACCGAGAGCAGGCTCCGCACCGTCTTCTCCGGCAGGGGCAGCAACCTGCGGGGGAACTGCACCGTCAGGTGCGACCAGTCGCCCGGCACGGTGCGGACAACACCGCTGTAGGGACGACTGCTGTCCATCACCATGAGGTCACCGGGCCGAATCGCCGCGTCGCCCCCGGCCTCGGAGAGCGCCCCCTCCGCATGGAGGAAGTAGTTGAGCAGGTAGACCTCCGGATCGGACTGCCGGATCAGCTTCGCCGTCCGAGCTATCTCCAGGTGCGGGAACACCAGCGCGGACACCTGCAGCTCACCCAGGTCCACGGCGCGCATCCTGGCACGGAAGTCGTCCTGGTGGTCGCTGCGCAGCCTGTTGGACATGTGCGACCGCGCTGTCGTGGCCTCCCAGAGCGCGAACCGCTCCGGCGCCGCCACGACCTCCGTGCTGAACTCCGTCACCAGCATCCCAGCCTCCGTAGCCCGTTCCCCCTGCGGCTTCGAACGTGGCATGGACAGGTACATACCGTCGAGCAGCACTTCGGTCACATGTGCCGCGGGTACGTCCTGGAGTACTGGCTAGGCGAACACCGCCTTGACCAGTGTCCGCTTCACCTTCTCGAACGTCCCGGCCATGGTGGGCAGGTCCGTTTCGACGTCCCCGGAGGTCAGCGAGCCGGTCAGGGTCCTGGTGCCGTCGGGCGTGCTGTACATCAGTGCGCCCCAGCCCCAGAACCCTCCGTTGTGGTGGAGGACGGTGCCGCCGCCGTCCAGCTCCTCCACGAACACCCCCAGGCCGTAACCCATCGTGGGGTCCGCGACGCGCATCTCGGCCAGAAGCCCGGCCGGGATGAGCTTGCCGCTGTTCAGCGCGGAGAAGAACGTGTGGAGGTCCCGGCTGGTCGAGATCATGTCGCCGGCGGCGGATACCCAGGAGGGGTTGAAGCGGGTGGTGTCGACCACCTTCCACTGTCCGGCGTCGTCGTAGCCGAAGTAACCGTGGGCGTGCGGCTCGGGGATGTCCTCCCGGGTCTCCGGCAGTAGGGTGCCCGTCAGCCCGAGCGGGCCCAGGATCAGCCGGTGCGTCTCCTCGGGCAGCGAGCGGCCGGTGACCTGCTCGATCAGCAGCCTGGCCAGGACGTAGTTGGTGTTGGAGTAGCTCCAGGCCGTCCCCGGCTCGAACCGCGCCGGCTTCTCCAACGCCCCCCGCACCAGCTCCTCCGGCCGGTAGGTCGCGTGCTGCAGGTCCACCCACTCCTTGCCCCATCCGGCGACCACACCGGGTTCGACCGACCCGTCCTCGGAGAACTCGCCGGTGAAGTTGAACAGCCCGCTGGTGTGCTGCAGGAGCATCCGTACCGTGATCCGCCGGTCGAGCCGGAACTCGGGCAAGTGGTCGGCCACCAGGTCCTCGAGACCGAGCCGGCCCTCGGCCACCAGCTGCAGGACGACGGTCGCGACGAAGGTCTTGGTGGCGCTGCCGATCCGGAAGTGCCCGTCGGTCGGCGGCTTCGCGGTCCGGCCCAGCTCGCTCACCCCGGCGCTGCCGACCCACTCGCCGAGTTCGTCGTTGACGCGCAGCTGCACGCCGGAGAAACCGGCGTCGACGATCTCCTGCATGGCCTTCCGCAGCTCGGGGCGGTCCTGCGCGGCGGTGTTCTGCTCACTCATGGGTGATTCCTCATCTCGCGTCGGCGGGTGTGAGTTGAGCGTGCACCCTGACCCAAGGTCAAGGTCAAGGCGACAGATGAGCGCTAGGCTCGCCCCATGGCAGACGGGCTCACGATCGGTCAGGCGGCGGCTTTCGTCGGCATCACCGTCAAGACGGTGCGGCACTACCACCGGCTCGGTCTGGTCGCCGAACCGGAACGGGACCATTCCGGCTACCGGCGCTACGGTTCGGCCGACCTGCTGCGCCTTGTCCAGGTCCGGGCCCTGGCCGGGGCGGGCGTGCCGCTGGCCGAGATCGGCGAGCTGCTCGACGCCGAGCCCGAGCGGTTCGCCACCGCCCTGGACGACGTCCGCCGCCGGCTCACCGAACAGATCGAGGAGCTGACCGCCCGCCGCGACACCCTGCACCGGCTCGCCCACGGTGACCGCGCCCTGCTGCCCGACCGGGCCTGCGCGGTCCTGGAGCGACTCGCCGAGCTCGACTTCAGCCCCGACTACGTCACCACCCAGCGGGAGGCCCTGGTGCTGTCGCGGGCGCTGACTCCCGAGGTCTTCGAGGTCTTCCTGGCCAACCTCGAACACCGGCTCGACGACCCCGAGTTCGTCGAGTTGACCAAGCGCGGCTGGGAGGCGAGGTCCTGGGATCCCGACGACCCGCGGATCGAGGAGCTGGCCTCAGCGGTGGCCGCCAACCTGCTGGGCGTCCGCGCGCTGCTGACGCTGCCGGCCAAGCGACCGCACGGGCCCGACGCGGACTCCCGGTACGGCGTGGTCAACCACCACCGGGAGGACGAGGCACCGTCCATCGCCCGGCTGAACGGGCTGGTCGAGGGCCACCTGCGTGCGGCGGGCATTGATATCCCGCGTCAGTGACGGACTGCTGCGCACTTGATCGCCGGTTCGCACCAGGTGCGGTAGGAGACGAGCTGCTCAACGAGCGTGCCGGCGCCTCGAATCGGCGTGGGGGCCGCCTCGTGGCTGACGCCCCGTGCCGTCCCGCTCCTGGCCGCTCGGGTGCGCGGGGTGCGGGTCGGGGAGGGTGTCGGCCGGCCAGAGGGTGTCGGGGAAGGCCGCGTCGTCGGTGTCGGTGTCGGGCAGGAGGGTGGTGAGCATCTGCTGGGCGGTCTTCGCGTTGTCGATGGCGCGGGGCAGCATGGTGCTTTCGTAGGCGTCGAGGGCCTGGTCGATGGTGGGGTGGCCGATGACGGCCTGGGCGAGTTCGGCGCCGTCGAGCAGGGCGAGGTTGGCTCCGACGCCGGCGGGCGGCATCAGATGGGCGGCGTCGCCGAGCAGGGTGATGCCGGGGACGCGCTGCCAGGAGTGGGGAACGGGAAGGACGAACATGGGGCGGTCGGTGAACCCGCCCTCGTTGTCGCGCAGGATGTCCAGCAGGCTCTCGTGCCAGCCCTGGTACTGGGCGAGGAGTCGGGCGCGTACGGCTTCGGTGTCGGCGAGGTCGAGGCCGGCGTGCCAGTCCTGGGGGCCGCGGAAGGTGATGTAGGCGCGGACGTGCCCGTCGCTGTTGCGTTGCAGCACCAGGCTTCGGCGGCCCGCCTTGGCCGCCATGGTGCCGCGGCCGACCAGGCCGGCGATGCGGGGGTGGCGGTGGTCGACGTCGTTGAAGTGGGTTTCCACCATCGTGACGCCCGCGTAGGAGGGCTGGGCGCCGGAGAGCGCGGGGCGTACCCGGGACCAGGCACCGTCGGCGCCGATGACCAGGTCGAAGTCGTCGAAGTCGTCGAAGCCCTCGGCGGTGGGGCTGCGGTGGTGCAGGCGTACGGTGCCGTCGGGTAGCGGGGTGACGGCCCTTACGGGATGGTCCCAGCGGACCGTGCCGGGGATGAGGGAGTCCAGCAGGAGGGAGCGCAGCCGGCCGCGGTCGATCTCGGGCCTGCTCAGATCGTCCTCGCCGGCCTGGTCGTGGCGGATCAGGGTCGCGTGGCGGTCGTACAGGCGCCACTCCTGGCTTTCGGGCCGGGACAGGGCGAGGAACCGGTCGAACAGCCCGGCTGCTCGTAGGGCGACCTGGCCGGTGTCTTCATGGATGTCGAGGGTGCCACCCTGCGAGCGGGAGCGGGGGTCGCTCTCACGCTCGAAGACCGTGACCGGCACGCCGTGCTGCTGCAGCACGCGCGCGCAGACGAGGCCGCCCAGGCCGGCGCCGCTGATCGCTATGCGAGAGGTGGTGGATGTCGTGGACATAGGGGTCACGCTCCGTCGAATGGTTGAGGAGGGGGCCGGCGTCTCGTGGTGACGCCCTTCCGGACGCGGCAGACCGGTCCGGTGCGCGGACTCCGACTGGTTCTGGCAGCTGTGGTGCCGGTCAGGCGTACCCGACCACAGAAGCACAGCAGATACAAAAGTACAACTGCTCCGACTTTCTATCCGATCCTCTTTGTGATCGGGTGTGCTCAGGCGGGTAGGGTGGGGGCATGGCCGGGACGACAACAGGACGCCGCGAGCGCAAGAAGGCTCAGACCAGGCAGGCTCTGACGGACGCCGCAGTGCGGTTGTTCACCGAGCGCGGTTTCGACAACGTCGGCGTGCGCGAGGTGGCGGAGGCGGCCGACGTCTCACTGAGCACCCTCTTCAAGCACTTCCCCAGCAAGGAAGCCCTCGTCTTCGATCTGGACGCGGACATCGAGAGCGCCCTGGTCGCCGCCGTTCACGACCGGGCCCCCGGACAGACCGTGCTCCACGCCCTGCGCGACCACATGGTGCACAACCGCACCAGGGTGCGCACCGACGACCCCACTTTCGTCCTCATCGAATCCACGCCCGCCCTGCGGGACTACGCCCGGCGCATGTGGTCGCGCCACGAGAGGACACTGGCAGCCGCCCTCGCCGAGGCCACCGGACTCGCCCCGGATGCCCCCGCCATCACCGGTCTGGCACGCTTCACCCTGGAAGCCCCCGGCATCGCCCGCACGAGCGACGACCCGGCCCAGGCCATGCGCGACCTGTTCGCCCTGCTGGAACACGGCTGGGCCACCACCCCCCTGGCGCGACAGGAAGACCGCCCCGGCCAGGAAGGATGACCACGACCGGATGCCGCATCACGGTGCCAGCGGCTGCTCCTCGACGGCCTGCTCACCATCGTCGCTCTGCCGGCCACCCCAGAAGCCGGCCCGTCCGACCATCCCGCAGCCGACCGGCGACGTCGTCCCACTCCGCCGGGTCTGACCCGTCAGCCTTCGAGAGGGGAGCCCGCAGCGCGCGGGCTCCCCTCTCGACGCTGCAGCCGTCGTCAGGTGAAGTCCTGCGGTCCCAGCAGGCGTTCGAGCTCAGCGACGGCTTCGACGGCCGCATGAGTCTCCAGCACCTCCTCGGCCGGATGGACATAGGGACTTCCGCGCCAGACGACATAGCCGCCCGCCGGGTCCACCGTCACGAACGCCGGCACCGGCTCCCCGTCCCCCATCCACCACCGCGGCCCCGTGCTGAAGCAAAGTCGGCCCATGCTGGTGAACGGATAGAAGCGCGTGAGCCCACCACCCCGAGCCGCCGAGACCAGAGCGACCAAGCCCACGTGCTCACCGCGACCACAGGCCTTGTCGATCCCTGTCGAACAGGCCAGCTCGAAGTCCCAAGCAGCCTCCAGCGGCTCTTTCATCTCCATCAAGCCATGGTCTCGCCGATGCGATCCGCAGAAAAGGCCCACCCCGCGCACCCCACTCCCCAGACCGTTCACAGGTCGAAGAACTGAGGAGCCGGAGCAACACTGGCCAGACCCAGAAAGCCTCATCAACCGACTCGTCGCCGTGGATGCCCAAGGGTCGGTGTGCGAGCACCCGTCGCTGCTGATGACCCACCACCTGCCCGGCAGCGTGCGCCCGGACCAGGACGACGACACCGCCGCCCGTGCCGACCTGCTCGCCGCACAACTGCCCGCCGTGCACGCCCTGCACGTCGACGACAGCCACCGGCCGCGCACCTGGCAGGCGTGGACAGCCCCCGAACGCGTCGCCGTACCCCGGGACTTCCACCCCGGCAACGTCCTGTTCACCGGCACCGGCATCACCCTCACCGGCGTGGTCGACTGGGTGGAAACCTCCTGGGGCCCGGCCGACCTCGACGTCGCCCAGTACGCCACCACCGTCGCCCTACTCCACGGCCCCCAGGCCGGCCACGCTTTCACCGACCGCTACACCGCCGCCGGCGGCCGCACCCTCTCCGAGGGCCGCGACCACCTGTACTGGCGACTCCTGGACACCCTCGCCTTCGCCCCCGACGCCGAGAAAGTCGCCGCACCCTGGCGCGAACTCGGCCGCACCGACCTGACACCCCCCCGTACTGACCCAACGCCTCGAGGACTGCCTGCAGGCCCTCTTCGACCGCTACGCCTGACCCGCCCGGGCTTGGGTCAGCACCCCGTCGCCGTCGGGCGCGCCTCGCGGCATCATGCCGGCCTACACGCTGAGCGTTCGAGCCTCGGGTCCGACTGCGGGCCGCCTCCTGGGTGCGTCGGGGCTACGTGCGGGTCCGGCGTGGAAATCGGATGCCCCGCGCCGGGCTGTTCGGGCAGGATGCGACCATGGACGACGCGGTGGGACTGACGGAGCGGGTGACGGCCGCGGCGCGAGTGGCGCAGGCCTCGCAGGCCGACGACGACTGGCACGCCTACTGGACGCTGGCCCGGCAGGCGGTCGAGGGGGACGGCGGGCAGGTCGCGTGGCAGGCCGGGACGCGGCTGCTGCAATCACCCGACGCCCTGGAACGGATGGTGGGCTGCGACCTGCTGGGAACCGCGGCCGACGAGCACGAGCGCCTGCGCGCCGGGGCGGCGACCGCCCTGCTGGCACTCGCCGAAGCCGAGACGGCGCCCCTCGTGTTGTCTTCCCTGGTCTGCGCCCTGGGCCGCACGCACGATGCGCGCGCCGTCACCGTACTCGTCGACCTCTCCCGCCACGAGGAGGCCGACCTGCGGTGCCACGTCGCCTCGCAGTTCGCCTCCGTCCACAGCTCACTGCCCGACGGGCCCGATGTCCGGGCACTGATCCGCCTCACCCGCGACCGGGACCCCGACGTCCGCAACTGGGCGGCCTTCACGCTGGGATCCCAACTGGACCAGGACACCACCGCCATCCGGGACGCGCTGTGGAGGTGCACCACCGACGAGTACGGCGAGGTCCGTGAGGAAGGCGCACGCGGCCTGGCCAGACGGCACGACCCCCGAGCCGTGCCGCTGATCGCGCACCTGCTGGGCACCGACAGCTGGTCCCACAACCTGACCCTGGACGCGGCGGCGATCCTGGGTGTCCCCGAACTCCTGCCGGCCCTGGCGGCCTGCCAACTCGACCCGGCCGAGACCGACCGGGCCCTGGCGGCCTGCGACCCGGCACGGCGGGCCCGCATCCAGGACGACGCCTGGAAGATCGTCCTGGAACTGGAACGCCTGCACCCGGACATCGACGCGGCGCTCAGCTCACCGCGCTACGCATCGGTGCACGAGCTGGAGATGACGGTGACCAGCCGACAGGCCCCCGACGCCCGCTATGAGGCGGCCGCCCTGCTCACCCGCGCCGATGGCGACCCCGCACGGGCGGCCGGCCTCGTGGCGGCCGACCTGGCCCGCCCCGCCGCCGCACTCTGACACCCCCGGCACGGCGCCCGTCACGACACGGGGCCGGCACGGCGCGGGCCGCGGCACCACGGGGCCACAGGGCCACAGGGCCACGGGCGTCAGTGGTACTGGGCGATCTGGATGAGGTTGCCGCAGGTGTCGTCCAGGACCGCGGTGGTGACCGGCCCGAGGGCGAGGGGCTCCTGGGTGAAGCGCACGCCCAGGGCGCGCAGGCGCTCGTACTCGCCGTGCACGTCGTCCACGGCGAAGGAGGTGGCGGGGATGCCGTCGGCGGCGAGGGCGGCGACATAGGCCTTGGCGGCGGGGTGCTGGTCGGGCTCCAGGACCAGTTCGGTGCCGTCGGGCTGTTCGGGTGAGACGACGGTGAGCCAGCTGTGCCCGCCGAGCGGGACCTCGGTCTTCTTCACGAATCCCAGCACGTCGGTGTAGAAGCGCAGGGCCTTGTCCTGGTCGTCGACGAAGACACTGGCCAGGTTGATCCTCACGGGGAGTCCTTGGGTGGTTCGGGCCTGAGCCAGCGGGTCGCGATGCGCTCAAGCGGTTCGTTGTTCAGGTCGTGGAACTTGTAGCGGCCCTCGCGGCGCACCCGTACCAGGCCGGCCGCCTCCAGCACCGCCAGGTGCTGGCTGACGGCCTGCCGCGACAGGCCCAGCGCGTGCCGGGTGGTCAGCCGCACACAGATCTCGAACAGCGACTGGCCGCCACGCTGGGCCAGCTCGTCGAGGATCAGGCGGCGGGTGGGGTCCGCCAGCGCCTTCCAGACTCCATCGTCGGTCACCACTCCACCATAGGCAAGTCGAGACTTGCCTATCAAACGGGGGCGGAAGGCGGTCGCACGCCGCCCCGAGGGGCTGCTCCACATCAGCCGACCATCCTGCTGTCGGATCCGCCGCCCGGAGCCAACGGCGGCGGATGTTCCCGCCCGGCGCTACGGGCACTGGCCTCCGCCGGCCGCACGAGCACCTCCACCGCCCCGGCCGGAGCGCGGTCCAGTGTCCACGCGAGCGTTCCCGCCGGCCGCCTACGCCGTGTCCGACCCCGCCTCCGCCTCCGCACAGCCGCACCCGGCAGCGGGGGCACGCTCTTGACCTCGGATCGGCCCCGCTTTCGAGGTGCTATCGGCCGGCCGCCCCAAGCCGCCGCATCCCGATCACCATTCTCGCCAGCGGTCGGTGATCTCGTGGCGGCCGAGGCCCTGCCGCTCGGTGAGCGCCGCGACGTCGACGCCGGCGGCGAGGAGGGAGTCGTCGATGTAGGCGCAGAGCAGTTCCCGCTCTTCGGTTTCGTAGGCGGCCTCGTCGTGGGCCTCATGGACGCGGTTGAGCTCCAGCACGACGCGCTCGACGACGCCGAGGACGTCGTCGTCGGCCGGGCTGCCGCCCAGCGCGGCCACGTCCGCCTCGAAGGCGGCGAGGGCGTCGTCGGTGACGCTCAGGAGGCTCGCGGGGAAGAGTGCGGCACTGTACGCGGACTCCGGGTCGAGCGTTCCCGCCGCCACCGCTGCGGCTTCTTCGGCAACGTGCGCACGCCAGACGTCGGTCGGTCTCTCAGGCATGAAGGCACTGTAGTCGCCGGGGTCGGACGGCGAAGCCGCGGGCTGCCCCCAGCCAGGGCCGCCGGCACCGGCGCCGCCCTCCTCCGGTCGAAGGTGACCAGCGAGGGGGCGGTGGGCGGCGGTGGGCAGCGGTAGGCGACGTGCCGACTGCGTCGCCTCGACCTGCTGCGCCTCGGCAATGCAGCACCGGCATCGGTGCGAACTCCCCGGCGACCCGGACCAGTCGGCAGGCCGCCCCGGTCCGGTCCGTCCTGCCGTCGCCGTTCTCCTCCTCCTGGCGAACGGCGGGCTGGTTCGAGGCACGGCCGCCGCCGTCGACCCCGCCTCCACCCCCGCTTCTCCGGGCAGGCACGGATCCTGCTCACACGGGAGGGGAGAGCTGTCCACGCACCCACTCGGGATCGGGGTGGGGGTGTGACTGGCCTGCCACGACAACGGTCGGCACGATCACGTCACCGTCGTCGGCTGCGCGCACCGCTGCCGCTCCTGCCGGGTCACGGCCGACCCCTGGGCGCGGGGCGTCAGTGCGGCGCGGCGCGCAGAGTGACGACGCGGTCGGGTCGCCCGAGGGCCGCCGAGCGGATGCCGGGCCCCGCGTCCCGCGTGCCTGCGTCCCGCAGGCGCCGGCGCCACCCCGGCGGGGCGAGCGCTTCGCGGTACCCGTCGCACCAGCCGTCGCCGTCACCGACGAACAGGCACCGGTACGCGTAGCACCGGCCCTCGTGCCACCACTCGTGGCGCACCACGGGCATCCGCAGGACGCGCTCGAACCAGTCGGCCGCCAGCGCCGCCAGCACCTCGGGGGCGCCGCCGGCGTCCAGCGCCAGGGCGCTCGGCGGCTGCACGGGCCAGTAGAAGTTCTGGTGGGCGAGCCGGTCCCCGCGCACCGTGGAGCCGCTCAGGTGCACACCCACGCGCAGCGGCCACCCGAGCTCCCCGTCCCCGACCCCCGCGCACGCCACCAGCGAGGAGTCGTCCTCGGGCCGCCCCACCCAGCTCACGGCCGGCGCCACCCGCCACCCCCGGGCGCGCCCGCGCAGCACCGTCACGAAGGCCCGTTCGGCCTCGTCCAGTTCGGACTCGGTCTCCGGATCGTCACTCACGAACCACTGGTGCGCCGACACGCGGCCACTGTACGACCCGTACGGGAGCGCGCGGCCGGGCGCCTACCGCGGCCTACCGCGGCCTGCCGCCGCCTCCTTCGCCGACGCGCGTGCGCGGGCCGGCCCAAGCCAGGCCAGGTCAGCTCGCGACGGGGACGCGCACGACGGCGTCCAGGGCCGGGGCGATGACGGCGAAGCAGTCCCGGGTCAGCACGGCGACGTCCACCGCACCACCGCCCGCACCGCCGTCCGTGCCATCGGCCCCGGCGGCACTCCACCGCTGCAGCACCGTGTGGAAGGCCGCCAGCGCCATGTCCGCGGCCAGGCGCGGGTACAGCTCGCGCCCGGCGTCCAGACCCAGGCGCGTGGCGAGTTCCGCGGCGAGCTCGTCGCGCCACTGCGCCTGGCGCTCAAGGAAGCGGGCGAGCAGGGCGGGAGTGGAGAGGATCAGCCGCACGACCTTGCGGGCGCGCTCCTCGTGGCCGGCGCAGTCCTCCACGCAGCGCCACACCGCGTGCCGCAGCGCCACCGAGGGCGCCTCGTCGGCCGGACGGCGGGCGAGTTCCTCGCGCATGGCGGCGCCGAGCGCGGCCAGGAACTGGACGACCACGTCCTCCTTGGACGCAAAGTAGCGGAAGAACGTCCGCTTGGACACACCCGCGGCGGTGGCGATCTCGTCGACCGTCACGGCGTCGAACCCGCCGTCCGCCAGCAGGTCCAGGGCCGCCTGGGTCAGTTCGTCGGCCACCAGCTGGCGCTTGCGCTGGGCCAGCGTGGTCGCGGGTCGGGAGGTCACCGTCCCATCCTAGCCCCCACGCCATCCACGACATCAAACGTCAGTCTTGACACTTGGTGACATGCAAGGCACGGTGAGCCGTATGACCCCAAGCAACCGGACCTCCGACCCTGCCCCGGACCTCCGCGGACGGGCGTTCGTCGTCACCGGCGCCAGCAGCGGCCTCGGCCTGGCCACCACCGACACCCTCGCCCGCCGTGGCGCCCACGTCGTCCTCGCCGTACGCGACGAGGCCAAGGGCCGCCGAGCCGCGGACCTCCTGACCACCACCCACCCCGCTGCCCGGCTGACCGTGCGCCCCCTCGACCTCGGCGACCCGGACTCCGTACACGCCTTCGCCACCGGCCTGTGCCAGGACGGCCCCGCCCCCGACGTCCTGATCAACAACGCCGGCGTCATGGCGCCCCCGCGCACCCTCACCCCGCACGGCCACGAACTGCAGTTCGCCGTCAACCACCTCGGCCACTTCGCCCTCACCGCCCACCTCCTCGACCTCCTCGCCCGTGGCCGCGACCCCCGCGTCGTCACCGTCACCTCCGCCAACCACCGCCGCGCCCGGCTCGACTTCGACGACCTCACCGGCGAACGCGCCTACTCCCCGATGGGCCACTACAACCAGTCCAAACTGGCCAACGCCGTCTTCGCCCTCGAACTGCACCGCCGCCTCCACGCCGCCCACAGCCCCGTACGCAGCGTGCTCGCCCACCCCGGCTACGCCGCCACCCGGCTGCCGCACACCGGCGCCGTCGGCCCCGTACGGCTGCTGTTCGGACACCTGCTGCGCCCTCTCGCCCAGCCACCCGCACGCGGAGCGCTGGCACAACTGCACGCGGCGACCGCACCCGAGGTCCGGGGCGGGGAGCTGTACGGACCCAGCGGCCCCGGCGAACTGCGCGGCGCACCGGCACGCACCTCCCCGGCCCGGCACGCACAGGACGAGGAGATCGGACGGCGGCTGTGGGAGGTGTCCCAGGAACTGACCGGAACGACCTTCACCATCCCGGACGCGACGCGCACCTGACCACCGCCCCTCCCCCGGCGCGGGGCAGTGAGGCGGCATCAGCACCACCGCCCGCAGACGGAGCCGGGTGGCCCGGGGCCGGCGGGAAATCCGGGTGCGCGGCGACGGGACGCTCTGCTACGACACCGGCATGGACGACGACACCGGTACCCACGCACCGACCGCCCCGGACACGATCGTGACGGCACGGCTGGTCCTGCACCCGCTCACCACGGCCCTGGCCCGACGCATCATGACCGCCGCCCCGGACGACCCGGGCCCGGACGGTTCAGTCCCGGACGGTTCGGGCCCGGACGGGCCGTGGGCGCAGGGCTACCCGACGCCCGCGGACATCGCCGGCGCCCGCCGCTTCCTCGAGGTGTCCGCGCAGGACGGCGGCCAGGGCCCGTACGGCGCCTACGAGATCCGCCGCCGCGACGACGGACTCGCCATCGGCGGCGCCGGCTTCCACGGCCCCGCCGACGACGAGGGCACCGTCACCGTCGGCTACGGCCTCGTCCCCGCCGCCCGCGGCCACGGCTACGCCCGCGAGACCCTGCACGCCCTGCTCACCCACGCCCGGAACACCGGCGCCCGCCGCGTCCGCGGCGACACCGACCTGCACAACACCGCCTCCCGGCGCGTCATGACCGCCTGCGGAATGCGCCAGATCGCCGACGACGGACGCCTGGCCCACTACGAGACCACCTGGCACCTCACCCCCGCCCCGGCCACCCCCCAGGCATAGTCGGCGTGTTCCGGTCACGGTGACGGCCCGTCCCCGCCGCGGGGACGGAAGGGGCCGGGCCGTCGGCTGCCGAGGCGGCGCCGTGAGCGGGTGGTCGGCCGCGCCCACGCCTCCAGCTCGTCGAACGCCTCGACGAACGACGGCAGCATCGGCTGGTCCTCCTTGTCGATCCTCGCCGACCCATCGGTGTGAGTACCGCCGGGGACGTGGACGTACCGGTGCAGGGGCACGCGGGCCGTACGACTCGCCCACGCGGGAGTGGCCCAGTTCGACCAGACGGTGATCGCCAACCTGGCCGCCGGGCTCCCGGCCCCCGAGCTGCCTCACCCGCCGCGAGACGGACGTCCCGCGCGTCATCGCGGCGGGTGCCACGAACAAGGAGACAGCCTCCCGCCGCTACCTCGGCGAGGGGCCGTCAAGACCACATATCCCGCGTGCTGAGCAGGCTGGGCCTGCGCGACCGCACCCAGGCCGCGTTCTACGCCAGGGACAACGGCCTCATCCGACCTGCTCACGAAGCCGCCGTACCCGGCGCCGAGGAGATCGCAGACGTCGCGGGGTCGCCGGCACCGGGCGGCGGTCAGGGCCGGAACTGCCGGCGGTAGGTCAAGGGGCTGACGCCCATCGCCTTCCGGAAGTGGTGGCGAAAGGCCGCGAAGGTCAGGACCACCCGGTCGGCCACCGTCTCGACCGGGTGGTCCGCGGATTCCAGCAGCGGCGCCGGCCCGGATCCGCTGGATCGTGATCCAGCGTGCCGGCGGCAGGCCGGTCGAGTCGGCGAACGAGCGCTCGAACTGACGGACCGACAGGTGCGTGACGCCGGCCAGTTCGTCGACGGTGAGCCGCCGGTGAAGGTTCTCCAGCGCGTGCCGCACGGCGCTCCCGATCGGGTCGCCGGACGGCGCCCTGCCCACCGGGTGCTCCACGAACTGGGCCTGGCCGCCCTCTCGGTTCCGTCCAGGGAATTGGCGGACGGGTTCCACCATTCCATGGCGAACGGACGGATCCAGCCGTGTCGGACGGTGGCGGGCGATCTCCGCCACCGTCCGGATCCGGCCGTGGGCACAGGTCGCCGAGACATACCGGGCGTTCCCATGGGGATCATGCGCAGGCAGGCACCACCTTGATCGATCTGACGCCGGTAGCGTGCGCCGTCTCGACCGCTCCGCTCGCCCGTCGGATCCGCAACTCGCCGTCGACCGTGGTGTTCAGGAGCGTCCCGCAGATTCGGGCGTCGTCCGTACGCACTACCTGGACAAGGGGCCCGGTCGGAGAGTCCCGCGGCCAGAACCAGATGAATCCGGCAGCCAGGGCCAGGGAACCGAGGGAGATCAGCGAGAGCCTTACGCCGGTCTTGAGATCGTTCACAGCCGTTGAGATGTAGTCCCGCCGGTTGTCGAACCACTTCTTCAGCAGTTCGTCATTGCTGATGTCGACATCGATGGGCCACCCGTAGGCGGCCCGATAGGACTTCATGACGGCCACGACCGCGCAGCCGATGGCGGCGGCCGCGGCAAAGCCGGCCAGAGCGCGGGGTTCATCGGGCAGACCGGTGAAGGAGTCCTTGCCGACCACAACGCCGGAGAGGCTGAAGAGCCCGATCAGCGCGGTGATGCCGGCGATCCACTTCTCCGCCGACGTGCGTAGCCGCTTCTCCTCGGTGGCCGCCATCTCCTTTGCCGCGCGGGCTGCCGTGAGCAACGAGTCATCGAGGGCGGCGACCACTTCCTGCTGCCCGGGAACACTCCTGTCGAGCATGATGCTGACGAGCCACCAGCGACCGCATGTGCGCATGTTCTGGGGCGGTGTCGATCCGTCCGGGTGCGGCTCGCTGCAGGCGCATTCGCAGATCCTGGTCATGCGCGCGGCCGGCGGCGGTGGGGGTGCCGATCCTCCGGCGGCCACGGCCAGGCGGTCCAGTGCACGACCCTCGACCTGCTGTGCGGTGTCATGACCGCAGCTCGGGCAAGGCCCTTTGATGCGGAGGATCTCTCCTTCATCCGACCTGACCACCGTCCACATGACCAGTTCCGTGTCAGTGACCGGATACTGCCCCGGTTCGTAAGCCGGACTGATGGGCGTCATGGTCCAAGTGTGTGGCCCTCCTGACAGGCACGCGCGGCGGCCTGCCCAAGCCACCCCTCTGCCAGGAATGCGCGGCATATCCGTCGGATCTAGGATTCGGACGAGGAGAAGGGCGGGCGACATGTGGGAGGACACCGCGGACTATTCGACGGTCGCCGGCCCGCGTTGGGCGGTCGAGGCCCTTCTTGAGTTCTGGCACGAACTGGAGACGCCGCGGCGATTCGAGGTCAGTCATCCTCGCCTCGTCGACCTCAGCCGGATCTCCGAGCGGACCGCCCAACGTTTCAACGATTCGCACAGTCCCGCGATCGCCGTCGCCCGACACCGGTCCGGTGTCGGCGTCCAGGCCACCGCTCGACTGCAGGCCGAAATGATGATCTCGCCTTGGTGGCGCTATCCCATGCCCCCGTACCCTGCCGAGACCGGTTTGCCACTGCTGTGGGAACCCGGTTTCCAGTTCCGGGCCGCCCACGGCGGGGGCGGCATCCCGGACCCCTTCGATCCGGCGAAGCTGCTCGCCCTCAGGGAGAGCGCACCGACCATCGCCGACCACCGAAAGGCCGCAGGGCGCACGGTCGCAGTGCTCGACACAGGCATCCGGGGGGTGGGCGGAACGATGCTCGACTTCCTCGACTGCGACGTGCACGGACCGCAGCTCGTGGCAGCAGATGATCCACATGGACACGGAACCGCCGTGGCGAAGATCATCGAGACCATTCGGGGCAACGCGGTGATCAACCCCGTCCGGGTGCTGGACCATCGGGCCGAAGCCAAGTCGTACGAGGTACTGGCCGCCCTGATGTACACCCTGTTCTGCGGCGAGTACGACCTCGTCAACGCGAGCTTGACCACCCCGGTCTTCGGTTCCTCCGAGACCGCGTTGGGCCGGACCATCGACTTCACCCTGCTCGCCTGTCACGCCAATGGCGTCAGCCCGGTCCCGGTTTTGGTCGCCGCCGCAGGCAATACAAGGGGAAAGGCCAGCGGATATCCGGCGCGTGTGAGTGAGGCCGTTGTCGTTCTCGCAAAGGATGAGCAGGGCCGGCCGGCCAGGTACAACTCCACGCCGCCCGAGCAGGCGATCACTGAATGGGCGTACGGCGGAAGCACTACCGACAGTCTCGGTGACCTGAACTCCTTGACCGGCCTGACGGGCGCGGGGGCGCAACTCTGGGGAACCTCGTTCGCCGCCGCGGTCGTCTCGGGGGCGTATCTCCCATGAGTGAAGCGCAGCAGGTCCTGGTTCAGGGCGGACAGGGCGGCTGTGACTCGTCGCCGACACGAGCCGAAGTTGCGGTGGCACCGTGACTCCACGATGCTGAAAAAGCTGTGCTGGCGCGGCACACGAGGCCGGGTGGCTCTGCTGCTTTCCCTCCTCGAAGGCGTGACGCCTTAACAGCTGGAGGAACCTTGGCACATTCCCATTCTTCTGAGCGCCACAGCGGTCAGCGCCTGATGGCGGGTGCTTCCCATCACTGGTCTTCGGGAGTCGGCGCGGGTGCGGAACTGTCGAGTTCCCAGAAGCGGACGCAGTTGGCCGGAGGGCCGAGAAGACCGTCGGCACGGTGGAGTCCACCGGTGCGTACCGCCGCAGCCGCCCTTACAGCCGGTATGGTCGCCCTCGCCACGACCGCGTGTGGTGCCGGCGGATCGTCGTCCGGCGGCCACACGTCGACGGCTGCGGCAACGGCGACCCAGACGGCCACGGTGACGACGGTTCCGTCCAGTGCAGCCGTCACCTCGACCGCGTCGGGTCCAGGGTCGGGTTCGCCCTCCGCTCCGACAACCGGCGCGCAGTACCTGAGCGAGGCCGAGCCGCTGTCCACCTCCTACGGAGTCGAAACCGGTCCGGTCGCCGTGAACGGCAGGAACTATGCACGCAGCGTCTCGCTCCGCACAGATCGCAGCTCCATTCCGACCAACGAGGCCGAGTACAACCTCGAACGCTCATGGCAGACCTTCCACGCCACGATCGGCGTTCGCGACGACTCTCCCACTGATGCGGTCCTGACGTTCGAGGTCCTTGTCGACGGCAGGTCAGCCGCCCGAGCGGTTCTCCGTCTCGGGCAGTCCCAGGATCTGAATCTCGGTGTCAGTGACGCCCTGCGCCTGAAGATCGCAGTCACATACACCGCGACGGCGGATACTCCCACTTACTGCTACGGCGCGTGGGGCGACGCCAGGCTGGAAACATGACCTCCAGCCTCTGGTCAGTCACATGGAAATCACCCCGGGCGGGACAAGCATGAACAAGATGATCGGAACAGGGCTGGCTCTCTCCAGCCTCGTGCTGGGCGCATGGAGCGGACCGACCGCTAAACCATATTCCGCCGACCTGTCGGCACCACCGGGTCCGCCGACGACGAGCGGCAGTACCAGTATTCAGGACGAAAGGCTCTCAGTCAGCGAGTCCTGTGCTTGGTACAACACAACGAGCCAGATCGCTCAAGAGGTATTCGTCATGCAGTACGACGACGAGTCGTTCACTCTCGCATACCACTTGGGAGACTTCTGTCGAAGCAATCCGGAGACCGGGCTCGGACCGGCGGTGGAGGAAGTCCTCGGACACACCGGCGGGACTGCCGCACCTGCCTCGCCGCGCACCGTGGACACCACGCCACTCACGGACGAGAGCAAGTGCTCGGACCTCAACGCGACCGTCGAAGCCGCTTTGGATGAAAAGCTTCACGCGTACCTGGGATCGAAGGCACAGGACGGCTATCCCGCTCTCCATCACACCCCCACTCTCCTGAATTACTGCAGCGACGATCCACGAGCCACGTTGGGCGATGCTTCGCGCACGGTGGAGCGAAATCCCAACCAGTACGGCGGCAGATGACGGGCCGAAGGGCCGTACCCCTCGGCAGGCGGCCGGGCCCCGGCCAAGGACCCGGCCCCGGCCCCGGCCCCCATGGGGAGGCTGATGCGGTTCGGCGTCCTCCCGGTGGGCGGTCGTCGAGCCCTTGGCCTGCAGCACCCAGGCCAGACGGCGGTCTTCCGGGCGAGATCCTCGCCGACCTGCGGAACAACGACCCGCGCGTGGCGCGCCGGATCCTCCGCGGCTACCTCGACCACCTGGAGACACACGAGCAACCGGCCGAACGCCTGTGCGCGGCCGGCGTGCCGGTCTGGATCGTGCACGCCGAGAAGGGCGACGGAGACCTCACCCCCGACGAGCGGCGCACCCTGAACGCCTGTCCACGGGCGACCCTCGTCACGATCCCCGGCACCAGCTTCTTCCTCCCCAACGAGGAACCACGGCGCATCGCGGAGATCATCGCGGAAGCCCTGACACACACCGGACCGGCCCCCCGCTGAGACGGGCAGCCGTTCCCGACGACCACCGCGACCGCACCACCGGCCCCGCCGGGATCCAGGACCCGGCAACGCGAGCGCCGGCCGCCCGTCCCTGGTCGGGGGCCGGTCGCCGGTTCCCCCACGCGGGGGACGCGGCGGGCAGTAGGATCAGCGGCGTTGCATCTCGTACACACCGCTGGTAGGAGGCTTTTCATGGCTCAGGTCACGCTGAAGGGGAACCCGGTTCAGATCGGTGGCGCACTGCCCGCCGCCGGGACCCAGGCGCCGGCGTTCACGCTCGTCGGCGAGGGGCTCGCGGACGTGTCGCTGAACGACTTCGCGGGCCGACGCAAGGTCCTGAACATCTTCCCGAGCATCGACACCCCGACCTGCGCGACCTCGGTGCGCACGTTCAACGCCAAGGCCGGCTCGCTGGACAACACCGTCGTGCTGTGCGTGTCGGCCGACCTGCCGTTCGCCCAGGCCCGGTTCTGCGGCTCCGAGGGCCTGGAGAACGTCAAGACCCTCTCCACCCTGCGCGGCCGGGACTTCCACGACGTCTACGGCGTGGCGATCGCCGACGGCCCGCTGGCCGGACTCACCGCCCGCGCGGTCGTCGTCCTGGACGAGAACGACACCGTCCTGCACACCGAGCTCGTCGCGGAGATCGCCGACGAGCCCGACTACGAGGCCGCGCTCGCCGTCCTCAACTGACCGCCTTCTGCGGCCCGCCCCCACTCCCCGCCCACCTGACAAAAGGCGACAAGGCGACAAGAGGGGGCGGGCCGTTCCCCATCCCGGCCCCCGGGGACCCCACCCACCGGCACCCGCCCCCATCGTGCCGGCACTCCCGCCCCGGCTCACGGGGCCAGCGCGCCACCGGGGCCGAGGGCGAGTCCGGTGAAGCGCTCCGCGATGAGCCGGTGGGCTTCCGGGGAGGGGTGGAGGCCGTCGGGGAGCGGGTGGGCGTCGTGGTCGGACTCGCCGTAGAGGGCCAGGCCGTCCAGGTGGTGCAGGTGCTCGTCGCCGTCCGCCCGGCGGTCGGCGACGATGCGCGCGAGTTCGGCGCGGATGACGGTGAGGGTGAGCCGTCCGGCGGCGACCTCGGCCGGGTCACCGGTGGCGCGGAAGCGCAGGGTGCCGGTGCTGAAGTCGGGGGCGAGCGGGCCCGGCACCGTTTCGTGCAGCGGGCACAGCAGCGGGGAGACGACCAGCAGCGGCGTGGTCGGGTGGCCGTCCCGGACGGTGTCCAGGAAGCCGTGGACGGCCGGGGTGAAGGCGCGCAGCCGCATCAGGTCGCTGTTCACCACGTTGATGCCGAGCTTGAGGCTGATCAGGTCCGCGGGGGTGTCGCGGATGGTGCGCGCGGTGAAGGGGTCGAGCAGGGCGCCGCCGCCGAAGCCGAGGTTGGTGAGGTCCAGGCCCGCCGCGTTGGCCGCCAGGGCCGGCCAGGTGCCGGTGGGGTGGGCGGCGTTGGAGCCGTGGCTGATCGAACTGCCGTGGTGCAGCCAGCGCTTGCGGGTGCCGGCCGGGAGCGGCTCGATCGGGGCGTCGGTGTCGAGGGCGATCAGTTCGGTGGTCTCGGTGTGCGGGAGCCAGATCTCGACGGTCTTGTCCCGCTCCGGCAGTCCGGTGAACCGGGCGCTGCCGGGCGGCCCTTCGGTCAGTTCGACGCGTCCGGTGGCGAGGTCGACGGTGCGCAGGTTGCCGCCGGGAACGCCGCTCTGCGCGGTGAGGCGGCCGTCCACCAGGAGGTCGTAGACGCCGTCCGGGACGTTCGGGACGCCCGGGTAGGCGCGCTTGGTGGGGACGGCGTGCAGCGTGACGGTGGTGGCGCGGGTGCGGAAGGCCAGCCGGACGCCGGAGGGCTGGGACTCGGCCATCGCGAGCTGCTCGTCCGGGATCCGTCGGCGGGCGCCGGCGGGCAGGCGGTGCGGCAGCAGGCCGCGGCGGGTGTGCTCGACGTCGAGGTGGCCGTGGAGGAGGTCCTCGGTGACGGGGGTGGTGATCGTCGTCATGATGCTTCTTCGGGTCGTCGTACGACATGGGTCGTCGTACGAAATGGTCGAGTCATACAGGGCGCGCGGGGGCCGGTCACCCGGCCGTACGGGCTCCGCCCGCGCGCAGCAGGGCGTCGAGGGAGTCGATGATCCAGTCCCATGACTGCCGCGGGTCCACGGCGGTGTGGCTGAAGCCGCCGGCCGCCTCCAGGCTGATGTAGCCGTGGAAGACGCTGCCGAGCAGGCGCACCGCGTGGGTCTGTTCGGGTTCGGTCAGGTCGTAGCCGCGCAGGATCGCCCTGGTCATTTGGGCGTGCCGGACACCCGCGCTGGCGGCGGCCGTCTCGGCGTCCAGGCGCAGGCGGGTGGCGTCGTAGCGGCCGGGGTGGCGGGCGGCGTAGTCGCGGTAGGCGTCCGCGAAGGCGGCGAGCGCGTCGCGGCCCGCCCGGCCGGCGAGGGCGTCGGCGACGAGGTCGGCGAGTTCTTCCAGGGCGTGGAGGGCGATCCGGGTCCTGAGGTCCTGGGAGCCCTTGAGGTGGGAGTAGAGGCTCGCCGTCTGCACGCCGAAGCGGCGGGCGAGCGCGGCGACGGTCACCTGGTCGAAGCCGACCTCGTCGGCGAGTTCGGCACCCGCGACGACCAGGCGTTCGACGGTCAGCCCTGCCCTTGCCATGTGCGTTCTCCCGTACGGTCGCGTCGGCTGTCTACGGCCAGTATGGGATTTCCTATATGGATTAGGCAAATGGCGAACAGCCCACGCCTCCCGGGTGGCCGCTTCCCGCAGGGACCACGTTCCGTGACCCAAGGCCATCCTGAGCGAATCGGGGTGGCCTCGTGCGCCCCGAATACCGGATGATCGGCCCACGGGGTACGGACCGGGACGCGGCGCAGCGCCGTACGGGGGTACCGGCAGCGAGAAGCCAGGGGGGCTCACGATGGAAACGGCGCGCACACTCGTCCTGGTGGCGGCCACGGTCACCTGCGGACTGACCGCGGGACTGTTCTACGGCTACTCGTGCTCGGTCATGCCGGCGCTCGCGCGGGTCGAGGACCGGACCTTCGTCGAGGTCATGCAGCGCGTCAACGTGGCGATCCTGAACGGCTGGTTCGCCCTCGGTTTCGTCGGCGCCCTGCTCGCCACCGCGGCCGCGGTCGCCCTGCACCTGCCCTCCGACGGGCATGACGTCCTGCCCGCGACCATCGCCGCGCTGGTGCTGTACGTCGCGGTGATCGGCGTCACCCGCGCGGTCAACATCCCGCTGAACGACGAGCTCGAAGCCGCCGGTGAGGCCCGGCGGATCGCCGACCCGGCCGCGGTGCGCGCCCGGTTCGAGGCGCGCTGGGTGCGCTTCAACGTGCTGCGCGCCCTGCTGTCGACGGGCGCCCTGGCGTGCCTCGCCTGGGCGCTCGTCCTCAACGGGCGCAGCTGACCGGGCCGGTTCGGCCCGGTCAGCGGAGCGAAGGCGACCGGGCTCAGCCGCAGAGGGTGGCGAAGCCGTACCCGCGCGCCTTGAGCGTGGAGATGATCGCCGGCAGGGCCGCCACCGTCTGGCTGCGGTCGCCGCCCCCGTCGTGCAGCAGGATCACCGAGCCGGGGCGGACCTTGTCGAGCACCCGAGACCGGATCGCGGCGGTGCCGGGTCGGGACCAGTCCGCCGGGTCCACCGACCAGAGCACGACCTGCTTGCCGAGCGCCGCGGCCTTCGAGCGCACCGTGCTGTTGACCGCGCCGTACGGCGGGCGCAGGCAGGTCGGGGTACGGCCGGTCTGGGCGCGGATGGCCCTGTCGGTGTCGGCCACCTGCGCGTTGAGCGCGGAGGCGGAGAGCTTGCGCAGGTCCGGGTGGGACCAGGAGTGGTTCTGCACGCTGTGGCCCTGCTTGGCGACCTGCGCGGTCAGCCAGGGGTGGGCGGCGACGTTCTGCCCGATCTCGAAGAAGGTCGCCCGCACCCCGTACCGGGCGAGCGCCGCCAGGGCCTTGGGCGTGTGGGCGGGGCTGGGGCCGTCGTCGAAGGTCAGGTAGACCACGTTGCCGCCCCTGGCGCCGGCCGCCTCCGCCTCGGCCGCCGGGAGGGCGACCGCCGCGCCCGCGGCCAGGGCGACGACGAGTGCGCCGATCGCGGTCCGGAGCCTGCCAACTGCCATGCGCCTGACGGGTCGTACGGACATGCCTGCCCCCTGCGGTCGGAACTCCCGTGCACCGGCCAGTCTGCTCCCGACGGCCCGTCCACCGCGACCCGCCGTCGGTCGCGAGCGAACGGAACCGGCCAGTCGGGCACCGGGTGCCGGGGGCGGGGCCCGGGAGAGGATCGTTCGACCCGGCCCGCCGCGGGCGTGGTCGGCGAAGTCCGGTGGCGGCGAGCGGGCGCGGAAGCGCGGCCCGCGCCCCCGCTCCCCGTATTTCCCTGGGCGCCCGGCCGAGCAGCCGGAACGGTGTGGCGGGCGACGGCGCGGGGCGTTATGCTCCCGGCGATGACCACTCACGCTGATCACAGAATGGGGGTCCCGTCCGCGAAGAGTGAGTGCTGATGCCCACTCACCCCGCGCACGGGAACGACTCCCGACTCTCCTTCTGGCGGCGCGTACGCGAGTACGCCGTGCCGCCCTCCATGATCGAAACCGCCACCGCCCGCCGGCTGACCGGCGACTGGGCCGGGGCCTGCGCCGCCGCCAACGTCGAGGTCGACTTCCGCCTGCGGGACGTCGCCCGCGTCCACGGCCGGGAGCTCGCCGACCTGGTCCGGGCCGATCTCCGCTGCCTCGCACCGGAGTTGCTGCGCTGGCACCTTCCCAGGTCCGCCCCCGACGGACTGCTGCGGCCCGGCCTCACCGTGCCGCTGGCCCGCTACCCGGGTGCGCCGCCGGTCGTCCTGGTGGTCCGCACCCCGCCCGCCTGGGCGGAGTACGGGCAGCGGGTCGGCCTGGCGCTCTGGGACGGCTCGGAAGGCGACGGCCGCTCGCCGCACCCGCATCCGCGCCCCAGCCGGCGGTTCCGCTTCGACCTGCACCGGCACCTCTGGGACGCCGGGCGCAGCACGGAGCTGGCCGTCCGGGCCGGCGCGGGCACTCCCCCAACGGGCTCGCCCAGCGCGGTGCTTGGCGATCCCACGCTGCGCTGCGCGGTCGACCGCTGGGCCGCCGAGGCCGAGTTGCTGCGGCGCGCCGACGGGCTACCCGCCGGGCCCGTCGTGGTGCGGCTCGGGCGTCGTCGGCGGCTGCTGCTCGGGCCGGACGGGACGACGGCCGAGGCCTCCGGGGGCACCTCGGGGCTGCCGCTGCTGCCCGACGCCGCGACCTGGGTGCCACCCGACGTCGACCTGCTCCGCGGCGGTGCGGTCGAGGCCGACCGGCTGCATCCGCTGGTGGCCGCCGCGTTGGCGCCCGGCCACGGCCCCGACCGGTCCGCGTGGACCGGTGACGCGCGTCCGGCCGAGCGGACGGTGGACTGCCGAGGGGCGCGGCACCGGATCGGGCTGGTCGACGGGGTACTCGCCCCGCTCGACCACGACCCGGCCGAGCTGCGCCGCGAGGAACTGCTGGCCGCCCTGTCCGGTACGCCGCTGCCCTGCCTGCGGGCGATCGACCGGGCCCACCGGAGCCCGAACCAACTGGCCGGGGTGCGCGAGCGGTTGGACCACGGCGACACCGCCGGGGCACTGGCCGTGGTCGAGGCCCTGCTCGGCCCGGAGGCGGTGCTGCGCGAGGGACCGCTGCGGGACGAGCTGGCGGCGGCGGCCGAACGGCGGATCGCCTACGGCCTCTACCGCGCGGGCCTGACCGGGCCCGAGCTCGTCAACTACCCCTTGCCGACCGTGCGCTCCAGCTCGCGCCCGGCCGACGCCGCCTTCCGTCCGCGCCCGCGCCACCCGTCGTTCCGGGCCCGACCGCGCCTCGCCTCCCACGGCTGACCGCGGCGCTCCGCCCCCCTTCGTCCTTCACTGAAGCCATTCGCACCAGGAGGTGCTCACCCATGCCCGTTCGCACGCCCGAAACTGACCGCCTCGACATCGCCGACCACGGCATCGCCCGCCTCGACGCAGCCCGCCTCGACGCAGCCCGCCTGGACGTCGCCCGGCAGCTGCTCGACCTGCTGGCCGACACCACCACCGAACCTCGCGCCGACACCCAGCTGGAGGCGCTCACCCTGGCCGTCGCCGCCGACCTGCCCGTCCTGCTCTGGGGCGAGCCCGGCATCGGCAAGACCGCCGCCCTCAACCAGCTCGCCGAAGCCCTGGACCTGCCGCTGACCACGGTGATCGCCAGCGTCCACGAGCCGTCCGACTTCTCCGGTCTGCCCATCGTCGGCGACGATCCGGCGCGGCAGGGCGTCCCGATGGCCCCGCCGGACTGGGCGGTGCGCCTGGTGCGGGCCGGGCGCGGCCTGCTGTTCCTGGACGAGCTGTCCACCGCGCCGCCCGCCGTCCAGGCCGCGCTGCTCCGGCTGGTCCTGGAGCGGCGCATCGGAACGCTCCGACTGCCGCCCGGCGTACGGATCGTGGCCGCCGCGAACCCGCGTTCATCGGCGGCCGACGGCTGGGAGCTGAGCCCGCCGCTGGCCAACCGCTTCGTCCACCTCCAGTGGACGCATGACCACGAGGTGGTGGTGCGCGGCCTCGGCGGCGTCTGGCCGGTGGCCACCCTGCCCAGGCTCGACCCCCAGGCACTGCCGGCCGCCGTCGCACTGGCCCGGCGCGCGGTGTGCGGGCTGCTGGCCGCCCGCCCCGATCTGGTGCACCGGCTGCCCACCACCGACGCCCGGCGCGGCGGCGCCTGGCCGTCGCCGCGCAGCTGGGACATGACGCTGCGGCTGGTCGCCTTCGCGACCGCGGCCGGCTCCTCCCGGGAGGTGCTGTCGCTGCTGGTGCGCGGCACCGTCGGCGACGGGCCGGGGCTGGAGCTGATGGCGCACACGGACCGGATGGACCTGCCGGACCCGGAGGCCCTGCTCGCCGACCCGGACGGCGCGGTGCTGCCCGAACGCGGGGACCTGCGCCAGGCCGTCCTGGACGGGGTGGTCGCGGCGGTCCGCAACCGACCGGAGCGGGCGCGCTGGGACGCAGCCTGGGCACTGCTGGCCCGGGCGCTGGAGACCGGCGCGCCGGACCTGCTGGTCGTCCCGGCCACCACGCTGGCCTCACTGCGCCGGGAGGACTGGGACGTGCCCGCGGCGATCGAACGGCTCGCCCCGGCGCTGGCCGTCTCGCGCCGGGCCGACCTCGTCGGCGCCCCGAAGCCGCGGGCGGTGCCGCGATGAGCGGCACGGCGGGCGACGCGACGGGCGACGTGACGGGCACCGCGACGGGCGACGTGACGGGCACGAGCAGGACGGCGCGCGACAAAGCGGGCACCACGGCACGCCCCCGCGCCGGCGCCCCCGCGCCGCTGGACGTCGAGAAGCTGTACGCCGCCCGTCTGCACGCCGCCCGGGTCCGCCCCTACCTGGCGACCGCGCTGTTCGCGCTGAACCCGGTGGAGTCCCGGCAGGTGCCGACCATGGCCGTGGACCGGTACTGGCGCTGCTACGTCTCACCGGCCTTCGTCGCCCGCACCCCGGTGGACCAGCTGGCCGGCGTCTGGGTGCACGAGGTCTCGCACCTGCTGCGCGACCACCACGGCCGCGGCGACCGGCTCGCCCGGGAGCTCGACCTGCGGGGTTCGGCCGACCGGCTGCGGATGAACATCGCCGCCGACTGCGAGATCAACGACGACGTGTACGGGGACGGGCTGGTCCGCCCGCCCGGCGCCGTCCGGCCGGGGATGCTGAAGCTGCCGGACGGGCTGCTCATGGAGGAGTACCTGCGCCGGTACCGCTTCCACCCGCGCAGCCTGGAGGCGGCCTGGCTGGAGTGCGGCAGCGGCGCCGACGGCCTGGACCGCCCGTGGGAGCTCGGCCCCGACGGCGCCCACGGGCTCAACGACCAGGAGCGCGACGCCGTCCGGTTCCGGGTGGCCGAGGGCATCCGGGGCCGCCCGGGCTGCGCACCGGCGGGCTGGGAGCGCTGGGCCGAGGAGGCGTTCCACCCGCCGCAGCCGTGGCGGCAGCTGCTGGGCGCGGCGGTGCGCTCGGCGGTCTCGGGCCCCGGCGCGGGCGAGGACTACAGCTACGGCCGCCCCGCCCGACGCTCGGCCGGGGTGCCGGGGGTGCTGCTGCCGAGCCTGCGGCGCCGCCCGCCGCGGGTCTCCGTGGTCATCGACACCTCCGGCTCGGTCTCGGACGAGGAACTGGGCAGCGCGCTGCTGGAGGTCGCGGCGATCGGCCGGGCCGTCGGCGGCCGCCGCGACCAGGTCACCGTCGTTCCCTGCGACGCGGCCGCCGAGACCGTCCACCGGCTCTGCCGGGCCGCGAGCATCCCGCTGATCGGCGGCGGCGGCACCGACCTGCGCACCGGCTTCCGCACCGCGCTGCGCGGGCACCCCAGCCCGGATGTGGTGGTGGTCCTGACCGACGGCCAGACCCCGTGGCCCGCCGCCGCCCCGCCCTGCCGCACGGTGGTCGGCCTCTTCCCGAGGCCGAGCCGGTACCGCGAGGACGCGCAGGCCCGGGAGGAGGGGGAGGACGAGGAGGGGTACGAGCCGGACGCCCCACCGCAGTGGGCCCGGGTGGTGACCATCGGCTGAGCACCCGGCTCGAGGGGCAGGCGCCTCCGCGGGAGGAGCGGCTCCCGGCGGCGGGCGTGCGAGGATCGGGCACCCGGCGGCCACGGATCGCCGGGCCAGGGCAGGACGGAAGGGGAGACCGCGGTGATCAGGACGGGAGCGGTCGGCGCGGAAGGCTTCGAGCCGGACGAGCACGTGCGGTTCGCGCGGTACCGGCGGGCCTTCGCGGAGGTCGCGCCCGAGGACGCGGCGGGCCTCGCGGCCCGGGTGCTGACCGACCCCGAGACCTCGATGGCGAGCTGCGCGGTCTGCGAGTACCTGGACCGGCGGGCGGCGGAGCTGCTGACCGGGCCGGGCTTCCCGGCCTGGCACCGGGAGATGGCGGGTGCCACGGCGAGCGACCCCTTCGCCGTCCGCTGCCTGCGCGACTGGGCTCTCCTGCGGGCGATCGTGCTGGACGAACCGTGGGCGGAGGAGCGGTTGCTCACGGCGGGCAACCGGCTCCAGGCCCGCCTCGCCGAGGAGTCGGCGGCCCGGCAGGTCCTGAGCCTCCTCGCCGCGAGCGGCCGCACCCGGCGCGTCCGCAACATCGCGGCCTCGCGGCTGCGGCGGTTCCGGTAGCGCGGGCGGAGGAGTCCGGCTGCCGGACTCCTCCGCCCGCGGCCCGGGTCAGCGGACCATGGCCGCCAGGACGCTGCGCCAGTCCTCCCCCGGTTCCGGGGTGAGCGGGCCGGCCAGGGTGTCCGCCCGGTAGTGCCAGGGGCGGCGGAGCTCCTCGTCGGCGTCGGCGGCAGGTCCGACCGGGCTCTCGGAGCCGAGCAGGCGGACCAGTTCCGCGGTGAAGTCGGCCCAGGAGACGTGTCCGCTCACCGCGTTGACGACCCGGCCGGCGGCGGGGTGGTCGGGGGTGAGGCAGGCGGTGAGGGCGCGGGCCAGCGCGGCGGCGTGCACCCAGGAGGCGCCGTACCACTGCTCCGGCTCCGGCAGGCCGATCGGCCGACCGGCCAGGGCGGCCTGGTACAGGGCGCTGGTGGAACCCCAGCGGAGCTGGTCGCGCAGGCGGTGGTGCGGGCCCCAGACGATCGGGGCGCGTACGGCGGTGGCCGGGCCGCGACCGGTGGCGGCGGCCTCGAAGAGGATCCGCTCGCAGTCCAGCTTGGCCTGCCCGTACGGGGTGACGGACCCGCCGCCGGGGCCGCCCTCGGGGACCTCGGTGCCCGCCGGGCGGCCGTACGCGTCGATGCTGCTGACGAAGACGAACGGGCCGCCCCGCCAGCCGTCGACCAGCGCGCGCATCGCGGCGAGGTCGGTGGCGTGGTCGGTGAAGGTGCAGGCGGAGTGGATCACCGCGTCGACGCCCTCGACGGCCCGGCGCAGGCTGTCGAGGTCGCCGAGGTCGCCCGCCGCCACCTCGGCGCCGTTCAGCGCGGGCAGGTGCGCGGACTCAGGCCGCACCAGCACCCGGACCGGCCGGCCCTGGGCCATCAGCTCCTGGAGCACCGCCGCGCCGACGCCGCCGGTGGCGCCGGTGAGCAGCACGGTTCCCACGCGGGCGCCGGCGGGCCGCGGGCGGGCGCCGGCCTGGGCGAGGGCGGCGCGGCGCTCGTCCCCGCGGGTGGCGAGCAGGGCGGCGAGGGCGCGCGGGGTGCGCTGCTCCAGGATGTCGAGGCCGGTGAGCGGCAACCCGGTGCTGGTGCGCAGGCGTTCGGCGAGCTGGACGGCGACCAGCGAGTGGCCGCCGAGGGCGAAGAAGTCGCCGTCCGCGGGCGGGGTCGCGCCGAGCAGTTCGCCGAACGCCTGCCGCACGACGGCCAGCGGGCCCTCCGTCGCCGGGGCGCCGCCGGACAGCGGGCCCGTGCCGGGAAGCGGGCCCGTGCCGGGCAGCCGCTCCGCCCCGGGCAGCCGGTTGCGGTCGGGGGTGCCGTCGGGGTGGCGCGGCAGCCGGTCCACCAGGGTGACCGCGAGCGGCAGTTCGGCGGCCGGGAGGCGCCCGCGCAGGGCGGCCCGCAGGTCGGTGCCGCTCGGGGCGACCGGCCCGCGCACCACCGCGTAGGCGAGCGGCGGGCCGTCGGGGTTCTCGACCACGGCCGCCTCGACCACCGACGGGTGCGCCGACAGGGCCGCCACCACCGGGTGTTCGGCGGGCGCCAGCCGCTCGCCGGGCAGTTCGGACAGCCGCTGTTCCGGGTCCGCGGCCACGGCGATGAGCAGCGCGGCGAAGGCGTCCAGCAGCCGGGCGGCGGTGCCCTGGTCCAGCACGTCCCGGTCGTGCTGCAGCAGGCAGCGCGGCCGCGGGCCGTCCTCCAGCAGCAGGGTGAGGCCGAACTTGGCGAGCCCCAGGTCGATGTCCACGTTCTCGGTGTCGAGGCCCGGCAGTACCAGCGGGTCGACGACCTGGAGCAGGTCGCAGCTGACCGAGAGCAGCGGAGTGCCGTCGGCGCCGCGTGCGGCCGTGCCGAGCCGCTCGACCACCAGGTCGAACGGCACCTCGTGGTGCTGCTGCGCGTCGAGCAGGGCGGTCCGGACCAGACCGAGCAGTTCCACGAACGTCACGTCACCGGACGGATTCGCCCGTACGGCAAGGGTGTTGACCGCGAGGCCGACGGTCCGGCGGAACTCGGGCCGCCCCCGGTGGCCGCTGGCGCAGCCGAGGACGACGTCGTCCTGCCCGGAGGCGAGGTGCAGCGCGGCGAACGCGGCGGCCAGCACGACGGTGAACAGCGTGGCGCCGTGCCGCGCGCCGAGGCCGCGCAGCCCTTCCACGACCGCCGGCTCCAGCGGGGCGGTGTGCAGCGCGGCGCGGCGCTCACGGGCGCCGGGCGGGACGGGCCGCAGCAGCGGCAGCGGTCGGGCTCCGGACAGCCGGGCCGCCAGGGTGTCGGCGGCGGCCGTCAGTTCGGCGTCCCGGGCGCGCTCCTGGCGGGCGTAGTCGGCGTACGAGGGGGCCGGCGACGGCAGCCGGTCCGGCACGCCGTCGCGCGCGGCGCGGTACAGCTCGGCGAGGTCGGACGCGAGGAACCGCAACGCGCCGCCGTCCACAGCGATGTGATGGATCGTCAGCAGAAGCGTGTGGTCCTCGGGCCCGTGCCGCAGCAGCACGGAGCGCAGCACCGGGCCGGTGGCGAGCTCGAACGGGCGGGCGGCCTCGGCGGCGAGCTGCTCCGGGCCGGTGGCGTCCAGTACCGGCAGCGGCACCGGGGTGACCGGGTCGATCTGCTGGTACGGCTGGTCGCCGCGGCGCGGGTAGCGGGTGCGCAGGACGGCGTGCCGCTCGGTCAGGCCGGTGATCGCGGTGGCGAGGGCGGCGCGGTCGAGCGGGCCGCGCAGCCGGGTGGCGACCGGCACGTTGTAGAGGGCGCCGCCCTGGCCGAGGTGGTCCATCAGCCACATCCGCTGCTGGGCGTGCGACAGCGGCGCCTGGTCACCGTGCGACAGCGGGTCCTGGCCACCGTCCGCGACGGACTGGGCGGACTGGGCCGGCGCGACGGACCGGGCGGGCGGGGCGGCGGCGCGGCGGCTGCGGGCGCGCCGCAGCAGGTCGCTCTGGTCGACGGTGCTCATCGGTCGGCTCCGGGGGTGTCGTCGGCGGCCAGTAGGGCGCGTTCCAGCAGCTCGGCCTGGGCGGCGACGGTCGGGTGGTCGAGGAAGTCGGCGAGCGACAGCTCGACCCCGAGGTCCTCGCGCAGGTCGTCCACCACCCACATGGCGAGCAGCGAGTGCCCGCCCTCGGCGAGGAAGTCGGCGGCCGG
The DNA here is from genome assembly GCF_042894165.1 of Kitasatospora sp. NPDC001547. Lineage (NCBI taxonomy): Bacteria > Bacillati > Actinomycetota > Actinomycetes > Kitasatosporales > Streptomycetaceae > Kitasatospora > Kitasatospora sp. NPDC001547. The sequence continues at coordinate 47,685 of NZ_JBIAVL010000013.1, read as the reverse complement.
GTCGGTGATCGGGCGTTCCAGTGCCCGGCTCCACGCCTCGGCGACGACCTGCTGGATCGGGCCGAGCTCGGCGCCGGCGGACGTCTGCGCCCCGGCCGGCTCGTCGGCGGCCAGGGCCCGCCGGTCCACCTTTCCGCTGCCGGTCAGCGGCAGCGCGGCGAGGACGGTCCAGGCGGTGGGCACCAGGTGGGCGGGCAGTTGCTCGGCCAGCCGGGCGCGCAGCGTCTCGACGGTCGGGCGGCAGCCCTCGGCGAGCACCACGCAGGCGGTGAGCGCGGCGTCGTCCTGCCCGGCCCGGCGGACCACGACCGCCGCCTCGGCGACCTCGGGCAGCTGGAGCAGCGCGTGCTCGACCTCGCCGGGTTCGATCCGGAAGCCGCGGACCTTGACCTGGTCGTCGGTGCGCCCGTGGTACTCCAGGGCGCCGTCCGGCCGTTGGCGGACCCGGTCGCCGCTGCGGTAGGCGCGGCCGATGCCCGGCAGTTCGCGGAAGCGCTCGGCGGTCAGCTCCGGCCGGTCGAGGTAGCCGAGGGCCAACCGGTCGCCGGCGATCCACAGTTCGCCGACGGCGCCGGGCGCCACCGGCGCGAGCCGCTCGTCCAGGACGTACGCGCGGGCACCGCCGAAGGCCCGGCCGATCGGGACGGAGCCCGCGCAGTCGGCCGGGGTGACCCGGTGCAGGGTGGTGAAGGTGGTGGCCTCGGTCGGCCCGTACACGTTGAACAGTTCGAGCCAGGGGAAGGCCCGCAGCACGGCGCCCGCGTGTTCGGCGGAGATCGCCTCGCCGCCGACGGCCAGGGTGCGCAGCACGCCGAAGACCCGGGAGCGGCGGGCGGCCAGGTGGTGGAAGAGCGCGGTGGTGAGGAAGAGGGTGGTGACGCCGAAGCGCTCGACGTCGCGGACCAGGTCCTCGGCGGTGGGCCGTTCGCTCGGGGAGACGGCCACGGCGGCGCCGCGGGCGAGCGGGGCCCACAGCTCGAAGGTGGCGGCGTCGAAGGAGACGGTGGAGTGGAAGAGCACCCGGTCGCGCGGGCCGAGGACGAACGCCCCCTCGGTGGTGACCAGGTCGGTGACGGCGGCGTGCGGGACGAGGACGCCCTTGGGGCGGCCGGTCGAGCCGGAGGTGTAGTAGAGCAGGGCGGGCGCGGCCGGCTCGGCGGCGTCGGGCACCGTGCCGTCGGCGGCCTCGGTGCCGCGCTCGGTCAGCACGAGGGTGCGCTCCTCGGGGAGCCCCGCCTCGGCGAGCAGTCCCTTGTCGCCGAGGACGAGCCGGACGTCCGCGTCGGCGGTCATCTCGGCGATCCGCGGGCGCGGGTAGGCCGGGTCGATGGGGACGACCAGGGCGCCGGCCCGCCAGGCGGCGAGCTGGGCGACGACGAGCCGGGTGGAGCGGGCGCACAGCAGGGCGACGGCACTGCCGGGGCCGATCCCCCGGGCGGCCAGAACCGCGGCCAACCGGCCTGCGGCGTCGACGAGTTCGCGGTAGGTCAGGACGGTGGAGCCGTCGGTCACGGCGAGCGCGTCGGGCCGGCGCTCGGCCTGCCGGGCGATCAGGGCCGGCAGCGCCTCGCCGGGCACGGCCTCGACGGGCAGGGCTTCGGCGGGCAGGGCTTCGGCGGTCCGGTCGTCGGCGGGCGGCGCGGGAGGCGTCTGCCCGGTGGGCGGGGTCGCGGTGGCGGTCATGTGGTTCCCTTCCGGGCGCCCCGGCCCGATGGGCCGGGGCGCCCCTGCTGAGGAGGTTCGGGCGGGGTCAGGCGGTCGCGGCCGGCGCCGCCGCCCGCTCCTCGACCAGCCGGGCGACGGCCCGCAGGTCGGGCTGGCGCAGCACCAGGGGGGCGCGCAGCCGTACGCCGTACTCGTTCTCCAGGGCCTCCAGCAGTCTTGCCGCGGCGAGCGAGTTGCCGCCCGCGGCCAGGAAGTTGTCCTCCGGCCCGAGGTCGGCGCGGCCGATCAGCTCGCGGCAGAGCTTCAGCACGGTGCGCTCGACCGGGGTTGCGCCCTCGTCGTCGAGGGCCGCCTCGGCCGGCGCCGCCGCCGACGCCTCGGCCAGCAGGGCACGGCGGTCCACCTTGCCGTTGGCGTCCAGCGGGAAGCGCTCCACCAGCCGGACGGCGGAGGGCACGGCCTGCTCGGGCAGCCAGGGTCGGACGCTGTCGAGCAGCGCCGCGGGGTCGGCGCCGTCCTCGGCGTGGACGAAGGCGAGCAGCCGGGCGCCGCCGGTCGGCGCCTGCTCGGCGGCGACCACCGCCCGGTGCACCCGCGGGTCGCGTTCGAAGGCGGCCTCGACCTCGGCGGGTTCGATCCGCACGCCGCTGACCTTGACCTGGTCGTCCAGGCGGCCGTGGAACTCCAGCACGCCGTCGGGCCGCATGACCACCCGGTCGCCGGTGCGGTAGACCCGGTCGGTGCCGACCACGCCGGCGGGCGCGTCGACGAAGCGGCGGGCGGTCAGCTCGGCGTCGAGGTACCCGGCGGCCAGGCCGCGGCCGCCGATCCGCAGCTCGCCGGCCGTGCCGCGCGGCACCGGGCGGCCGTCCTCGTCGGTGACCAGGACGACCGCGCCGTCGATCGGCAGGCCGATCGGTGGGGCGCCGGTGCCGTGGTCGGCGCCGGGGGCCATGGCGTGCGTGGTGGTGGTGACGGTGGCCTCGGCGGGGCCGTAGGCGTTGTGGACGGTCGCGGTGACGTCGGGCCCGGGGGCGCGGCGCAGCCGGTCGCCGCCGACCACCAGGTGGCGCAGCGGCAGTCCGCCGGGCCAGGGCCGGCCGAGGACGGGCTCGGCCAGCGGGGTGGGCAGGATGGACACGGTGATGCCGGCCTCGCGCCACCAGTCGGTGAGCGCGCCGGTGTCCCAGCGGACCGCCTCGGGGGCCACGACCAGGGCCGCGCCGGAGGTGAGGCCTGCCCACAGCTCCTGCAGGTGCGGGTCGAAGGAGACGCCGATCAGCAGGCTGTGCCGCTCGCCGGGCCCGAGGCCGGTCAGCCCGCGGTACCACTGCAGCAGCGCGCCGAGTGCGGGCTCGGTGACGGCGACGGCCTTCGGGGTTCCGGTGGAGCCGGAGGTGAGCACCGCGTAGTGGGTGCCGGCCGGGACGCTCACCTGCTCGCCGGGGGTCAGGGCGGCGACCACGCCGGCGGCGGGCAGGTCCAGCGCCAGCCGCTCGCCGCCGGGCGGCAGCAGGGCCGGCTCGCCGACCAGGCAGACCGGGCGCAGCTGCTCGGCGACGGCGCGCAGCCGGTGCTCGCCGGGGCGCGGGCCGAGCGGCAGGTGGACGGCGCCGAGCTTGGCGGCGGCCAGGGTGACGGCGACCAGCGAGACCGAGTGGTCGAGGCAGACGCCGAGCAGGTCGCCCGGGCCGACCCTGCCGCGCAGGGATTCGGCCACGGTGTCGGCGAGGCGGTCGAGTTCGGCGTAGCTGTAGACGTGCTCGCCGTCGATCAGGGCGGGCGCGTCGGGGGTGCGGTGCACCCAGCCGGTGAACAGGTCGAGCACCGCGCCGTCCTGGTGCGGACGGCCGTAGCCGATGCTCGGGGACTTCGTGTCAAGGTGTTCCATCATCATCTCCAGGAAGGTGACGTACCGTCAGTTCAGGCCCATGGAACGGGCGATGATCACCTTCTGGACCTCGGAGGTCCCCTCGATGATCGTGGTCATCCGGACGTAGCGGTACAGGAACTCCAGCGGGTGCCCGCGCACCCAGCCGGTGGCCCCGTGCACCTGGAGCGAGCGGTCCACCGCGCGCACGGCGGTCTCGGAGGCGGTGAGCTTGGCGAGCGCCGCGTTCTCGGGCGACTCGGTGCCCTCGTCGACCAGCCGGGCGCAGGCGAGGGTGAGCAGCTTGGAGGCCTCGACCTCGGCCCGGGTGGCGACCAGGTGCTCCTGGACGTGCTGGTAGTCGCCGATCACCCGGCCGAAGGCGCGCCGGTCCTTGGCGTACTCGACGCCGATCCGCAGCGCGTGCTCGGCGATGCCGTTGCACATCGCGGCGACCACCAGGCGGCCGCGCGAGAGGCTGTCGATGGCGAGGGCGGTGGCCGCGCCGACGCCCTCCTCGCCGCCGATCACGGCCTCCGGGCCGACGGTGACCCCGTCCAGCAGCAGTTCGAACAGCGGCTCGCCGGACATGCCCTCGTAGCGCTGGCCGATCCGCAGGCCGGGCTGGTCCATCGGCAGTACGAAGGCGGTGGCACCGGCCGTGGGGCCGGCCCCGTCGCCGAGGTCGGTCGCGGTGACGACCAGGGCGATCCCGGCGTGCTCGGCGTTGCTGACGAAGGTCTTGCGGCCGTTCAGCACCCAGCCGTCGCCGCTGCGCACGGCGGTGGTGGTGAGGCGGAACGCGTCGGAGCCGGCGTGCGGCTCGGTGAGGGCGAGGCAGCGGGTCTGCTCGCCGCGCACCAGCGGGACGAGGTGGCGTTCGACCTGCTCGGGGGTGCCGTGCCGCAGCAGCGGGCTCGGCCCGTCGGAGCCGGCCAGCGCGTACGGGGCGAGCACGCAGCCGCTGCGCCCGGCGGCGTGGTGCAGCAGGACGACGGCGGTGAACGGCATGTCGGCGCCGCCGAGTTCCTCGGGGTAGTCGCCCGCGTAGAAGCCGAGGGCGGCCGAGCGCTTGCGGACGTAGGCCCGCAGGTCGGTCGGGACCTGGTCGGCGGTCTCGGGCAACTCGGCTGCCAGCGGGACGAGTTCGCGGCGCACGAAGGACTCGAAGGCCTCGACGAGTTCGCGGTGGCCGTCCTCCAGGACGGCGGAGGGGGCGGTCACTTGGAGGCTCCGGCGGTGAGGGCCTTGGCCTGGTCGGCCAGTACGGCGTGGCGGAACAGGGTGCGCAGCGGCGGGCGGCTGCCGAGGTGGGGCTCCAGGTAGGCGGCGAGCTGCGCGGCGAGCAGGGAGTGGCCGCCGACCTCGAAGAAGTGCGAGTCCGCGGAGAAGCGGTCGTGGCCGAGCACCTCGCGCCAGGCGGCGGCGATCAGCCGCTGGCCGGGGTCGGTGAACTCGCTCGGCGCGCTCTCCTCGGCCTCGGGGGCGTCCGCGGCCTCGGCGGCCAGTCGGGCGAGGGCGGCGCGGTCGGGCTTGCCGCCGGGCAGGGTCGGCATCGCGGCGACGGCCGTCCAGCTCGCCGGGACGAGTCCGCCGGGCAGCCGGCGGCCGAGCGCCTCGTGCAGGGCTGGCTGGTCGGGGCGTTCGGTGCCCTCCAGGAAGCCGATCAGCCGGGGGCCGGACTGCGGGTCGGTGTGCAGCAGCACCGCGCAGGAACGGCCGCCGAGTTCGGCGGAGGCGGCGGCCTCGATCTCCTCCAGCTCGATCCGGTGGCCGCGCAGCTTGACCTGGTTGTCGGCGCGGCCGAGGAAGCGCAGCCGCCCGTCCAGGTCCCGGTAGCCGCGGTCGCCGGTGCGGTAGACGCGGGCGCCGCCGAGTGCGGGGACGGTCGTGAAGCGGGCCGCGGTCGGCTCCGGCAGCCCCAGGTAGCCCTCGGCCAACAGCTCGCCGCCGACGGCGAGCTCGCCGACGCAGCCGGGGGCGAGCGGGCGCAGGGTGTCGTCCAGGACGTGGATCCGCACGCCGTCGAGTTCGGCGCCGAGCGGGATCTCGCCGTCCTCGGCGACGTCGGCGGCGGTGACCTCGTACACGGTGGACGTGACGGTGGCCTCGGTGACGCCGTAGGCGTTCAGCACGGTGGTGGCCTCGGTCAGGCCGGCCAGGGCCCGGGCGGGCAGCCGCTCGCCGCCGAGCACCAGCAGCCGGGGCGCCCAGCGGCCGTCGCCCAGCGCCTCGCGCAGGTCCTCGCGGACGGCGAGCAGGTAGCTGGTCGGCAGGTTGGCGACGGTGACGCCGCGGGCGGCGAGCACGGCCACCAGCTCGGGCCCGGTGGGCACCTCGCGCTGCGGCACGACGAGGGCCGCGCCGGCCGCGAGGGCGGGCAGCACCTCCTCCAGGGCCACGTCGAAGGACGGTCGGGCGAACAGCAGCACCCGGTCGGCGGAGGTGAGCCGGTAGCGGTCGACGATCGCGGCGACGTACCCGGCGAGGGCCTCGCGGCCGACCAGGACGGGCTTGGGCACGCCGGTGGAGCCGGAGGTGTGGATCACGTAGGCGGCGCCGTCCAGCACGGCGGCGGGCTCGGCCTTCGGGAAGGCGGGGCCGTCCAGCAGCGCCGGGGTGACGCCCTCGGCGGGCAGCGCCAGCGCGCTCTGCCGGGTGGCCAGCACGAGCGCCGGGCTCAGCCGCTCCAGCAGCAGCCCGAGCCGGGCGGCCGGGTCCTCGGTGGACAGCGGCGCGTACACGGCGCCGTACCGCAGGCAGGCGAGCAGGGCGACCACGCTGTCCGCGCCGCGCGGCAGCACGGTGGCCACCGGCTGGCCGGGGGCGACCCCGGCGGCGCGCAGCCGCTCGACCAGCTCGGTGACCCGGCGGTCGAGTTCGCCGTAGCTGATCCGCTCGGTGCCGGCCAGCAGGGCCATCGAGGTCGGGTCGTGGGCGGCGGCCGGGTCGAGCGCGGCCGGGGCGGCCGGGGTCACCGGGGTGGCCGGGGCGGCCTCGGGCACGGGGGCCAGCTCGGCGATCCCCGCCTGCGGGCGGTCCAGGTAGCAGCGCAGCAGCTCCAGCAGCCGCTCGGACAGCAGCACCGCCTCGGACTCGCGGAACAGGTCGGCGTCGTAGTCCCAGACCAGGGTCATCCCGGCGGCGCCGTGCTTCTCGCCGACCACCCGGCGGTCGTCGGGCAGCAGCACCAGGTCGAGGTCGAAGCGGGTGGTGCCGGTGTTGAAGCCCTCGTACAGCGAGACCTCCAGCCCGGGCGCCTGGACGTCGGGCAGCGCCGCGTCGTGCGCGCTGAACATCACGTTGAACAGCGGGTTGTCGGCGCCGGAGGTGTGCAGTCCGAGCCGGCGGGTCAGTTCCTGGACCGGCAGGTCCTGGTGCGGCAGCGCGCGCAGCAGGACGTCGGTGACCTCGTCCACGGCCTCGGTGCCGGACGCCGCCGGGTCGAGCCGCAGGCGCAGCGGGACGGTGTTGACGAACATGCCGACGGTGCCCTCGAAGCCCTCCGGGCGGTTGCCGACGGCGGTGCCGATCACCATCTCGCGGTGGCCGCTGTGCCGGCGCAGCAGTTCGGCGAGCAGGGCGAGCAGGGTGCTGAACGGGGTGTGGCCGTCGGCCTTGCTGCGCTCGCGCAGCCGCTCGGCCAGGTCGGCGCCGATCGACTGGCGCAGCTGGCCGCCGCGGTGGCGCCGTTCGACGCCCGGCCGGGCCAGCCCGGGCAGGGTGACCTCGCGCGGCGCGTCGGCCAGTTCCCTGGTCCAGAAGTCGAGTGCGCGGTCCCGCGGGAGGCCGGCGGCGGTGCGGGCGTGCTCCTCGTACGAGGGCGCGGCGGGCAGCTGGTACGGCTCGCCGAGGACGGTGGCGCGGTAGACGGTGAACAGGTCGCGCAGCAGGATCGCGAAGGAGTGGCCGTCGTGGACGAGGTGGTGCTCGACGTGGATCAGCCGGTGGTGGTCCTCGCCGAGCCGGACCAGGTGCCAGCGCAGCACCGGCGCCCGGCCGGTGTCCAGCGGTTCCTCGGCCTCGGCGGCGAGCAGCCGGCGGAAGGTGGCCTCCGGGTCCTGCTCGGCGGTGAAGTCGCTGTGGCGCAGCTCCGGTTCGCAGCCCTCGGCGACCCGCTGGCCGGGCAGTCCCTCCGCGCTGGGTACCAACTCCAGCCGCAGGCCGGGGTGGTGGGCCAGCACGGCGGCCAGGCCGGCGTGCAGCGCGTCCCGGTCGAGGGTGCCCCACAGGTCGAGGACTGCGGTGAAGTTGTAGGCGCGGCTACCCGGCAGCATCTGCTCGTGCAGCCAGACGATCTCCTGCGAGGGAGAGAGTGCGAACATCGTCGATTCCCTTGTGTGGTGGGCTTGTCGGCACTGCGGTGGCCGGATGCGGGCGTGGGGTCTTTCCGCACCGACCGGTGGACCGGGCCGGGCCGCGCCGGGGTGAGGAGCGGCCGGAGGCCCGGCGGTCCCGTCCGGGGCGTGTCGGACGCACGCGGACGGGCGGGCGGATCCGTCGTGCTGGATCCGCGGTTGGGCAGGGGAGTTCGGGGCCCGCGGGGTCGGACGCGGACGTGCGGGCGCGGGCGTACGGGGTGGACGGGGCCCTGGTGGCGGGGTGCGTCCGGGCGGGCGCGGCCGGGTGGCGGGGTGCGTCCGGGCGGGCGCGCTCAGGCCCCCGGCGCCGGGACCGGCCGGGTGTGCAGGTGGTGCCGCAGCCCGGCGAGCAGTTCCTCGAAGGCCGCGTGGGCGTCGGCCTCCGGGAAGCGGTCGCGGTCCCAGGCCAGCCGGACCAGCAGGTCGTCGCCGTGCGAGGCGGAGACGGCCAGCGGCGCGGCGAGCGGGCGTCCCTCCAGGTGGGTCTCCCGGCCGGGGGTGCCGCCGAGCACCAGCGGTGGACGGCGGTGCAGGTCCTCCAGGGTGAGCAGGGCGTCCAGGGCGCCCGACCACGGGGCCCCGGCGGTGCGGGCGGCGCGGACCACCTCGTCGAAGGGGGTGCCGGCCTGGTCCAGGTCGTCCCACCAGGCGTCCGCGAGGGCGTCCAGGTCCGTGGCCGGACCCGAAGTCGTGGGATGCACCAGGGTGTTGAGGAAGCAGCCGAGCGCGGCGGGCGCACCCGCCGGCCGGCCGCCCCACGGGTAGCCGAGCGCGAGCGGGTCGTCCGTCCGGTGCAGCCGGTGCAGGGCCGAGCCGACCGCGTCCAGCAGCGCCGGGAAGACGGCGCCGCGGGCGGCGCCCTCGGCGGCGGGCAGCCGCTCGGAGAGCATGCCGGTGGAGGTGGCCGTGCCGCCGCCCGCCCCGGTCAGGGCGCCCAGCCGCCGGCCCCAGTGGGCCTGGGCGGCGGGGCCGCCGGCGGCGTCCTCGGCGGCGAGCTGGAGCTCGACGGCCTGCCGGTAGTCGGCCAGCGCCTGGGGCGAGGGCCCGTCCGCGGGCGGCTCGTCCTGCTCGTACGCCGCGCCGAGTTCGGCGGCGAGGACGCCGAGCGACTGCTCGTCGCAGGCGGCGTGGTCCAGCGCGAGGGCGAGCAGTTCCTCGTCCCCGCCCGGGTCGGCGGCCACCAGCAGGCGCAGCGCGGGTCCGTCGGCGGGCCAGTCCAGCAGGGCCGCGCGCAGTGCCGCGCGGGCGGTGCCGCCGGGGGCGACGGCGATCCGGGCGGCCTCGGCGGAGGGGCCGCCGGTGCGCAGCACGGGTGTGCCGCGCACGGTCGCGAACCCGCCGCAGAGCGCCGGGTGGTGGGCGGCCACCGCGGCGGCGGCGCGGGCCAGCCGGTCCAGGTCGAGGGTGCCGCGCGGGTAGGCGAAGAACAGCGGGACGACGTCGGTGCGGCTCTGCGGCGCGATCCGGCGGGTGATCAGGAACCGGCGCTGGGCGCCGGTCAGCGGGAGCAGCTCCACCGGGGATTCGGCGGCGGCGGTGCGGTACCGGGCGAGGTAGGCGGCGGTGATGCTGGCGTGCACGGGAACGGGCTCCGGTTTCCGGTCGCGGCTCGGGTCGGGGATCGGTCGGGAGGATCGGTTCGGGGGTTTCAACGGTCGGTCGAGGGGTCGGTTCAGGGCGTGCTGGGGCTCACGGCGCCCGCCTCCTCGGCGGCGTCCGCGTCCGTGGCCGGCCCCGCGCCCTGCCCGGCCGTACGGTCGGCGCCCGGCAGCTCGCGCATCCGCCGCAGCGGCGAGAGCAGCAGCGGCAACGGCACCAGCAGGAAGCCGACCGCGCAGAGCCAGAGCGCGGTGCGCGGCCCGGCCCCGTCGGCGACCACGCCGCCGATCAGGGCGCCGATCGGCAGGGTGCCCCACACCAGGAAGCGCATGGTGGCGTTCATCCGGCCGAGCAGCTCCGGCGGGCAGACGCTCTGCCGGAAGCTCACCTGGGCGACGTTGTAGGCCACCGCACCGAACAGCACCACCCCGGAGGCCAGGCCGAACAGCACCACGCCCGCGCCGCCGCCGGACAGCGGCCACAGCAGCGCGAACGGCGCCGTCACCAGCGTGGACAGCCAGATCAGCCGGGCCTGCCCGACCCACCGGGCGAGCTGCCCGGCGCACAGAGCGCCGGCCAGACCGCCGATGGCGGAGACCGACAGCAGCACGCCGATGGCGCCCGGCGACAGGTCGAGCACCCGTACCCAGAACACCGTCTGGACGGCGGTCAGCACCGCGGAGAACAGGTTGGACGTGGCGGTGGCGGTGGCGATCGCCCGCAGCAGCGGGTGGCCGAGCACGAACCGCACGCCCTCCCCGACCTCGGAGCGCAGCGAGCGCCCCGGCTCGGGCTCCGGCCGCGGCTCGTCGACCTTGATCCGGGCGAGCAGCAGCGCGGAGGCGAGGTAGCCGCAGGCGTCGGCCACGATGGCGAGCGGCGCCCCGAGCAGCTGGACCAGCCCGCCGCCGAGGCCCGGCCCGGCGATCTGCGCCGAGGAGCGGACCGTCTCCAGTGCCCCGTTGCCGCCGACCAGTTGCTCGCGCGGCAGGACGGCGGGCAGGAAGGACTGGTGGGCGACGTCGAAGAACACCGTCGCCACCCCGGTGACCAGCCCCACCAGGTAGAGCTGCGGCATGGTCAGCACCCCGAAGGCCGCGGCCGGCGGGATCGACCCCACGGCCAGGCAGCGCACCACGTCGGCCCGGATCAGCACCGGCAGCTTGCGCATCCGGTCCAGCCAGGCGCCCGCCGGCAGGCCGACGAGCAGGAAGGCGGCGGTCTCGGCGGCGGTCAGCAGTCCGACCTCGAACGGCGTGGCGTCGAGCACCATCACCGCGACCAGGGGGAGGGCGACCAGGGTGACCTGACTGCCCGTCTGGGCCGCCGCTGCTCCGGTCAGCAGGAGCCGGAAGTCGCGGTGGCCGAGCAGACGGGCCTGGTGGGAGCTGGGCTTCTCGTTCATCGGTGCGACTCTCGGTCACCCATTCGACACGGGGCAAGCACCGGGTTCGTTTCCGGACGGACCGCAGGTCGGCCGAATCCCGCCACTCCCCCCGTCGACCTTTGCACGCTCCTTACGACCACCCGGGACGCGACCGCACCGTCCGCAACGCCCGTCGGCCAAGGCGGCACGGCCCGACGGACGCCCCGGCCACCTTCGGACCTGCCGGTCCATTTCCCTGTCCGCTATCCGGACACCGCCTTTCCAGCCACCGGACGGAGAGACTCAACTTGGCCGGATCCCATGGAGTAGAGAGCAGCTGTCACCTCATCGTGATATCGGCGTGACCCAAGCGAGCCGTAGAAGGGGATCACCAGGCCGATACCGGCTGCCCCGGGGCGCACCCGGCCGCTCACGGACCGGCGCGGTCCGCCGCCCCGTGCACCGTGAGCCGAGCCGTGGGGCCGTGGGGAGTGGACCGGGACCGGGACCGTTCAGCCGTCCGCCTCCGCCTCCGCCCCCGCCGACGCCCGGCGGGTGATCGCCAGCACCGCCATGTCGTCGTCCCGGGGTCCGCCGGTCCACCGCTCGACGTCCGCCACCAGCGCGTCCAGCACCTCCCCCGGCCCGGCGAACGGCCCCAGCGGGGCCAGGCCCAGCACCGGGTCGTAGAACTCCCCCGCCGCGTCCCGGGCCTCGGTGACCCCGTCCGTCACCAGCAGCAGCGTGCACCCGGCCGGGAACGGCCGGCACTCCGGCGCCGGACGCGCCACGCCCAGTCCGCCCATCCCCAGCGGCAGCCCCGGGTCCGCCGCGTCCAGCCGGCGCACCCCGGGTGCGGCCCCGTCCCCCGGATACGGACCCAGCAGGTACGGGCCGGGGTGCCCGCAATCGAGCGTGCGCACGCTCTCCTCCCCCGGCGGGAACTCCACCAGCAGCGCGGTGATGAACCCCTCCAGCCGCAGTTCCTCGCTCATCCGCTCGCTCTCCCGCAGCAGCGAGTCCTCCAGCGCGTCCGCGAGCGCGGCGAGGTCCGGCAGCCGGTGGGAGTCCTCCCGGAAGGCGCCCAGCAGCACCGAGACCGCCCCCACCGCGTGCAGCCCCTTGCCCCGCACGTCGGCGATCAGCCCGCGCACGCCGTACGGGGTGACCTGCAGCGCGTACGCGTCGCCGCCGATCAGCGCCTCGTCCTGGGCGGCCCGGTAGCAGGCCGCGACCGACAGCCGCCCGACCCGTGGGGGCGGCTCCGGGAGCACCGCCCGCTGCGCCGCCTCGGCCACCGACCGCACCCGCGCCAGCCGCCGCCCGTGGCGGGCCACCACCCGGTTCACCCCGATCCCGAGCAGTGCGGCGAACACCGTGTTGCCCAGTTCCAGATAGCCGGCGCCGGTCCCGATCGACGCGTCCTGGGTGGACAGCACCACGATGCCGAGCACATTGGCCACTCCGACCGCGATGGTGTCCCGCAGCGTCAGCAGCGCCCCCGCCAGCACGACGGCGGCCGCCAGCATCGGATCGCCCCAGTAGTCGGTCGGATCCAGCGCGTTCCACACCAGCCCGCCGACGGTCAGCAACCACGGCGCGACCCGCACGTACGGCGGCCACTGCACGGACCTCGGGGCCATTCGGCGACCTGGCTTCCGTCTCACGACCATCCGGAAGGGCTTCCTCCGATCGTAGTCACGGGCTCCCGGCCCCCGCATGACGGCCGCCCGGGCCACGGCCCACGGCCTACGGCTCGCGAGCTGCCGTGCGGCCGCCCTGGTGGCCCACCTGCGGCAGGCCTACCCGGAGCCGGCGCCCGCTCAGGCCCCGGCCGGCACCGCCGCGCCGTCGGCGATGTGCAGCAGCGCGGCCGCGCCGTCCAGCACCTCCCGGTCGAGCGGGAAGTAGCCCTGCCGAGGGACGGTGTCGGTCCGGGTCCGGGCGTCGCCCGGCAGCGCGGAGCCCGTCAGCTCCCAGGCCGCGCCGCTTCCCTGCAGGTGGGCCTCGTACGTCCCGGGCGCCGGTTCGGCCAGTCCGAGCGCCTCGCTGCGCCCCAGACTCCCGGCGACGAAGGCGTACCGCTCGCCCAGCAGCGTGCCCAGGATGTGGCCCGCGCCCGTCCAGCGGCAGTCCAGCTCGCCCATCGCCCAGGCGCTGGGGTTCCGTTGCAGGTGCCGGTTGTGGGTGAAGACCAGGGTCGGTCCGCGCCGGGCTTCGATCCCGCGGATGTCGAGGAGGTTCCGCGCCATCAGCGCGTCCCGCACGCCGAGCAGGGCGCTGAGCCGGGCGCTCTGGGTTCGGCCCCGGACCGCCGCCTGCGCGTGGTAGCGCAGCAGGCCGATCCCGGCGGCCAGCCGGGCACGGGCCGCGAACCACTCGGCGGACGAGGTGGCGGCGATCAGTTCCGGTGCCCGCATGTGGAGTTGGAGCAGGAGGTCGTCGGCGAGGCAGCGCAGGCGCGCCGCGTCGGCGGAGTCGCCCGGGGAGCCGGCCGGATCCGTCACCGCCTCCGTGCGGCTCCAGCGCTCGTCCTCGCCCGCCACACCGGCGACGTCGAGGTCGAGCCCCAGGTAGTCGCGGGCGTGTTCCAGGTAGCGGCGCGGGCTGGGGGTGCTGGTGTTCTCGGTCGGGATGTCGAAGCCGTGGAAGGCCAGCCGCTCGCCGGGCGGCCGCTCCTCGTTGAACTCCCGCATCCAGGCGACGAGTCGGCGGTTGGGTTCGAGTTCCCCGAAGCCGTGGGTGAAGCCCTCCCCCATGGCCGAGCCGAGGGTGCCGACACCCTCCCGGACGTAGGCGTCCACGGCGAACGCGGCCACCCGGTCGGTCTCCAGTGCGATCGACCGGAAGCCCCGGTCGGCCAGCCGGGCGAACAGCTCGTTGCGGATCCGCCCGAACGCCGGTTCCTGGTGCGTCGGCTCGCCGAGGCCCAGCAGCTCGCACGCCGGGGTGACGAAGTCATGCATGTCCTGGTTCATGAACCTCAAGCGTATCCTTGAAAGGACGGTTGAGACTTTTTCCTCCACAACCGCTCAGCCGCAGTTCAAAGCCTCAAACGGGCCTGAACGACCGGCCGGCCCCGAACGCCCACCCGGCCCGGAACGGGAGACGACCATGCGCCCCGCCGACCTCGCGCGCGAGCACGGCATCTCGACCCAGGCGATCCGCAACTACGAACGCGACGGCTTCCTCCCGCCCGCCGAACGCACGCCCACCGGGTACCGGATCTACACCGAGCAGCACGCGGCCGCCCTGCGCGCCCACCTCGCCCTCGTTCCGGCGTACGGGCACGCCACCGCCGGCGCGGTCATGACCGCCGTGCACGCCGACCGGCTCGGCGACGCCCTCACCGAACTCGACCGGGGCCACGCCCAGTTGCTGCGCGACCGGGAGACCCTCACCGCCGTCCGCGCGGCCGTCGGCCACCTGACCGACGGCGCCGCGCCCCGCACCGGCCTCCCCGCACTGCCCGGCCCCCGCTCCGTCGGCGAGGTCGCACACCGGCTCGGCGTCACCCCCGCGACCCTGCGGGCCTGGGAGGCCGCCGGCATCCTCGTCCCCGGCCGGGAGCGCGCCACCGGCCACCGCCGCTACCTTCCGGCGGACGTCCGCGACGCCGAACTCGCCCACCTGCTCCGCCGGGGCGGCTACCGGCTGGAGCACATCGCCACCGTGCTGCGGCAGATCCGCACGGCGGGCGGCACCGGCGAGCTGGCCGCCGCCCTGGACGGCTGGCAGCAGCGCCTCACCGCCCGGGGCCTGGCGATGCTCACCGCCTCGGCCCGCCTGGACGACTACCTGAGGCTGCACCCCGAATCAGCCCGACGGGCTTGACCTCATGTCCACTTGAGGTTCCAGGATGATCCACATGAACACCGAAGCCGCAACCAGCCACTCCGCCCGCACCGAGCCCACGGACACCTCGGACACTTCCGTCATCTCGGCCCCCTCGGCCGTCTCGGACACCTCTGCCATCGAGCGGGTGGTGGCCGCCGTCGAGCGCGCCCAGCGCGCCAAGGATCCGGACGCGTTCCTCGCCCTCTTCCACCCCGAGGCGATCTGGACCACCGCGCACGGCAAGGTCCTCCTCGGCCTGGATGCGATCGCCGAGTTCACCCGCGCCGTCCTGCCCGCCGCGACCTGGGACGGCGAGGTCACCTACGAGCCGGTGCACATCCAGTTCCTCCGCCCCGACGTGGCCGCCGTCAAGGTCCGCCAGGTCTACCGTTCGGCGGGGAGCGACGGTGAGGGCGGCTCGGAGGGTGCCCCGCTGTACGTCATGACCAAGCAGGACGACGGACGGTGGCTGCTGCACGCGTGCCAGAACACCGGCGTGCTCGCCGACTAGGCTCGCCGCAACGGACCTGGTCGGCCCTGAGCCGCCGCCGAGCCCGAAACAGGACAGGCGGTTTGTCAGTACAAAACCGAACGTTCTGTTTGCTTCTTTCGGGAAGCGATCCCCCCTGGTGAGCGGGGCGCCCGGCCGACCCGGACCACTCCGGGCCCAGGCCGGGCCGGCCCGCTCACCTCCCCGGACTCCCGGGCCTCCCCGACCGCCCCGTCCGCGCCGGCCTCCGCCACCGCCGCCACCTCCGCCGCCGCTTGGGCGACCCGGGCCGCCGCCAGCTCCGCGGCCACCCGGGCGCCCCGGTCCACCGCCAGGTCGAGCGTGGCCAGCACCCCGGGCACCGCGATACTGGGCATCACGTGCTGGTACAGCGCGGCGACCCGGCGCTCCAGGTCCGTCCGGCCGGACATCTTCTGGGACTGGATCTGCACCCCCGTCCACGCCCCGGTCACCAGCCACGCCGTCTCGGCGGGCACCACCTGGGGCAGCAGTTCGCCGCGCCGGCCGGCCGTCTCCAGCACGCTCTCGGCCCGCTGGATCCAGCCCGGCGCCGCGCCACCGCTGAAGTCGCCGAACACGTCCTGACCGAGGGAGAGCCGCGCCCCCGCGCTCAACACCCGGTCGTGCGGCATGAGGTGGGCGACCACCATCCCGAGGTCCACGAACTCCTGGAGCTTGCAGTGCCGTTCGGGGATCTCGTCCCGACCGAACTGCTCCTCGACGACCCCCTGGGCGAGCTCCCGCTTGGAGGCGAAGTGGAAGTACACCGCGCCACGGGTCACCCCGGCGCGGGCCACCACCTCACCGATCGTCGCCCCCACGTACCCGTACTCGTCGAAGACCGACGCCGCCGCCTCCAGGATCAGCCGACGCGTCCGGACCGCCCGTTCCTGTCGCACCACCGCAACCACCCCACCCGAAACGCTCGGCAAACAAAACCAAACACCCTGTATCTTACCCGCCGTCATCAGAGCGACCCCCGAGCCCGAGGCCCTATAGGGCCGTCCTCGAGCGGGCCGAAACCGCGCGGACCGCATCCGGCCCGCCGGAGATTCCACCGCCGGGCCCCGCAGCCGGAGCACCGCCTCCCACTTCCAGCCGGAAGGACAACGAACGGCCATTCGGAGATAATGAACCTGTCAATCACTGCCGTCGACATTCCCGCAGGTCAACGAGGCCCTCCCGAAGGAGTCAACCTCCACCAGCGATCAACAACCACCCACCGTGCCCGCCCGACCACGCTCGGCCGCCGACGAACGTTTGCTCTGGCTCCTTGAAAACCAAACCGGCAGGTACGTATCTTACGAGCCCTGAGCAGCCCATCCCGCCCGTCACGGCCCTTCGGAGCGCTCCCTATGACTCTGCTTGCCTCCCGCACGCCCGCCTCCACCCTCGTCACCGGCACGGACTCCGGGACGATCCCCGGCCCCGCCGCGGCAGCGGTCCCGGCGCCTCGTCTGACCAGCACCGTCGCCAAGGAGTACGTCCACCGGGCCTGCCATGCCGAGGTCTTCCTCACCGGCAGCGAACGGTTGACCGACACCGCCTTCGCCGTCACCGCGCAGTGGCCGCGGGCGCACACCTTCTTCAGCACCCCGGACGGCACCCACCACGACCCGCTCCAAGCTGCTGAAACGATCCGTCAAGCCGGGCTCTACCTCGCCCACACCCGGTTCGGCGTACCGCTCGACCACAAGTTCATGATGTGGAACCTCGACTACACCACCCGGCCCGGCTTGCTGGTGATCGGTGCGGCGCCGACCGACCTCACCCTGGAGGTCCGGATAGCCGCCCAGCCCCGCCGCTCCGGCACCACCGTCGACTTCACCCTGGACACCGTGGTCCGACGGGGTTCGCAGCCCGCCGCCACCGGATACGCCCGCTTCACCACCGTCCCGGACCCCACCTACCAGCGGCTGCGCCGGGGACGCCACGACGCCGAACTCCCCTCGGCGCCGGTCGTGCCCGCCGAGCCGCTCCCGCCGGCCCGGGTCGGCCGGCTCCGCCCTTGCGACGTCGTGCTGACCCCGGCGGGAACCGCCGGCAGCTGGCACCTCACGCCCGACTTCCGGCACCCGATCCTCTTCGACCACGCCAACGACCACATCCCCGGCATGGTGCTGATGGAAGCGGCCCGCCAGGCGGCCAACGCGCTGAGCAGCCCGGTCACCGTCACCCCGACCGCCGCGGCCACCACCTTCCACCGGTACGCCGAGCACGACACACCCACCACCATCACCGCCCGGCACACCCCCGGCCAGGACCCGCACGCCCTCACCACCACCGTGACCGGCCACCAGCACGGCGAACCGGTCTTCACCACCGTGCTCACCGGCCACCCGGACCACCACTGACCACTGACCGGACGCCCCGCGCCACACCCCGAACGGCCCGCCCGCCCTCCCCGGCCCGGCGGGCCGTCCCCGTCCCGGGCGGGCACCGAGCCTTCGGCGAAGAGGTCTCTGTACCGGAGCCCGCACCACCCGCGAGGTCGTCTCCTCGTGCCGCTCCTGCAGCCGGCGCCGGCCGGCGGAAGCTCAGCGCCGCCACTCATGGACGTCCCATGAGGATTCGAGGACCTCGCTCGGCCACTCCTGCCGTACCTGCCCAGGCAGCCTCCGCTGTTCGTCGATCCAGCCCTCTTCGAGGCACACCGGGATGAACACGGAGACGCACGAACCGCCCAGGTCCTCCACGCGGACAGCGACCGTCCTGTGCTCCTCGTTGTACGGCTGGATCCTGATCTCGGGGCTGTGGTCGTCGTCCACGAGGCTGATCGGTTCCACCGTGCACCTCTTGCTCGCCCGCCCCCGCCTTCAGGGCTCATGGGGCTGAACCAGATCTCCAGGCACGACCAGGTGGCCCGACGTCACCCTGTCAGGTTCCCTCAGGCCCTTCCGGTCGGCTGAGCGAGCGGTCGGGCAGGGTGAGGAGGAGGAGCAGGGCCGCGCTGCCGAGCATGAACAGGGCGAGGTGGTGCAGGCCGCCGGTGGTGGCGCCGTGCGGGAAGAAGGCGGCGTTCGCGGCTGAGGCCGCCATGGCGCCGAGGTACATGAAGGTGCGTAGCAGCCCGGCTGCCGAGGCGATGGTGGTCGGGTCCGCCTGGTGGTAGAGGGCGGTCTGGGTGCCGAGGCCGATCAGCCCCTGTGAGATGCCCGCCAGCACGCCGACGCCGATCAGCAGGGTGCCCGGGCTGCTCGCGTGGACCAGCAGCAGGACGGCGCAGGCCGCGATCTGGCAGGCGGAGCCGACCAGCAGCTTGCCGCGCACGGCCGGGCGGCGGCCGGTGGTTGCGGCGACCGTGAGCGCGGTCAGCGAGAGCGGCAGCAGCACCAGCCCGGCGGTGGCGGCGGACAGGCCGCGCCCCTCCTCCAGCCACTGGGTGTAGCCGTAGAGGAAGGCGTAGACGC
Source organism: Kitasatospora sp. NPDC001547 (assembly GCF_042894165.1). Classification (NCBI taxonomy): domain Bacteria; kingdom Bacillati; phylum Actinomycetota; class Actinomycetes; order Kitasatosporales; family Streptomycetaceae; genus Kitasatospora; species Kitasatospora sp. NPDC001547. The sequence goes on along the minus strand of NZ_JBIAVL010000013.1, from coordinate 29,066 downwards.
CGGTGTAACCGAGGACCTGGCGCAGGTAGGTGGCGATCAGCGGGCGGTTGCCGGCGAGCGATCGCAGGTCGATGAAGGGGGTACGGGCCCGCCGCTCCCGGACGGCGAAGCCGACGGCCGCCAGGACGGCGAGCACCGGCAGGTACCAGCGCGCCGGGTCCGGCTTCATCAGGAACAGCATGAGGGCGAGCAGGAGGACCGTGAACAGCGCGATCCCGGCGTGGTCGAGACGCTCGGTGCGCTCGGTGCGACCGGGGCGGTCAGGGCCGTCGCTGCGGTCGGGGCGGCGCTCGGCGGCGGGCAGCCGGGCCGCGCCGAGCGCCAGGCAGGCCAGTGACAGCGGGACGTTGACGGCGAAGACCGTCCGCCAGCCGCCCGCGCCGATCAGCAGACCGCCGAGGGTGGGGCCGACCACGGCGACGGTCTGGTTGGCGACCGCCAGCACCGTCAGCACCCCGGTGGGGCTGGACTCTCCGGTCCGCTCCGCCTCGCTGCGGGTGAGGTGCATCGCGGCCGGGTAGGCCGCGGAGGTGCCCAGCCCGAGCAGTACCCGGGCGGCGATCAGCAGCCCGAGCGAGGGGGCGAGCGCGCCGAGCAGTCCGGCGAGGCCGACCAGGGCCGTCCCGGCGAGGTAGAGCCGGCGCGGGCCGTGGGTGTCCACCAGCCGCCCGATCACGGGCTGGCCGACGGCGGTGGCCAGGTAGAGCGCGGTCACCAGCCAGGCGGTCTCGGCGGGCGGCGCGCCGAAGGCGGCGCCCACCGGCACCAGGGCCACCGCGATCATCGACGAGTTGATCGGGTTGAGCACCGAGCCGAGCACCATCGGTGCGATCAGCCGACGGTTGAACCCGCTGCCCGGAGCGGGCTGCCGACGGCGCGCCGCGAGGCGGGCCGTCCGGCCGACCGGGCCGCTCATCACCGGTTCAGCCGGTCGATCAGGGCCAACGCCTCCAGCACGGTGGCGCGCTCGGCCTCGGTGTAGTGCTCCGCCATGGCCCGGGTGAGCCACTCCTGGCGGGCCTGGCGGTCGTCCGCGACGTGGGCCAGGCCGGCCTCGGTGAGGCTGACCACCTGTCGGCGGCCGTCCGCGGGGTCGGGACGGCGGCCGACCAGCCCGTGCTGTTCCAGCGCGGCGAGGGTGGCGGCCATCGACTGCGGGCGGACCCGTTCGGCGGCGGCCAGCGCGCTGGCGGACGCCGGGCCGTCGCTGATCAGCCGACTGAGCACGGCGGTCTGGGACGGGGTCAGGTCGCTGGTGCCGCTCGCCTCCCGAAGGGTGCGGCGCAGCCGGCTGAAGACGGCGCGCAGCTCCCGGGCGGCCGGCGCCGCAGTGTCGGGCGCCACGGGCGCTACGAGCGCCACGGCTTCGGACTCGGCCGGGGCTGTACGGGCCGCGGCGGCGGCACGGGCGGTTGGCTTCTCGGTCACGACCTCACGGTAATTTCTTCAGTCTGAACTGTCCAGTCTGGACTGAAGACTTTCCGTGGCGGCGGATCGGGCCCGGATAATGACGGCATGATCGACAAGCAGCTTCGCGTCGTCCTCGCCGAGGACTCGGTGATCCTCCGGGACGGCATGGTCGAGCTCCTCACCGCCCGTGGTTGCGCGGTGGTCGCCACCGCCGGGACGGCGCCCGAGCTGATCGCCGCCGTCGCCGAACACCGGCCCGACGTGGCCGTGGTGGACATCCGGATGCCGCCCACCCACACCGACGAGGGCATCCGGGCGGCGGTGGAGATCCGGGCCGCCCGGCCCGAGGTCGGCATCCTGGTCTTCTCCCAGCACGTCGAGACGGCCTGGGCGGCCCGGCTGCTGGCCGACGGCGCCGCCGGCATCGGCTACCTGCTCAAGGAACGGGTGGCCCGTACCTCCGAGTTCGTGGACGCCCTGCACCGGGTCGCCGCGGGCGGTACGGCCCTGGATCCGGAGATCGTCAACGGCCTGATGCACGGCGGGCGGCGCAGCCGGGTGGACGCACTCACCCCGCGCGAGCGGGAGGTGCTGGAGCTGATGGCGCAGGGGCACTCCAACCGCTCGATCGCCGCCCGGCTGGTGGTCTCGGAGCGGGCGGTGGAGAAGCACGTGGCCGCCGTGTTCGGCAAGTTCGACCTGCCCGCGACGGACGCCGACAACCGCCGGGTCAAGGCGGTGCTCGCCTACCTCGCGGAGAGCGGCACCTCCTGAGACGACACCTCCTGGGGCCGCAGCTCCTGAGCCGACACCTCGTGGGACCGCAGCTCCTGCGCCGCCCGAATCCTGCGGCGGGCGGCCCGTGGCGCCCCGGTCGTGACCTCCCGTCAGAGCCGCCCGGGCAGCTCGGCACTGATCACCGTCGGCCCGCCGGGCGGGCTGTCCACCCGTAGCGTCCCGTCCACCGCCGCGAGCCGCTCGGCGAGGCCGGACAGCCCGGTGCCCGCGCCGATCACGGCGCCGCCGCGCCCGTCGTCTCGCACGGTCAGCCGGACCCTCCCGTCGGCCGCGCTCACGCTCAGCTCCACCGACCGCGCGCCGCTGTGCTTGGCCACATTGGTCAGCAGCTCGGCCACACAGAAGTAGACGGCCCGCTCGATCACCTCCTCCGGACGCTCCCGCAGGTCCAGCCGGACGTCCACCGGCACCGGTGACGTGACGCTCAGCCCCGGCAGCGCCTCGGCCAACCCGCCGTCCAGCGCCACCGGGTGGATGCCCCGGGTCAGCCGGCGCAGACCGGTGATGGTGTCGTCGGTCTGCCCGCGGGCCCGGTCGACCAGGGTGCGCAGCCGCCCGAGGTCCGGCCCGCCCGAACCGACCGGCCCGCCCGGGCGGGCCGGTCGGTTCGGGCGGGCCGCGCCCCCCGCCGCGGGGAGGCGGACCGCCC
>NZ_JBIAVL010000013.1:0-26199 GCF_042894165.1 Kitasatospora sp. NPDC001547 | reverse complement strand
CGCCCCCCGCGCCCCCCCGCGCCCCCCCCCCCCCCCCCCCCCCCCCCCCCCCCCCGGGGGGGGGGGGGGGGGGGGCCCCCGCGCCGCTCCGCCCTCGGCGGGAAGGCTCTCCGCCAGCACGTCGTCGGCCAGCGACAGCGTGATGGCGAGCGCGACCAGCTGCGCCTGGGTGCCGTCGTGCAGGTCGCGTTCCAGGCGCCGCAGCCGGTCGGTGTTCTCGGCCAGCAGGGTGGCCCGGGCGCTCTCCAGCTGACGGACCCGCTGCTGCGAGCGCACCGGCCCGAGCAGGGCCCGGGCCAGCGTACGGTTCGCTCCGCCGAGCGCCCGCACCGCGGCGGGGACGACGGCGAACACCGCGAGGCCGACCGGGACCGCGCCCACGTCCAGCAGGCCGAGCGGCCGCGGGCCCGGCTCCATCAGCCGTACCCAGAGCGGGAAGCCCACCAGCCAGACGCCGGCGAGCGGCAGTCCGACCACGGCCAGGAATCCGAGGACGCCCAGCGGCAGCCGCAGGAGGAGGTAGACCAGCGTCCGCCAGGCCACCGGGTCGGTCAGCACCGTCCGGCCGCGGGCCACCACCCCGGACGGGCGCGGCAGCGGCGACGGTGCGGGCACCTGCTCCCCGAGCAGCCGCCCGACCAGCCACCGGTGCAGCCCGCCGAGCCGCCTCGTCGCGAGCAGCGCGGCCACCACGAACGGCAGGCCCAGTACGGTGAGCGAAAGCAGAGCCCCGGCGTAGAGCACCGCGACGGCGTACGCCCCGCCGAGCACCCCGAGCGGCAACCCGAGCACCGAGAAGGCCAGTTCACCACCGCGCACCGACCAGTACCGCCGCCGCTCAGCCACCGTCCACCTCACCACTCACTCGCCGACCGGCACCCAGCATCCACCAGGGCCCCTGGAACCACCGCACCCACCTGCGCTTCCGTACGGACGGACCGGACGAACCGGCCGGACTGGCCGGACTGGCCGGACTGGCCGGACTGGCCGGACTGGCCGGACGACCATCACACACCCGGCTCCGTGTCCGGCCCGCCCGTCCAGCCCTGCCTCCCCCGCCTCACCCCCGTTCCCCGCCCGTCGACTCCACCGCCGAACCGCCGACCGCCCACAGCCCCGTGCCCACGATCCCCGGCACGGTGAGCACCGCCGCCCCGAGCGCCACCCAGGCGCACGCCGCGACCGGCACCACCGGCACCACCGAGCCCGTGACCGCCAGGCTGAACGCCCCTGAGGCCGCCGCCGCCACCGCCGCGCCCAGCAGCACCCCGATCGCCGTGGTCAGGGCCGCCTCCACGGAGAGCATCCGCAGCAGCTGCCGCCGCGTCGCCCCGACCAGGCGCAGCAGCGCGAACTCGCGGCGGCGGTCGGCGGTGAGCGCCACCAGGGTGTTGACCGTGGAGACCGCCGCGAAGCAGACCAGCAGCCCGAGCTCCATCTCGCGCAGCCAGATGTCGCTCGCCTTGGTGACGCTGGTCGCGGCACCCGTCGCCCGGGCGACGTGCTCGGCGGTGCTGGTCAGGGTCAGCATGGTGCCGGAGAGGCCCACCAGCAGCGCGACCGGCACCACCGCCGAGGAGAGCCGGGCCGCGTAGCCGCGCAGGTTGGCGTCCGCCAGCCAGCCGGCCCGGGGCCCGAGCGCCCGGGCCGGGGCGCCGAGCACGGTTGCCAGCACCCGCGCCGCCACCGGTCCCAGCAGTCCGACCGCGACCAGCAGCACCAGCGAGCCGAGCAGCGAGGACTGCCCCGCCTTGTCCAGCTCCCCGGCCGGCCGGCTCGCCGCCAGCCGCAGCAGCAGCCCGCCGCCCGCGAGCACCGCCAGCCCGGCGAGCACCCTCGGCACGCCCGTCCGGCCCGGCCCGCCCGCGCCCTCGGTCAGGGCGGCGGCCGGGGCGGGCCGGGTGATCCGGCGGGCCGCGACGGCGGTGGCCGCCAGGCCGACCAGCAGCGCCACCGCGAGCCCGACCAGCGCCGCCACCGGCGCCCCGGGTATGTGCAGCCCGGATGCGGCCATGCCGCGCCGCTGGAGCGCGGCGAGGAAGGCCCGGGCGCCGACGAAGCCCGCCAGGCCGCCCGGCACGGCCACCAGCAGGGTGGTCGCCGCCACCTGCGCGCGCACCACCCGACGGATCTGACGGGGTGTCGCCGCGACGGTGCGCAGCAGGGCCAGGTCGCGGTGCTGCTGGCGCAGGGTGAAGCCGAGCGCGTTGACCACGACGAACAGCGCGACCAGGACGGCGATCTCGCCGAACGCCCCGGCGATCACCACCAGGCCCGGCCCGGACACCGCCGCCCGCGTCACCGCGGCGGGCGCCGTGACCTGTGCGGCGACCAGCGAGCCGAACAGCGTGACCGCCGCCACCGCCAGGAACAGCGCCGTTCCCAGCCCGGCGAAGGAGGCCGGCCGGCGGCGGATCTGCCCCACCGAGAGGCTCAGGACAGGGCTACTCATCGCGCTCACCCGCCCAACCGGCTCAGCCGCTCGCCGACCTGCGCGGCCGTCGGCCTGGTCAGCTCGTCCACCAGCAGGCCGTCGGCCAGCAGCAGCACCCGGTCCGCGTACCCGGCGGCGACCGGGTCGTGGGTGACCATCACGCACGTCCGCCCGTCGGCGTCGACGCCCGCCCGCAGCAGTTCGAGGATCTCCTGCCCGGTGGCCCGGTCCAGCGCGCCGGTCGGCTCGTCGGCGAACAGCACCTCCGGCCGGGAGACCAGCGCCCGGGCTATCGCCACCCGCTGCTGCTGGCCGCCGGACAGCTGCCCGGGCCGGTGCCGCTCGCGCCCGGCCAGCCCGACCCGGCCCAGCGCCTCGCGCACCCGGGCCCGCTCCGGTGGCCGCCCGGCCAGCCGCCCGGGCAGCTCGACGTTCTGCGCGACCGTCATCGCCGGCATCAGGTTGAAGGCCTGGAACACGAACCCCACCCGGGTCCGGCGCAGCTCCGCCAGCCGCCGCTCGGGCAGCCCGGACACCTCGGTGCCGCCCCACCGCACGCTGCCCCTGGTCGGGCGGTCCATCCCGGCCAGGCAGTGCAGCAGGGTGGTCTTGCCGGAGCCCGACGGCCCCATCACCGCCGTGAACGTCCCCGGCGCGAAGCCCACCGAGACGCCGCGCAGCGCCCGTACGGCCGCCGTACCCCGCCCGTACTCCCGGTGCAGCCCGGTCGCGCTCAGAGCCGCGCCCGTCCCCCCGTCGTGCGCCGCCGTGGCGGCGGCTGTCGTCATCCCGTTCATGCCCTCCATCGTGGGCGTCCGGGGCCGGGAGATCGATTGTGCTGGCACCCGAATCCGGGGTTCGGAAAACCGAACCCCGCAGGTGGTGCCACACCCCCTCGGGCCGGTCCCGGAACCGTCGGCCCCGGGCGCGCGCTCCCCCGGCCGCCCCGTTCCGGCCGGGCCCACCCCCGCCTCCCGGTCCGCCCGCCCGACGGGCGATCATGAACGCGTGACCATCGACCTGCTGCCCGGCCGCGGCGTCCGGCTGCCCGCCCCGCTGCCCGAGCTCCGCTTCGGGCTCACCGAGGCGGAGGTGCGTGCGCTACTGGCCCCGCACGGCGGGCTGCTGCCCGGCGGGGTGCGGGACACCTTCGTCTGCGGCTGCCGGTGGGCACTGTTCCTGGAGCTGCCCGGCGTCGGTGTCACGCTCTGCGCGGACGAGCGCGACCGCCTCGGCAGCGTCGTGGTCGGCCGGAACCCGGGCGACGACCGGCCGGCCTGCCCGGTCGGCTACCACGGCATCGACCTGCTCGGCTGGCCGGTGCACGAACTGGTCGAGGCGCTGCGCGCCGAGGGCCTGCCGGTGCCCGACCCGGTCAGCGGCAGCCTCCGCCACGACACGCTCCACCTGCACCGCGCGCCCGGTGCCCGACGCCGGCCGACCGCCCCGGGCCGCAAGCCGCGCCACCCGGAGCCGTTCACCTTCGACTACGCCTCCCTGTCCGCCCCCACCACCGCCGCCGGGGCCACCGAGTGACCCCGCTCCCGACCGGCGACCACGCGCACGACCATCTCGGCGGAGACCCGTCCCACTCGGGTGGCCGGGCCCGGGTCCCAGCGCCCTGGCGGTACCTCTTCGCCCTCGCTGACGCCCCTGACCAGGGCGATCCGCACTTCCTCGACTTCGACTTCGGCTACGGCAACGGCTTCGGCCTCCTCAGCCCGGACGGCCTGGTGGGCCGCTTCCACTGGGAGGCCCGGTAGCCGCGCCCGCCCTCCGCTCCACCCGTTCCCTCATCCACTCACGGAGTCACCATGACCAACACGCCCCTGACCGTCGCCGTCCTCGGACCGGGCGGCGTCGGCGGACTGATCGGCGGGCTGCTCGCCCGCGACGGCCACCGGGTCGTCTGCCTGGCCGGCGAGGAGACCGCCGCCACCGTCGCGCGGGACGGACTGCACGTCCGCAGCGCCCGGTTCGGGGAGTTCACCGCCCGGGTCGAGGCCGCGACCGAGCTGCGCGAGCCGGTCGACGCGGCCTTCGTCACGGTCAAGGAGACGGCGCTGGCCGCCGCGCTCGACCGGATGCCCCCGGAGGCGCTCGGCGCCGGGATCGTGGTGCCGCTGCTCAACGGCCTGGACCACATGGCCGTGCTGCGTGAGCGCTACCCGGCCGGTCGAGTGGTGGCCGGCACGATCCGGGTCGAGGCCACCCGGACGGCACCCGGGCGGATCGAGCACACCAGTCCGTTCGCCACCGTCGAGCTCGGCGCGACCGCCGAACCCTCCTCCCCCGTCGCCGGGTTCGCCGAGCGACTGCGGCACGCCGGGCTGGACGTCACGCTGCGCGAGGACGAGACGGCGATGCTGTGGAGCAAGCTCGCCTTCCTCGCGCCGTTCGCGCTGCTCACCACCCGCCACGCGAGCGGGATCGGCACCGTGCGCACCGAGCACCGGGCCGAACTCCTCGCCGTGCTGGACGAGATCGGCGCCGTCACCCGGGCGGTCGGCGCGCCGGCGGACACGCAGACCCTGCTCGCCTCCTTCGACCGCATCCCGGGGACGATGAAGTCCTCGATGCAGCGCGACGTGGAAGCCGGCCGGCCGACCGAGCTGGACGCCATCGGCGGCGCCGTCCTGCGGGCGGCCGACGCGCACGGGGTGGCCGTCCCGGCCATCAGCCGCCTGGTCCGCGACCTGTCCGCGCCCGCCGACCAGTAGGGCCCCGACCGGGCGTTCACCCCACCGGCCGACACCGGCGGGGTGAACGCCGCGGCATCCTCCGATAATTGACGGAACATCACATCCTCTCGACGAGCGGGGACTTTCCCCACGGTTCACGCATTCCCCCGGAACCTCCGTACAGCAGAAGGGCGTTGTCACGGCGGGAGGGATAAAGACATGACAAGGAAGCCGTACCGTCTGGCCGCCACCGCGCTCGCACTGCTGCTCGCGGCCCCGCTGTTCACCGCCTGTGACGCCGACCAGGCCCTCGACTGCGGGAAGCGGGCGATCAGCCTCGCCGGCGACGTCCAGGACCTCGCCGATTCGGCGATCAACGTCGGACAGCTCGCCGACGAGAGCCGCCGCACCCACACCGTCGAGGCCCTGCGGAAGGTCGCCGAGGACACCAAGAAGATCCGCCAGGACGGCGGCGGAAACGTCGACGCGGCCGCCGACCGGCTCTCCAAGGCCGTCAACGACGCCATCGACCGGGCCGCCAAGGGCAGGCAGCCCGACTTCAAGCCGATCACCGACGCCGCCGGCGACATCGGGAAGGCCTGCGCCGACGCCTGACGCACCCGGCGCGCCACCCGTTGCCCCGTTCCACCAGCTCCCGGCCGGCGCACCGCCCCGGCCGGGAGCCCACCACCCGCACCCGCCCGGTCACCGCGCCGCGCCAGTCCGGCCAACGCGCCGACGACGCGGTGCCGCCGTTTGCCCACGAAGCGCATCACAATGGGTCGCGACTCGACTACGGGAGGCAACCCATGACCATGACCCTCATCAAGGGCACCTACCAGATCAAGGACTTCGAACCGGACGGCGACACCGTCCACTTCCTCCCCGACGACATCACCATCTGGTCCCAACTCCCCGGCGAGCACAAGGTCAAGCCGGACGATCACGGCGGCGCCAACCTGAGGCTGGACGGGATCGACGCGCTGGAGACCCACTTCCAGGGCGTCGGTCCCGACTTCGTGCACCAGCCGCTCGACCTGGGCGCGCACGCCGCCCGGGACGCCCTGCTGACCTGGCTGGGCTTCACCGACGTCGAGCAGGGCGCGGACGAGAAGGTCACCTCCGCCACCCCGGAGGCCGTCTCCGGGTTCATCCTCACCAGCGGCGCCGACACGTACGGGCGCTGCGTCGCCATGGTCGGCAAGGGGGTGCCGATCCCGGACGCCGCGAGCGGAACCGCCCTGCGGGTCGACGTGCCGATGCTGCACCAGACCGCCAACCACGAACTGCTCTCCCGCGGCCTGGTCTACCCGACGTTCTACAAGAACCTGCCGAAGGAACTGCGCCTCGACATGGCCGCCACCGCCCAGCGGGCGCGGGCCGAGAAGGCACCCGAGAGCGTGTGGGCCAACGACGTCACCCACAGCGGCGCCACGATCGGGGACCTGAGCTCCCTCACCGACCAGCTGGTCATCATGCCGAAGCTGTTCCGACGCGTGGCCGACTACCTGCGGCTCTTCGGGCCGTCCCTCGAACACCTCCCCGCCTTCCTGGCCGGCGGTGACGACGAGTACTTCCTCTCCGAGCAGCGGAACTCGACCAAGGGCCTGCACCGGATCATCGACGTCATCGGCGACACGATCAAGCTGCGCCCCCGGATCGAGGACATCGTCTTCGTCGAGAAGTGAGCCGGAGGACACCCGCCGTGCCACCCGCCGACGAACCGCCCGGGCTCACGCCGCCCCCGGACGGGGCCCGGGCCCCGTCCGGGGGCCGGGCGGCTCAGGCCTGCCAGTGCGGCTTGCCGCTGACCATCCGGCAGTAGATCATCCGGCCGCCGGCGTCGTGGGTGCTCCTGCCCAGGTCAGCGGTGCGGCAGAACTGCCCCGCCTCGTAGCAGTTGCCCGCGTTCGAGCGGATCTCGCACCCGGTCCCGGCTCCGGCCGCCGCGGGGGGCTCGGGGTCGGTGGGCGGCTGGGCGGTGGTCACCTTCGGCTGCGGCGCCTTGGTGACGGGCGGCTGCGGCTTGGCGCTGGGCTGGGCCGGGGGCTCGGCGGGCGGGGGCGTGACCACCGGCACCGGGGGCGCCGGCTGGACCGGCGGGGTGCCGGCCGGGACTGGGACCGGTGCGGCGGACGTCACCGGCGGGGTGGTCGGCGCGGCCGGGGCGGTGGTGGCGGCGACGGTCGGCGTGGCCGAGGCCTTGGCGCCGCCGTCGGCGGCCGACGGGTCGCAACCGGTCAGCGCCAGACCGACGGTGAGGACGAGTCCGGCGAATCCGGCCAGGCCGGCCCGACGGCGACCGGGGAACCGTGGACCGGGTATCCGTGAAGGCATGGAGGAGAACGCTCCGTTCCGTTTGGATGAGTCGTGCGATTGAAACAGGAATCGCACACGCACCGTCCACGGAACTCCCACTCGTTCGCAGATCGAGACCTTCCGGCCTCCGAGCGCCGCCACGCGGACGCCGCCCGATTACCCTGACCAGCCGTCAGCGCAGCCCCGCCGTCCGGCGCTCGAACACCTCGGGGCGGGCGGTCTCCAGCGCCGTGGCGACCGCGCCGAGGAGCACCGCCTCCTCCCCCAGGAGGCTCGGCGCGAGCGTCGGGCGCATCGGGGCGAGCCGGTGCAGGGCCTGCTCCAGCGGCTCCAGGAGCTGGTCCGCGCTGTTGCCGATCCCGCCGCCGAGCACCACCAGGTCCGGGTCGAGGACGGCCGACAGCACGGCCACCGCGTAGGCGAGCCGCTCGGCCTCCCGTTCCACCGCCCGGACCGCTGCGGCCTCCCCCGCCCGGGCCCGCTCGAACACCTGCTTCGCCGTCAGCTGCCGCGTCGGGGAGTCCCCCTCCAGTCCGAAGTCCCGGGCGGCGCGCACCACGGCGTCGGCGGCGGCGTCCTGTTCGATGGTCACGGCCGGCTCCCCGGCCCGCCCGGGCAGCGGGACCAGGCCGATCTCGCCCAGCGCGCCGTGCGCGCCGAGGAGCAGCTCGCCGTCCTTCACCACGCCCAACCCGAGCCCGGTGCCGACCAGCAGGTAGGCGAACATCCGGCTGCCCTGCCCGGCGCCCAGGGTGTACTCGCCGAGCGCGGCCAGGTTGGCGTCGTTGGCCACCGAGACGGCCGTCCCCAGGCCCTTCGCTATCCGGTCGAACAGCCCCGGCCTTCCCCACCCGGGCAGACTGCTGGCGTAGCGCACCCCGCGACGCTGCTCGTCCCACACCCCCGGGGTGCCGATCACCGCGTGCACGATGTCCCCGGCGGCCGGGCCCGCCTCGGCGATCGCCTCGTGCGCGGCGGCGACCACGGCATCCGCGACCGCGTTCGCCGAACGCCCCCGGTTGGCCACGTCCCGGCGGGCGACCACCGTGCCGGCCAGGTCCGCCACCGCGACCCGCAGCCGGGCCCGGCCGATGTCCACGCCGAGCACGTGCCCGGCGGTCGGGTCCACCTCGTACAGCACGGCGGTGCGGCCGCGCTCGGGAGCCAGCCGCCCGGCCTCGCGGACCAGACCGGCCCGTTCGAGTTCGGCCAGCGCGGCCGAGACGGTCGGCTTGGACAGACCGGTGTCCCGGGCGAGCTGGGCACGCGAGGATCCACCGCCGGTGCGCAGCAGCTCCAGCAGCAGCCACTCGTTGTTGCTGCGCAGCCGCTGCCGGTTCCACGGCACCCCGGGGGCCCCGGCCGCCGGTCGACTGGTCGGCTGGTGGGGGCTCATCGGGTTCCTCCGGTCTGGGTCTGCGGGCGTGGGTCGGGTCAGGTCGGGTCGGTACGGCTCGGCGGTACGGCTCGGCCGGGTCGGTACGGCCGCGTCGGTACGGTACGGCGGGTGGGCCCGGGCCGACCCCGGCCTACGGCGTCCGGGGTCGGGCGCCGCCGCCCAAGTATGACCGGTGATCATCCGCTGTTCGCCTGCCGTATCCACACGACCGCGCGGGCGTCCCCGGCGCCACCCGCGCGGCGCGGGTCGCCCGGAGCCGACCGCTCGGAGCCGGCGGCGTGCTCCGTTACGGCACCGTCTCCGGCCGGTCAACGTTTCACCCACCTGTGGGCGTGCCGCGCCCGGGCGCGTGATCATGGACGTATGCACTTCCGGCACGGCAACCGAGCGGAGGGGCCGCGGCCCGCGAAACCGGATCCCCGGTCCCTGGCGGCGGCCGCGGCGGCCCTCGCCGCACGGCTCGGCGCGATCACCGGTGGTGACAGCGGCGATGATCGCGGCGGTAACAGCGGTGGTGACGACGATCCGGATCGGCTGCGCGAGGTCCTCGCCGCCGCCCCGGTCGGCGTCGCGCTGCTCGACGAGCGGCTGCGCTGGCGGTACCTGAACGCGGCCTTCACCACCGCCACCGGGCTGCGCCGCGCGGACCTGCTCGGCCGGGCCGCCGGGACCACCGCCTTCGCCGGTGCCCTGGGCATCCTGCGCCGGGTGCTCGCCGACGGGCGCGACCGCGAGCACGCCACCGGCGGCCCGGACGGCGCGGGCGCGCCCGTACCGCCCGGTCTACGGGTGCGCTACCGGGCGCTGCGGCACTCCGGGCGGACCACCGGAGTGGTCGTCGTCGTGCTGGACGACCCCGACCCGGCCCGCGAGCGGCTGCGCGAGCTGGAACGGGCCCGGGCCAGGCTCGCCCTGCTGGACGCCGCCACCGAGCGGATCGGCACCACCCTCGAGCTCGGCACCACCGGCGCCGAGCTCGCCGCCTTCGCCGTGCCCCGGCTCGCCGACCTCGCCACCGTGGACGTCCTGCCGCCGGAGGCCGAACCCGCCCGGGCGGGCCACGGTGTGGCCCGGCGGCTGCACCGCGTCGGCGCCCGGTCCGCACCCGCGCTGACCGCCGCCCTCGCCGGGCTGCCCCGGCCCGGCGAATCGATCCGCCACCGGGAGGGCTCGGCCGCCGCCCGCAGCCTGGCCGGCGGCGTCGCCGTGCTCACCGAGCCCGGGCCCGCGGACGCCTGCCCGGCCGGGACGGCCTCGCTGCTGGTCCTGCCGCTGGCCGCCCGGGGCCGCCTGATCGGGCTGCTCACCCTCGGCCGCACCGCCGCCACCCCGGCCTTCACCCCGGACGACGCCGCCCTGCTCGGCGACCTCGCCGCCCGGGCCGCCACCGCCCTCGACAACGCCCGCCGCTTCGCCCGCTCCCAGGGCATCGCCCTGGAACTCCAGCGGGCCCTGCTCAGCGAGCCCGGCAACCCGCACCAGAACCTCTCCCTCGCCTCCCGCTACCTGCCCTCCGGAAGTGCCTCGGTGGTCGGCGGCGACTGGTTCGAGACGGTACGGCTGCCGTTCGGCCGCACCCTGCTGGCGATGGGCGACGTCATGGGGCACGGCGTGGAGGCCGCCGTCGACATGAGCCACTACCGCTCCGCGCTGCGCGACCTCGCCGGGATGGACCTGCCCCCGCACCGGATCCTGCGTCAGCTCGACAACGTCGTCTCGGCCGACGACTCCGCCCGCCCCGCGACCTGCCTGCTGGCCCTCGCCGACCCGGGCCGCGGCCGCTGGACCTTCTCCAGCGCGGGCCACCTGCCGCCCGCCCTGATCGCGCCCGACCGCCCGACCGAGCTGCTGCGCGTCCCCACCGGCCCGCCGCTCGGCACCGGGCTCGGCGGCTACCAGCAGACCGCCCACCCGCTCCTGCCGGACCAGACCCTGCTGCTCTACACCGACGGCCTGGTCGAGCGCCGGGGCGAGGACATCGACGTCTCCCTGGGGCGCCTCGCGGCCCTGCGCCTGCCCGCCACCGGGGACCTCGACGACCTGCTCGACGCCGTCCTCGCCTCGCTCGCCCCGGCCCAAGCTCAGGATCAAGCCCTGGCCCCGGCCCAGGCCGTCGAGGACGACATCGTGCTCCTGGTGGCCCGGCCCCGGCAGCGCTGACGGACCACCGGGCGGCCGGGCCCTACCGGCTCCCCCTCCGGGCTCACACCTTCGCCAGCGCCTGCCGGAGGTCCGCCCAGACGTCCTCCGGGTGCTCGATGCCGACCGACACCCGCACCGTGCCCGGCCCGATGCCCACCGCCGCCAATTCCCCGTCCGACAGCTGCCGGTGGGAGGTGCTGGCCGGGTGCAGCACCAGGGTGTGCACGTCGCCCAGGGAGGGGGCGAGCGAGGCGAGCCGGACGGACTCGGTGAACGTCGCGGCCGCCTCGCGCCCGCCGGCCAGGTCGAAGGCCAGGACCCCGCCGTGGCCGTCGGGCAGCAGGCGGCGGGCGCGCTCGTGGTCGGGGTGGGTGGGCAGGCCCGGGTAGTGGACCGCGGTGACCGCGGGGTGGGCGGCGAGCCGGCCGGCCAGGTCGAGCGCGGTCTCGCAGTGGCGGCGGACCCGCAGGGCGAGGGTCTGCATGCCGCGCAGGGTCAGCCAGGCGGCGAACGGGTCGGCACAGGCGCCGAGTTCGAGCGAACGCCGCCAGACCCGGTGGTGCAGCTCCGGGTCGGCGAAGACGGCGATCCCGCCGAGGACGTCCGAGTGCCCGCCGAGGTACTTGGTCACCGAGTGGACCACGATGTCCGCCCCGTGCTCGATCGGGCGGCACAGCAGCGGGGTCGCGAAGGTGTTGTCCACCACGCTCACCACCCCGGCCCGCCGGGCGACGGCGATCAGCCCGGGCAGGTCGGTGACCCGGGTGGTGGGGTTGGAGACGGTCTCCAGGAGCAGCACCCGGGTCGTGGGACGCAGCGCGGCATCCACCCCGGCGGGGTCGTCGCCGCTCACGTAGGTGACCTCGACGCCCCAGCGCTCGGTGAGGTCGGTCAGCGCGCTGACGGTGCCGCCGTACAGGCTGCGCTGGGCGATCACGTGGTCGCCGGCGCGCAGCAGGGCGAGCAGCGCGGTGTTGATCGCGCCCATGCCGGAGGCGGTGGCCACGGCGCCGGTGCCGCCCTCCAGTCCGGCGACGGCCTGCTCCAGCGAGCGGACGGTGGGGTTGCCGAAGCGGTTGTAGAAGAAGGCGCCGTCCGGTCCGCCGTGGGCCTCGGTGAGCGCGTCGCTGGTCTCGAAGGCGAACAGGTGGCCCTGGTGCAGCGGGACGCCGAGCGGACGGCTGCCGGTCACCTCGGCGAGCGGCGGGTGGACGACCCGGCTCTCGGGGCGCAGCCCGTCGTTCGTACCGGAGGTGGCGTGCGGGGCCCCGTCGGGGTGGAAGTCGTTCATGGCGCTCATCCTCGGCCGGCCCCGGCGCGCCGACCAGGGCCAATCGCCGTCAAGTGGCCCTGGTCGGGCAGTCGTTCCGGTTCCACCGCCCTGGGGGCGGCGGCGAACGCACCGTCGCGGCCGCGTGCGGGCCGCGGACCTCTCGCCTGCGGCCCCGCCCCCCGGCTACTTGCGTCGGCTGAAGATCCGCTTGGCGGCGTAGACGATCCCGACGATCAGCAGCACGACGAGCACGATGAGCAGGATGACCACGACCAGCAGGAACTTGCCCAGCTTGGCGAAGAAACCCTTCTTCTTCTTTTTCTCGTCCTTGGACGCGAGGTGAGCGGCGTCGACGGCGGCCGCGGCACGCGCCTCGGTGCGGACCTGCCGGCCGGAGTCCACGACCTCGGCACCCTGCGTGCCTGCCGCGCCCGGGTTCGCGGCGGCGGCCGCGACGGTTCGGGGTGCGGCCACCGCCGCCGCGCCCGAAGCCGCGGCGGTGAGGCCGACGGCGGCCAGCAGGGCCACCAGGGCGCCGGCTATCGAACGTGCGATCCGATCAGTCATCGTGCTCCTCATACGAGTCCAGGCAGTCATGGTCTGACCAGCTGGTCTTCCCATCCGCGCCCAGTATGCTCCACTGCTCTTCTACAGCAGTGTAAGAATCCGAAGCGCCGGCCCCTGCTCGGATCGCCTCCGGCCGCGGGCCACCCGCCCCGCCGCTGTCGACGGGCACGCGTGGCAACCGCGGAGGATGACGTCGAGTCCGGCCGCAGGGGTTCCCCCCGGAGCCCGGAATTCGCCACACCGGGCCGGCGGGGCGCCCGAGGAGACGTCAGCGCCGCGTCGCCCGTGTCCGACCGATCCGGAACGGTTCGGACGTCGACCGCCAGGTTCCGGGCAGTGGTGGCAGGCGAAACGGCAGCCCACGGCGGTGCCGTGCCGCTCGCACAGGCCATGGCAGTTGCTGCCGCCGTGGACCCCGGCCACTCGCAGGGGATCTCCGACCGGTGCCGCCGGGACGTCCCGGCCGGCCCGTTCAGAGCCCGGACACCGGCAGCAACTGCACCCGCGACGGGTCGAACAGCTGCCAGAGCGCGGGCTGTCCGCTGCGGCCGACCCGCAGCCGGCACCAGCGCCGCCCGGCCGAGTCCTGCCACCACGCGCTGATCCGGCCGAGCGCCCAGGTGCCGCCGCCGAGGTGCACCTCGACCGGTTGGTAGACCCACCGGACGTCCCGGTCCGCCGGTTGCGGGTCCGCCCGGTCTCCGGCGACCTCGGGACTGCGCTGACTCTCCATCACGGCTCCGCCTCCCCGGCCCGGCCCCGGCGGCCGGACGCCCTTGGGGCGCCGTCAGCCGGGGGTACAGCTCACCCCTCGAACTCTACAGGCGCGTAGAGGTCGAAGGGTGAGTTCCGTCGAGGACGATCGATCCAGGCCCGTCCGCCGGGGGCGCGCGTACGTCTGTTGCGGCTACGCTCCGCGCGACGGTTCCGTGGGCGCCCCCGTCCGGCGCGCCGACCGCCGCCGCTGCCACAGGGCGAGCGGCACGATCCCGGCCAGTGCGGCGGCCTCCGGCGCCGGCGGCGCCTCGAACGGCGTCGTCCCGGCCGGGACGTCGGCCGCGCCCGCCGCCCCGGCCGGCACCTTGTCGAAGGTGTCCGGGACCGGCAGGGTGGACCAGTCGGACACCGGCCAGGCGACCACAAAGGCCCGGCCGACCACGTTGTCCACGGGCACGAAGCCGTCGCCGTTCTGGTTGTGGTGCCAGCGGGAGTCCCGCGAGTTGTTCCGGTGGTCGCCCATCACCCACAGCTTGCCCTTGGGCACGGTGATGGTGCCGACCGGGTCGTTGTCGCAGGGCGTCGAGCCGGGGAACAGGTACGGCTCGTCCAGCGCGACGCCGTTCACCCTCAGCGGCGCGCCCACCTCGCAGTCGAGGGTGTCCCCGCCGACCGCGATCACCCGCTTGATCAGGTCCTTCTCGTCCGCCGAGGGCATCAGGCCGACGGTGCTGAGCGCCTTCTGGACGGTGCCCATCACGGAGTCGCCGGAGGTCGTCGGCGTGCCCTCGAGCCAGCCGCCCGGATCGCGGAACACCACCACCTCGCCGCGCTCGGGCTCGGCGCCGAACCACGGGGTGAACTTGTCCACCAGCACCCGGTCGCCGATCGCGAGGGTCTGCTCCATCGAGCCGGAGGGGATGGAGAAGGCCTGCACGAAGAAGGTCTTGATGCCGAGTGAGAGCAGCAGCGCGATCACCAGCAGGATCGGCAGCTCCTGCCAGAACGGGCGCTTCTTCCGGGCGCGCTCGGCCTCCTTGCCGGACTTCGCGGGAGCGTCGGCCTCCGTGGGAACGTCCGTCTTCGCGGGAGCACCGGCGGCCGATCCCGAGCCCCCGCCCGCGTCCTGCGCCTCCGCGGTACCCGGCCCCGCCTCCGACCGGCCGTTCCCGGCCTCCCCGCGTTCGCCGGCTCCGCCGCTCTCCCCGGACTCCGCGCTCTGCTGCACACTCATCTCCTCGGCCCCTCCGACGGCCTGGTGGGAGCCGGTACGAAGACCCCCTGTCAGGAACGAACCTACCGAACAGAGGTTCCCGGGCGCGCCCTGACGTGGATGCGCTCGCCCTGCGGGCCGAACAGGCTCAGGAACTCCACCGGCTGCGGGCCCGCGTTGCCGAAGGCGTGCGGGGTGCGGGTGTCGAACTCGGCCGCCTCACCGGCCGTCAGCTCCAGGTCATGGGTGCCGAGCACCAGCCGCAGCCGTCCGGACAGCACGTACAGCCACTCGTACCCCTCGTGGACCTTCAACTCCAGCTCGGGCCCGGCGTTCCGGCCCGGCGGCACGATGTGCTTGTAGGCGTGCAGCCCGCCCAGGTGCCGGGTGAGCGGGACGATGGTCTGGCCGTTCCTGGTCACCGGGCGCGGGTGGATCCGCGGGTCGCCGGTCGCCGGGGCACCGACCAGTTCGTCCAGCGGCACCCGGTACTCCCGGGCCAGCGGCAGCAGCAGCTCCAGCGTCGGCTTGCGCTGCCCGGACTCCAGACGGGACAGCGTGCTGAGCGAGATGCCGGTCGCGGCGGCGAGCTTGGCGAGCGTGGTGCCGCGCTCCCGGCGCAGCGCCCGCAGCCGCGGGCCCACCGTGGTCAGGACGTTCTCGAACTCTTCGTCGGCCATGCCTGCCATTTGCCGGTACAGCAAGGCTGCTTGTCAATCCGGCACACGGGTGAGGCCCCGGCCGCCACCCCTGGGGGTCACCGCAGCGCGTCCGCCGACCCGGCCTATCCTCCCGTCATGCGCATCCTCCTCACCCGGGACAGCGTCGCGGCCGGCGACGACGCCGACGCCCCGCACGCCGAGGCCGTCGTCCTCCCCGACGGTCTGGACGCCCCGGCGGCGCTCACCGCCCTCGGGCTCCCCCGCCCCCGCCTCCCGCTGATCGGCGGTGGCCGCGCCACCTGGGTGGTGCGCGCCGCCGACGGCTCCCCGCTGGCCGTCCTCGCCCAGCAGTGGCCGCTCCCCCGCCCGCTCCCGGCCGCCCGGGCCCCGCTCGACCGCCTGGCCGGAGCGGACGGCGCCGTCCGGCTGCACGTCGAGTACCGGCGGCAGCTGGACCCGGAAGCCGAGTACGAGCGGCTGCGGCACGGGTAGGCCCGGGGCGTCAGGGCGCGTCGGGGTGTCCGGGCCGCGTCGGGGCGTCAGGGCGCCTCACGGCCCCAGGGGAGGAATCCGTACTCGTGCACCCACCGCGCGATCGGATCGAACCAGTCCGCGAGGGCGAACAGCAGCAGGGCCGCCGCCCCGCCCAACAGCAGGCCGATCGCCACGGCCGTCACCACCATCCCCGCCACCGCCCGCATCGGGCCTCCTCCCCGTCCCCGGAGAGAGTCCCCCGCCGCGCCCACGCAGGTACCGAACGTCCTTGGAACGAGGCCGAGTCGTCACCGTCCGGTGAGGAACGGCGGCAGGCGCGCGGCCCCGCTCACCGGCAGGCGCGAGCCCTCGCGCGCGGGCCCCGGCGCGCGGGCCCTGGCGCGCGCCGCCCCGCACGCGCCGGGACGCGGCCCTACAGCCAGTCCCGCTTCTTGAACACCAGGTACAGCCCGGTGCACACCAGCGCCATCAACCCGATCGCGAACGGGTAGCCGAAGGCCCACTTGAGCTCCGGCATCTCCTCGAAGTTCATCCCGTACACCGTGCCGATCAGGGTCGGCGCGAAGAGGATGGCCGCCCAGGAGGAGATCTTCTTGATCTCGTCGTTCTGCGCGTGCCCCGCCTCGGCGAGCTGCTTCATCTCCTCGTTCTGCCGCTGCGAGACCAGCGTCGCGTTGACGGTCAGGATGTTCTGGAGCATCTGCCGGAAGCCGTCCACCCGCTCCGCGGCGTAGGTGGCGTGGTCGGCGACGTCGCGCAGGTAGCGCTGGAGTTCCTCGTCGGTGCCGTACTTGCCGAAGCCCGCCTCCAGGCTCTTCATGATCTCCAGCAGCGGGCGAGTGGCGCGCTGGAACTCGATCACCTCGCGGGACAGTTCGTAGATGCGGCGGGAGACCTGCGGGTCGCCGCCGAACACCTCGGTCTCGATCTCGTCGATGTCGTGCTGGAGGCCGGCGATCACCGGCGCGTAGCCGTCCACCACGGCGTCCAGCACCGCGTACAGCACCGCCTCCGGGCCGAGCGCCAGCAGCTCCGGGTCGTCCTCCAGGCGGCGGCGCACCGCCGACAGGTCCGGGGCCTGGGAGTGGCGGACGGTGATCACGAAGTCGGGGCCGACGAAGAGGTGGATCTCGCCGAAGTCGACCTCCTCCGCCTCGTCCAGGTAGCGGGCGGCACGCAGCACCACGAACAGGGTGTCGCCGTAGCGCTCCAGCTTCGGCCGCTGGTGGGCGACGATGGCGTCCTCGACGGCCAGCTCGTGCAGGTTGAACCGGTCGGCGGCTTCCAGCAGCTGCGTCTCGGCGGGGCGGAACAGGCCGATCCAGGCCATCGTTCCGGGCCGGTCGGGCAGCTTGCGGTAGATGTCCGCGAGGTCGGTGGGCGCCTCGATCCGGTGGCCGTCCCGGTAGACCGCCGCGTCCACGACGGAACGTTCCAGCGTCACCGGCTCGACCGGCTGGTCCGGGCGCGGGTCCATCGAGTGCTCGGGCGCCGGCTGGGTGTCCGCGGGCCGGACGACGGAACGGGAGAACGGACGCTTGCTCGCGCGCACGGCGCGCACACGCCAGTCGGACATGGCGGGACCTCCACGGGAGTTGCCCGGCCGCCGTACGGAACACGGCGGGCCGGAGGCGCCCGGCCGGCCGCCACGCGCACGGCGCGACCGGCGGCGCCTCGCCGGGAGGACGAGGTCAGTGCCGCGCGGGAGCCGTACGGGAGGAGGTGTGCCGGGGGCCGCGAGTGGTGCGGGACAACCGGGATCGGGGCCGACTTCGACCCGTACTACTGCACTCCACAGCTCTCACCTCCTGGGCGCCGAGCGCTCACGCACCGGAAAGGCGCCAGCACAACCCCGTCGAGTCTAGTACCCGCGCGCCCCGGGCTCGGACCGGGGCCCCGCCGCAGGTCGCGCCCGGCGCTCGCGGCGCCCGCGTCCGCCCCCGCCCGGCCTGATTCGGCCCGGTCCGGTCCGGCTTGGCCAGGACGGGCCGGCCAGGCGTCAACCCCCCTGCCCGGCAGGGACGTTCGTCCGGAGCGAAGCGATCACGCGGAGGCGACCGCGCCACTACGCTACGTGTCATGACTTCTTCGGAGAGGGCCCCGGGGCGGGGTACGGCGGTGGTGATCGGCGGCGGGCTGGCCGGAATGGCGGCCGCGTGGGCGCTGCGCGGGTTCGCGGAGCGGATCGTCGTGGTGGAGCGGGACCGGTACCCGGCGGGGCCGGAGTTCCGGGCCGGGGTGCCGCAGGGCCGGCACGCCCACCTGGTGCTGGAGGCCGGGCACCGGCTGCTCGAGGAGATGATGCCCGGCATCAGGCAGCAGCTGGCGGCCGCCGGCGCGCGGCGGGTGTCCGTCTCGGACGTCAAGTGGCTCTGCTCCGCCGGATGGCTGGCCGAGTACCCGGCGCAGATGAGCTTCCTCTCCTGCACCCGGCCGCTGCTGGACTCGTTCGTGCTGGACCGGCTCCGCGCCCACCCCGCGATCGAGCTCCTGGAGGGGACGGACGCGGTCGGACTGCTCGGCTCGGCGACCGCGGTGACCGGGGTGAAGGTCCGCGAGCGCGGCCGGGAGCGCGGCGAAGTCCGGGAGATACCGGCCGAGTTGGTGGTGGACGCCGCCGGCCGCTCGACCTCGGTGCCGAAGTGGCTCACCGAACTGGGGTGCCCTCCGGTGCCCGAGGAGCGAGTGGACGCCGGCGTCTCCTACGCCTCCCGGATCTTCCACCGCCCGGCCGGGGCCGACCTCGGCGACCGGGCGGTCTACATCCAGACCAAGGCCCCGGACGCGCCGCGACTGGGCGTGCTACTGCCGGTCGAGGGCGACCGCTGGATCGTCAGCCTCGCCGGGATGCGCGGCGCCGAGCCGGCGGCCGGCGAGGAGGGCTTCACCGAGCACCTGGGCCTGCTGCGCGACCCGCTGCTGCACGAGGTGCTGCGGGACGCCGAACCGGCGGGCGAGGTACGGGGGTTCCACCCCGGCCCGGGCGTGCGCCGGCACTACGAGCGCAGCTGCCCGGACGGGCTGGTGGTGGTCGGCGACGCCGCGAGCACCTTCAACCCGGTGTACGGGCAGGGCGTCACCGTCGCCCTGTTCTGCGCCCGGGAGCTGCGCCGCACCGCCAAGCGGCACGGCGGCATCGGGCACCCCACGGCCCGGGCCGCGCGGCGCGCCGTCGCCACGGCGTCCAAGGTCCCGTGGATGATCTCCTGCGCCGAGGACGCCCGCTTCCGCGCCACCACCGGCGCGCCCGCCGGCGCCCTGATCGAGCTCCAGCACCGCTTCTTCGACAAGGTGCTGGCTGGCAGCACCCGGGACCCGGCGGTCACCAAGGCGTTCCACGAGGTGATGTCGCTGGTGGAGCCGCCGTCGCTGCTGTTCCGGCCCTCGGTGCTCGCGTCGGTCCTGCGGGGCTGAGGGGGACGCGGGGCTGAGGGCGCCCGCCGGCGGGCGGTGGGGTCGGGCGGTGGGGTCGGGCGGTGGGGTCGGCCGAGGCGGGATGGAGCGCCGTCGGTGCTACTCCCCGAGGTGCGCGGCGACGTACGGCAGCGCCACCTGCTCCAGGCCGCGCAGGCCGAAGGCGGGGTGGACGTTGACCTCGAAGACCACGCCGCCGCTCTCGGCGGCGAGGTCCACGCCGGCGAGGTCGAGCCCCAGGGAGGCGGCCGCCGCGACGGCCGACTCCGCGAGCCCGTCCGGGAGTTCGGTGTAGTCGAGCAGCGTGGAGACGGCTCCCCGGCTCTCGTTGCAGGGCGCGTCCGGGTCCGCCTGGACGTGCTCGACCGCCCGGACCACCCGCCCGTTCAGCACCACCACCCGGTACTGGTGGCGCCGCCCGTCGGGGAGGAAGTTGCGGGCGTCACGGGCGAGCAGCCAGTCCGTCTTGGTCTGCGCGTAGTGCCGTGCGGCGGCGTCGAGCTGGGCACCGGTGGTGATGTGGAAGACGTCGTCGCCGCCCATTCCGACGCACGGCCGGGCCCAGACGTCGCCGCCGAGGGCCGCGAAGGCCTCGGCGGCGTCCTCCGGGCTCGGCTCGGAGAGCGCGATGCTGGGCATGTGCGGCACGCCGTCCCGGACGAAACGGGCGACGGTGAGGTCCTTCTCGGTGGCCGCCCGCCACGCCGCGGCATCGGTGCCGAGCGAGCGGGCGCCGAATCCGCGCAGCCGCCGTTGGCAGTCCTCGAACGCCCGGCGCCGGTGCGGCGGGATCTCGTAGACGATCACCGTCTCGGCGGTCACCGTCCGGCCGCCGCCCGTCAGCCGGATCCCGCCCGCGTCGTCGGCCTCGATCAGGCCGTTGCCGCCGGTCATGAAGTGCCGGGCGTCCAGTTGGACGGGCTCCCGGCCGACCAGCGTCCGCGCGGCGGCGGCGAGCACCTTCCGGCTGCCTTCGGTCGAGCTGTGGTCGGTCAGGAGTACGAGGTCGCGTCGGGGCATGCGGCCATGCAAGCGATGACGACGTGGCCACGACAAGACGGCTCCGTGCGCCATCCGCCGCGCGGCGTGGCCGAAACCGCCCCACCGGATCCGGGTGCCCCCACCGGTTCGCCTCCGTCCGTCAATTCGAATGCGCCGATTCCTCTCCGCGCGCTACCGTGGCCCTCATGTCCACGCCCCGAATCTCCTAGCCGACGGCCCGCTTCCACGCCACCCGTCTGTTCGCTAGTCGTTTCGGAGCGTTACCCGATGATCACCACCCATGGTGTCGACGTGCGCGTCGGCGCCCGCCTGCTGCTGTCCGACGTCACCCTGCACATCGCCCCCGGCGACCGGATCGGCCTGGTCGGCCGCAACGGCGCCGGCAAGACCACCCTGCTCGCCACCCTGGCCGGACAGCTGGCACCCGCCGCCGGCACGGTCACCCGGACCGGCGCCGTCGGCTACCTCCCGCAGGACTCCCGCGCCGCCGACCCCTCGGCCACCGTCACCGACCGCATCCTGTCCGCCCGCGGCCTGGACACCGCCGTCCGGGCCCTGCGCGCCGCCGAGGCGGCGATGGCCCGGGCCGGATCGCCGGCCGAGGAGCGCCGGGCGATGGACGCGTACGTCCGGGCCGAGGCCGGGTTCCAGTCCGGCGGGGGCTACGCCGCCGAGGCCGAGGCCGCCCGGGTCGCGGCCGGGCTCGGCCTGCCCACCCGGGTGATGGACTCGCCCGTCGGCACGCTCTCCGGCGGCCAGCGCCGCCGGGTCGAACTGGCCCGCATCCTCTTCGCCGACCACGGCACCCTGCTGCTGGACGAGCCCACCAACCACCTGGACGCCGACTCCGTCGCCTGGCTGCGCGGCTTCCTCGCCGCCCACCAGGGCGGGCTGGTCCTGATCAGCCACGACCCCGGCCTGCTGGCGGAGACCGTCAACCGGGTCTTCCACCTGGACCCGCAGCGCGCCGTGATCGACGTCCACAACACGGGCTGGCAGGCCTACCTGACCCAGCGCGCCGCCGACGAGCGCCGCCGTACCCGGGAACGGGCCAACACCGAGCGCAAGGCCGCCTCCCTGCACGCGCAGGCCGACCGGATGCGGGCCAACGTCGCCACCGCGACCACCGCCCGCAGCATGGCCCGCCGGGCCGACCGGATGCTCGCCGAGCTCGAACCCGTCCGGCAGGCCGAGCGCACCGCCCGGATCCGGCTGCCCGAGCCCGCCCCGTGCGGCCGGATGCCGCTCGGCGCGGTCAGCCTCGCCAAGTCCTACGCCGGGCGGCCCGTGCTGACCGGCCTGGACCTGGCCGTGGACCGCGGCAGCCGACTGGTCGTGCTCGGGCTGAACGGGGCCGGCAAGACCACCCTGCTGCGCATCCTGGCCGGCCGGGAGACGCCGGACTCCGGCCGGGTCGTCCCCGGCACCGGCCTGCGGCTCGGCTACTTCGCCCAGGAGCACGACACCCTCGACCCGGCGCTCAGCGTGCGCGACAACCTCGCCGCGGCCGCGCCCGGTCTGACCGACGGCGAACTGCGGCACGTGCTCGGCGCGTTCCTCTTCCGGGGCGACGACGCCGACAAGCCGGCCGCGGTACTGTCCGGCGGCGAGAAGACCCGGCTCGCCCTGGCCGCCCTGGTGCACTCCGGCGCCAACGTCCTGCTGCTGGACGAGCCGACCAACAACCTCGACCCGGCCTCCCGTACGGAGGTCCTGGCGGCGGTCGGCACCTACCCGGGCGCGATCGTGATGGTCACCCACGACCCGGGCGCCATCGAGGCCCTCCGGCCGGACCGCGTGCTGCTGCTGCCGGACGGTGACGAGGACCTCTGGCACGACACCTACCTGGACCTGGTCGCGCAGTCCTGAGGCCCGGCGCCGGCCCGCCGGGGCTGCGTCCCGGCGGGCTTCCTTCTGGCGGGATTCCTTCCGCCGGCTTTCCTTCCCGCGGGCTCCCTTCCGGCGGCGAGAACGCCGGGTGCGCCGCCACCGTGGCGGTGGGCGGCGTCCTGCCCGCGGTACCGGCCGTCTGATGCCTGATGCCTGACACCCGACGCGGTCGGGTGTCAGGCATCAGGGTCTGGCGTCAGGCGTCAGGCGTCAAGCGTCGGCCGGGACGGCGGGATCAGAAGGTGAGGTTCCAGGCGTCGATCGTGCCGGTGTCGCCGGAGGCTCCGTCCTTCACCCGGAGCTTCCAGGTGCCGTTCGCCGCACTCGCCGAGGCGTTGACCGTGTAGGCCTTGGCCACGTTGTCGGTGCCGTCGCTGTTCGGGAAGTCCTCCAGGAGGTAGACCGTGCCGTTCGGGGCGACGAGGGAGAGGACCAGGTCACCGCGGTAGGTGTGCTTGATGTCCACGCCGACCTTGAGCGTCGCGGGCGCGTTGCCGGTGACGCCGGTGACGGTGAGCGGGCTCTCCACCGTGGTGTTGTCGGCGATCGCCACGTCCGCGGTGTTCTCGAAGTACTTGCCGGTGGGCGGGGTGCCGCCGCCGACGGCCTTCAGTGCGTCGACCTGGCCCTCGCCGAAGAAGGCGTTGTTGGCGGTGGTGCCGGTGCAGCGGCTGTCGGAGGCGGGGCAGGCCAGGTCGTTGGCCTGGCTCGCCAGCCGGGACCGGATGTCGGCCGGGGTGAGCGAGGGGTCTGCACTGGCGATCAGCGCGGCGACGCCGGTGACGTGCGGGGACGCCATCGAGGTGCCGCTCTTGGTGCCGTACTTGCCGCCGGGCAGGGTCGAGTAGACGCCGGTGGCGCCGTCGCCACCGGGCGCCGCGACATCGATGACGCCCCGTCCGAAGTTGGAGTAGGAGGCCTTGCCGCTGCCGCTGCCCGTGGCAGCGACGGTCACCACGCCCGGAAGTTCGGTGGGGATGTCGAGGCAGGCGTTGCTGATGGTGCGGGTGGTCGGCGTGGAGTCGTTCGGGCTCGCCGTGTCGGTGGTCTTGTTCGCCAGGTCGTAGTCGGAGTTGCCGGCCGCCGCGACCTGGAGCGAGCCCTTGCCCTCGGCGTACTCCTGGGCGCGCTTGACGCCCTCGATGAGGGCCGCCTGATCGAGGTCGTCCGGGCAGTTGAACTGCCACGGGTCGGTGTAGTAGCTGTTGTTGGTGACCTTGAAGCCGTGGTCACCGGCCCAGACGAAGCCGCAGACGGTGTTCTCGGCGAAGAACAGGGTGCTGGTCGGCTCGGCGATCCGGACGGAGGCGACCTTCACGCCCGGCGCGACGCCGATGACGCCCTTGCCGTTCTTCGCGGCCGCGATGGTCCCGGCGACGTGGGTGCCGTGGGTGTCCACGTCCCGCCAGGCGCCGCTGCGGGTGTCGGGCTTGCCGTACGCGCAGGAGACCGAGTCGGCAGCGTCGAAGTTCGGCGCGATGTCCTGGTGCTGGTCGTCCACGCCGGTGTCGAGCACGCCGACCTTGACGGTCGGCGAGCCGGTGCTGACGCTCCAGGCCTGGTCCGCCTTGATCTGGGTCATGTCCCATCGGTTGGACTCGGTGAGCGTGGTGGCCGACTGGGCGGGGTTGGCGGGCAGGGCCGGGCTGTAGGCGTCGGCCGGCACGTCGGAGGTGCGGGTCGCGCCGACCTGCTGGATGCCGGTGACGGAGCGCAGCGCGGCGGCGAAGCCGGTACTGGTGGAGTGGGCGACGATGACGCCGATCGCGTCGTAGCTCGCGAAGACCGTACCGCCCTTGGCGGCGACGGCGGCCTTGGCGGCGGCGATGTCGGCGGGGGCGCTGATCACCAGGTAGGCCCGGGTGCCGGCGGCCCAGCCGGCCGCGGTGCCCGCGACGGCGGGGGCGGCAGGGGCCTGGGCTGCGGGGGCCTGGACGGCGGGCACGGAGACCGCGCCGGGGACGGTGGGGGTGGTGGTAGCGGTGGCGGCGGTCGCGAACGCGGTGGGGGTGGCGAACGCCATGGCCGAGAGCACGGCGAGGGCTGCGGCCGGGCGGCCGAGCCGCCGGGATATCAGGGGTGACACGTGTCCTCCGATTCGTCCCATGCGTGAGGGGGATCGCGCGGGAATTGAAGGAAACATGCCAGATTAAACAGGACTTGGGGAAGGCTTTACGCCTGACGACTTCTCATGGAAGCGTTACGTTTTGATGTCGCGGGGCCCCCGCATCTCGGGCGAGGTCAACGTCCGGAACCGGCGCCACCCCTGTGCGAGGAGTGTGGGGAGGCAGCCGACAACAAGGCTCCCAAGGCGGTCACCTCCCCGAACGACCTCAGCCCTGCTTGGCCTGGGCCTCCTTGGCGGACGCCTCCAGTCGGTTCCAGTAAGCCTGGTACCACGCCTCGTCGCCGCCGTCCATGTTGCTGTTCTCCTGCCTCATGCCGACCTTGCCGTCGATCAGCTCGCGGACGATGTCGGCGTGGCCGGCGTGCCGGTTGGTCTCGGCCGTCATGTGCAGCATGATCCGCTGAAGCGTCACGTCTCCGTCGTCGCCCCACCACTCGACGTGGCCCATCGCGTCGAGCGGGAGCGCTTCGATCGTCGCGTCCGCGTGCGCCCAGGCACGACGGTAGAGGCTGAGAACCTCCTCGCGCGACTCGTCCGCGGGCGCCCACATGTCCGAGTTGGGCTCGGCACCCTCCTCGTGCCAGGGGAGGGATTCGTTGTGCGGGCGCCCGAAGGTCGGGCCGAAGTACCCGAGCTCGACGCTGGCGAGGTGCTTGACGAGACCGAGGAGGTTGGTACCGGTCGGCGTCAGGGGGCGGCGGATGTCGTACTCCGACAGTCCTTCGAGCTTCCAGACAACGGCTTCGCGGGCTGCCTTCAGGTAGCGGTGCAGGTCGTCCTTGGGATCATTGGGCTTCATGGGCGTGAGTCTCCCACCACCGGCCGACCACGGTCGCGTGAGTTTGCCGGCTCTCCCCGGATGCGTCGGCCCGCTCACCGGGTCCGGCGCCCGCCGTTCTCCGTCCCCCCGACCTGACGTCCTCTTCTTCCGCCCGCTCCGCCGACGCTCCGTGGAGACCCCGCCGCCATGACCCAGTCCTCCCTCGGTCGCTTCTACGACGATTTCGCCGACGACTACCACCTCCTCTACAGCGACTGGAACGCCTCGCTCGCCCATCAGGGCGCCGCGCTGGACGCCCTGATCCGCACGGACCTCGGCGACCGCCCCGCCGAGGTTCTGGACTGCGCCTGCGGCATCGGCACCCAGGCGATCGGCCTGGCCGCGCTCGGCCACCGCGTCACCGGCACCGACCTCAGCCCGGTCGCCGTCGCCCGCGCCGCCGCCGAGGCCGCCGAACGCGGCCTCCGGCTGCCCGCCGCGGCAGCCGACATGCGGGAACTCCCCTTCCCGGACGGCCGGTTCGACGTCGTGGTCTGCGCCGACAACACACTGCCCCACCTCCTCACGGCCGAGGACGTCCGCACCGCGCTCGATGAGATGCGAAGTGTCCTGCGCCCGGGCGGCCTGCTCCTGGTCACCACCCGCCCGTACGACGAGCTGCGCCGCACCCGGCCCGCCTCCACCGCGCCGCAGATTGCCGAGCACGCCGGCCGACGGTCGGTCGCCTTCCAGCTCTGGCAGTGGCACGAGGACGGCGAGCGGTACGACCTGGAACTCTTCCAGCTCCTGCCGGACACGAGCGGTGAGTGGCAGGTCTCCGTCCGATGCTCCACCTACTGGGCGCTCACCCAGGAGCAGTTGAGCGCCTTCGCCACCGAGGCCGGCCTGGCCGGTATCCACTGGGAGCAGCCCGCCGACACCGGCTTCTTCCAGCCCGTCCTGATCGCCCGGGCGCCTGACGTCCCGCTACCTACGCCCCCTCACCTCCTAGGACTTGTCCGCCCGATCATGTGACTATCACCGGCCTTGCTCGTTGTTCCGGGCATGGGGCGGGGTGATCTCACGGATGCCGAGTGGGAACG
>NZ_JBIAVL010000012.1:0-264463 GCF_042894165.1 Kitasatospora sp. NPDC001547 | reverse complement strand
AGCTCTTCGGTCGTCACAACCCGATGCTGGACACCCTTCCTGCATGCCCGGAGCAGAACCGGCAAACCCAGCCCACTTCGGAACTACTCGTCTAGGCCTAGGGACGGGCCGCCTGCCGAGGCGCGCGGGGTCCGCAGGACTCAGGACCCGGCGGGCGCCGCATCGTCGCGAGGGCCGTCGCCGGGGCCGGCGGCGGAGTCCGCGGCCGCCGCGAACGCGCCGTGGGCGAGGGTGTGGAGCAGCGCGGCCATGCCGTCCCGCTGGAGGGCGGTGCGCTCCCCCTGGTCCGGGTTCGAGCCGAGGCTGTGCGGGGTGGAGTTGATCAGGCCGAAGACGGCGTGCACGGTGGCGCGCGCCACCGGCTCGGCGGCGGGGTCGGCCAGTGGCGGGTAGGCCTGCCGGACCACGTCCACCCACAGTTCGACGTAGCCGCGCTGGAGGCGGCGGACGGTGCGCCGGTCCTCCTCCTTGAGGTTCAGCAGCTCGCGGTCGTGCAGGGTGATCAGGTCCCGGTCGTCCAGGGCGAAGTCGACGTGGCCGCCGATCAGCGCGTCCAGTGCGGCGACCGGGCCTTCGCCGCCGCCCGCCCGGCGGCGCCCTTCGTCCAGCAGGCGCTCGCTGATGCCGATCAGCAGGTCCGCGAGCATCGCATCCTTGCCGGCGAAGTGGCGGTAGAGGCCCGGCCCGCTGATCCCGACGGCCTTGCCGATCTCGTCCACGCCCACCCCGAGGAAGCCGCGGGCGGCGAACAGCCTCGCCGCCTCCCGGCGGATCTGGTCGCGGCGGGGGAGCGCGGAGGCGGCGGGGACGTTCGGCATGCCGCCCATCGTAGACAGTCGGGTTATCGGCCGTTAACCTGGCCGCGTAAGTTAACGTTAATTAACGTGGCGATCACGGGCGGACCGCACCCGGCTGCCCACCTGGTGCCGAGGGCAAGGGAGCTCTTGGGAATGGTCATCTCAACCACCGGTACACCCCCCGGTGTCCGGCTCAGCGCAGCGACCGGCACGGCGGCGCCCGGCGCCGCACCGTCCGCGGCCGCCGCACCGGCCCCCCGGCTCGGCAGCTCGGTCGACCCCGGCTCGGAGGCCTACCGCGCCAACACCGAGGCGCACCGGGCCCTGGTCGCCGAGCTGCGCGCGAAGCTCGACGCGGCCGCCCTGGGCGGCGGTGCCAAGGCCCGCGCCCGGCACACCGCCCGCGGCAAGCTGCTGCCCCGCGACCGGGTGGACACCCTGCTCGACCCGGCGTCCCCCTTCCTGGAGCTGGCCCCGCTGGCCGCCGACGGGATGTACGACGGCGCCGCCCCCGCGGCCGGTGTGATCGCCGGCATCGGCCGGGTCGCCGGACGCGAGGTGGTGGTGGTCGCCAACGACGCCACCGTCAAGGGCGGCACCTACTACCCGATGACGGTGAAGAAGCACCTGCGCGCCCAGGAGGTCGCGCTGGAGAACCGGCTGCCCTGCGTCTACCTGGTGGACTCCGGCGGCGCCTTCCTCCCGATGCAGGACGAGGTCTTCCCGGACCGCGACCACTTCGGCCGGATCTTCTACAACCAGGCCAGGCTCTCCGCCGCGGGCATCCCGCAGATCGCCGCCGTGCTCGGCTCGTGCACGGCCGGCGGCGCCTACGTCCCGGCGATGAGCGACCAGGCCGTGATCGTCCGCAACCAGGGCACGATCTTCCTGGGCGGGCCGCCGCTGGTGAAGGCCGCCACCGGCGAGGTGGTCACCGCCGAGGAGCTGGGCGGCGGCGACCTGCACTCCCGCACCTCGGGCGTGACGGACCACCTGGCCGAGGACGACGCCCACGCCCTCTCCATCGTCCGCAACATCGTCGCCGGGCTCGGCCCGCGCGAGGCCAGGCCGTGGCCGCTCACCCCGGTCGAGCCGCCGGCCGTCGACCCGGCGGGCCTGTACGGGGCCGTGCCGGTCGACCCGCGCACGCCCTACGACGTGCGCGAGGTGATCGCCCGCCTGGTGGACGGCAGCCGGTTCGCCGAGTTCAAGGCCGAGTACGGTTCGACCCTGGTCACCGGCTTCGCCCGGATCCACGGCCACCCGGTCGGCATCGTCGCCAACAACGGCGTGCTGTTCTCCGAGTCGGCCCTCAAGGGCGCCCACTTCATCGAGTTGTGCGACCAGCGCGGCATCCCCCTCCTCTTCCTCCAGAACATCACCGGGTTCATGGTCGGCCGGCAGTACGAGGCGGGAGGCATCGCCAAGAACGGCGCCAAGATGGTCAACGCCGTCGCCTGCACCCGCGTCCCGAAGCTGACCGTGGTGATCGGCGGCTCGTACGGAGCCGGCAACTACTCGATGTGCGGCCGCGCCTACTCACCCCGCTTCCTGTGGATGTGGCCGGGCGCCAAGATCTCCGTGATGGGCGGCGAGCAGGCGGCCTCCGTCCTGGCCACCGTCCGCCGCGACCAGTTGGAGGCGCACGGCGAGCAGTGGCCGATCGAGGCGGAGGAGGAGTTCAAGCGCCCCGTCCGCGAGCAGTACGAGCGCCAGGGCAACGCCTACTACGCCACCGCCCGGCTCTGGGACGACGGCGTGATCGACCCGATGGACACCCGCACCGTCGTCGGTCTCGCCCTCACCGCCTGCGCCAACGCCCCGCTGGCACCGCCCGCTCCGTACGGGGTCTTCCGCATGTGACCCCGTCCCGTCCGGCTCGTGTCACCCCTGCGTCCGTGATCCCTCCCTTCCGGGTGTGACTCCCCGCAGCGCCGGCCCACCCGGGCCGGCGCCCCGCCACCTCCTTCGTACGGCTCCCCTCGACCCGGAGGAACGCCTCCCATGTTCGACACAGTTCTGGTCGCCAACCGCGGCGAGATCGCCCTGCGGGTGATCCGCACCCTGCGGCGACTCGGCGTCCGCTCGGTCGCCGTGTTCAGCGACGCGGACGCCGACGCGCCGCACGTCCGCGAGGCCGACGTCGCGGTCCGGCTCGGCCCGACCGACCGCAGCGACAGCTCGGCGGCCGAGACCTACCTGCGGACCGACCAGATCCTCGCCGCCGCCCGCCGCACCGGCGCCCAGGCCGTCCACCCCGGCTACGGCTTCCTCGCCGAGAACCCCGGCTTCGCCCGCGCCTGCGCCGACGCGGGCCTCGTCTTCATCGGACCACCTCCCGGTGCGGTCGAGCTGATGGGTGACAAGATCAACGCCAAGGAGGCCGTCCGGGCCGCCGGCGTCCCGGTGGTGCCCGGCAGCCAGGCCACCGCGCCCACCGACGAGCAACTCGTCGCCGCCGCCGACGAGATCGGCTACCCGGTGCTGCTCAAGCCGTCCGCCGGTGGCGGCGGCAAGGGCATGCGCCTGGTACGGGACCCCGCCGACCTGCCCACCGAGATCGCCGCGGCCCGCCGCGTCGCCCGCACCGCCTTCGGCGACGACACCCTGCTGCTGGAGCGCTGGATCGACCGGCCGCGCCACATCGAGGTGCAGGTGCTCGCCGACGCCCACGGCACCACCGTCCACCTCGGCGAGCGCGAGTGCAGCCTCCAGCGTCGCCACCAGAAACTGATCGAAGAGGCTCCCTCCGTTCTCCTCAATGCCGAGACCCGCGCCGCGATGGGCGCCGCGGCCGTCCGCGCCGCTGAGTCCTGCGGCTACACCGGCGCCGGCACCGTGGAGTTCATCGTCCCCGGCATCGACCCGGACGCCCTCGCCTCCTCCGCCGAAGGGGTGCGGGACTTCTTCTTCATGGAGATGAACACCCGTCTCCAGGTGGAACACCCCGTCACCGAACTCGCCGTCGCGGTCGGCGCGGACTCGGCCAGGCTCGACCTGGTCGAGTGGCAGCTGCGCGTCGCCGCCGGTGAACCGCTCTCATTCGCCCAGTCGGACATCTCCTTCCAGGGCCACGCCATCGAGGCCCGCATCTGCGCCGAGGACCCGGAACGGGACTTCCTGCCCACCGGCGGCCGCATCCTCACCCTGGACGAGCCCCGGGGCGAGGGCATCCGGGTCGACTCCGGGGTGGCCCCCGGAACCGTCGTCACCAGCGCCTACGACCCCATGCTCGCCAAGGTCATCGCGTACGGGCCCGACCGCCCGACCGCGCTGCGCCGGCTCCGCGCGGCGCTGGCCGACACCCGCATCCTGGGTGTCACCACCAACACCGGCTTCCTGCGCCGACTGCTCGCACACCCCGAGGTCGCCGCCGGCCGGCTGGACACCGGCCTGGTGGAGCGGACGGCCCAGGAGCAGCCGGCCCTGCTCACCGCGCCGTACTCCCCCACGAACGCGACCACCCCGGACGCGCCCGCGGCGGCCGAACCGCCGGCTCCCGCTCACCTCCTCTACTACGCGGCCGCGCTGGCGCGGCACCTGGAACTCACCCCGGCCGCCGACCCCGACGGCTGGACCGACCCGTTCTCCCTTCCCTCCGGCTGGCGCCTGGGCGGCACCCCCGCCTGGACCACCCACCGACTCCGGACCCCCGGCCAGGACCCGGTGGCGGTGCGCATCCGTTCGATCACTGCGGGCAACGTAGCCGATGCCACTGACAATTCCGCCGGCCCCACCCGCGAGGTGGAACTCCGGCTCGGCGAGGGCCCCGCGCACCGCGCCCGCGCGACCCTGGCCGGGGACCGGCTGCACCTGACCGTCGACGGCCTCCGGACCACGTTCTCGCTGGCCACCGACGCCACCCCCGGCCTCGCCGCCGGACCGGTGACCTGGCTCGGCACCGAGGGCGACGCCTGGCCGCTGCACGCCTACGACCCGGTCGTCGAGAGCGCCGCCGGGGCCGGCGCGCACCACGGCGCCCTGACCGCCCCGATGCCCGGCACCGTCACCGTCGTCAAGACCACGACGGGCGAGACGGTCCGCAGGGGACAGCCCCTGCTCGTGCTGGAGGCCATGAAGATGGAGCACGTGATCGCCGCGCCGCACGACGGCGTGGTGGCCGAACTGCGGGCCACGGCCGGCGCCACCGTCGCGATGGAGGACCTGCTCGTCGTGGTCGCCCCGGTCGAGGACCCGGCGGCCGGGGACGCCCCGGCCGAGCCGGCGGCCGCCCCCGCCGAGCCCGCGGAGGTCCGGTCGTGACCGCCCCCGCCCGCGAGCCCGACGCCCTCGACCTGGGCCTGCCCGCCCCGGTCCGCGCCCCCGGCCTGCCCGAGGAGGTCCGGATCCACGAGGTCGGACCGCGCGACGGCCTGCAGAACGAGAAGTCCCTGGTGCCGGTCGAGGTGAAGGCCGAGTTCATCGCCCGGCTCGCCGCCGCCGGTCTGCGCACCGTCGAGGCCACCAGCTTCGTTCACCCGAAATGGGTACCTCAGCTGGCCGACGCCGAGGAGCTGGTCCCCAGGCTCGCCGACCTGCCGGAGCGCCACCCCGGCCTGCGGCTGCCGGTGCTGGTGCCCAACGAGCGCGGCCTGGACCGCGCGCTCGCCCACCGCACCGCCGACATCGCGGTGTTCGCCAGCGCCACCGAGACCTTCGCCCGCCGCAACCTCAACCGCTCGGCGGACGAGGCCATGGCGATGTTCCGCCCGGTCGTGGCCCGGGCCACCGAGGCCGGGGTCGCGGTCCGCGGCTACCTTTCGATGTGCTTCGGCGACCCGTGGGAGGGCCCGGTCCCGGTCGACCAGGTGGTCCGGTACGGCGCGCAGCTGCTGGAGCTGGGCTGTGCGGAGCTGAGCCTCGGCGACACCATCGGCGTCGCCACCCCGGGCCAGGTCGGCGCCCTGCTGGCGGGCTTCGCCCGGGCCGGCGTCCCGGTCGACCGGCTCGCCGTGCACTTCCACGACACCTACGGCCAGGCGCTCAGCAACACCCTGGCGGCGCTGCGCGAGGGCGTCACCACGGTGGACGCCTCGGCGGGCGGCCTCGGCGGCTGCCCGTACGCGAAGAGCGCCACCGGCAACCTGGCCACCGAGGACCTGGTCTGGATGCTGCACGGCCTCGGCATCCGGACCGGCGTCGACCTGCGCTCCCTCATCGCGACCAGCGGCTGGATGGCCGAGCGCCTCGGCCGCCCGAGCCCGTCCCGCACCGTCCAGGCACTGCTCGGCTCCACCGGGGGCTGACCTTCCGCCCCGTCCCGGCGCCGGCCGTCCGCACCACCCGGCCGGCGCCGCGCTCCATCCGCACCGCTCGACATCCGTCCGTCCATCACATCGTGCGTCCGTCACACCGTCCGACGGACGCCGGTCACCCCGCTCACGTCCGCGGCCGACCCGGCCGGGCGCCAGGAGGATCACCATGCTCGACCACAGGCTCAGCAGCGAGTACGAGGAACTGCGGCGCACGGTCGCCGAGTTCGCCCAGGACGTGGTGGCGCCGAAGATCGGCGAGTTCTACGAGCGCGAGGAGTTCCCCTACGAGATCGTCCGGGAGATGGGGCGGATGGGGCTCTTCGGCCTGCCCTTCCCGGAGGAGTACGGCGGCATGGGCGGCGACTACTTCGCCCTCGGCCTCGCCCTGGAGGAACTCGCCCGCGTCGACTCCTCGGTGGCGATCACCCTGGAGGCCGCCGTCTCGCTCGGCGCGATGCCGATCCACCGCTTCGGCACCGAGGAGCAGAAGCGCGAGTGGCTGCCCCGGCTGACCTCGGGCGAACTCCTCGGCGCCTTCGGCCTCACCGAGCCGGAGGGCGGCTCGGACGCGGGGGCCACCCGCACCACGGCGCGCTACGACGAGGCCACCGACGAGTGGGTCATCAACGGCACCAAGTGCTTCATCACCAACTCCGGCACCGACATCACCGGACTGGTCACCGTCACCGCGCTCACCGAACCGATCGCTCGTTCGAGTGAAGAGGGCGAATTCCGCTCGCCTGTGCGGGAGATCTCGTCCATCATCGTGCCCACCGGGACCCCCGGCTTCCAGGTCTCGAAGAAGTACTCGAAGGTCGGGTGGAACGCATCCGACACCCGCGAACTGTCCTTTACCGACTGCCGCGTTCCCGCGGCCAACCTGCTGGGCGAGCGTGGCCGAGGCTACGCCCAGTTCCTGCGGATCCTCGACGAGGGCCGCATCGCGATCGCGGCCCTGGCCACCGGCCTGGCCCAGGGCTGCGTCGACGAGTCCGTGAAGTACTCCGGCGAGCGTCGGGCCTTCGGCCGGCCGATCGGCGCCAACCAGGCCATCCAGTTCAAGCTTGCCGACATGGAGCTGCGCGCCCACACCTCCCGCCTGGCCTGGCGGGACGCCGCTTCCCGGCTGCTGCACGGCGAACCGTTCAAGAAGGAGGCCGCGATCGCGAAGCTGTACTCGTCCGAGGCCGCCGTCGACAACGCCCGCGAGGCGACCCAGATCCACGGCGGGTACGGCTTCATGAACGAATTCCCGGTCGCCCGTTTCTGGCGCGACTGCAAGATCCTGGAAATCGGGGAGGGCACGTCTGAGGTCCAGCGCATGCTCATCGCCCGGGAGCTCGGCGTCGGTTCGTGACGACCATGTCCTGATCGTCACCTCCTGAGCCCCGCCCACCGGGTCTGAACACCACTCAACATGCGGCGCCACGGCGGGAGTCGGGGTGCCCGAACAGTGGAGGAGGCATCAGGAGGAGACCGGGGAGAGGCGTCGGGAGGCGCCTCGCCGACGAGGCCTCAGGGGATCACGATCACCGGGCGGTTGGCCCGCCGCGCCAGCCGCCCGGAGACCGAGCCGAAGATCTTGCCGAGCAGGCCGTGCGTCGTGCCGACGACGATCGCGTCGGCGGCGTACTCACGGCCGACCTCCTCGATCTCGTGGCAGATGTCCCCGCCGCGCTCGACCAGGATCCACGGCACCCCGGCGAGGAAGTCCGCACAGGCGAGTTCCAGGCCGAGCACCTCCGTCCGGTGGTCGGGGAGGTCGACGAAGACGGGCGGCTCGCAGCCAGCCCAGACCGTGGCGGGCAGGCGGTTGGCGACGTGCACGATCACCAGGCCGCACTGCGAACGGCGGGCCATGCCGACGGCGTAGGCGAGGGCGCGCTCGCTCGACAGCGAGCCGTCGAAGCCGACCACCACGCCGTGCTGGAACACCGGGTCGAGGGACGGTGCCGGCGCGTCCTGCCCGGACGGCTCGGCGTGTCCGCCCAGCGGGTCGGCCGAACCGGAGGGCGCCTGCGGGCGCTCTGCGCCCGGGCCCGGGCGGCCCGTCACCGGAGACCCCGCGGGGTCTGCCGGGGGCCCGCCACGCCGCTGGCGAGGCCCTGGGCGGTCACGGCGGGCGAGGCTGCCCCGACGGGCGAGGCCGCGCAGAGCGCGCGCGAAGCCCGGAGAACCGTCGCGCCCCGGGGCGGGCTCCCCTGGCTCCGTCGGTGGCGCGGCGTCGGCCGACCGGGCCTCGCCGGCCGCTCCGGACGTCCCGGCCTCCTCGGCGGCGTCGGCCGGCTCGCGCTCCGTCCGCCCGCCCGGGACGCGGCCCGAGGCCTCGGTGGGTTGCGCGTCGGCTCGTCCGGGGGCACGTCCGTCGGCAGGCCCGCCCGCGCGGTCGCCGCCCGCGCTGCGGTCACCTCCACTGCCGCCGTGCCGACTGCCGTCCCAGCCGCCGTCGTGGTCGTCCCGGAGGTGGTCGACGCGGTCGTCATCGCGGTGGTCGACGCGGTCGTCACCGCGCTGGTCGGCACGCACCTCGGCCCGGCCGTCGGAGCGGTCGGAGGCAGGCCCGCCGTCCGGGCCCACGCTGCGGGGCGTGTCCGGTTCAACCGGTCGGGGAGGCTCAAAACCAGCCATGGCTCACGGCTCTTCGATGGAGAGGGGCCGACAGGAGAGGAGGACAACGCTGCCCGGGCAGCAGGCCCGCCCACGGGATGACGTCGGTCTGCGCCGCGCAGCACCGTATGTGACCTGTTCCTTTCAGAGTACGACGGGCAGGGGGCCCCGCCCAACGGGGAAGCCCCGGAGCGGCGTCGTTCCCGCGAAAGGGGGATGCGCCCGCCGAGGCAGTGCGCCCCGCCGAGAGGCGATCGCGCCCCCTCCGGAAAGGAGGTTCCCTGGAGCTTGACTGAGCGGACCGGGCGGCGCAACAGCCCCACGGGACACCGTGACCGGACTGTCATGGATCGGCGACGATCCGTTGCGGCGCGTCGCGAACCGTGACGTCAGACCTGCCCCGACAGCCCCGGCCGCCCCACAGGCCACCACCCGCCACGGGCCCTCGGAGGCCGTTTCGGCCACTCCGTACGGCTTCGCGACGCCGTCTGGCATTTGCCAGGTGCATAGGCGTGGGCGCTGGCACCATGCTTGGCATGCCCCTGCTCCTGTTCGACCTCGACAACACCCTGCTGCCCCGGGACGCCGCGTACCGGGCCTGGGCGCAGGACCTCCTGTCCGAACACGATCTCCCACCGGGCGACCTCGACTGGTTCGTCACCCTCGACGGCGGCGGCTACGTACCGCGCAGCACCGTACTGTCGGCGGTCCGGCGCCGCTACGGGCTGGACGTCTCCGCCGACTTCCTGATTGCCCACTACCGACGCGGCATCAACTCCCACATCCACTGCCCGCCCCGGCACATCGAGGCGCTGCGTGCCGCCCGGGCCGCCGGGTGGACGCTAGGGATCGTCAGCAACGGCGGCACCCGGCCGCAGTTGGAGAAGATCCGGCGGACCGGACTGGGCCCGCTGGTCGACGGCTGGGTGATCTCGGAGGAGGCCGACTGCGTCAAGCCGGACCCGTTGATCTTCGAGCTGGCCGCCCAGCGGTGCGGCATCGCCCCCACCGGGGACTGGGCCGAACACACCTGGATGATCGGGGACCACGCGCCCGCCGACATCGCCGGTGCCGAACTGGCCGGGCTGCGCAGCGTCTGGCTGCACCACGGCCGGCCGTGGGCGGAGATCGGCTACCGGCCGACGCTGAAGGCGGCCGGTCTGCCGGAGGCCGTCGGCCAGGTGCTGGCCGCGCGGAACGCGCCCTCGCCCCGGCCGGGCGTCCGCTCCGACGGGCCGCTCCGGAAGGCGGCAGCGGGGATGCCGGTACGCGCGACGGCGCTGGTCGGCGCACGGTCCGGCGCACGTCCCGCGGTGGCCGCTCAGGAGGGTCCGAGTGCATCCGTCCCCGCCACCGCCGGGACGGTCGGCGAACCCGTCGCCGCAGGCGGGCCGGGTGTCCGAAACCGATCCAGCGGGTTTGCCGTGATCGCCGAAGCCCGCACGGAGGCCGGAGCGGGTGCCGGCGGCCGAGCGGGTGGCGGACCGGGCCGGGCCGCGGACGCCCTCCGCCCCGCACCGGTCCCGGCCGCCGTCCCGGCCGTCGTCACGGCCGCAGCCGTCCGCCCGACGCCCCTCGTCACCCGTTCCGGGGCCGGTAGCGCCGCATCCGCCGCCACACCCGCCATACCCGCCATACCCGCCACCGTGGCGGCCGCCCAGTAAGCGCCCCGCCCCCTACCCCTCCGCCTCCGCCGTCCCCGAGGCCTAACCCGCCCCGCCCGCCAGCCGTCGGCCGCTGTCGTCAGCCGCCGCGTGCCCCGCCCGCTCTCCTTGCCCCACCCGCCCCGGCTGCTCCGTCGGCTCCACCGACGTACTGGTCCACCAGCAGGTGCGGGCCCGCTCGACGAACCCGAGCTTGCGGTAGAGCGGTTCGCCGAGCGAGGTGGCGACCAGGGTGGCCGGGCGGTCGGGGTGCGCGTGGGCCAGGGCGGTCTGGAGGACGGCGCGGGCCACCCCCCGGCCGCGCCAGTCGGGCAGGGTGGTGACCCAGTACACGCCGGTGGCCCGGCCGTCGTCGTAGGTGAGGCAGGTGCCCGCCACCGCGCCGTCGACGCGGCCGAGCCAGCCCCGCCAGCCGGGCACGTCCAGCAGTCGTTCCGGGAGCGCCTCGCCCCGGACCCAGGGCTGTCGGGCGGGCAGCGGGAAGCCCTCCACCACCGCCCGCTCGACCATCGCGAAGCCGTCGCCGTCCCTCGCCTCATCGACCGTCAGCACCCCGCCCCCGTGGGCCTCCGAGACCGCGGGCAGGACGGCGGTGGCTCCCTCGACCGGTCCGGGGTCCCGGACCATCACCGGCATGACCGGCATCCGGGTGGCCCCGAGGCCGCTGAGGTCGAGCCCGTCGTACGGGTCCTCCACGGTGCAGCGTATGGTCGACCACTCGGTCATCAGGTCCGCCAACTCCTGCTCCAGTGCGCCCGGTTCGGCGTAGGGCCGGGTCACCACGAAGCGGTGGGCGTCGTCCGGGGTGCGGGCGCACCGGACCGCGGTCAGCCCCGGACGGGTGCGGGACCGCCAGCCGTGGACGCGGGCTTGGGCGAGCCAGAAGGCGGCGGCGTTGTCGTTGGCCCGTTCGAGCCGGCTGTCGGTGTTCACGGCAGGACCGTAACCCGGCGGTCCGGTTGCCGGTTCCGCCGTCCTGGGCTTGGCCGGATGAAGCCTGGGAGGCGCACGACTTCTCCCCGTGCGCCCCCTCGTGCACCGCCGATTTTCGGTCAATTTCGCGCCGATCCCTCCCGCTTGGGCAAATCCGCAGCCCAGACCTGCCGGCCGGGCGCACCGGAGCCGGACGCCCCAGGAACCGTCCCGCGACAACCAGCCACCGTTACCCCGGCCCTCTTCCCAGAAAGGTCGACGGGTGCCACGCTTCGTGATCGAATGCATCACGCCAAATTGCCATGTCGACATAGCGTCGGATGGTGAACTTGTCACAACGGCAATGGTCCGCCCGATAGATTTCGATCTTGGCTAGCAGTGCCGCACCACCCACACCACACCACCGAGGGGGCTTGAGCGCCTTGAGCAGGGTGAGCAGGAGCGACGCGGGTCCTGACAGCGGCCAGGAGGCGGCGGGGAACGCGGGTCGGTCCGCGAGAAGCACCGGCACCGCCTCGATCGCCACCACCCGCACCTCCGGCACTCCGGGCAGCTCGGGCGCCGCCTCGCACTCCCCGTACTCCGCGGTGCCCTCCCCCGGGACGGGCGGCGGCATCGGCCCCGGTGCGGCGCCGGGCGCCGCGGACCACGGCGCGACGGCGCCGTACGGGGGCCACCCCCCGTACGGCGGCCAACCCGCCTTCGGCGGCCAGTCGTCCTTCGGTGGACCGCCCTACGGCGGACAGCCCGTCAGCCGAGGATCCGTCAATCCCGGCCCGGCCTACGGCAGCGAACACCCGAACCATTCCGGCCATCCCGGACACCTCGCCCACCCGGGCCACCCCAACCATTCCGGCCACCCCGGCTACGGCGGCCACCCCGGCTACTCCGGCTACGGCGGCGGCACCCCGAGCCCGAACGGCGCCTCCGCCGCGGCCCCCGGCCCGGGCGGCGCCCCGCTCGGCGGCCTCGCGCTCGGCGCCGGCTCCGGCCACGGCTCCGGCCACGGACACGGGCACGCCCCGCTGGGGCACGGCGGCCCCGGTGCGAACGGCTCCCCGACCTCCGTGACGGCCTCCGCCCCGCGCAAGCTGTCCGGCCGGCGCCGCCGGGAGACCGTCGCGGTGCTGATCTTCGGCGGCGCCCCGATCTTCGAGAGCTCCATCCCGCTCTCCGTCTTCGGTGTGGACCGCCAGGACGCCGGGGTGCCCCGCTACCGCCTGCTGGTCTGCGCCGGGGAGGAGGGCCCGCTGGCCACCACCGGCGGCCTGACCCTCTCCGCCCCGTACGGCCTGGAGGCGCTCGCCCGGGCCGGCACGATCGTCGTACCGGCCTGGCGCTCGATCTCCCAGCCCCCGCCGGTCGAGGCGATCACCGCTCTGCGCAAGGCCCACCACGAGGGCGCCCGGATCATCGGGCTCTGCACCGGCGCCTTCGTCCTGGCCGCCGCCGGCCTGCTCGACGGCCGCCCGGCGACCACCCACTGGATGTACGCGCCGACGCTCGCCAAGCGCTACCCGCGGGTCCACGTCGACCCGCGCGAGCTGTTCGTCGACGACGGCGACGTGCTCACCTCGGCCGGCACCGCCGCCGGCATCGACCTCTGCCTGCACGTGGTGCGCAGCGACCACGGCGCCGAGGCGGCCAACGCGCTGGCCCGCCGACTGGTGGTGCCGAGCCGCCGCGGCGGCGGAGGACAGGCCCAGTACATCGATCAGTCTTTACCGGAGGAGATCGGCAACGACCCGCTGGCCGAGGTGGTCACGTGGGCGCTGGAGAACCTCAACCAGCAGTTCGACGTCGAAGTGCTGGCGGCTCGCGCGTACATGAGCCGGCGCACCTTCGACCGGCGGTTCCGCACGCTCACCGGCAGCGCGCCGTTGCAGTGGCTGATCACCCAGCGGGTGCTCCAGGCGCAGCGGCTGCTGGAGACCTCGGAACTGTCGGTGGACGATGTCGCGCGCCGGTGCGGGTTCCGTTCGCCGGTGGCGCTGCGCGGACACTTCCGCCGCCAGCTCGGGGTCTCCCCGGCCGCGTACCGGACCAGCTACCGGGCCCGTCGGCCCGGTCAGCAGCCGTCCGCGTCGACCGGTCCGCTCGGCGACCTCCGGCTGCCCGGAGCGCTGCCCCATCCGGCGGGCGGGCCGGTGTTCGGCGGGGCGCACGGCGTGCCGTCGGCGCAGCCGTTCCCGGCCGGGCCGGGGTCGCCGGTGCCGGTCGGTCCGCACGGCCAGCAGGTGGCCCACGGCCAGCACGGTCAGCAGCTCGGGCACGGGCAGTCGGGAGCGCACGGCCAGCCCGGCGGGTTCGGTCCGGGCCAGGTCGGGACGCCGGCCGGCCAGCCCTTCCACGCCCGCGCCGGTCAGCCGTACCCGCACCAGCAGTCCGCGCAGCAGCCGCACCCCGGGCAGCAGGGTGCGGCGGGCCGCGGCCCGCTGCGGCCTCCGGTCGTTCCGCCGCAGGCCGGACCGGGCGCGGGGACCGGACGTCCGCCGCGCACCGCCGAGCACGCTGCGGCGGAGGACGGCCTCCCGCAGCCGGGGGCCCGCGGCCAGGGCCAGGGTCATCGCAGCGCGGCCGAGCGGCCCGCGGACGAGCCGGGTGCGGCCGGGCGCGGTCACGGCGCGGCCGCCGGACGGATGCCGGCCCAGGCCGGGCAGCCGGGCTCCGGGGCGGGCGAGCTCCGCGGTCGCCAGGCCCGGGCTCCGCAGGCCCGTGGCCAGGCCGGCCGGCCCGCGGCCGAGGGTGCCCGGGCGGCGCGCGAGGCCCGGACCGGACGGGACGGCCACGCGGTCCGGACCGGCCGGGAGGGCGAGCACCCGGACGGCCACGGCGCGCACGACGGGCCGGAGGAGCACCAGGCCGAGGCGCCCCGCTCGGCTCCACCGGTCCCCGCGGCGCGTGATCGCGCCGTAGGGTGAGTTGCGTGAATGACCGTTTGGTATGGATCGACTGTGAAATGACCGGCCTCGACCTCGTCCAGGACGCCCTGGTCGAGGTCGCGGTGCTGGTGACGGACTCCGAGCTGAACATCCTCGGCGAGGGCGTGGACGTCATCATCCGGCCGCCGGCGGAGGCGCTGGCGAACATGCCCGAGGTGGTGCGCACGATGCACACCGCCTCCGGGCTGCTGGAGGAGCTGGAGCAGGGCGTGACCCTGGCCGAGGCCGAGGCCCGGGTGCTCGCCTACGTGCGCGCGCACGTGCCGGAGGCCGGGAAGACCCCGCTGTGCGGCAACTCGGTGGCCACCGACCGCGGCTTCCTGGCCCGGGACATGCCGACCCTGGAGAAGCACCTGCACTACCGGATCGTGGACGTCTCCTCGATCAAGGAGCTGGCCCGCCGCTGGTACCCGAAGGCGTACTACAACAGCCCGCGGAAGGGCGGCAACCACCGGGCGCTCGCCGACATCCGGGAGAGCATCAACGAACTGCGGTACTACCGCGAGGCGGTGTTCGTCCCGCAGCCCGGCCCGGACGCCGACACCGCGCGGGCGATCGCCGGGAAGTACCAGGCCCCGGCGGGCTGAGCCCGGGCCCGCCCGGCAGGCCGAGCCAG
Source organism: Kitasatospora sp. NPDC001547 (assembly GCF_042894165.1). NCBI lineage: Bacteria > Bacillati > Actinomycetota > Actinomycetes > Kitasatosporales > Streptomycetaceae > Kitasatospora > Kitasatospora sp. NPDC001547. The sequence goes on along the minus strand of NZ_JBIAVL010000012.1, from coordinate 249,649 downwards.
GGTCCCGCCCGGCGAGCGGGGCCCGGAACTGTCCGGCGAGCCGGGCCCGGCCGCCCGGCGGACCCCGCCGGAGGGCCGGAGAGGGTGCCCGCGTCCGTCCGAACGGAACCCTGGCGCGAGCACCCTCTCGGATCCTGTAGAGTTCTTCCTGTCGGAACGGGAACGCGAGAGCGGGAACGGACCGGACAGATGGTGGGTGTAGCTCAGTTGGTAGAGCACCTGGTTGTGGTCCAGGTGGCCGCGGGTTCGAGTCCCGTCACTCACCCCAGAGCCTGAGGGGCCGATCTCTTCAAGAGATCGGCCCCTCAGGCGTTTTCGCGCCCCCTCAGCCGTGCACGGCCTCAGTTGCCGCTCCCCCGCCGGTTTGTGCGCCCCGTCACACCCGTCCCACGGGTCGAGTTCCGCCCGGCCCCTGCCGCCGATAGCTACTGACTAGTAACATCGCGGTCATGACCACACCGACGATCGGCAAGATGCTCGACGACACCGTGCCGATGGCGCACACCCTGAACCTGAAGTACCTGGAGACCTCCCCGGAGCGCGCCGTGCTCCAACTCCCGGACCAGCCCGCGTACCACAACCACCTCGGCGGCCCGCACGCCGGCGCGATGTTCACGCTGGCCGAGTCCGCCAGCGGCTGCATCGTGCTCGCCGCCTTCGGCGCCCAGCTGTCCCGGGCCGTGCCGCTCGCCGTGAGCGCCGAGATCGCGTACAAGAAGCTCGCGATGGGCGAGGTCACCGCCACCGCCGTGCTCGGCCGCCCGGCCGCCGAGGTCGTCGCCGAGCTGGACGCCGGCGGCCGCCCCGAGTTCCCGGTCACCGTCGAGATCACCCGCGCCGACGGCGCCGTCACCGGAGTGATGACGGTCACCTGGACCCTGCGTCCCAACTCCTGATCGTCACGCGGTCGGTGGCCCCGGGAGCGCCGGCCCCGGGGCCACTCGTACGATGACTGTCCGTGACGGCGGGCGTGACCTCACCGCCCGGCCGCTCGTTCTCGACTCACGTGCGAGCCAATCACGCGACCGAGCCCCCGGCACCCGCCCCCCGCGGCGTCGCGGGTGCCCGCCTCGGGATCGCCCGGTGGCTGCCCCGCCCCCGTGCCGTCGCGGCCGCCGGGGCCCTGCTCGCACAGCTCTGGGGCTTCGGCGCCCCCGGGGCGTACGCGGCCGCCGTCGACCCGCCGCCGGATCCGACCCGGCCCGCCGTCCGCCGCGCGCTTCCCGGCGCCCCGGTGGTCGACCGCCCGGTGCTCGACGGACCCGCCCTCGACGGGCAGTCAGCCGAACGTCCCGTCGGGTCCGGCCCGTCGGCGGTCGGACGGCCGGATCGCTCCCCCGGACCCGCCGGGGAACCGGCCGGCGACGAGTCGGCCGACGGGATCACCGGGGCTGCCGGTGCGGTCGGCGGCGCCCTCCGGGAACGCATCCGGGCCGGCGGACTGCCCCTGCCCGGTCAGCGGGCGGCCGTCCCCGACGCCTTCGCACTCGCCTCCGGCCTGCTCGGCACCGCCCCCGCCCGGCCCCGGCCCGGCGGATCGCACGCCTCCCGCGAGGGCGGTCCCGCCGACCCGCCCGCCGCCGCCCGGCGCCGCGCCGACGCCGCCCGCCCCGGCGTTCCCCGGCACCGCGAGGCGGCGGGGGAACCGCTGCTCCAGGAGGCGGCGGCCACCACCGCCGACGAGGCCGGGCCCGCCACCGCGCTCGGCAGGACGGCGGTCTCCGCCGCTCCCCCCGCATCGGACGACGGCAGGACGCCCGACCCGGTGGCCATCGCCGACACCGCCGCGGCGACCACCTCCGGCGACGGTTCCGCCACCCTGACCGCCGTCCTCGCCCCCATCGCCGCCGGGTTGCTGCTCACCGGTGCCGCCATGTACAAGCACCGCGGACTGCCGCGCGGCCACTGAGCCGGACCGGGCGGGCCCGGGCCTCCGGCCGCATCGCGAGCGCGGCCGGAACAAGCAGCGGCGCTCCGATCCCCGCCTAGGCCGCGGCCGGCTCCAGGACCAGCTGCGGGAGTTCGCGCCCCGGGATCGAGCCGGACGGGACGCTGCCGATCCGGATCGCCCCCATCGCCAGGTAGAACGGCTCCGCGTTCGGGTCGGAGTCGATGGTGAGCCGGCGCAGACCGAGCGCCACGGCGAGGGTCCGGGCCCGTTCGAACAGCGCGCGGCCGACCCCGCGGCCGATCCACTCGGGCTCGACGAAGAGCTGGTCCAGCGATCCGGTCGGCGGCACTCCGGAGAGCGAGACGAACCCCAGCACCCGCCCGCCGTCCTCGGCCACCACGGTGGCCGAGCGCTCGATCACGCCGGCGTCCATGGTCAGCTCCTCCCGGCAGGCGTCCATGAACGCCTCGTCGTAGCCCCAGTACGCCTTGGACCGCAGCGCGATGCCGGTGAGCAGCGCGGCGTCCTCCGGCCGGGCCGGTCTGATCCGCATGGCGCTCCCCGAGGTCGACGGCCGGACGGCAGCGTCATTGTCGGCCCCGGTTCGGTCGTCCGCCAACGGTTTTACGGTCGGCGGCGCGGCGCGGAGGAGGACGGCGGTACCCACACGGCTGCGCAGGCCGGGCGCCGACGAGCGGGCCGTCAGCGGAAGACCCCCGGCGGGGGTTCCGGGGACGGGGCCGCCGTGGCGTCCGTGGCCGGGGTGGCGCCGGCGGCGAAGTCGGTGAGGGCGCGGCCGTGTTCGACCCGGGCGTGGGCGGAGTCGGAGGCGGCGCGGCGGGTGAGGTCGGCGATCGGGAGCGGGGTGTGGGCCGCGGCCAGGACGAGGTTGCCGAAGCGCTTGCCGCGCAGCACGGCGGGGTCGGCGATCAGGCACAGCTCGGGGAAGACCGCCCCGAGGGTGGCGACCTGGGAGCGGGCGAAGGGCAGGGCGCCGCCGTCGGCGATGTTGGCGGCGTACCAGCCGCCGGGGGCGAGGGCCCGGGCGGCGAGGGTGGTGAACTCGACGGTGGTGCAGTGGGCCGGGGTGCGGGCACCGGAGAAGACGTCGGTGATCACCAAATCGACGCCGCCCTCGGGGATGCGATCCAGCACGCTACGGGCGTCCGCGCCGCGCACCTTGACCTGCCAGCCGCGTTCCAACGGGAGTTCGGCGCGGACGAGTTCGGTGAGCGCGGTGTCGATCTCGGCGACCTGCTGGCGGGAGCGCGGCCGGGTCGCCGCGGTGTAGCGGGCGAGGGTGAGGGCGCCGCCGCCGAGGTGCAGGACGGTGATCGGGCGGCCGGGCGGGGCGACCAGGTCGATCAGGTGGCCGAGCCGGCGCTGGTACTCGAAGCCGAGGTGGGTGGGGTCGGCGAGGTCGACCAGGGACTGCGGGGCGCCGTCGATCAGCAGCGACCAGGCGGCGGGGCGGTCGCGGTCGGGGCGCAGCTCGGCGAGGCCGGAGCCGACGGGACGGCTGAGCGGGCCCTGGGCGTGGGTGCGTCCGCCCGGTCCGGTGGTGGCCGCCGGTTCCGGGGTGCGCGCGGCTCTGCTGCTTCGTCCCATGGCGGCCATTATCGCCGCCGGGGCGGCACACCCACAGGTCAGGGGCGTGTCGCGGGGGCTCCACCGGAGGCTGACGGGCCCGGCGGGATCCGCGCGGCACGCCCGCTAGAACGGGCCGAGGCCGCCGGCGGTGAGCGTGCAGGCGGCCTCGCAGAGGGCGGAACGGAGCACCCAGGCGTCGGTGGGGCGGGCGGTGCGGCCGACGCCGGAGGGCGGGATCACCCAGCGCGGGTCGGTGGCGGCGGGCACGAACGCGCCCGCGGTACAGGTGCTGCCGGGCAGGTGCCAGGTCTCCCAGGTGCCGGCCGGGACGAGGAAGGAGACGGTGCTGCCGTTGCGGCTCTGCAGGACGGCTCCGCAGGCGCGGCGCAGTCTCAGGATGTCGACGGCCTCCAGACCGTGCCGCAGCGCGACGGTCACGGTGTCGCAGGTGCCGGCGAGCACTCCCCCGGGGACGGGTCGGTGCTGCGGCAGTCCGGTGGCCGTCATGGGACCTCCTGTACCTCGTCGGGTCCGGAAGCACAGCCGCTGGGAGGGGTCGCCGGGCTTGGGACGGGCCGGGCGACGGCATGGGCTTTCCGCGTACCAGGAGAACGCGGCGGGTGCGGCGCAGGCCACGGGGCGCATTACAGCAAGGCATGGCATTTCATGGCGGATATCCCGCAACATCGCCCCTTTTGCCCCGGATTGATGACCGATGTCCCACCAACCGAATGTGTCCGACCGGTGACTCCGAGTACTCTCGGCGCCATGGCAGCCACCCCACCGGCCGAGCCGAACCGACCGTCCCCCAACCTCGTGATGCGCGCACTGCGCGGCGACCGCTCTCCCGGCGAGTTCGCCACGGCCGTCCGCAGAGCCGCCCGCGAGATCGGCGAGCACGTGTCCTGCGACGCCCGCTACGTCGGACGGGTCGAGTCCGGTGAGATCCGCTGCCCCAACTACGCCTACGAGCGGGTGTTCCGGCACATGTGGCCGGACCGCACGCTCACCGACCTCGGCTTCGCCTCCCGGACCTCCGTCCGCCGCCGTTCGGCGGACGGGCCCGGCGGGCGGAGCGAACCGCCTCCGCTCCACCCGACGTTCCCGCCCCTGCCCGCCCCGCGCTCACCACTCTCCACTCAACTCCCGTACGCTGCCTCGCCGTACGCGGATCCAACCGCACCGGACGGGCCCGCGTGGCCGAGTCCCGGCACGGTGCCCCGGGGGCCCGATGGATCGCCCTATCTCGACGAGGAGAACGACGACGTGCGTCGCCGTACGTTCCTGGCCGGCGGCACCACCGCGCTGGCCGCCGTGGTCGGCATCGACCGACCGGCCGCGGCCGCCGGCCGGCAGGCCGGCGCCGACCACGCCTCCCGTGCGCCCGCCGGCCGAACCGCCCTCCCCGGTACGGAGTTCACCGCGCCCTCGCTGCTCGGCGGCGAACCGCCGGTGCCCGGCCGACCGGGGCCGGTGGCGCCGCTGCGCCGGGTCGGCACCGCCGAGGTGCTCCGCGTCGAACAGGCCGTCCGGGAGATCCGGCTGGCCGACGACGCGCACGGCGCCGACGCCCTGTACGAGCTCGCCGGGCAGTCGCTGCGCAACGCGTACGTGCTGCTCAACGAGTGCGACCACAGCGCCGAGACGGAGCGCCGGCTCCAGGCCGGGGCCGGCGAACTCGCCATCTCCGTCGGCTGGTTGGCCCATGACTCGAACCGGCTCGCGGACGCCCGCTCGTTCTACTCCGAGGCGCTCGCCACCGCCCGGATGGCCGGGGACTCCGCCCTGGAGGCGCACGTCTTCTGCAACAGCGCCTTCCTCGCCCGGGACGCCGGCCGTCCGCGCGAGGCGCTGCGCGCCGCCCAGGCCGGGCAGGCCGCCGCCCGGGAGCTGGACTCCGACCGGCTGCTCGCCCTGCTGGCCATGCGCGAGGCCGGTGCCTGGGCCCTGTTGCAGGACCGCGCCTCCTGCGAGCGGGCGCTCGGCCGGGCGTACACCCTGTTCGACCGCGGCCCCGGCGAGCAGGACCCGGAGTGGATGTCCTTCTTCAGCGAGGCCGAGATCGCCGGCCTCGAGTCGCAGTGCTGGTCGGCGCTCGGCGACTGGGACCGCGCCAGCGAGCAGGCCGGGCTGGCGATAACGCTCCAGAAGCCGCACTTCGTCCGCAACCGGGTGCTGTACACCGCCGAACTGGCCCACGACCGGCTCGGCCGCGGGGACCTGGCGGGCGCGGCGCACCACGGATCGGCCGCCGTCGCGCTGTTCGGCGACGTGCGCTCGGCCCGGATCCGGAGCATGCTCGCGGACACCGCCGGACGGCTGCGCCCGCACGTCGCGGTACCCGAGGTGCGCCGGTTCCTGGCCGACTACGACCGGGCGGCGGCCGCCTAGCGGAAGGAGGCCGGCCCTCGCCCGGACCGCGGCCGGGCCCGGGCGCACCGGCGCCGCCCGACGGGGCCGGGAAGTGCGCGGAGCCCGGAGCGGTGACCGGCAGCGGAGCCGGGAGCAACCGGCAGCGGTCCGGCGGTCAGGGCGTCAGTGCCCGGCGGTCAGGCCCTCCAGGTGGGACAGGTCGTTCCAGATCTCCACCGCCGGAGCCCCGTACTCCCACGACAGCACGCAGAGCGCGGCCGTACCGAGCTTGAACCGCTGGGCGAACTCCGGCGGCAGGCCCAGCCAGCGGGCGGTCAGGATGCGCAGCAGGTGGCCGTGCGCGAACAGGACGACGTCCTGGTCGGCGCAGTGCATCACGGTGGTGTCCTGCTCCGGGACGCCGTGCTCCTCGTTGAGGCCCGCCAGGAAGGCGTCCACCCGGGCGGCCACCTCGGAGAGCTTCTCGCCGCCCGGCACCCCGTCGCGCCAGATCAGCCAGCCGGGGTGGTCGGTGGCCCGGATGTCCGCGCCGGTGCGGCCCTCGTACTGGCCGTAGTCCCACTCCAGCAGCTCCGGGCGTTCCACCGCGCGGTCGCCGAAGCCGGCCAGCTCGCAGGTCTCCTTGGCCCGGCCGAGCGGGCTGGTGTAGACGAGCGCGTCCGGCAGCCCGTTCCAGGGGGCCTTGGCGAGGCGGGCGCCGAGGGCCCGGGCCATCGCCCGGCCCTCCTCGGTCAGCGGGATGTCGGTGCGGCCGGTGTGGCGGCCGGTGGCGGACCACTCGGTCTCGCCGTGGCGGACCAGCACGATTCGGGCGGGCATGGGGGCTCCTCGGAACGGGGCGGTGGCAACGGTCGGTCTCACCCTTGAGCACCGGGCTCCATGATCCCCCACCCGGACGGCGGCCACGATCGCGGGGGCCGTCGCCGGCGGTGACGGTCGCCGGGGCCGGCGGCCCGCGACGTGCCGGGCATCCGGCCAGGGCCGCCCGGCAGGTCGCGAACGGCCCGTCCGCGCCGCGTTGTCGGACCCGGATGCGACACTGGGCCGCACCATGAACGTCTCGACGAACGTCCCGCCCCGCGGGCACGCTGAGCCGCTCGCCCAGCGGCTCGCGGAGCTGCGCGGACCGGCCCCGCAGCGCAGTCTGAACGCCCGCTCCCTCGCCGCGCTCGCCGCCAACCCGGGCTGCCACCGCCGCGCCGTGCTCGACGCGGCCGGGGTGGACAAGTCGGCGCTGGCGGCCCGGCTCGGCCGCCCCGCCCCCTTCGGCCAGTCCCCCTTCGCCATCGCCCGCGGCGTGATCTTCGAGTCCCGGCTGAAGGCCGACGGCTACGCGCCGCTGCTGGAGCCGCTCCGCCACCACCTCGGCGTCCCGGCGGACGGCCACGCCCCGCTCCACGTGCCGGACCTGCTGCACCGCTCCGGCCCGGCCGTGCGCGCCGACCGGACGGCCGAGGCACTGGCCCGGGCGGCCGCCGACCCGGAGTCCTGGACGCTGCTGGACCACCCGATGCTGCGCCTGGGGGTGGCCGGCAGCACCGCCTACCTGGAACCGGACGCGCTGGTGGTGCACGGCGGGCGGTGCACGGTGGTCGAGATCAAGTCCTTCCCGGTGCTGGACGGCAGCGCGGACCCGGCCAAGGTCGGCGCGGCCGCCCGGCAGGCGGCCGTGTACGTGCTGGCGCTCCAGCAGGCCGCCGCCGCGGCGGCCGGGCAGCCGCTCGCCGAGGACCCGTACACCGAGCAGCGGCTTCCGGGCAGTCCGCGCACCAGCGTGCTGCTGGTCTGCCCGAAGGACTTCGGCAACCGGCCGACCGCGGTCGCCGTGGACGTCCGCCGCGAACTGGCCACCACCCGCCGCCAGCTGAGCCGGATGACCGGCATCGGCCGGCTGCTGGCGGTGCTGCCGCCGGACGCCGACTTCGACCTGGCCGCCGACGAGGACGGCACGCCGGCCCGGACCGCCGAACAGCTGACCGCCTCGGTCGAGGCGGTGCCCGCCGCCTACAGCCCGGACTGCCTCTCCACCTGCGAACTCGGCTTCCACTGCCGTGCCCGGGCCCGCTGCGACGACCGGGTCGAGCAGCTCGGCCGGGGGGTGCGCGGCGAGCTGGGCAGCATCCGTACGGTCGCCGAGGCGCTGGCCGCCGCCGGCACGAAGAGCGGCGACCTGGACGGCGCGGACGAAGCCGCCGAGCGCCTGGCCTACGCGGCCGCCCTGCGCGCCGAAGCGCTGGGGACGGGCGCATGAGCGAGCGCAGCGAGCGAATCATCGAGAGGCGCGTGTGGGCGAATGCCCCTGCCGAGCGGAGCGAGGCGGGCGCATGAGTCTTCTCACCACCCTCGCCCGGCTGGAGGCCGTCCGCAGCGGCCGGGCCGAGCCGCTGGCCACCGTCCGGCACCGGCACCTGTCGGACCGCCCGATGGTGCTGGTCCCGCTGACCGCCGCCGGCGAGTCCGGCGCGCCGCTCGCGGTGATGCTCGGCACCGACCGGGACGCGCCCCGGCTGCACCTGGTGCCGCAGCCGCTCAACCGCACCCTGCGGTTCGACTTCCTGGCCGAGCTGGCCGCCGACCTGCTGCCCTACCTGGAGTCCTTCGCCGAGGACGTCGAGCAGATCGAGGGCTCCGAGAAGGACCCGGAGACCGGCGAGAAGACCCAGGTGTTCCGCGAGCTGTGCGCGGACGCCCCGCAGCTGATCGTGCCGAACAGCGCGGGCGTGCACCACCTCGCCCTGATCGGCCGCTCGACCCGCTTCCGCCGCACCGCCGAGGACGAGGAGCCGGGCCCGTACCCGGCGCCGGCCCGGGTGCCGCTGCTCGGCCGCTGGCTGACCCACCTCACCGACCGTGCCCAGGTGCCCGGCTCCTCGCTGCTGCTGCCGATGACCGGGCTGCTGGCCCGGCACTGGGCGACCGGCCAGAGCCACCTGGAGGACCAGCACCTGGCGGCCCGGCTCGCCTGGCACCGCCCGCCGCCCGGCCTGACCGGCGCGCAGGCGGCCGAGCTGGCCGAGTCCGCCCGGGACGACCGGGGGCAGCTGCTGCACCCGCCGGCCGGCCCGGCCACCGACCCCCGCTTCGACGAGGTCGTGCTCGCCCCGGCGATCGCCCGCTACGACTCCGCCGTGAGCGCCCTGCGGCACAGCACCGAGCAGCGCGACGAGGCCGCCGCCGCGCGCGCCCGGACGGCCGTACGGGCCGCGGTGACGGCGCTGGAAGAGGCGCTGACGTCCGTCCTGCTGCCCACCTGGCGAGACGTCTGGCACGGCCTGGACCTGCTGCGCGCCCTGCCGCCGGCGGGCCACCTGGCGGAGCGCTGGACCGGCGACCGCTGGTCCTACACCGGCCACCGGGACCGGCTGGCGGCCGGCGAGCCGCCGCAGCCCCGGCAGGACGACGCCGTCACCGCCGCCCGCAAGCTCGCCCAGCGCGAGCGCGAGCAGGCCCGGCTCGACGTCCAGGAGGCGCTGGACGACCCGCTGGCGATGGCCGAGCACCGGCTGGCCGGCGAGGCGTTCAGCGGGGTGGTCACGGAGGTGGTGCCGGACTGGGACACCACCGGGCGCTCCCCCAAGCCGCGCCCGCTGGTCACCCTGCGCACCGTCGACCGTCCGCACGCGGACCTCGGCCGGGAGGTGCACCGGGTCTGGGCGTCCCCCCGGCCGGAGGGCGGGGCGGCGCCGTCGGCGCAGAAGGCCGAGATCGTGGCGGTGGACACCGCCGAGGGCACCCTCACCCTGCGGGTGCTCTCCGGCATGGGCCGCAGGAAGGAGCCGGAGCCGGGCAGCCTGCCCGAGCCCGGCGAGTCGGTCACCTTCACCCTGTTCGAGCTGACCGTGCGCCAGTCCGCGCCGCTGCCCGAGCCGGACGACACCCCGTGGACCCACGGCGGCCCGCCCGGCGCCGCTCCCGTGCCCGCCCCGTCCGCCTCCGAGGAGTGGGAATGAGCCGTCCGACGACCCCCGACCAGGCCCCGGGCGCGGCCGCCGACGCCGCGGTGGCCCGGATCCTGGCGGCCACCGTCCACCCGCCCGCCGGCGCCCCGCGCGGCGTGGTGGTGGACTCCCCGCCCGGCGCCGGGAAGTCGACGCTCGTGGTGCGGGCCGCCCGCGAGCTGGTCGGGGCCGGCGAGCGGCTGATGATCGTCGCCCAGACCAACGGCCAGGTGGACGACCTGGTCGGCCGACTGGCCGAGAAGGCGCCGGACCTGACGATCGGCCGGCTGCACGCCGCGGACTCCCGGCCCGCCCCGGAGGTGCTGAAGCACGCCAACGTCACGCCCTCCGACAAGGTCGCCGACCTGGTCGAGCAGGACGTGGTGATCTCCACCTCGGCCAAGTGGCAGTGGGTGCGGGCCGAGGCCCCGTGGCGGCACGCGATCGTCGACGAGGCGTACCAGATGCGCTCGGACGCCCTGCTCGCGGTGGCCCGGCTGTTCGAGCGGGCGCTGTTCGTCGGCGACCCGGGCCAGCTGGACCCGTTCACCGTGGTCGGCACCGAGCAGTGGGCCGGGCTGTCGTACGACCCGTCCAGCAGCGCGGTGGTCACCATGCTGGCGCACAACCCGGAGATCGAGCCGCACCGGCTGCCGGTCTCCTGGCGGCTGCCCGCCAGCGCCGCGCCGCTGATCTCGCGCGCCTTCTACCCGTACACGCCGTTCCGCTCCGGCACCGGCCCGGCGGACCGCCGGCTGACGGCCGCCGTGCGCCCGGACGGCTCGGCCCTGGACGCGGCGATCGACCGGGCCGCCGAGCACGGCTGGGCCCTGCTGGAGCTGCCCGCCCGGCACACCGTACGGACCGACCCGCAGGCCGTGGCGGCCGTCGCGGCGGCCGTCCGCCGGCTGCTGGAGCGCGGGCTGACCGCCCACTCCGAACAGGGCGAGGCCCCGCTCACCGCGGACCGGATCGCCGTCGGCACCGCTCACCGGGACCAGGCGGCGGCCGTGCGCGCGGCACTGCTCAGGGCGGGCGTGCCGGTGGACGGGGCGGCCGGCCCGGCCGTCACGGTGGACACCGCCAACCGTCTGCAGGGCCGCGAGTACGACGTCACCGTGGTGCTGCACCCGCTCTCCGGGCGGCCCGACGCGACCGCCTTCCACCTGGAGACCGGCCGGCTCTGCGTGCTCGCCTCCCGGCACCGCCACGCCTGCATCGTGGTGGCCCGGGCCGGGATCGCCGAGCTGCTGGACGAGCACCCCGCGACCGAGCCGGTGCAGCTGGGCGTGCCGGTGGCCTTCCCGGACGGCTGGGAGGCCAACCACCAGGTGCTGCACCACCTGAGCGGCCACCGGGTGCACCTGCGGTAGGGGTCGGTCGTCGGTAGGGCTCGGTCCTCGGTGGGGCTCGGTCGTCGGTAGGGCTCAGTCCTCGGTCTCGCAGACGGCGAAGGCCCGGACGGACTCGTTCTTGGCCCGCACCCACCAGGTGGTCGGGGGCTCCTGGTCGGGCGCGGGCCCGTTGTAGACCACGGTGGTGGGCTCCTCGTGCATGAGGACGTACCCGCCACCGGTCAGGTGGGTACCGCTCGGACAGGTCGCCGACGACCAGCCGTCCGGGGCGCTCGGCTCTCCGACCACCACCTTCGCCGTCTCCTCGGCGACCGCCGGCGTCGCCGCGGCCAGGCCGAGCAGGGCGGAGGCGGCCGGCAGGACGCCGACGGAGCGGATCTTTCGCCTGTACATGGGGATCTCCCGGTTCTGTGACTGGTCGGTACGTCCGCGACGCCCTGCCAACCGGTTCGCATGCGACCAGGACACTGGGAGCGCGAGGTGCACGCCCGGCGCGTGCCGGGGAATAGCGCTTGCGTGCGCACCGTTCCGCTACCGGCCACCGCCGCGAGACAATGGACGGCGGCCACGACCGGGCGGCGCAGCCCGGAGCAGATTCCCCTCCCCCACCCGAGACCCGGAGGTGTCCGTCCATGCCCGACTCCCCAGAGTCGTCCGAGCCCACCAGGCGCGTACGTCCGGTGCAGCTGCTGTTCGAGCCGCAGTCCGCCGAACCCGAGCCGGAACGATTCTTCGACCTGGAGTCGATCGAGGACCCGGCGGAGCTGCTGCGCCGCTCCACGGAACTGGCCCTGGCCTTCCGGGCCGCCGCCGAGCGGGCCACGGACTTCCAGGCGGTCGCCGCCGCGCAGCTCGCCGACCCGCGCCGGTTCGACGCGCTGTCCGACGCCGAGGTCGGCCGGCGGGCCGACTGGACCCCGGACTACGCCGCCAAGATGATCGAGTACGGCCGCACCCTGCTCCAGCCGCGCCGGCACGAGGACTGAGCCCCCGCGCGTAGTCCCGGGCAAGGGCCCCTGGCATATGCGCGGCGGGGAAGGGTACGCCGTCCCCCGCCGCGCTGTCCGGCGAACCGCGCTTTCCGTCCCGCCGGGGGCACCCGCCGCGCAGGCTGCTCCCGTGGAGATCTGGACACAGCAGTCGGTGACGCGGCAGTCGGTGGTGTACCCCTCGGTGGTGCACCCGTCGGTGGAGTACGTCGGCGCGGCCGGGGAGGCCTGGCTCGCCTCCGCCAGCGAGTACCCGCGCAGCATGCGCGCCCTGTGGGAGAGCCGCCCCTGGGCGGCCTCGGTGCTGCCCTGCGGGCGCGCCTTCGACGTGATCAGCATGCCGGCGCTGTTCGGCCGCCGGGTGCTGGACGAGCTGTGGGCGTCCGGGCCGGGCTGCGGGCCGGTGGCCGCCCACCGCGGGCGGCTGCTGCTGTTCGTCCAGCCGGGCGCGGCGCCCCGGCTGCGCCGGCTGCTGGCCTGGGAGGAGTGGGCCCGGGACGTGCCGCCGCTGCTGTGCCACGGCAAGGGCGACGCGGTGACCGTGCCGCCCCTGCAGCGGATGGTGAACAGCCCGGACTCCCCGGGGCAGGGCGCCGGCCGGTGGATCGTCGCGCCGGAGGGGCGGGAGCCCCGGCTGCCCGGCGCCGCGGTGGTGCTCTGGGCCTGCGTACGGGCGGCGCGCGAGCCGGTCCCGGCCGGGGCGGCCCCGGTGACCGGGGAGTGAACGCGGGGCGACCGGTATTCGATTTTGGCTCGGCCGCACGGCGCTGCTAGAGTCTTCTCTGTCAGCAGGCGCCGCTAGCTCAGTTGGTTAGAGCAGCTGACTCTTAATCAGCGGGTCCGGGGTTCGAGTCCCTGGCGGCGCACAGACAGCCGGAAGGCCCTTCGCGAGAGCGAGGGGCCTTCCGGCGTTTTCCGGTCCGGGCCTTCGAGGACCGACGCAACGGGGCTCCGGCCCCGGGTGCCGGGCCGCCCGCCGGAGCGGACGGCCCGGTCGGGCCCGGCTCAGCGGCCGCGCAGCGCTCGGTAGCGGGCCACCAGCTCGGCGGTGGAGCTGTCCAGTTGCTCGGCGCCCTCACCGGTGAGCAGCACCGGCTCGATCCGCTTGGCGAGCACCTTGCCCAGCTCGACGCCCCACTGGTCGAAGGAGTCGATGTTCCAGACCGCGCCCTGGACGAACACCTTGTGCTCGTAGAGCGCGACCAGCTGGCCGAGCACCGAGGGGGTCAGCTCGCCGGCCAGGATGGTGGTGGTCGGGTGGTTGCCCTTGAAGGTCTTGTGCGGGACGAGCTCGGCGGGCACGCCCTCGGCGACGACCTCCTCCGGGGTCTTGCCGAAGGCCAGCGCCTGGGTCTGGGCGAAGAAGTTGGCCAGCAGCAGGTCGTGCTGGGCGACCAGGCCGGGGAGCAGGTCGGCGACCGGCTTGGCGAAGCCGATGAAGTCGGCCGGGATGACCTTGGTGCCCTGGTGCAGCAGCTGGTAGTAGGCGTGCTGGCCGTTGGTGCCGGGGGTGCCCCAGACCACCGGGCCGGTCTGCCAGTCCACCGGGGTGCCGTCGCGGGTCACCGACTTGCCGTTGGACTCCATGTCCAGCTGCTGGAGGTAGGCGGTGAACTTGGACAGGTAGTGCGAGTAGGGCAGCACCGCGTGCGCCTGGGCGTCGAAGAACGCGCCGTACCAGATGCCGAGCAGGCCGAGCAGCAGCGGGACGTTCCGCTCCGCCGGGGCGGTGCGGAAGTGCTCGTCGACCAGGTGGAAGCCGTCCAGCATCTCGCGGAAGGCGTCCGGGCCGATGGCGATCATCAGCGAGAGGCCGATCGCCGAGTCGTAGGAGTAGCGGCCGCCTACCCAGTCCCAGAACTCGAACATGTTGGCGGTGTCGATGCCGAAGTCCTGCACGCCCTGGGCGTTGGTGGACAGCGCGACGAAGTGCTTGGCCACCGCGTCGTTGCCGGCGCGCAGCCCGGTGAGCAGCCAGTCGCGGGCGGAGACCGCGTTGGTGATGGTCTCGATGGTGGTGAAGGTCTTCGAGGCGACGATGAACAGCGTCTCGGCCGGGTCGAGGTCGCGGACCGCCTCGTGCAGGTCGGCGCCGTCCACGTTGGAGACGAAGCGGACGTCGAGGTCGCGCTTGGCGTACGAGCGGAGCACCTCGTAGGCCATCGCCGGGCCGAGGTCGGAGCCGCCGATGCCGATGTTGACGACGGTGCGGATCGGCTTGCCGGTGTGGCCCTTCCACTCGCCGCCGCGGACCCGGTCGGCGAAGTCGGCCATCCTGTCGAGGACGGCGTGCACCGCGGGCACCACGTTCTCGCCGTCGACCTCGATCACGGCGTCGCGCGGGGCGCGCAGCGCGGTGTGCAGGACGGCCCGGTGCTCGGTGTTGTTGATCTTCTCGCCGCGGAACATCGCGTCCCGCAGCTCGGCGACGCCGGTGGCGGCGGCCAGCTCGCGCAGCAGCTCCAGCGTCTCGTCGGTGACCAGGTGCTTGGCGTAGTCCACGTGCAGGTCGCCGACCTGCAGGGTGTAGCGGCGGCCGCGCTCCGGGTCGGCGGCGAACAGCTCACGCAGGTGGGTGTCGCCCAGTTCGGCCCGGTGCTTGGCCAGGGCGGCCCACTGCGGGGTGCGGTCCAGCGGGGTACGGGCGTCGGCGCGGGTCTCCGACATCGGTGGGTCCTCGATTCATCTGGGTGCAGAAACCGGCAGGGCCAGGCGTGAGGGTTCGCCGAGGTCGTGCGGGTACTGGTGGTGCGCCGACTCCGTTGACGGCCTGCCCGGGTTCAGCCTATGCAACCCCAGGGCCGGTCACGCACATTCCGCCCGGCGGGGGCGGACAGTCCGTCACTTCCGTTCGGAGCGCAGGTCCAGTCCGCGCAGCACCTGGTCGACCAGCTCCGGATCGGCGCCGGGCTCGCTGCGGGCGGCGAGCATCTCGCGCCGGGAGGCGGCGATCATCTCCTGCTCGACGTCCCGGGCGGCCCGCCACTGGGCGATCCGCAGCCGGGCCTCGGCGGCCTCCTCCTCGGCGTAGTTCTCCGGGCAGAGCCGGGCCAGCCGGTCGTGCTGACGGTCCCGCAGGCGGTCGGCGACCTCGGCGGGCAGCCGGTCCTGCTCCTCCAGCTCGCCGAGCCGCCGGAGCCCGGCCTTGGCGGCCCGCCACCAGAGCTGGCGCACGGCCTGTTCGTGCCCGTCCCGGTCGATGTCCAGCTCGAACCGCTTGGCCAGCCAGGGCAGGGTGAGGCCCTGCACCAGCAGGGTGAAGAGCACCACGCTGAAGGCGATGAAGACCAGCCGGCCGCGCTCGGGGAAGTCCTCGCCGGAGTGCAGGGTGAGCGGGATGGCGAGCGCCAGGGCGACGGTGGCCACGCCGCGCATGCCGGACCACCAGAGGATCACGCTCTCCTGCCAGCTGAACGGCGTGTCCTCCTCGTCGCCGGAGCGCAGCCTCTTCGACAGCCAGCCGGCCGGCAGCAGCCAGAGCAGCCGGACCCCGACGACCACCGCGATGACCACGGCGGCGTCGCCGAGGAAGCCGGTCCAGCCGCGGCCGGCCTCCTTGAGCACGGTGGCCAGCTCCAGGCCGATCAGGCCGAAGGCGACACCGGTGATCAGGATCTCGACCACCTCCCAGAACGCGTTGCCGACCAGCCGGTAGGAGACGGCGTCCGCGTCGGAGGCCCGCTCGGCGAGGTACAGCGCGCAGACCACGACGGCGAGCACGCCGGAGCCGTGGAGCTCCTCGGCCAGGGCGTAGGCGGCGAAGGGCACCAGCAGGTTGAGCGCGACCTGCTGGGTCGGGTCGTCCAGCCGTTCGGCGAGCTTGGTGTTGAGCCAGCCGAGCGCGACGCCGACCACCACCGCCAGCACCGCGGACAGCACGAAGCGCAGCACCGCGTGCCCGGCCGAGAAGTCGCCGCTGACCACGGCCTCGATGGACAGCGTGTAGATGACGATCGCGGTGACGTCGTTGAACAGCCCCTCGCTCTCCAGGATCGACACCAGGCGGCGGGGCAGTCCGACGCTGCCGGCCACCGCGACGGCGGCCACCGGGTCGGGCGGGGAGACCAGCGCGCCGAGCGCGATGGCGGCGGCCAGCGGCAGGGTCGGCAGCAGCCAGTGCACGGTGCCGGCCACGGCGACCGTGGTGACCACCACCAGGGCGACCGCCAGCAGCAGGATCGAGCGGGCGTTGGCCTTGAAGTAGCGCACCGAGGAGCGCCGGGCCACCGCGAAGATCAGCGGCGGCAGGACCAGCGGCAGGATCAGCTCCGGCTCGATGGTGACGTCCGGGATCTGCGGGACGAGCGCCATGACGATGCCGAGCAGGGTCATCAGCACCGGTTGCGGCACTCCGGTCCGCCGCCCGAGCGGCATGGTCACCACGGAGGCGAGCAGCACCAGGAAGAACAGGGGCAGCTGGCCCACGGGGAGGTTCCTCTCGACGACGGACGGCTGAGCGCCGCCCAGGATAAATCTGACAATGCGCTCAATAATGTCGACACGCTGAACAGCGGCTTGACCTCAAGCGCACTTCAGGTCCGAGGATCGTCGGCATCGGAAGGATCGACGAGGGGCGGGAACAGGCATGAAGGCGGTCACCGTGACGGGCAGCGGCGGTCCGGAGGTCCTCCGGGTCGGCGAGGTGCCCGACCCGGAGCCCGGGCCGGGCGAGGTGCGGGTGCGGGTGTACGCGGCCGGGGTGCAGCCGGTGGACCTCGCGATCCGCGAGGGCTTCCGGCCGCCGGGGCTGGCGGTCGAGCCGCCGTTCGTCCTCGGCAACGAGTTCGCCGGGGTGGTGGAGGCCGTCGGCCCGGACGCCGGGGACCGGCGGGTCGGGGACGAGGTGCTGGGATTCCGGGTGCTGGGCTGCCAGGCCGAACTGGTCACCGTGGACGCCGCCCGGCTGGTGGCCAAGCCCGCCGGAATGCCGTGGGAGCAGGCCGGTTCCCTCTCCGCCTCCGGCCAGACCGCGCACCTGGCGCTCACCGCGCTGGGCGTCGGCCCGGGCGACACCGTGCTGGTGCACGGCGCCGCGGGCGGGGTCGGCACGGTCGCCGTCCAGCTGGCCCGGGCCTGGGGCGCCACGGTGGTCGGCACCGCGAGCGAGCGCAACCACGGGTATCTGCGGGAGCTCGGCGCGGTGCCGGTCACGTACGGCGAGGGGCTGGTCGAGCGGGTCCGGGCGGTGGCGCCGCAGGGGGTGACCGCCGCCTTCGACGCCGCCGGCCGGGGCGCCCTGGAGGCCTCCGTCGAACTGGTCGCCGACCGGGACCGGATCGGCACCGTGGTCGACTACCCGGGCGCCGAGCGGCTGGGCGTCCGGGGGCTGCGCGGCGAGCGGACGGCCGAGCGGCTGGCCGAGCTGGTGGAGCTCTGGGAAGCCGGCGGGCTGCGGCTGGAGGTCGAGGAGACGTTCCCGATGGAGCGGGTCGCCGAGGCGCACCGGCTGGTCGCAGCCGGGCACGTCCGCGGCAAGGTGGTGCTGACCGTATGAGCGCGGCCGGGCTCCCGGCCCGGGCCGATTGTGAGTTTCGGCTGCTGACCAGGTAATGTTCTCCACGTCAGCAGGCGCCGCTAGCTCAGTTGGTTAGAGCAGCTGACTCTTAATCAGCGGGTCCGGGGTTCGAGTCCCTGGCGGCGCACAGACAGCCGGAAGGCCCTTCGCGAGAGCGAGGGGCCTTCCGGCGTTTCCGCGTACGCCCGCGGCGCGTGGCAGGAAAGGTGGGAAGCAGGTCATTGCTGCCACCACGGCCCGCTGACAGGCTGGTCGCATGACAGGACGCAGCGTGCTCGTCGTCCTCTACGAGGGCGTGCAGAGCCTCGATGTGACCGGCCCGGTGGAGGTCTTCACGGGGGCGTGCTCCGCCTCCGGGCAGCCGGACGCGTACCGGGTGACCACCGCCGCACCGGGCGGCGGGCCGGTGCGGGCCTCCAGCGGACTGCGGCTGCTGCCGGACGCCGACCTCGCCGGAGCCGGACCGGTGCACACCCTGCTGGTTCCCGGCGGGGAGGGCACCAGGCACCCGGACCCGGCCCTGGTGGCACGGATCCGGGAACTGGCCGGACGGGCCGAGCGGGTGGTGTCGGTGTGCACCGGGGCCTTCCTGCTCGCCGAGGCCGGACTGCTGTCCGGTCGCCGGGCGACCACCCACTGGGCGCACTGCGAGGCGCTGGCCCGGCGGTTCCCGGACGTCGAGGTGGACCCGGACCCGATCCACGTCCGGGACGGCCCGATCGCCACCTCGGCCGGGGTCACCGCCGGGATCGACCTGGCGCTCGCCCTGGTGGAGGAGGACCTCGGACGGGACACCGCCCTGGTGGTCGCCCGTCACCTGGTGGTCTTCCTGCGCCGGCCGGGCAACCAGGCCCAGTTCAGCGCCCAGCTGGCCGCCCAGGTGGCGGCCCGGCAGCCGCTGCGCGAGGTGCAGCGGTGGATCGCCGAGCACCCGGAGGCCGACCTCTCGGTCGGGGAGCTGGCCCGCCGCTCGGCGCTGTCGCCGCGGCACTTCGCCCGCGCCTTCGCCGCCGAGGTCGGGGTGCCCCCGGGCCGGTACGTGGACGGGGTCCGGCTGGAGGCCGCCCGGCGCCGGCTGGAGGACACCGACGACGGGATCGAGGAGGTCGCCCGTCACTGCGGCTACGGCACCCCGGAGGCGATGCGGCGCGCCTTCGTCCGGGCCCTGGCCGCCCCGCCCGCCGAGTACCGACGCCGTTTCCGACCCGAACCCACCGGAGGTCACTGATGCGCATCGCCATCCTGCTCTACCCCGAGTTCACCACGCTGGACGCGGTCGGCCCGTACGAGGTGCTGTCCCGGATCCCCGGCGCCGAGGTCGTGTTCACCGCCGCCGAACGGGGGCCGGTGCGCAACGACGTCGGCAGCCTGGCGGTCACCGCGGACGCCACCCTGGACGAGGTCGACTCGGCCGACCTGCTGCTGGTGCCCGGCGGGCCCGGGACGCAGGCCCAGCTCGGGAACGAGGCGCTGCTCGACTGGCTGCGCCGGGTGGACGCGACCACCGCCTGGACCACCTCGGTCTGCTCGGGCTCGCTGCTGCTGGGCGCCGCCGGGCTGCTCAAGGGCCGCCGGGCCACCTCGCACTGGAGCGTGCTGGACCGGCTGGCCGGGTACGGGGCGGAACCGACCGGGACCGAGCGGGTCGTCATCGACGGCAAGTACGCCGTCGCCGCCGGGGTCTCGGCCGGGATCGACCTCGCCCTGACGCTGGCCGGCCGGATCAGCGGGGACACCACCGCGCAGGCGATCCAGCTGCTGATCGAGTACGACCCGCAGCCGCCGTACGCGTCGGGCGCCCTGGCGAAGGCGTCTCCCGAGGTGGTCGAGGCGGTGAACCGGCTGATGGTCCGCTAGCCCGGCGAGGCCGGGCAGGGCGGTCCCGGCGCCGGGCTGTCCCGGTGCCGAGACCGTCTCGGCACCGGCGGTCTCGGCACAGACGGTCTCGGCACAGGCGGTCTCGGCGCCGGGCGGTCTCAGCGCCGGGGCGGGAAGGCGTGGCGGCGGGCGGCGGTGGCCACCGCGAGGACGGGGAGCATCAGCGCGAGCACCGTCCAGGGCAGGGCGCCGGTGCCCAGGCCGCTCAGGACCAGGCCGCCGACCACGCCGCCGCCCGCCATCGCCGCGTTCCACAGGGTCACCAGCACGGCCTGGGCGGCGTCCGCCCGCTCCCCGCCCGCGTCGCCGAGGGCGGTCTGGAGCAGGGTCGGGGCGCCGCCCCAGCCCAGGCCCCAGAACAGCGCCGCGACGTACACCGGCGGCGCGCTGCCGGACCACACCGCGAGGACGGCCGCCGTCAGCGCGACCAGCAGCGCGCCGCCGATCGTCAGCTGCCGCAGCCGGCGGTGGATGTGGACGCCGATCAGCCAGACGCTCACCAGCGAGGCCGCCCCGAAGACCAGCAGCACGGTGCCGGTGGCGGCGCCGAGGCCGGCCCGGTCCAGGAAGGGCGCGATGTAGGTGAACAGGATGGTGTGCGCGAGCACGTAGAGCACCGTCACGGCGAGCACCGGCCGTACGCCGGGCACGGCGAGCGCGTGGCGGACCGCTACCCGCTCACCGGCCGGCTGCCCGGGCTGGTCCGGCAGCAGCGCCGCGATCCAGCCGATCACGCCGACGGCCAGTGCCGTCATGGCCAGGAACGGCACCCACCAGGCGAGCACCTGCCCGAGGAAGGTGCCGACCGGCACTCCCAGCGACAGCGCCACCGGCACGCCCGCCATCGCCACCGCCATCGCCCGGCCCTGCTGCCCGACCGGCACCAGCCGGCGCGCGTACCCCGCCAGCAGGGCCCAGGCGAGGCCGGCCGCGACGCCCGCGAGGAAGCGGGCGGCCAGCGTGAGCGGGTAGCTGGTGGACGCCGCGGTGACGGTGTTGGCCACCGCGAAGCCCGCCATCGCGGTGAGCAACAGCCGCTTGCGGCCCCAACCGGTGGTGGCCGCGGCGAGCGGGATCGCCGTGACGGCGGAGCCGATCGCGTAGACGGTGACGGTCTGCCCGGCCGCCGACTCGCTGACCCCGAGCGCCTCGCTCATCCCGGGCAGCACGCCCGCGGGCAGGTTCTCGGTGAGACCGGTGACGAAGACGGCGGTGGCCAGCGCGAGCAGGGCCGACAGGGGAAAGGGCTTGTGGGGTACCGGGGTCGTGAGCTGTGTGGTCGCCATGGGGACCATGCTTGGACCTCACACCGGTGTCAGGTTCAAGCACGGTCCCGCGGGCGGGCCGTCGGGCCGTCAGGCCGGCCGGGCCTCCGGGCCTCCGGCTCAGCGGCCGAAGTAGCCGTTGAAGTTCCTGGAGAACTCCTGGCCGCCGAACCGGTCCCAGTTGATCGACCAGGTCATCAGCCCGCGCAGGTTCGGCTGCGCGCCCGAACGCGGCACGTACGTCCCGCAGTTGGCCAGCTTGGTGAGGCAGTCCAGCGCCTTGTTCACCTCCGCCGGGGCGACGTAGCCGTTGCCCGCGTTGGTGGTGGCCGGCATGCCGATGGCGACCTTGGCGGCGGGCAGCGCCGGGAACACCCTGTCGGCGTTGCCCGCCACCGGGAAGCCCTTGAGCAGCATGTCCGTCATCGCGACGTGGAAGTCGGCGCCGCCCATCGAGTGGTACTGGTTGTCCAGGCCCATGATGGAGCCGGAGTTGTAGTCCTGGACGTGCAGCAGGGTGAGGTCGTCGCGCAGCGCGTGGATGACCGGTAGGTACGCCCCGGCGCGCGGGTCCTGGCCGCCCCAGGGGCCGGATCCGTAGTACTGGTAGCCGAGTTGGACGAAGAAGGTCTCCGGCGCCATGGTCAGCACGAAGCCCGGGCCGTACTTGGCCTTGAGGGTCTTCAGCGCGGAGATCAGGTTGACGATGACCGGGCTGGTCGGGTTCCGGAAGTCGGTGTCACCGGTGTTGAGGGAGAGCGAGTGCCCCTCGAAGTCGATGTCCAGGCCG
Organism: Kitasatospora sp. NPDC001547; assembly: GCF_042894165.1. NCBI lineage: Bacteria > Bacillati > Actinomycetota > Actinomycetes > Kitasatosporales > Streptomycetaceae > Kitasatospora > Kitasatospora sp. NPDC001547. The sequence continues at coordinate 228,065 of NZ_JBIAVL010000012.1, read as the reverse complement.
TCCAGGCCCCACTTGTCGATGATCGCCGAGACCGAGCCGACGAAGGCGTCCCGGGCGGCGGTGCTGGTCAGCTGGACCTGGCCGTTCTGGCCGCCGATCGAGATCAGCACCTTCTTGCCCTGGGCCCGCTTGGCGGCGATGGCGGCCTTGAACTCGTCGTCCGACTCGACGCCCGGGCACTCGACGGCCGGGCAGCGGTTGAAGCGGATGTCGCCGGAGGTGACGGAGGTGGGCTCGCCGAAGGACAGGTTGATGAAGTCCCAGGAGTTCGGGACGTCGGCCATCCGGGTGTAGCCGGCGCCGTTGGCGAAGCTCGCGTGCAGGTAGCCGACCAAGGCGTGGCTGCCGGCCGGCTGGCCGGTGGGCGTGCCCGTCGGGGTTCCGGTGGGCGTCCCGGTCGGGGTGCCCGTCGGCGTCGCGGTCGGGGTGCCCGTCGGGGTCGCGGTGGGCGAGGCGGTCGCGGTCGGCGAGACGGTGGGCGTGGGCGTCGGGCTGGGGGCGCCCGGGCCGTCCAGCGAGACGTCGTCCGCGTAGTAGGTGCCCTGGCCGTACCAGCCGTGGGTGTAGACGGTGGCACTGGTCTGGCTCGCCCCCGTGGTGAAGCTGAGGCTGAGCTTCTGGTAGCCGCCGCCGGTGCCCGGCGTCCAGGTGCTCGGGCCACCGCCGTCCACGCCCAGGTAGACGTACGAGCCGTTGACGAAGGCGCTGAGCGTGTAGGTGGTGTTCGGGGCGACGGTGACGGTCTGGCCGCAGCGGGCGGTGTCGCCGGCCGTGGCGGCCGCGGCGAGCGCCCGGCCGCCGCTGTGCACCGGGGCGGTGACGACGCTGCCGGAGCCGGCGGCGCAGCTCCAGGGGCCGAGCGAGCCGGACTCGAAGCCGCCGTTGGTCAGGAACTCGCCGGCCGAGGCGGCGGGCGCCAGGCCCAGCGTCACGCCGACCAGGGCGGCCGCGGCGACGGCGGAGGCGGTACCGGCGGCGACGGCCGCGCGGCGGCCCTTGGCCGGGGTTCCGGGGATGGGTGTTCTGCGCATGCGGGTGCTCCTGCGATGGCGCGGTCGTGGGGGACGTCCGAGGGCACGCCGGAGCACGCGCCAGTGGGGGGAACGGCCCGGCCTGGCACCCAAGTTGGACTAGACCACTGAAGTGGATCCGGCCGTACGGTGTCAATGGTCCAGACCGGTTCCCGCTCTCCTCCGGTTGCCGGGGGTGACGCCCCGTCGAAGGATGGAGGAGTGATCCCGCCCGGCTACCTCCGCCACCCCCACCTGCACGGCGGCCTGCTCACCTTCACCGCCGAGGACGACGTCTGGGTCGCCCCGCTGGACGCCGACGGCACCGGCACCGGCCGGGCCTGGCGGGTCGGCTGCGACCGCACCCGGGTCAGCCACCCCCGCTTCTCCCCCGACGGCACCACCCTCGCCTGGACCAGCTGGTTCGCCCTGACCCCCGAGGTGTGGACCGCCCCGGTCGAGGGCGGCCAGGCGAGCCGGCTCAGCTTCTGGGGCAGTCAGGACACCCGGGTGCGCGGCTGGCTGCCGGACGGCGAGGTGCTGGCCGTCACCTCCTACCACGAGCCCTTCGGCCACTACACGTGGGCGCACGCCCTGCCGCCGGACGGCTCCCCCGGCCGCCGGATGCCCTGGGGGCCGGTCGGCGACGCCCAGATGAGCCGGGAGCGGACCGTCCTGCTCACCGGCGCCGCCCCGCACGAGCCGGCCGCCTGGAAGCGGTACCGGGGCGGGGCCACCGGCCGGCTCTGGGTGGACGGCGAGCGGATCCTGCCCGGACACACCGGACACCTCGCCGCCCCGATGCCGGTCGGCGGGCGGATCGCCTTCCTCTCCGACCACGAGGGCATCGGCAACGTCTACTCCTGCCGCCCGGACGGCACCGACCTGCGCCGGCACACCGACCACGCCTCCTACTACGCCCGCGAGGCCGCCACCGACGGCACCCGGATCGTCTACCAGCACGCCGGCGACCTCTGGCTGCTGGACGGCCTGGACGCCCCCGCCCCGCGCCGGCTGCGCGTCCCGCTCGGCGGCGCCCGGGCCGGCCGCCGCCCGTACCAGGTCAACGCCGCGAGCCAGGTCAAGGACCTCGCCTGCGACCAGACCGGCCGGGCCGGGGTGGTCACCGTGCGCGGCAGCCAGTACTGGCTCACCCACAAGGACGGCCCGGCCCGCGTGCTCGCCGACACCCCCGGGGTGCGCACCCGGCTGCCGGTGGTGCTGGGGCACACCGGCGAGGCGGCCTGGATCACCGACGCCGAGGGCGCCGACGCGATCGAGGTGGTGCCGCTGCCCGGCCGCACCGAGCCGCCGGGCCACCCCGGGGCGGAGAAGCACCGCCACCGGGTGCTCGCCGCCGGGCGGATCGGCCGCGTCCTGGAACTCACCGCCTCCCCCGACGGCACCCGGCTCGCCGCGACCACCTCGGACGGGCGGCTGCTGCTGGTCTCCGCCGCCGACGGCGAGGTGCGCGAACTGGCCGCCTCCGGCTACGGACCGTGCTCCAGCGCCCGCTTCTCCCCCGACTCGCACTGGATCGCCTGGTCCGAGCCGGTCGCCGGGCGCTCGCTGCGCCGCATCCGGCTCACCCGCACCGACGCGCCCGCGGCCACCACCGACGTCACCGACGGCCGGTTCGAGGACGAGCAGCCGGTGTTCACCCGGGACGGCCGCTACCTGGCCTTCCTGTCCTGGCGCGGCTTCGACCCGGTCCACGACGTGCACACCGGCGACCTCTCCTTCCCGGTCGGCTGCCGCCCGTACCTCGTCCCGCTCGCCGACGACACCCCCTCGCCGTTCGCCGCCCCCGCCGAGGACGGCCCCCCGCACGGCGACGGAGGCGGCGACGGCACCGTCCGGGTGGACCCGGAGGGCATCGGCGAGCGGCTGCTCCAGTTCCCGGTGATCGCCTCCAAGTACTCGGCCACCGACGCGGTGCGCGGCGGCCTGGTCTGGCTGCGCTGGCCGATCTCCGGCACCCTCGGACAGACCTTCGCCAGCCCGGAGGACACCTCGGGCCGCCCCTCCCTGGAGCACTTCGACCTGGCCCGGGGCACCCGCAGCACCCTGGTCGACAGGCTGGACGGCTACGCGGTCTCCGGGGACGGCGGCTCGATCGCGGTCTACTCGGCCGGCACGCTGCGGGTGGTGCCGGTCGCCGCCCCCGCCGCCGGCACCACCGTCGACCTGCGCCGGATCACCCACACCGTGCACCCGGCCGCCGAGTGGCGCCAGGCCTACCACGAGGCCGCCCGGATCGTCCGGGACCAGTTCTGGGACGAGCGGATGTCCGGCCTGGACTGGCCCGCGCTGGTCGCCCAGTACGAGCCGCTGCTGGACCGGATCTGCTCCCCCGACGACTTCGCCGACCTGCTGCGCGAACTGCTCGGCGAACTCGGCACCTCGCACGCCTACGTCACCCCCTCCCGGCGCGCCGAGGGCCCGGCCCTCGCCCAGCAGCCGCTCGGCCTGCTCGGCGCCAACGCCCACCGCTCCCCCGAGGGCCGCTGGCTGGTCCACCGGGTACTGCCCGGCGAGAGCTCCGACCCGCGCGCCCGCGCCCCGCTGGCCGCCCAGGGCGTCCGGGACGGCGACGAGCTCCTGGAGGTCGGCGGCCGCCCGGTGGACCCGCTGCGCGGACCGCTGCCGCTGCTGGCCGGCACCGGCGGCACCACCGTGGAACTGGCCCTGCGCAGCGGCCCGGACGGCCCGGTGCGGCGGATCGTGGTCACCCCGCTGACCGACGAGCGGCCCATCCGCTACCAGGACTGGGTGGCCCGACGGCGCACCCTGGTCCGGGAGTTCAGCGACGGGCGGTGCGGCTACCTGCACATCCCGGACCTCGGCGGTTCCGGCTGGGCGCAGTTCAACCGGGACCTGCGGCGCGAGCTGGACAAGCCCGCGCTGGTGCTGGACGTCCGGGGCAACGCCGGCGGCAACGTCTCCGAACTGGTGCTGGAGAAGCTCTCCCGGCACGTCCTGGCCTGGGACTTCACCCGGGACCGCCGGCCGGTGCGCTGGCCCCGGAACGCGCCGCGCGGACCGCTGGTGGCGCTGGCCGACGAGGCCACCAGCTCGGACGGCGACGTGATCATCGCGGCGATCAAGCTGCTCGGGCTCGGCCCGGTGATCGGCACCCGCACCTGGGGCGGGGTGGTCGGGATGAGCGGGCGGCACACCCTCGGCGACGGCACCCAGATCTCGGTGCCGAAGAACGCCTCCTGGTTCGGCGGCGGGCTCGGCTGGTCGGTGGAGAACCGGGGCGTGGAGCCGGACGTGCACATGCTGCGCACCCCGCGCGACTGGGCGCGGGGGCGCCACCCGGAGCTGTTCGCCGCCGTCCGGCTGGCCCTGGAGCTGCTGGAGGACGCGCCCGCGGCGGCGCCTCCGCCGGAGTCCACGCCCCGGCCGGACCTGCGGCGGCCGCCGCTGCCGCCGCGGACGAACTGATCCCCGGGCTCAGTCCCAGGGGTCGCCCTCGGCCGTCATGTTCTCGGCGGCACGCCGGTCGGCCTCCTCCTGGGCGAGCCGTTCCCCCTGGTCCCGGCTGCGCTCGGGGTCGTCGCCGTACGCGTCGGCGGCCTCGTCGTGGGCGAGGGCGGCGCGCTGGGCCGCGTCCTGCCCGGTGGACTCCTGCTGCGGCCGGTGGAACAACCTGTCGAAGATGCCCATGACTCCTCCAAACGGGATGGACGGAAGGTCGGAATACCGGGCTGCCCCCACTCTCACACCGGGTTCCCCCGGACGCACCTTGAGCCCTTGGTCCCTGGTGGACGCGCCGAACGGCCGTAGCCGAGGGCCCCCGGGCGCGCGGACAGTGGGGTCGTCGGCGAAAATCGACGCCACCCTCTGGAGCCCGCTGTGACCGTCGCACATCCCGGAAGCCACGCCCGGCGCACCGCCGAGGACCCGCACGACGGACCGCGCCGGCGGGTCGGCCCGCTGGCCGCGCTGGACGGGCGGCTGCCCGGCACCCACGACCTGCTGCTGATGCAGTGCCCCAGCTCGCTGCGGCCGCTCGCGGGCGGCGAACTGCCGCACTGGGCCCGGGCGGTGCTGCGGGCGCACCCCTGGGTGACGGTCGGCCGGGCGCCCGCCGTGGTCAGCCACCCGGTGGACCTGCCGCACCCGCAGCGCTGCACCCGGGACCCGGAGGCGGCGCCCGAACTGTGGTTCCCGGTGACCGTGCGCGGGCCGCGCCCCGGGCAGCGGCTGGACGCGCTCGCCCCCTGGGCGGCAGTGGCCCGGACGCTGCGGCCCGAGCAGCTCGTCGAACGGCGCGCGCGGCTGGCCCCCGAGCGGCTGGCCGGCATCGCGGCGCTGGCCCTGCTGCCGGAGGTCGACCGGCTGGTGGCGGACCACCGGCTGCCCTGGGGCCCGATCGGCGCGGTCGGCTACGAGCTGGGCAGCGGGGTGCCGGTGGCCGGGCCGCTCAGCCCGCTGCGGCTGGTGCTGCGCTCCCCGCAGCCGATCAGCCGGCGCGACGCGCTGCAGCTGCGGCGGGCGCTGACCAAGCTGCCGCTGCCCGTGCAGGCGGAGCTGGAGACCCGGCACGGCTCGGTGCAGTTGACCGAGTACGCCTCCGGCGCCCACAGCCTGACCCTGCTGACGCCGGACGGCCCCCGGGAGGTCCACGACCCGTGGTTCCCCCGCGGCCCGGTCGGCTGAGCGGCCCGTGCCTGTGGGCGGGCCGCTCGCGCGGGCGGGCCGTTCGGCTGAGCCGCCGTTCCCGGGCGGCCGGGCGGCGTTCCAGGGCAATCTCGGAGTTGGCGGCCCGGCCCGGCAGCCGTGAGGATGGAGCGTCGTCCGTCCGTCCCAGACGAGGGAGTACCCCGTGCCGCACATCACCATCGACAACGGACTGCCCGGGATCAGCGGCCTGCTGACGCTGCGTCCGGACACCGCGGCCCCGCTGGGCATGCTCGCCGACGCGCTGCTGCGGGCCCCCGCCCCGATGAGTCGGGGCGAGCGCGAGCTGGTCGCCGCCTACGTCTCCCGGCTCAACGGCACCCGCTTCTGCGAGGGCGCCCACAGTGCCTTCGCCGGAGCGCAGTTGGACGGCGGCGACGACCTGGTGAAGGCCGCCCTGGCCGACCCCTCCAGCGCGCCGCTCAGCGAGCGGATGCGCGCCCTGCTGCGGATCGCCGCGGAGGTGCAGGAGAAGGTCGGTCCGGTCTCGCAGGAGGCGGTGGCGGCCGCCCGCGCTGCCGGCGCCGGTGACACCGAGATCCACGACACCGTGCTGATCGCCGCCGCGTTCTGCATGTACAACCGGTACGTCGACGGCCTGGCCACCGAACTCCCCGCGGACCCGGGCTACTACGCCGAGGGAGCGAAGCGGATCGTCGACTCCGGCTACGGCCGGGAGGACTGAACCGCGTCGGACGGCGCCGCCGGGCGGGCAACCGGCGGCGCCGTCCGGCGGCGTGCCGACAGGGCACGATGGAAGAAGCGGCAGATCGGCCGCACCGGCAGGATGTCAGCGCTCGAGCACCGTCCCCTGCCGAAGAGAGACACCGCCATGAGCACTTTCGCGTCGGGTCGGCCGAACTCCCTGGCCGACCCGGATCCACGCCGCCCCGCCCCCCGCACCTCACTGTTCGTCACCGGCGACTTCCCCCGCCGCCGCTGGCTCACCCTGCTGCTCAGTACCGCCGGCGGGCTCCTGCTGGCGTACGCCTGGAACGCCAAGCTGGTCGACGACGAGATCGGCTTCAGCAGCGCCGACGCCCTGCTCGGGCACGACGCCCACCGCACCCCCATCGCCGGAGTGCTCTCCGGCATCCTGTTCGCCTTCGTCACCGGGCTGGCCGGCTCGTTCACCGCCTGCAACATCGCGGCCTTCGGCGCGATCGGCCCGCTGGTCGGGCAGACGCCGTCGCTGCGCGGCAGGCTGCTGCACGTCGCCCGGCCGCTGGGCTGGATCTTCGCGGGCATGGCCCCGGTCTCCGCCGCCTACGGCGCCCTGGTCGGCCTCGTCGGCACGCACATGCCGCAGTTCTCGACGGCCGCGAGCAAGGGTCTGACGCCCCGGTCGATACAGTCGATGACGACCTTCGGCCTGATCGGGCTGGTGATGATCGTGCTCGGCCTGGCCGCCGTCGGCCTGATCCGGGACCCACTGGCCGGCCTCTCCCGCCGCTTCCCGAACGCACCGCTGGTGCTCGTCGGCGCGCTGATCGGCGGCTTCCTGGTGGGCCGGCCGTACCCGCTCTTCCGCGATCTCTTCCGGCACGCCGCCAACACCCACAACCCGCTCTACGGCGCCGGCGCGTTCCTGCTGCAGTCGATCGGCAACATCGTGGTCATGGCGCTGCTGTTCGTGCTGCTCACCTATGGGGTGGGCGGACGGCTGCAGCGCCGGCTGGCGGCCAGGCCCGCCCGGATCAGCGTGCTGACCGCCGCGGCCTTCCTGGTCGCCGGGGTCTTCACCGTCGTGTACTGGGACCTGCGGATCCTGGGCCGGCTCGGCTACATCTGGTTCCCGTCCTCCCCCTGGACGTAGGGCCGCCCCGAGTCGCCGCGGGCCCGGCCGCCACCCCGGGCGGTCGGGCCCGCGCGGCTGGACGGCCGGACTGTGGGGCGGGTTCAGCGGTCCTTGACGTCGATTCCCAGCGCGTGGGCGAACTGGGGTGCCAGCTCCAGTAGTTGGGTGGAGCTGATGACCGCGCCGCGCAGGCCCTGGTGGCCGTCGGCCAGGCCGAGCCGGACGGCGCCGCGCAGGTCGGTCCGGCTCAGCGTCGCGCCGCGCAGCCGGACCTCCTCCAACGTGGAGCCGGGGAAGGAGACCTCGGTCAGCCTGGCCCCGCCGAAGTCCACGTCGCGCAGCAGGCAGTCCTCGAAGACGACGTCCCGCAGGACGGCCGAGCGCAGGTTGACCGCCTCCAGCTTGCAGCCCCGGAAGACCACCCGGCGCAGCGCCGAGCCGTACCCGGCGACCCCGGCGAGCACCCCGCCGACGAAGGAGCTGTCCTGCCACTGCGAGTCGCTGAGGTCGCAGGCGACCCAGCGGCCGGCCCGCACCCACACCTCGTTGAACCGGGCCTGGCGCAGCTTGACGCCGCTGAGCGCGACACCGGTGAAGGCGCACTCCAGGAAGGCCGCCCCGGCACCCGACTCGTCGGTGTGCTCGCCGCCGTCGAAGTGCGCGGTGTCGTACCGCTCGTCGCTGCGCAGCGGCCCGGTGTGCGGGCGCAGCAGCTCGGCGTACGGGAGGTCGGCGAGCCGGTCGGGGACGGCACGGGACATGGCGGTGGCTCCTGGCGGTCGGAGGCGGCGGGGGTCTCGCCCGCATGCTCGCACGCCGCACCGACAACGCCCCGCAGCGACGGCACGGCGACCGGCCGGCGCAGGCGGACGCCCCGCGGGTACGGCGCGGCCGCCCGAACCGGCGAAGCCCCGGACCGACCGCGCCGAGGCGGTCGGTCCGGGGTCGCTCACCGCGAGGAAGGGCCCTCGGTCAGCCGCGCGCCCAGAGCGAGTTGACCCGGCTGCGCTCGGTGCTGTTCGGGTAGGCGTTGGTGCAGGAGGTGCCGGGGCCGCCGCCCGACATCAGCTCGCTGCACGGACCGGTGTAGTGGTCCGGCAGGCCGAGCACGTGCCCGGTCTCGTGCGCCACCACGCGCACCGAGCTGTACTGCTGGTTCTGCCGGTAGTCGAGGAAGACGTAGCCGCGCCCGTGGCCGTCGGTGCTGGCGTACGAGCCGCGGCTGTCGTTGCCCTCGTAGTAGCGGAAGTCGGCGGCCGAGCCGGACTGCAGCTTGACGTTGGCGACCGAGCTGTTCCAGATCTGCGCGGACTGGGATATCTGGTTGCTGAAGGTCGGGGCGGAGCTGGCGTCGTAGGTGACGGTGACGACCGCCAGGCCGGGGTTGGCGGCCTGCTTGGCCTTGGCGGAGGTCATCACGGCCTGGAAGAAGGCCTGGTTGTTGGCGGCCTCCTCGGCCGAGCCGGCGTAGGTCGAGGAGGTGTAGCCCTGCACGGCCGGAGCGGCCGGCGCCGCGGCGGCGGCGGTGGTGGGCAGTACCGCGAGGCCGGCCGCGAGGGCGAGGCCGAGGGTGGCGGACAGCACGGATCGCTTCATGTGGGGGCTCCGATTCCTGAGGTGACGTGGCCGGTTGGGGGCCGGCTTGGGGGACACCTGGTCAACGGGTGGTGTCCCCAGAGCTTCGGGCAAGCCGGTGCGCGTGCGGATGATGCCAACCCGCGATAGCACCGTCCAATACCCCTGCCGCCGAGCGGAATTGAGCTGTCTTTTCCTCGCCTTGACTCAACCGTGCCCCTGGCATTCCGTTCCGGCGGTGGCTAGGCTCCCGTTCGGGGAAGTACCCGGAGCGGCGGGCCGCTCGATTCCGGCCGAGCGGCCCGCCGCTCCGAACCCCGCCCGCGGACCGCGTCAATGGGCCTGTCCACCGCCCGTTCGCGGCCGTTCGCGCCGCGTCCCGCCGAGCAGTCGCGCCGAGCAGTCGCGCCGCGCTCCGAGCCGGCATGCCCGTCGGCGCGCACTTGAATGCCTGTCATGTCCTTGGCGAGGAAGCGTGACGGCGATTATGCTCCCGACGTGGAGCTCGACGTGAGACACCTCCGGGTGCTGTGCGCGATCGCCGATACCGGCAGCCTCCGCAAGGCCGCGCTCCAGCTCGGCATGACCCAGCCCTCCCTCACCACTCAGCTGCACCGCATCGAACGGGCCATCGGCGGCACCCTGTTCACCCGCGAGCAGACCGGCAGCCGGCCCACCGCGCTCGGCCACTCGGTGCTCTCCCGGGCCCGGCCGGTGATCACCGAGATGGCCGCCCTGGTGACCGCCGCCCGCCAGGAGGCGCGGGATTCGGCCGCCCCCGGGCGGCAGCGGCGGCTGCGGATCGGCAGTGTCGGCAACCGGGCGGTCGCGGCCTGGCTGCGCCGGGTGCACGAGCGGCTGCCGGACACCGACACCACCATCCACGTGGACATCTCGGCCAGCGCACTGCTGCGGATGGTCGCCGCCGACCAGCTGGACGTGGCCTTCGTGTACGAGAGCGAGGGCTTCCCGCTGCGGGTGCCGCCGGACGCCGAGCAGCGGGTGCTGATGGCCCGGGAGCCGCAGTTCGTCGCGCTCGCCGCCGGGCACCCGGCCGCCGCCCGGCCGGTCGTCCACCTGGCCGACCTCGCCGAGGACACCTGGATGGTCGACCCGACCGCCGACCACGAGTACGCGGCCATGCGCCGGGTGTTCAGCGAGGCCGGGCTCAACCCCCGGGTGGTGCAGGTGCGGGACAACGCCACCGCCGCCGAGCTGGTCGCCTCCGGCGAGGCCGTCCGCCCCTGCCAGCCCACCTCGCTGCCCGGGCCCGGCACGGTGGTTCGGCCGGTGCACGGGGACCCGCTGGCCGTCCGGCTGCTGTTCACCTGGCGTCCGCGGGTGCTCAGCGCGCCCGCCCTGGACGCGCTGTACGGCGAACTGCGGGCCGCCTACCTGGACCTGGCCAAGGACAACCCGGCCTACCTGGACTGGCTGGCCCGGCACGAGCCGGTACTGCTGGGGCGGGCCGGTTAGCCGTCGGCCCCCGAGCCGCGGTCCGGCCGGCCGGCCTGCGCCCGCCTGCTCTCCAGGCCGTGGACCAGCACGCCCACCGCCACCATCAGCGCGCAGACCAGGCCCGCCGCGAGCACCCCGGAGTCGCCGAGCGCGGTGCAGGCCAGCACCAGCACGGCCCCCACCGGTGCCAGGGACTGGGCCACCGCGCCCCGCTTGGTGTGCCGGGAGTGCAGGAACCAGACGGTGGCCAGGTAGAGCGCGGTGGGCACGGTGACCGTCGCGGTGGCGGCCGTCGCGGAGATGTGCGCCTTGTGCACCGCCGACTCCACCGCCACCTCCAGCCCGGCGCCGATCGCCGCCGCCGAGCCGAACACCAGGTAGTGCCCGTAGCCCCAGACCAGCGCCTGCCGGTTGGAGCGCAGGTGCTCGTGGACGGGCCGGGCGAAGTAGATCCACCAGGCGGCGAAGCAGATCAGCAGCCCGCCGACCGCCACCGGCACCAGCCGGCCCAGCCCCTCGTGCTCGTCCACCGCCGACTGCACGGCGACGGTCGCCGCCGCCACCGTCTCGCCGAGCACGATGAGGGTGAACAGCCCGTACCGCTCGGCGATGTGGTGCGGGTGCCAGGCGGTCCGCAGCCGCAGCTCGGCGATCACCGGCACGGCCAGCTCGCACAGCACCCCGACCGGGACGGCGTACGGCCGGGCGCCCTGCGGCAGGAACAGCATCACCACCCAGCCGACCTGGCAGAGCGTGATCCCCGCCGCGTAGCCCAGCGCGACCCGGCGCGCCAGGCCGTGTTCGCTGGCGGCCGCGCGCAGCCACTGGGTGACCATCGCCAGGCGCATCACCACGTAGCCGGCGATCGCCAGCGTCAGGTCCTGGGTGGCGAACAGCCGGGGCACCCCGGCGGCGAGGATCAGCACCCCGGCGATCTGCACCAGCGTGGTGACCCGGTACGGCACGTCGTCGACGTCGTACGCGGAGGCGAACCAGGTGAAGTTCATCCAGGCCCACCAGATCGCGAAGAAGGCCAGCGCGTAGCCGCGCAGGCCGTCCCCGTAGTGCCCGGCCGCGAGCGAGTGGGCGAGTTCGCGCCCGGCCTGGCCGACCGCGACCACGAAGCAGAGGTCGAAGAAGAGCTCCAGCGGGGTGGCGACCCGGTGCGGCTCGTGCCGGTCGCGCGGGACCATCCGGCGCACCGGCGGCGGGTCGACGGGGTGGCTGCGGGGTGCCGCGGCGGCGGGGTCACTGGCCATCGGTACGGCTCCGGGAGTCGGGGGATCGTCCCGCGCATCCTGGCAGCGCTCCCGGCCCGGCGCACGCACCGGCGCGGCAGGTGTGCACGCTCGGGCACGGCCGTGTGCGCGCTCGGGCACGGCGGCGTACGCGCTCCCGGGCGCGACCGTGCGGGCGCTCGGGGACGGCCGTGCGCGCGCACGGGGGCGCGGGCGGGAACCCGCGCACCCCCGGCCGCGACGGCCCTGAATGTCCCTTTTTTCCTTACCGTCAGCCGTAGTTGACGCTCCGGTGCGCGAACCGGGTGACACCTCGGCGGGTTTCCGGGCGCGTCCCGCGCGCTGCGTCGCGCGCGGGCGGGGCGCCGCTAGATTCTTCCCCGGTTGGAAGAGCGCGGGCCCGGTCGGGCCCCACGACACGGGCGGCCTGCGGGCAACGCGGAAGGTCAAGGCGGGTGGCGGGACAGCGGGGGCGGCACGGCCGATCCTCCCGCGTCCGCGCCACCGGCCTCGTGATCACCGCGCTGCTCGCCAGCGCCTGCCGTGCGTCCCGCCTCGTCGCGGCGGCTACTTCTCCCAGCCGATCCTGCTGTAGTCCTCCGCCGCCAGGCCGAAGGCCCCGTAGTTGGCCAGTCCCTTGCGGGTCGCCACGACCTCCGGCCGCTGGTAGAGCTCGACGGTGTGGCCGAGCTCCCAGATCTTCGCGTCCGCCTGGTTGTAGAGCTTCGCGGCCTCCGCCGGGTCGACCGCCCCGGCCGCCTTCTTCAGCAGGTCGTCGATCTCCTGGCTGCCCAGTCGCGAGGGGTTGCTGAAGCTGTTGTCGCCCACCGGCAGCCGGAAGTTGGTCAGGCTCTTGGACAGCGGGAAGGAGTCGGTGTTGCGCCAGCTCGCGATCTCGAACTTGCCCGGGTTCACGTACTTGGTGAAGAAGTCGTTCGCCGGCACCTTGTCCAGGCTGACCTTGGCGCCGGCCGCCTGCCACATCGCCACCGCCGCGGTGGCCAGGTCGATCTGGGCCTGCGGGGTGGAGTCGTTGAGCACCCAGTGCAGTTCCAGCGGCCGGCCGTCCTTGGTGCGCGGCTGACCGCTGCCGGCCTCCTTCCAGCCCGCCTCGTCCAGCAGCTTCTTCGCGGCGGCCAGGTCGAACCTGGCCCACTCGCCGGAGGTGTCCTGGTAGCCGGTCTGGTTGGGCATGAAGATGTGGTTGCCGAGCGGCTTGAACTCCACCGGCACCCCGTTGTTCGCGATCTTGATCAGCGCGGAGCGGTCCAGCGCCTTGCCGAGCGCCTGGCGGACCTTCTGGTCGGCCAGCGCGCCCGAGCCGCCGAAGGAGATGTGCACCTCGTCCCACGGGCTGGCGCTGCGGATCACGGTGTCCTTGGCATTCTTGAGCTGCCCGTACGCGGTGGCGGTGCCGGCCGCGGCGTAGTCGATCTCGTTGTTGAGGTACGCCTGGGTCGTCGCCGACTGGGACATCACCCGGAAGGTGATCTTGTCGACCTTGGCCCTGGTGCCCCACCAGGCCGGGTCCGGGACGAGGGTCAGGGTCTGCGCGGTCTTGTCCGCCGTGCCGACCTTCAGCGCGCCCGCGGTGATCGGGATCTTCTCCACCCAGCCCTTGTTGAAGTCGTCCGGGGTGGAGATGCCGGCCGCCGGGATCAGCGGACGGAACAGGTTCTGCCAGTCGGCGTACGGCTCGGCGAAGGTGACCTTCACCTCGGTCGGGTCGGCGCCCTCCTCGACCGCGGAGATCTGCTCGTAGCCGGAGGGGTCGGAGACGTTGTACGCCGGGTCCTTGCCGCTCGCGGCCTGCCAGTCGGCCTTGAAGTCCAGGTAGCCGAGCGGCTTGCCGTCCGACCACTTGGCCTTGGGGTTGAGCTTGTAGGTGACCACCTGCGGCGAGGTCGAGGTGACCTTGGCGTCCACCAGGTAGTCCGGGTTGGGCAGGAAGGTGCCGGCGGCGTCGGTGGTGAAGAGCGAGGGCTCCAGGTTGCGCATGATCGAGACCGCGGAGCCGTAGAAGCCGTCCACCTGCAGCGGGTTCCACTGGGTGATCCACTGGTACAGCGGGAAGCGCACCTCCCCGCCGTCCTTGAGCTGGTCCGCCGGCTTGGGGTTGAGGTCGTTGGCACCCGTGCCCGGCGGTTCGGTCTTGGCCACGTCGCCGGACGAGCCGCCCCCACCCGAGCTGCACGCGGTGACCGCCAGCGCGACGGCGACGGCGAGGGCGGTCGCCCGGCCGAGACGGCGGGCCGTGGTGGAAGCGTCCATGAGGGTCCCCCTGGGATTGGTGACGCGAGTCGGGGCGCGCGAGGTGTGACGAGGCTTGAGCGTGGGCAGCCAATTCGGCACCGGGCGAGCAGAACGTAACAGCGGATCAGATCCGCCACCAGGGGGAGGAACGCACACCTGATCCAAAAGTCACACGCGGCAACACGGGCGCAACACCACCTCAGCGACCCGGTGCTTCACTCTGACCAGCGCTTTCCCGAATCCCGCTCCCCACCCGCCCACTGACGCCCCGACCGGGCCCGGAACGAAGGCCACCACCCGATGCCCACCAGACGCGTCGGCCCCACCCGCACCGCGACGGGCGGCCGTTGATGCTCCGCTACCTGGCGAAGCGGCTGAGCTACTACGCGGTGCTGCTGATCGCCGCCGTCTTCCTGGCGTACGCGATCTCCGCGACCGCCCTGCAGCCGCGCACCTACTTCGACGCCAAGGTCCCCCGCCCGGCCGTCGAATCGGTCGAGCGCCAGCTCACCGCGCTCAACCTGAACGACCGCACCCCGGTCGTCGAACGCTTCGGCCACTGGGCCGGCGGGCTGCTCCACGGCGACCTCGGCCGGACCATCCACGACACCCCGGTCACCGACGACTTCGGCCGCCGGGTCTGGGTCTCGCTGCGGCTGCTGCTGATCGGCAGCCTGCTCGGCATGGTCCTCGGCGTCGCGGCCGGGGCCTGGAGCGCCGTGCGCCAGTACCGGCTCTCCGACCGGCTGCTCACCGTGCTGTCCTTCGTGCTGCTCTCCACCCCGGTCTTCCTGGTCGCGCTCTTCCTCAAGAACGGCGCCATCGCCGCCAAGGACGCGGCCGGCCACGACGTCATCCCGTTCACCGGCTACGAGACCCCGGGGCTCACCGGCGGCCTCGGCACCCACCTCGCCGACTGGGCGCTCCACCTGCTGCTGCCCACCATCTCGCTGGCCCTCGGCGGCCTCGCCACCTACAGCCGCTACCAGCGCGGCACCATGCTCGACGTGCTCGGCTCCGACTACCTGCGCACCGCCGAGGCCAAGGGGCTCACCCGCCGGCAGGCGCTGCTCCGGCACGGGCTGCGCACCGCGGTGATCCCGATGTCGACCATGTTCGCCTACAGCTTCCTGGGCATCTTCACCGGCGCGATCTTCACCGAGACGATCTTCGGCTGGCACGGCATGGGCGAGTGGCTGATCCAGTCGATCAACGAACAGGACGTCAACTCCGTGGTGGCCGTCAACCTCTTCACCGCCGTCGTCGTCCTCGCCTCCGGCTTCCTCGCCGACACCCTGCACGCCGCCCTCGACCCGCGCGTGCGGTCCTGACCGGAGGCGATCCCCACCATGACCACCACCGTCGCCGACTCCCCCGCCCCGGCCGCCGCCCCCCGGTCCACCGGCCGCGGACGGCTCGTCCTCGGCCGGCTGCTCGCCGCCCGCGGCGCCGTCGCCGGGGCCGTCGTCGTCCTGCTGCTGTTCGCGCTCGCCTTCGGCGGCCCGTACCTCACACCCTGGGACTACGCCGCGCCGGACTTCTCCGCGCTGCACCGACCCCCGTCCGCCCAGCACTGGTTCGGCACCAACGGGGTCGGCCAGGACGTCTTCGCCCAGACCGTCCGCGGGCTGCAGAAGTCGCTGGTCATCGGCCTGCTGGTGGCACTGTTCTCCACCGTGCTGGCCTCCCTGGTCGGCGCCTGCGCCGGCTACTTCGGCGGCTGGGCCGACCGGAGCCTGATGTTCCTGGTCGACCTGCTGCTGGTCTTCCCGTCCTTCCTGATCATCACCATCGTCTCGGGCCGGCTGAAGAGCGCCGGCTGGATCGCCTTCGTGCTGCTGCTCGCGCTGTTCAACTGGATGATCACCGCCCGGGTGGTCCGCTCGATGACCATCTCGCTGCGCGAGCGCGAGTTCGTCCGCGCCGCACGGTTCATGGGCGTACGACCGCTGCGGATCATCAGCCGGCACATCCTGCCGAACGTCGCCTCCTTCCTCATCATCGACGCCACCATCGCGGTCGGCGGCGCCGTGATGAGCGAGACCGCGCTCTCCTACTTCGGCTTCGGGGTCAAGGCCCCGGACGTCTCGCTCGGCACCCTGCTCGCCGCCGGGACGAGCGAGGCCCCGGTGTTCCCGTGGCTGTTCTACTTCGCCGCCGGGCTGCTGGTGGTCTTCGTCCTCGCCGTCAACCTGATCGGGGACGGGCTGCGCGACGCCCTCGACCCCACCTCCGGGGCGGCGCCCCGCCGTTCGCGGTCCGCCCGCCGTTCGCCTCGCACCCGTCGTTCCGTCAGCGGCCCCCGCGCCGCCAGCCGTAGGAAGCGCCCGTGACCACCGTCGTCGAAACCCCGCTGCTCGCCGTCCGGGACCTCCGGGTGGACTTCGCCGGGCCCGACGGCCCGGTCCCCGCCGTCCGCGGGGTGGACCTCACCCTGCGGCGCGGCGAGACCCTCGGCATCGTCGGCGAGTCCGGCTCCGGGAAGTCCGTCACCGCGCTGTCCGTGCTCGGGCTGCTGCCCGGCACGGCGAGCGTCAGCGGCTCGGTGCGGCTGGACGGCCGGGAACTGGTCGGACTGCCGGGCCGGGAGCTCGCCGCGATCCGCGGCCGCCGGATCGCCATGGTCTTCCAGGACCCGCTCTCCGCCTTCACCCCGGTCTACCGGATCGGCGACCAGATCGCCGAGGCGGTCCGGATCCACCAGCGGGTGGACAAGGCCACCGCGCGCCGCCGGGCCGCCGAACTCCTCGACCTGGTCGGCATCCCGGCGCCCGACCGGGCCCTGGACAGCTTCCCGCACGAGTTCTCCGGCGGCATGCGCCAGCGCGCGATGATCGCCATGGCGGTCGCCAACGAGCCCGACGTCCTGCTCGCCGACGAACCCACCACCGCGCTCGACGTCACCATCCAGGCCCAGGTGCTGGACGTGCTGCGCACCGCCCGCCGGGAGACCGGCGCGGCACTCGTCCTGGTCAGCCACGACCTCGGGGTGATCGCCGGGACGGCCGACCGGGTCGCGGTGATGTACGCCGGCCGGGTGGTCGAGACGGCCGGAGTGGACGAGCTGTTCGCGGCCCCGCGCCACCCCTACTCGCTCGGCCTGATCGGCGCGCTGCCCCGGCTGGACGGGCGCGGCGGCCCGCTCGTGCCGATCCCCGGCGCCCCGGCGCCGATGGCCGAACTGCCCCCGGGCTGCCCGTTCGCGGCCCGCTGCCCGCTGGCCGAGGAGCGCTGCTCCGCGGCCGAACCCGCCCTGGAAGGGACGGACGGCCACCTGTCGGCGTGCGTGCGGTCGGCCGAGCTCGCCGAGCGGCGTCCCGCACCGGCCGAGGTCTACCCCGTCCCGGAGCTGCCCACCGCCGCCGCCGGCCCCGACGACCGCTCCGCCCGCACCCCGGTGCTGTCGGTGAGCGGGCTCGGAAAGACGTTCCCACTGCTCAAGGGCACGGTGTTCAAGCGCAAGGTCGGCGAGGTGTACGCGGTGGACGGCGTCGACCTGGACCTGCGGGAGGGCGAGACCCTCGGCCTGGTCGGCGAGTCCGGCTCCGGCAAGTCCACCACCCTCTTCGAACTGCTGCGGCTCGGAGCCCCCGAGACCGGCCGGATCGAACTGCTCGGCCGGGACACCGCCGCGCTCACCCGGGCCGAGGCCCACCGGCTCCGCGCCCGGGTTCAGATCGTCTTCCAGGACCCGATGGCCAGCCTCGACCCCCGGATGCCGGTCGGCGACATCGTCGCCGAACCGCTGCTCGCCCAGCGCGCCCCGCGCGAGGAGATCGCCCGCCGGGTGCCCGAGCTGCTGCGCCAGGTCGGCCTCGACCCGGAGCACGCCGTCCGCTACCCGCACCAGTTCTCCGGCGGCCAGCGCCAGCGCGTCTCGATCGCCCGGGCGCTGGCCGTCCGCCCCGAGCTGCTGGTGCTGGACGAACCGGTCTCCGCGCTGGACGTCTCCATCCAGGCCGGGGTGCTCAACCTGCTCCAGACGCTCAAGGCCGACCTGGGCCTGTCCTACCTGTTCGTCTCGCACGACCTCTCGGTGATCCGCCACCTCGCCGACCGGGTCAGCGTGATGTACCTCGGCCGGACGGTCGAGCAGGGCGAGGTCTCCGCCGTCTTCGACCGCCCCCGTCACCCGTACACCCGCGCCCTGCTCTCCGCCGTCCCGCTCCCCGACCCCGCCGCCGAGCGTGCCCGCGACCGCATCCTGCTGGCCGGCGACCCGCCCCCGCCCACCGAGCGCCGCACCGGCTGCGTCTTCCGCACCCGCTGCCCCCGCTACGCCGGGCTCACGGCCCCGGCCGACCGGGCCCGCTGCGAGCAGGAGCGGCCGGCCCTGGTCGGCGGCGCGCCGGCGGCGGACCACCAGGCGGCCTGCCACCACCCGGAGCCGACGGCCGGAGGGGGTGGCGGACGGTAGCCGCTCGAACGCGATTCGGTGGATCGGGTCGGCGGCGTGTAAAGTCTTCGACGTCAGCAGGCGCCGCTAGCTCAGTTGGTTAGAGCAGCTGACTCTTAATCAGCGGGTCCGGGGTTCGAGTCCCTGGCGGCGCACATGGCAAGGTCTCAGGCCGTCCACTCCGGTGGGCGGCCTGAGGCGTTTCCGGGCGCCGGTCAGCGGGTTGCAGCGGGTGCCGGTGGGTGCCGGTGGGTGCCGCTGGACGCCTCAGCGGGTGTCGAGCACCGCCGAGGCCACCGCGTCAGGGCGGTCGAACATCACCAGGTGCCCGGCGGGAGCGGTGGTGCGGAAGTCCGCCCCGAGCAGGGCCGCCAGCTCCCGCTGCCGGGCCAGCCAGTCCTCGCCGCGCCGGGTCCGGCAGCCGTCGTCGGCGGCCAGCACGGTGACCGGCAGGTCCTCGGCCAGCGGCCGGGTGCGCCGCAGCCCGTCCAGCTCGGCGGCCGTGTCGAGGTAGCGGCCGTTCTCCCGCAGCAGCGCGCGCAGCGCCCGCCCGGTGCGGTAGCAGCGCCGGACCAGCGGCGCCGGGGCGAGGTCCTCGCGGCGGACGGTGGACAGCCGGGCCGTGGTCCGGCGGACGGCCGGGCCGAGCAGGTAGGGCACGGCGAGGGCGGTGGCGGCGCCGGCCAGCACCCGGGCCGCCAGGTCGCGCGCGGCCGGCGCCGGGTACGGCCGGACCCCCGCCTCCACGCTGCCGTCCACCAGCACCAGCCCGGCGGTCCGCTCGGGGTGCAGCCGGGCGAAGGCCTCGACGTGGAAGCCCGCGAGCGAGTGGCCGACCACGGTGCAGGGCTCGCGCAGCCCGAGGCCGTCCAGCACCGCCCGGATCCGCCCGGCCTCGCCGGCCGCCGTCGGCGCGGGCCGCCCGGTGGCGGGCTCGGCGGCGCTCAGCCCGTAGCCGGGACGGTCGAAGCGGACCACGGTGCGGTACGGCGTCAGGAACGGGACGACCAGGTCCCAGTCGAACCAGCTGCTGCCGAGGCCGCCGGAGAGCAGGCAGGGCGGACCGCCGCCCTCGACGCGGACGTGCAGCGGGACGCCGTCGACGCGCAGGAAGCGCGTCCGGCCGTCGGCCTCCGCCCCGGGAGCGCTCATGCCGGCCTCCGGTCCGGGAGCGGCTCGGGCGGGCGGTGCCGCTCGTCGCCGCTCCGGCCGCGCCGCTCGCCACTGTCCCGGCCGCGCTGCTCGGCGCCGTCCGCGTCGACCGGGCCGCACTGCTCGGCGCCGTCCGCGTCGGGCGGGTTCGGGCGGGCGGAGCGGGCCACGCCCAGGGCCAGCAGGCCGAGCCAGAGCGCGACCAGCAGCACCTGCAGCCGCTGCCCGGCCCCGAGCGCCCAGGTGCCGTGCCCGGCCTGGAAGGCGGCGATCGAGGCGAGGCTCCAGCCGGTGGCGAGCAGCTCGGCGCCCAGCAGCCAGGGCCCGAACCGGCGCACCGGCGCCCACCAGCGGTATCGCCGGGCGGCCACGGTGAGCGAGACCAGCGCCGCGAGTGCCCCGGCCATGGCGAGGCTGCTGGTGACGGCGTGCGCGGTGTGGGTGGCGGGGACCAGTCCGGCGGTCTCCCGGGCGGCGCACATCTCGTCGCTGGTGGGGGTGCAGCTGAGCGGCAGCCGGGAGTCGGCGGCGGTCGCGGCGCCGGACAGGGCCAGCGCGGACCAGCCGGCCAGCGCCCAGCGGTGCCGCCGGGAGGCCCCGGCCCGGCCGGTGGCGAGGGCGGTGCCGGCGGCGGCGAGCAGGCAGAGCCCGGCGGCCAGGTCGGTGGCCCGGAACAGGCCGCCCAGCGGCTGGTCCTCCGCGGCGAGTTCGCTGATGTACGCCTGCACCGGGTCGAGCCCGGTGCTCAGCACGACCTCCAGGACCCAGGCGGTGTACGCCACGGCGCTGAGCAGCAGCAGGGCGGCGACCGTCGTCCGCGCGACGCGGTGTCCCGACCTGCCGCGTCCTGGCCCGCCGGGTCCTGCTCGCGGGTGTCCTGGCTGGGAGCTGGGCACCGTTCCACCCTAACCAGCGGCGAACTCCGGCCCAACCGGAAGGAAAGGGACGGATCGGGCGGCAGCCACCGCGATGGTCGGAGGCACCCCTCGGAAGCGTGTATTGTTTTCCAGGTCAGCAGGCGCCGCTAGCTCAGTTGGTTAGAGCAGCTGACTCTTAATCAGCGGGTCCGGGGTTCGAGTCCCTGGCGGCGCACAGACAGTTGGGGAGCCTCTCGCAGCAGCGAGGGGCTCCCCGATTTTTTGGCCTCCGACGTCCGTTTTGCGTGTGATGTCGGTCTCGATTGGCGATCCGCCGGAGCCATCCGGCCCGTTCTGCTCGTCCAGGGCAGTAGAACCGGAATCGGGACAAAGGTCCCCAACCGCCGATGTCCCCGTCCGTGCGGGCTGCCCCGGTGCGCCCGCAGGAAAGGCCGCGCTTTGTCCAGAAACGCCCAGAGCGGCCGTCGCTCGCCGTCGATCAGCCTCCGCCCGGTCAAGCGGCTCAAGCGCACCACCGGCCCGGCCGGCGGGTTCGGCGAATCCGGCGGGTTCGGCGGGTCCGGCGGCAAGAAGTCGCGCCGTCCCAAGCGCACCGGCTGGCGCCGGCTGATACCCACCTGGCGGATGACCCTGCTCGGCGCCGGCTCGGCGCTGCTGCTCGGCATCGGCCTGTTCGCGCTGGGGATCGCCCTGGTGAAGGTGCCGGACGCGCACGCCGCCGCGACCGCCCAGAGCAACACCTGGCTCTACTCGGACGGTTCGGTGCTCACCCGCACCGGCCAGACCAACCGGCAGAACGTCACCCTGGACAAGGTCTCCCCGGCCGCCCAGCACGCCGCGCTGGCCGCCGAGGACCGGGACTTCTACAACGAGGGCGCGGTCAACGTCCAGGGCCTGGCCCGGGCCGCGATCAACACCGCCAAGGGCCAGGGCACCCAGGGCGGCTCCACCATCACCCAGCAGTACGTGAAGAACACGTACCTGAACCAGAAGCAGTCCATCAGCCGCAAGGTGAAGGAACTGTTCATCGCCATCAAGGTGGACGCCACCGAGAGCAAGGACGACATCCTCTCCGGCTACCTGAACACCTCCTACTACGGCCGCGGCGCCTACGGCATCCAGGCCGCCGCCCAGGCGTACTTCGGTGTCGACGCGTCCGCCCTCGACGCCGCCCAGGGCGCCTACCTGGCCACCCTGCTGAACGCGCCGAGCGCCTACGACGTGGCCACCGCCACCGCGGCGGGCAAGCAGAACGCCGTCAACCGCTGGAACTACGTGCTCGACGGCATGGTCAAGGAGGGCTGGCTCCCCGCGGAGGAGCGGGCGAGGACCGCCTTCCCGGAGGTCCGCGACCCGCAGCCCAACCCGGGCCTGTCCGGCCAGGCCGGCTACCTGGTCGACGCGGCCACCCAGTACCTCACCTCCAGCGGGGTGATCAGCGAGGCCGAGCTGGCCAAGGGCGGCTACACGGTCAAGCTGAGCATCGACCCGTCCCGTCAGCAGGCCCTCCAGGACTCCGTCCAGGCCCAGCTGCACGACACCCTGAACCCGGACAAGCGCAAGAAGGACGCGGCCGCCCAGGCCGGCGCCGCCTCGGTGGACCCGAAGACCGGCGCGGTCATCGCCCTGTACGGCGGCGTCGACTACGTGAAGCACTACGTCGACAACGCGACCCGGCGCGACTACCAGGCCGGCTCGACCTTCAAGGCGATCGCGCTGGCCGCCGCCTTCGAGAACGACGCCAGGACCCAGGACGGCCGCACCATCACCCCGCGCACGGTCTACGACGGCACCAGCGGCCGGAAGGTCCGCGGCGGCAAGGGCACCCCGTACGCCCCGCCGAACGAGGGCGACAAGAGCTACGGCCAGATCAGCCTCCAGCAGGCCACCGACTGGTCGGTGAACTCGGCGTTCGCGCAGCTGGCGCAGGACACCGGGCTGCAGAAGGTCAAGGACACCGCCATCGCGATGGGCCTGCCCGGCAACACCCCGGGCCTCGACCCGGTGCCGTCCATCCCGCTGGGCGCGGCCACCCCGAGCGTGCTCGACATGGCGGGCGTGTACGCCACGCTGGACAACGGCGGCAGGCAGATCACCCCGTGGCTGGTGCAGTCGGTGGACCGCGAGGGCGAGAACGTCGCGCTGCCCGCGCACAAGACCACCCAGGCGATCAGCGAGGACACCGCCAACCAGGTGACCTCGATGCTCCAGGGCGTGGTGAGCGACCCGGGCGGCACCGGCTGGCGGGCGAAGGCACTGGGCCGTCCGGCGGCAGGTAAGACCGGCACCACCGACGACCAGAAGTCGGTCTGGTTCGTGGGCTACACCCCCGAGCTGGTCACCTCGGTCGCCCTGTTCGGCCAGGACCCGGCCAACGGCGCCCAGGTCAGCCTGAGCGGCGTCGGCGGCATCGACGGCGCGGCGGGCGGCCAGTACCCGGCCCAGATCTGGACCAGCTACATGAAGGCCGCGCTCAAGGGCCAGCCGGTCGGCGACTTCCCGACCCCGGCCGGCGGCGACTCCGCGGGCGCCACCGACCTGCCGACCGCCCCGAGCACGCCGAGCAGCGGCCCGTCGACGGGCGCCCCCACCGGCGCTCCCAGCACCGGTCCCACCACGACGCCGGGCGACGGCTCGGGCTCGACCCCGTCGGGCGGCACGGACGGCGGCGCGACCACCGCGCCGACGGCACCGCCGACCAGCCAGCCGACCACCCAGCCCACCAGGCCGCCCCGGCCCACGTCGAAGCCGACGCCGACCACCCCGCCGACCACGGCCCCGACCACGCAGCCGACCACCCAGCCCACGGGCGGGACGGACGCGCTCGCGGGGGCGGGTGCCGGGTCGGTTTCCGGGGGCTGACGGGCGGGGGTTTCCGGGGACAGGTCCTCGGGACCGGGCCGGCCGGGCTCTCCGGCCCGGGTGAGTTCGCCACTCCGCACAGTTGTAGGCAGGACCAAATGACGGAATGGCGCCTTACCCGATCACTCGTATGACTGTCACAATGCGGCGGTGCACAGATCAACGGCCTCGCCCACCCTCCCTTCGGGCAGAACCCTCGGCCTCGGCCTGGCGCTGGTCTCCGCCGTCGCCTTCGGCGGCTCCGGCACCGCGGCCAAGCCGCTGATAGAGGCCGGGCTCTCCCCGCTGCACGTCGTGTGGCTCCGGGTCACCGGGGCGGCGGTGGCACTCCTCCCGGTCGCCTACCGGCACCGGCACGCCGTACTGCGCCGCCCCGGCCTGCTGCTCGGCTTCGGCCTGCTCGCCGTGGCGGGCGTCCAGGCCTGCTACTTCGCGGCGATCTCCCGCATCCCGGTCGGCGTCGCCCTGCTCATCGAGTACCTCGGGCCGCCGCTGCTGATCGGCTACGTCAAGTTCGTCCAGCGCAAGCCGATCACCCGCGGCGCGGCCGTCGGCGCCGGCGTCGCGGTGGCCGGACTGGCCTGCGTGGTCGAGGTCTGGAACGGTCTGAGCTTCGACGCGCTGGGCGTGCTGTTCGCCCTCGGCGCGGCCGTCTGCCAGGTCGGCTACTTCGTGCTCGCCGACGCCGGCCGGCACGGCGACCGCCCGGTCGACCCGCTCGCCGTCAGCGCCTTCGGGCTGCTCGTCGGCGCCGTGCTGCTCACCGCCCTCACCCGGCCGTGGCAGGCCGACTGGGGCCTGCTCGGCGGGTCGGTGGTGATGAACGGGCACTCCCTGCCCGCGTTCCTCCCGGCCGCGTGGATGGTGCTGATCGCGACCGTGCTCGCCTACCTGACCGGCGTGATCTCGGTCGGCTACCTCTCGCCGCCGATCGCCGGGGTGGTCGCCAACCTGGAGGCCGTGGTCGCCACCGTGACCGCCTGGGTGCTGCTCGGCGAGCACCTCGGGCTGCCGCAGATCGCGGGCGGCCTGCTCGTGCTGACCGGCGCCTTCGCGGCCCAGGCGAGCAAGCCCGCGGAGGCGGGCGCGGCTTCGGGGAGCGACGGGGCCGGGACGGCCGGCTCCCGGGGCGGCGGATCCACGGCTTCGAGAGCCCGTGCTGCCGAGTCCGGGGCCGGCCGGCCCGGCGACGCCGGGCGTGGAGAGGCCGAAGCCCGAGCCCGTGACCGGGTGACCGCCGAGGGTGGGGTCAGCGGCCGGTCCAGCCGAACCAGTCGAGGTGATTGAGCGGCCACACGACGGCCGACACCGGGCCGACCACGTTGTCCACCGGCACGGCGCCGCCACCCGGGCCGTGCTGGTGGTAGCGGGAGTCCGCGGAGTCGCTGCGGTGGTCGCCCTCGACCCAGACGTAGCCCGAGGGCACCTTCACCGGCCCGAAGTCCAGCCCGGCGCAGGAGTCGTCCCCGGGGTGGAGGTACGGCTCGTCGACCTTCCGTCCGTCGACGGTCAGCGTGGTGCCCTGGCACTGCACGGTCTGGCCGCCGGTCGCGATGACCCGCTTGACCAGGTAGTTGTCGTCCTTCGGCGGCACCAGGCCGACGAAGCCGAGCACCGAGCTCACGGCGTTGGTGACCGGGTTGGGGTCGGTGGGCTGCGGCGGCAGCCAGCCCCCCGGGTCCTTGAACACCACCGGCTGCCCCGGCTCCGGCTCCCAGCCGGTCAGCGGCGCCAGCTTGTTCACGCCGACCCGGTCGCCGATCCGCAGGGTGTTCTCCATCGAGCCGGACGGGATGGTGAACACCTGGAACAGGCAGGTCTTGATCAGCAGCGCGACCACCAGGCCGACCACCACCATCAACGGCAGCTCGATCCACCACGGACGGGGACGCCGGCCCGAGCGGCGGGCCTTGCGACCGCGCGAACCGCGCGCCCGGCGGCGGGCCTCGGCGCGGCCGCCGGACACCCCGTGAGCGTTCGACGCGGAGTCGCTGGGGGCTCCGGCTCCACTGGGCGTTTCGGGCAGGTTCACCGCCATCGTCGCTGCTCCACCTCTCCGGCTGGGGAAGTCTGCACGCTACGCCAACCGTGGAGCCTGACGAAATCGGTCATTTAGCCGCCGCCGACATCACCGGGCGTCCCGGGGCCGCCCGGTGAGCCGGCCCTTGGGCCGTTCGTGACCGCTCGGGACCAGGTGCCCGGGCCCCGGGCCGGCAGCTCCCGGGCCGGCGGCTTTCGGCCGGCGGGGCCGGGCCTACGGCTTTGGGCCGCCGGGGCCGGGTCTCAGGCGCGGGCGATGGCCTCGTGGTGGCGGATGACCTCGGCGATGATGAAGTTCAGGAACTTCTCCGCGAAGACCGGGTCCAGCTTCGCCCCCGCCGCCAGCTCCCGCAGCCGCTTGATCTGGTCCCGCTCGCGCGCCGGGTCGGCCGGCGGCAGCTTGTGCTCGGCCTTGAGCCGGCCGACCCGCTGGGTCGCCTTGAAGCGCTCGGCCAGCATGTGGACCACCGCGGCGTCGATGTTGTCGATGCTCTCGCGCAGGCTGGTCAGCTCGGCCCGTACGGCGTCGTCGATCCCCTCGGTCAGGCCGGTCTCGGGGGTCGTGGAGTGGTCCGTCATCGGGGCGGCTCCCGGTGTCTGCGGTGGGCGCCCGGCCGTACGGCGGCCGGGCTCGGGCCCGGGCAAATCTAACAGGGCCCCCGCTGCAGCCCCGCACCGTCGGACGGAACCGTCCACGATCCGGACGCCGGTCCGGGACCGGCCGACGGCTCCGCACTCCGCCCGCCCGCCGCGGCGTGACGCACCGGTCCGTCGCGGCGTCTGCCCGTAGGCTGGGCGCGCATGACCTGACGTGACCGCTCGAACACTCCCTCGACACTGGAGGAACCGACCGTGGCAACCACCCGCACCGCCACCACCGCGTGGGAGGGCAACCTCATCGACGGGAAGGGGCTGGTGACCTTCGCCTCCTCCGGGATCGGCGAGTTCCCCGTCTCCTGGCCCGCCCGCGCCGAGACGCCCAACGGCAAGACCAGCCCCGAGGAACTCATCGGGGCCGCCCACTCCGCCTGCTTCTCGATGGCCCTCTCGCACGGCCTGACCGGCGCCGGCACCCCGCCCACCAAGCTGGAGACCCGGGCCGACGTCACCTTCCAGCCGGGGACGGGCATCACCGGCATCCACCTGACCGTCGTCGGCGAGGTCCCCGGGCTGGACGAGGCGGGCTTCGTGAAGGCCGCCGAGGACGCCAAGGCCAACTGCCCGGTGAGCCAGGCCCTGACCGGCACCACCATCACCCTGTCGGCCTCGCTGGCCTGAGCCACCCCCTCTCCCCTTCCTCTCTCTCCTCCCGCCGGCACCGCCTCCGGTCCCGTCCGCCCTCGGCTCCCGGCCCGTTCCGCGCCACTTCCGGCGCGCGACCGGCGCCCAGGGGCGCGGCTTCGGCGCACGCGCCCCCGGTGCACATCATGTGATGTGCACCGGGGGCGTCTGCACGTACCGCCATTCATGATCACAAAGCGGGCGAATCACCCTGCCGGCGGTCACCGCGCGTTGCCGTCGCGGCCTATGATCGGCCGCAGCGCCCTGTCCTTCCGGTGGGTCCCCGCGCGCCGGCGCCCCACGACGGGCGGCCCGTAGCGGACCGACTCCGAGGACCACGACAGAGTGCGGAGCCGACCGCCGGGTCCCGACTGGCCGGCCGGACCATCGTCAAGCGTCAGCAGCGGACGGGAGCATGCCGTGCCGGGCCAGAACGAGGGGGCCGACGCACACCACCGGGGCGTGCGGCACGAGGGATCACCACGCCACCGCCACCTCGCCTCGCCGGTCCTGGGACCGGCCGCCGGATCCGCCACCGGGCCGGGCGCGGGACCGGACACCGGGCCGACCGCGGGGGCCGTCACCGCCCGCAGCGCCTGCGGGACGCTCGCGGAGCCGGAACTGCTGCTCTGCCCGACCTGTTCGGCCCCGCTCACCGCCGACGCCCACCGGGACCGGGACCGGGCCCTCGCCGACGGCGGCACCGACCGGGCGGACGGCGGCACCGACCGGGCCGAGGGAGGCACCGACCGGCTGCTGGCCGCGCTGCGGGCCAGCGAGTCCCGGTTCCGGGCCGCCTTCTGCGACGCCGTCATCGGCATGGCCCTGATCGACGCCGAGGACCGGATCATCGAGGTCAACCCCGCCTTCGCCAGCCTGATCGGACGGAGCGTCGGAGACCTGGTCCGCACCCACCTGCACGAGATCATCGACCCGGAGGGCATGCCGGACCGGCTCTTCTCCGAGCTCGTCCACGGGGAGCGGGAACGGTTCCGCGTGGAGAAGCAGCTCAAGCACCGCGAGGGCCACACGGTCTGGAGCAAGGTCACCGTCTCGCTGATCCGGGACGGCGCCGGGGAACCGCTCTACACCCTGGCGCTGGTGGAGGACATCACCGAGCAGCGCCGGCTCGGCGACCGGCTGGAGTACCAGGCCCTGCACGACCCGCTGACCCGGCTGCCCAACCGCGCCTCCTTCTTCGAGCGGCTCGACGCCGCCTGCCTCGCCCCGGCCGACGGGCCGGGCCCGACCGGGGCCTCGGGCGAACGCCGGGTGGGGGTCTGCTACCTGGACCTGGACGGCTTCGCGGCGATCAACGAGGCGCTCGGCCACCACATCGGCGACCAGCTGCTGATCGCCGTCGCCACCCGGCTGCGGCACGGGTTCGAGGGGCGCGACACGCACCTGGTGGCCCGGATGGGCGGCGACGAGTTCGCCGTCCTGGTCACCGACAGCCTGGGCATCGCGCAGCTGACCGAGCTGGCCGACCGGATCCTGGAGATGCTGGAACGTCCCTTCGACGTCGCCGGGCACCGGCTGGTGATCACCGCCAGCGTGGGCGTGGTCGAGCGGTCCGTGCACGAGACCACCCCGACCGACCTGGTCAAGGACGCCGACGCCACGCTCTACTGGTCCAAGGCCGACGGCCGCGCCCGCTGGACCCTCTACGACCCGGACCGCGGCGCCCACCAGCTCACCCGGCAACTGCTCGCCACCGCGCTGCGCCCGGCCCTGGAGCGCGGCGAGTTCACCATCGAGTACCAGCCACTGGTCGGGCTGGCCGACGGAACCGTGCACGGCGCGGAGGCGCTGGTCCGCTGGCGCCACCCCCGCTACGGGACGCTCTCCCCGGACCGCTTCATCCCGCTCGCCGAGGAGACCGGCGCGATCGTGCCGCTCGGGACCTGGGTGCTGGAGGAGTCCTGCCGGCAGGCCAGGCAGTGGCTCGCCGAGTTCCCCGAGACCGAGACCTTCGTGAGCGTCAACCTGGCCGCCCGCCAGATCTGGGACTCCGACATCGTCGCCGACGTCGCCCGGGCCCTCGAACGCACCGGCCTGCCGGCCCGGCTCCTCCAGCTGGAGATCACCGAGAGCGCCCTGCTCGGCCCCGGCGGCCGACCCCTCCAGGCCCTCCAGGCGCTCGCCGACATGGGCGTGCGGATCGCGATCGACGACTTCGGCACCGGCTACTCCAACCTGGCCTACCTCTCCCGACTGCCGGTGCACGTGCTCAAACTGGACGGCACCTTCATCGAGGGCTTCCGCGAGCCCGCCGCGGCGGACCGCCCCGGCCGCCCGGAACTCGGCTCCCGCCGCAGCGACGCGGACGAGCAGATCGTCGGCGCGATGGTGCAGCTCGCCCACACCCTCGGCCTGACCGTCACCGCCGAGGGCATCGAGAGCGCCGCCCAGGCCGAGCGCCTGCGGCTGACCGGCTGCGACACCGCCCAGGGCTGGTACTTCGCCCGCCCCGGCGAGGCCGAGCTGGTCGCGGCCATACTCCGCGAGGGCCGCCCCGCCCTGGACGGCGGCAGCCGCCGGGGCTGAGGCGGGGGAGGCGGCTGCCGGGTCGGGCCGCGGCGGGGCCGGTCGCCGAGCACGCGGTCGCCGTCTCGGCGCCCCCGTTACGCGTCGCCGTCGGGCACGTTCCTGTCGCCGGGTCGTTCCCGTCAGGCTGTTCCCGACCTCCCGACGGCGGGGCGCCGCCGTCGGGAGGTCATCGCGAGGGGCATCGCCGGGGCCGCCGCCGTCAGGCGGTCGACGTCAGGCGGTCGACGTCAGGCCGTACGCCTCGGCGATCAGGCCGTACGAGCGGAGGCGGGCCTCGTGGCCGTGGATGTGCGAGGTGACCATCAGCTCGTCCACGCCGGTCCGCTTGCGCAGCGCCTCCAGCCCGTCGGCGACCCGGCCCGGGTCCCCGAGCACGACGTTGTCGAGCCAGCTGTCGATGAAGTCCGCCTCGACCGGACTGTACGGGTACTGCTCGGCCTCCTCCGGAGTGGGGATCGGGCCGGGGTTGCCGCGCCGCAGCCGGAGCATGCCGAGGGCGGCGGAGCGGGCCAGGCGCCGGGCCGAGGACTCGTCGTCCGCGGCGACCGCGCTCACGCCGATCAGCGAGTACGGCTCGGCGAGCACGGCGGAGGGGCGGAAGGACGACCGGTAGAGGTCCAGCGCGGGGATGGTGTTGGCGCTGCTGAAGTGGTGGGCGAAGGCGAACGGGAGGCCGAGGCGGCCGGCCAGCTGGGCGCTGAAGCCGGAGGAGCCGAGCAGCCAGACCGGCGGGCGGTTCTCGCCCTTGGGAACGGCCGTCAACCGGGCGTACGGGTGGCCGTCCGGGAAGTCCCCGTCGAGGAAGTGGGTCAGCTCGGCGAGCTGCTGCGGGAAGTCGTCCGCGCCCTCGGCGAGGCCGCGGCGCAGCGCCCGGGCGGTGGCCGGGTCGGTGCCGGGGGCGCGGCCGAGTCCGAGGTCGATCCGGCCGGGGTGCAGGGCCTCCAGCAGGCCGAACTGCTCGGCGATGGCCAGCGGGGCGTGGTTGGGGAGCATGACGCCGCCGGAGCCGAGCCGCAGCGTCGTGGTGTTGGCCCCGAGGTGGGCGAGCAGGACGGCGGGGGTGGAGCTGGCGACTCCGGGCATGCCGTGGTGCTCGGCCACCCAGAAGCGGTGGTAGCCCCACTGCTCGGCCCGGCGGGCCAGCTCGGTGGTGGCGGCGAGGGCCTCGGCGGGGGTGTGGCCGGCGCCGACGGTGGCCAGGTCGAGGATCGAGAGCGGAGCGGGTGCCGTTCCCCGGGCGGTGCCCCGGATCGCCGCGTCGGCCGTCGGCTCGGTCGCGTGCTCCTGCTGGTCCTCGGTGGTCATCCCGTCCGCCCTCCTGGCTGCCGTCCTTGAGCCGGCCGTCATGGGTGACCGCGCGGGCCCGGGTGGCCCGACGGTCGCTGTCGCCGACGGGGGTCAACCATGGCCGGGGGCTGACTGTTCCCGCCTCCGGGATGTCGTCCGGCCAGGGTCCGGTCGGGTTTCGGCCATTTCGCACGGAAGTCGGGTTGAAGCCCCGGCTGACGCAGAGCCAGCGGGCGAACACGGTTGGCGACTTCCCGCCAGCGCCGGAAGTCGCCAGCACGAGGTCTCGCGGCAGCGGGCGGGCGTCCGGCAGGCTGGGGGCCAGGAGCGGGTCGCCGGAGCGGGATCCGTACTCCACCAGCAAGATCGTCGGGCTGGACCAGCACCGGACGATCACTGCGAGCCCTCGGCGCGGCACCCCGCCCCGGGGGCTCGTTCCAGTTGCGGCGGCCCTCCGCCGCCGGGGCGGCCCGCCGCCCGGCCCGACCGCACGACCTGCCAGGTCACGCGGTTCGCCGCCCGGAGCGCGGCCGGAATCAGCGGCCGTGATCCATGCCATACCGGGGTGCTTCATGGCATGAAAAGTCGAGGCGCTAGCGTTGACCCCTGCAGCCACCTGCTCCCCCGGGAGGCGTGGAGGGAGTAAGGGCCTTGAACTTCGTGGCGGCGGTCGGATCCTCGTGGATCTGCGCGCTGGCGCTCGTCGCCGTGCTCGGGGACGCCCTCCTTCCGTTCATCCCCAGCGGGACGCTGGTCATCCTGGCCGTGCTCAAGACGTCGCAGATCAACGGCGCCCCTCTGATGCTCGGACTGGGCGTGGCGGTCGCCTCCTTCCTGGGCGACCTCCTGCTGCTCAACCTCGCCCGGCGTGGCGCCCCGGTGCTGCACCGCCGACTCGCCCGGCGCCCGAAACTGGCGGCCAGTGTGACCCGGGTCCAACAGGCCCTGGTCGAACGCCCCCACGGCGCGGCCGCCGCGATGGTGGTGATCGCGCGGTTCGTCCCGGCCGGGCGGACCGTCCTCGACCTGGCCATCGGCCACTCCCCCACCCATCCGCACCGGTTCCTGCACTGGTCGGCGCTGGCGGCGCTGATCTGGGCCGCGTACATCGTGACGCTGGGCTGGCTGAACAGCCACTGGTTCAACACCGCCTGGCTGAGCCTGGTGGTCTCCTGCGCGGCGGCCACCGCCATCAGCACCGCGATCGCGCGCATGGTGCGCCGCACCCGGCGGCTCGCCGCGCTCTGACGATCCGACCGGCGACCGCTCCCTGACGGCCTGCCCGCCCCTCGGTCGCTCACTCCGGCGGACACGCTCCGACCGCCCGTCCCCGCTCCGGCCGACATGCCCGGCCGTCCCGCTCCGGTCGGCGCGTCCCTTAGTGGGCTTCAGGCCTACCCGGCCCGACAAGGGGCAAAAGTTTTCCCAAAAGGGCGATCAACCGGGCCGAACGCTGACGAACTCCACCGGGGAGCGGGCTGCCCGGAGGTACCGTACTGACCGGGCCGCACGGGGGTGGACAGCGTCACAGGACGGCAACAGTCGACGCATCTCCGCAGCCCAGCCGGATGCGCCCAGCGTGTTGAGAGTCGTCAGTGCTCGACGACCTTGGTGGCCGTTGCGGCGGCATGACATGCTAACGGCGGAATAATCATCAATTGCCCGATTTGACCGGTGCGGTTGCGGACCGCCCTCACCACCGGCATCGGCACCCAGGGGAGACCATGACCAGCATCTCGCGCAGGACGGTGCTCAGTGCGACCGCTGCGACCGCGGCCCTCGGCGCGGTCGCGGCCTGCTCCAGCGGCGGATCCGGTTCGGGCCAGGGTTCCGCCTCTCCCGGCCCCAGCGGCACGAGCACCCCCCGGAGCGGCACCGGCGACCCCACCCAGGCGGTGGTGCCCAAGGGCACCCCGATCGGTGACGGCTCCAACGCGGACACCGGCCCGCAGCCGAACCAGCCCAAGCCCGAGAAGCTCAAGCCCGGCGAGCGGCCGCCGCAGTTCGTGGTCTTCTCCTGGGACGGCGCCGGCGGCACCGAGGACGGCCAGTTCCCCCGCTTCCTGAAGCTGGCGGAGCAGCACAAGGCCACGATGACCTTCTTCCTCTCGGGCATCTACGCCCTGCCCAAGGGCAAGGCCGACCTGTACCACCCGCCGAAGCACTCGGTCGGCGCCTCCGACATCCCGTACCTGTCGGACGGCGCGGTGAAGAGCACGCTCAAGCTCATCAGCCAGGCCTGGCTGGCCGGGCACGAGATCGGCACCCACTTCAACGGGCACTTCTGCTCCAGCCGTCCGGACAAGAACGGGGTCAACGTGTGGACTCCGGAGGACTGGCAGAGCGAGATCGACCAGGCGATCGGCTTCGTCACCCAGTGGCGGACCAACACCGGCTTCACCGACGTCGACCCGCTCCCCTTCGACTACAAGAAGGAGCTCATCGGCGGCCGCACCCCGTGCCTGGAGGGCCAGAAGGCGCTGCTGCCGACCATCGCCAAGCTGGGCTGGAAGTACGACGCCAGCTCCTCGGGCGGCCTGCAGATATGGCCGCAGAAGGTGCAGGACGGCAAGGTCTGGGACTTCCCGCTGCAGTCCATCCCGTTCCCCGGGCACAACTTCCAGGTCCTGTCGATGGACTACAACATCCTGGCCAACCAGTCCAAGGGCAGCACCAAGGGCGACCCGGCCATGTACGGCGAGTGGCGCACCCAGGCCGCGAACTCCTACCTGGCGGGCTTCGAGCGCGCGTACAACAGCAACCGCGCGCCGTTGTTCATCGGCAACCACTTCGAGCAGTGGAACGGCGGCATCTACATGGACGCCGTCGAGGAGACCCTCAAGGCCGTCGCCGGCAAGCCCGACGTCCGGCTGGTCTCCTTCAAGCAGCTGGTCGAGTGGCTGGAGGTGCAGGACCAGTCCACCCTGCGCAAGCTGCGTTCGCTCAACGTCGGCCAGGCGCCGGCGGGCGGTTGGGAGAGCTTCCTCGGCACGGCCGGCTGACACCGGGCCGACGTACCGGGCCGATCCGGACCGGCGTACCGGCCTGACGCGTCGACCGGCGGACGGCCGAAGCACCGGCGGCGGTCGGCGGGTTCTCGCACCCCGCCGGCCGCCGTTCCCCGTACCAGTCGGATCCCGGGGCGGCTCGGCTACCCGACGGCGAGGGCGTCCGCCAGCAGTATGCGGACGATGCGGTCCGCCCCGGCCTCGCCCCAGAGGATCGAGTAGTGGTTGGTCCCCGGCACCGGCGTGGCCGTCACCTTCTCCGGGTCCAGCCCGGCCAGCCCGATCCGCCCGTGGTCGTAGAGGCCCTGCGGCTCGTCCAGCAGCCCGCGCTCGGCCCAGAGCAGGTCGGCCGGGCAGGGCAGCCGGTGCACGGCGGCGGCCGCGTCCTCGTCCAGCAGGACCTGGGCGCCGTCGGTCTGCACGGCCTCCAGCACGCAGGAGGAACGCAGTTCGGGCTCCGCCCCGACGAGGTCGCGCTGGGTGTAGGCGTCGATCCCCTCGGTCCACCCGCCGGCGAAGGCGGGGTGCCCGCGCCAGAACTCCCGGTAGGCGTCCCGGTCCGGGAAGGTCGTGGACAGCCGGGCCAGCGCGGGGCCGAGCACCGCGGCCAGGGCGTCCTGCTCGCGGACGCCCCGCGGCAGCGGGAAGGTCACCGCCCCGTCGACCAGCAGGACGCGCCGGACCAGGTCGGGGTGCCGGACGGCGGCCAGGGCGGTGACCCAGGCCCCCATCGAGTGGCCGACCACCATGGCGGGCCCCGAGCCGAGAGTGCCGATCAGCGCGGCCACGTCGTCGGCGTGCCGGGCCAGTCCGTACGGTCCGGCGACCGAGCGGCTGGCGCCGCGGCCGCGCAGGTCGGGCGCGAGCAAGGTGACCCGGCCGGCCAGTCGGCGGGCGACCTCGTACCAGGCGAGGCCGTTGGCGGTGATGCCGTGCACCGCCACGACCGTCGGGGCCCGCGGGTCGTCGGCCGGCCAGCGCAGGACGGCCAGGTCCCCACCGGGCACGGGGACGGTCAACTCCTCGGGCTTCAGCGGCGACTGGCTCACGCGGGGGTACCTCCGGTGGGGTGGGCGGTTCCGGGGCCGGCCGGCGCCGGAGCGGACCGGGCGGATCGGTCGGCGCGGATGCGGGCAGGCAGTCTAGCCAGGCCGCCGGGCAGCAGGTAGACCACGGCGACGAACAGGGCGCCCAGCAGGAACAGGGGTTGGGAGAGCGGCACGCGCAGCGCCGCCGGCAGGTCGGCGACGGTCGACGAGTTGGCGAGGTCGCCGAGCCGGTGGCTCGCCCAGGTGTAGAGGACCCCGCCGAGCAGCGGCCCCCAGCGGGTGCCGGAGCCGCCGAGGACGACCATGACCAGGAGCGCGAGCGTGGCGTCCGAGGTGGCGGCCTGCGGGGTGGCGCCGCCGGTCAGCAGCAGGTAGACCACCCCGCCCAGCCCGGCGAGCCCGCCGGCCAGCACGAAGGCGACCAGCTTGTAGCCGTACGGCCGCAGCCCGAGCACCTCGACCCGGCGCTCGTTCTCCCTGATGCCCTCCCAGACCCGGCCCATCGGCGAGTTGACGGCCCAGTGGACGGCGGCGAGCGTCAGCACCAGGTAGCCGACGGCGATCCAGTAGAGGTTGGCGGTGTTCTCGATCCCGAGCAGCCCGTCGGGCAGCAGGTCGGCCGGGGCGGAGCGGCCCTCCTCGCCGCCGGTGACACCGCCGGGGTTGCGCTGGACGAGGATGGAGCCGGCCTGGGCGAAGGCCAGGGTGACCATGGAGAAGCCGATGCCGGTGACGCGCAGGCTGACCGAGCCGAGCAGCAGGGCCAGCAGCACGGAGCAGGCGACACCGAACACCGCGGCGGCGGCGAACGGCAGTCGCAGCTCCAGCATGCCGAGGTCGGTGGCGTAGAGGCCGGTGGCGAAGTAGAGCGCGTGGCCGAAGGAGAGCAGTCCGGTCCGACCGAGCAGGAGGTCGTAACCGGTGGCGAGGGCCCCGTACAACAGGCACAGGGCGAGCAGTTGGAGGCTTCCGGGGCTGCCGAGCGGGCCGTCGAGCAGTCCCGGGACGGGAAGCGCACTGTATGGGGCGACAAGGAGCGTGATCAGCAGGGCGATCGGCCACCAGCGTAGCGCTCCGTGCATGACTGTCCAGCGATTAGTGACTGAATCACCTGTTCGAGGGATGGCGCCGGACCCGGCCCTGTGTTCACAATGGGTCTCGGCAAGGCCGGTGTCAGTCCCCCTTGCCACAGTGGCGGTGTCGGCGGAGCTGGTGTCAGTCCCCTCTGCTGACATGGTGGTCACGGCAGGGCTGGTGTCAGTCCCCCCTGCCGGAACGGCGGCGCTGCGGCCGGCCGCGGGGCCACCGGTGCTCGTGATCGGTGTTTCGGCGCTCACGCGAGCCTCCCGGTGAGTCCACGGGGTCGGACGAGAAGCAGCACGGCGAGCAGGACGACGACCGAGAGGTCGCCGAGCCCGGCGCCCGTGTAGTAGTTGGCGAACTGCTGGACGAGGCCGACGCCCACCGAGGCGACGGCGGCTCCGGTCACGGAGCCCATGCCGCCCATCACCACCACGACGAAGGCGAAGATGAGCAGGCCGGTCCCCTGGCCGGGATTGACCGAACCGAAGTAGAGGCCGCCGAGGGCGCCGCCCAGCGCGGCGGCCGCCCCACCGAGGGCGAAGACGAGGGTGAACGCCCTCCGGACGTCGATGCCGAGCGCCGTGACCATCGCCCGGTCCTCGACGCCGGCCCGGACGATCAGCCCGTAGCGGGTGCGGGCGAGGAACAACCGAAGAGTGAGCAGCAACAGTGCGGCGGCGGCCACCAGCACGAAGCGGTTGACCGGGACGGTCGCACCGAGCACGTGCCAGGTGCCGGACAGCAGCTCCGGCTGGGGGAAGGGGCGGGAGTCCGCGCCCCAGATCCCCATCAGCAGGGCGGGTACGGCCAGCCCGACCCCGACGGTGGCAAGGATCTGGTCGCGCGGGCGGCTGTAGAGCGGCCGGATCAGGAAGAGCTCCAGCAGGACGGCGGCGGCCGTCCCGACCAGGGTGCCGAACGGCACCGCGAGCCAGAAGGAGAAGCCGGCCTCGGCGCCGGCCCACCAGGTGGCATAGGCGCCGATGGAGAGCAGGGCGCCGTGCGCGAAGTTGAGCACGTCCATCAGACCGAAGATCAGCGACAGACCGGAGGCGACCAGGAAGTACAGCGCACCGAGACCGAGCCCGGTACAGAAAAGGAGGACGACGGTGTCCATCAGGGCTTCACCTCGGCGGTGACGACGGGAGTGGCCGGGGAGGCGGCGGGCCGGGGCCCGCCGGCGAGCGGGTGACGGGAGCCGACGCCGAGCAGGCGGCGGGCGGCCTCCTCGTCGGCCAACAGCTCGGCGGTGTCCCCGCGGTGGGCGGTGCGGCCGTCGGCCAGGACGGCGCAGGTGCCGGCCAGCCGGCGGACGAGGGCGAGGTTCTGCTCGACCAGCAGGACGGGCACGGCCTCGGCCGCACGGGCCAGCACCTCGGCCACCTCGGCGACGATCTTCGGGGCCAGGCCCTTGGTGGGCTCGTCGGCGATGATCAACCGGTTGCGGTTGAGCAGCGTCCGGCCGATCGCCACCATCTGCTGCTGGCCGCCGGAGAGCGTCCCGGCCAGCTGTCCGGCACGCTGCTTGAGTTCGGGGAAGAGCTCGTGGACGAGCGCGTAGTTCGGCTCACCGGCCCCGTCCCCGCTCCCGGCGGCGCGCTCGGCGAGGCGGAGGTTCTCGGCGACCGTGAGGCCGGCGAAGATCCCCCGGTCCTCGGGCGCGTACCCGATGCCGTGGCGAACGACCAGATGCGTGGGAAGGGAGGAGAGTTCGGCACCGGCGAGCCGGATGCTTCCGGTACGCGGCACCAGGCCCATGACGGCCTTGACGGTGGTGGTCTTTCCGGCGCCGTTGCGGCCCAGGAGAGCGGTCACCCCGGCGGGGGCCACGTCGAAGTCGACACCGTGCAGGATGTGCAGCCCGTCGACGACCACCCGCAGATCGCGGACGGAGAGGAGGGGATCGACAGCCGGCGGCAGCGAGGAGGCGAAGTGCGCCGCGGGAGACGGGCGCTGAGCGGAGAACGGAGAGGAGGTCACAACGCCTCACCCAGGTAGGCCTGTTGCACGGTCGGGTCGGCCATCACGGCCTCGGGGGTGTCCAGGGCGAGCAGGGTGCCGTGGTGCATCACCGCCAGCCGGTCGGCCAGGCCGAGCAGGACGTCCATGTGGTGCTCGACCATCAGGACGGTCCGGCCCAGGTCACGGTGCACGGAACGGATCAGCTCGGTGAGGGCGGGCACCTCCTCCGCGCTGACACCGGCCATCGGCTCGTCCAGCAGGATCAGCCGGGGCTCGGAGACCAGCAGGACGGCCAGCTCCAGCTTGCGCTTCTCCCCGTGCGAGAGCGCACTGGCCAGGGTGTCCGCGCGGTGGGTGAGATCGGTGCGTTCCAGGGTGTCGGCCAACTGCTGCTCGTAGCGGTCGGCCCGGCGCCAGAGCCGGTACGAGGCACGAGGCCCGGCCGCCGCCTGGGCGGCCAGACGGACATGGTCGGCGACCGTCGTGCCCGGCCAGAGGGAGGAGGTCTGGAAGGTGCGGCCGAGCCCGCGGCGGGCCCTGGCGTGCACCGCCTCGGCGGTGATGTCCGCGCCGTCGAGGTGGAGGCTGCCGTGGGTCGCCGGGTAGATGCCCGAGATCAGGTTGAAGAGGGAGGTCTTGCCGGCGCCGTTGGGCCCGATGAAGGCGATGAACTCGCCTTCGCCGACCGAGAAGGAGACGTCCTCGACGATCGGCACGCCGCGGACGGCCCAGCCGAGCCCGTCCAGACGCAGCACCGGAGAGGAGGACGAGGACGGCCCGGAGAACGCAGAGGGCCCGGAGGCGGGGGCGGCGGAAGGAGTGGAGGAGGTACGGGCGGACATCGGGATCAGCCCGCCATCGGGGTGACCGGGGGTGCCGCCTCGTCCGCGGTCAGGGTCTTCTCCACCGAGGGCTTGGCGGCGGCGCCGTTGCCGGTCAGCCGCACCTGGAACATCGGCTGGAGCAGCGCGTGGTCCTCGGCGCGGACGGTGGTCTTCCCCTTCACCCCGTCGAAGCTCCAGCCCTCCAGCGCCTTGACCAGGGCCGAAGTGTCGTCGGTGGAGCCGTGGTTGGACTCGACGGCGTGCACGATCATCTGGGCGGCGGTGAAGCCGTCCGGGGTGAAGATGTCCGTCTTCCCTCCGGCGGCGGTGACGGCCTCGGTCATGGCCTTCTCCACCGGGGTGCCGGCGGCGCCGTCGAAGTAGTGGTTCAGGAAGGAGATCTTCTCGCCCGCCGGGCCGAACAGCGGGTAGGAGGCGGCCAGGTCGAGGCCCGTGACGACCTTGGTGTCCGCGAACGCGTCCTGCTGGTTGAGCGCCGTCCACAGGGCCGAGGCGGTGTCGCCGGCCCAGGCGACGAACAGCAGGTCGGGCTTGGCGGTCTTGGCCTGGGTGGCGAAGGGGGTGAGGTCGGTGGCGCTCGGCGGGGCGAGCACCTGGTCGACCGTCGCCCCCTCGGCACCGAGCACCGCCTTCACGGCGGCCACGTTGGCCTGGCCGAAGGCGTTGTCCTGAGCGAGCACGGTGACCTTCTTGCCCTTCGCGTCACCGACGAACGAGGCCGCGGTCCTGATGTCCTGGTAGGACTGGCGGCCGGAACGGAAGGTGTACTTGTTCAGGCCGGTGGCCTTGTCGGCGGCGGCCGGTCCGCTGATGAAGAGCACCTTGTTCTGGGCGGCGATCGGGCCGACCTGGAGGGCCACACCGGAGGCGGTGGATCCGGCCAGCACCTTGTAGCCCTTGCCGATCAGGTCCTTGGCGGCGGACACCGCCTTGGCCGGGTCGCCGGCGTCGTCCTGCTCCTCGAACTCGATCCTGTGCCCGTCGACCGCCCCGGTGCCCTTGGTCGCGTAGTTCAGGCCGGCCTTGAAGCCCTCCAGGTACTGCTTGCCGTAGGCGGCCAGTGGCCCGGTCTTGGAGTACACCAGGCCGACCTTGACCGGGCCCTTCGTTCCACCGTCCGCCGCGCTCGTCCCGGCCGTACCGGCCTTGGCGCAGCCCGAGGCGAGCAGGACGCAGGCCGCGAGGGCGGCGAGCTTCCGGGCCGGGCCGCCGGTCAGGGAGTCACCCGGGCCGACGCCGGCGGCAGTCCTGGAGGGCGTTGTCGAGCTGCGCATGATGACCGACTCCTGAGGTGCGGCGGGGTGATTGCGGGAACCGTAGGTGTGCGGTGGGGGCGGCGACATGTGCCCGGCCGATGCATCAGGCCATCGGGATGTGGCTCCGGCCTCCATACCGTCGGCCCGCCGCTGTTCTCCGGGCGCCCAGGTGTGGGACACCGACACGGTTCCCCGCTCACCCGTGGGGGCGGCCGCCATGGCTGATGCGGCCCCGGCCGGTGACGGTGGAGGGGCGCGGAGCCCGTCCGGCGGCAGCCACCCCAGCGGCGTGCCCGACCCGGTCCGGCCCAGGCAGGACCCAGCCCGGCCTGGTGCGGCCACGGGCTCCGCGCGGTTCCCGAAGCCCGCCGGCCTCCCCTCCCAGCTGCTCTCCCGCCTGCCCCCGCCTGCCCCGCCTCCCTCCCGCCCGCTCCTCCCGGGGCCCCTCGCACCGCCCGCCTCCCCTCCTCCCACTCCCTCACGAGGTGACCCCTTGGACAAGGTCCTGGACTCCCCCGCCGACGCGGTCGGGGACATCCCCGACGGCGCGGTGCTGGCCGTCGGCGGCTTCGGCCTCTGCGGCATCCCGAGCACGCTGATCGGCGCCCTGGTGGACTCCGGTGCCACCGGGCTGCGGGTGGTCTCGAACAACTGCGGGGTGGACGACTGGGGGCTGGGCCTGCTGCTGCGGGCGGGCCGGATCGCCCGGATGACCTCTTCGTACGTCGGGGAGAACAAGGAGTTCGCCCGGCAGTACCTCTCCGGCGAGTTGGAGGTGGAGCTGACCCCGCAGGGCACGCTGGCCGAGCGGCTGCGGGCGGGCGGCGCCGGGATCCCGGCGTTCTTCACCCCGGCCGGGGTCGGCACCCAGGTCGAGGAGGGCGGGCTGCCCTGGCGCTACGCGGCCGACGGCTCGGTGGCCCTGGCCTCCCCGCCCAAGGAGGTCCGCGAGTTCGGTGGCCGCCGGTACCTGCTGGAGGAGGCGATCAGGGCGGACTTCGCGCTGATCCGGGCCGAGGTGGCGGACCGGCACGGCAACTGCGTGTTCCACGCCGCCGCCCGGAACTTCAACCCGCTCTGCGCGGCGGCGGGCCGGATCACCCTGGTCGAGGCGGACCGGATCGTCGAGCCGGGCGAACTCCCTCCGGACGCGGTGCACCTGCCCGGGGTGTACGTCGACCGGGTGGTGGCCGCCGACCCCCTGGACCGCCGCGTCGAACGCCGGACCTTCCGCCCCGCACGCCAGGAGGCCTGACCCGATGCCCACCGAGACCGCCGTCACCAAGACCGCCGCCCGCACCGCGACCGCCCCCGCACCGGCGTCCACCCCCGCACCGGCCGTCGCCGAGGCCCCGGCCCCCGGCCTCGACCCGCGCAACGCCCTGGCCGCCCGCGCCGCGCGCGAGTTGCGCGACGGCCAGTACGTGAACCTGGGCATCGGCCTGCCGACCCTGATCCCCAACCACCTCCCGCCGGGCGTCGAGGTGGTGCTGCACTCGGAGAACGGCATCCTCGGCGTCGGCCCGTACCCGGAGGAGGGCGCCGAGCACGCCGACCTGATCAACGCCGGGAAGGAGACGGTGACGGTCGCCCCCGGCGCCTCGTACTTCGACTCCGCCTTCTCCTTCGGCATGATCCGGGCCGGGCGGATCGACGTCTCGGTGCTCGGCGCGATGCAGGTGTCGGCCGCCGGGGACCTCGCCAACTGGATGATCCCCGGCAAGATGGTCAAGGGCATGGGCGGCGCGATGGACCTGGTGCACGGGGCCCGTCGGCTGATCGTGGTGATGGAGCACACCGCCCGGGACGGCTCGCCGAAGATCGTCGAGCAGCTGTCGCTTCCCGCGACCGGCCGGGGAGTCGTGGACCGGATCGTCACGGACCTCGCGGTGGTCGACGTGACCCCGGAGGGTCTACGGGTGGTGGAGACGGCACCGGGCGTGGACTTCGCCGAGGTGCAGGCGGCGACCGGCGCCACCCTGCTGCCCCCGCTCTGACCAGTCCAGCCGCAGCCGGAACCCAGCACGGCTCCCGCGCGGACAGCGCGAACCCGGCACGGGCCGGCACGGCTCCCGCGCAGACGGCCGGATCGCCCCGAGGGCGGTCCGGCCGGTTCCGCTGCCTCCGCGCCCGCCTCCTCAACCGCCCTCCACCGCCTCCGAGTTCCACGCGTCCTCCGCTCGGCCGGAACGAATTCGCCGCAATAGCACCCGCACCGACCGGATCGGCCGGAACCACGGCATCTTCACGCCTGGGCGGCGGCGATCTCCCGGATTGGTTGCGATCACCGTTGCGCTCAGGGAGAGTTGAGGAGGTTAAGGATCCCGACGTGTCCGGAGGGGAAGCTGGAGAGTGCATCGGGATCCCGGATTCGAGGCCGCCGTACCGACGTACCGACGCACAACTGAACCGGCCGCACACGCCGAAATGTGCTGGACAGCCCGGAAACCGCCGGAGAACCGCGGTTCACCGGGCCGCGTTCCAGCCGATTCCGACCGGTTCCCCCTGTTCCACCCCAAACGGCTCCGAGTCGAGGCAAGCCCACGCAGATGCCGAGCGAGCCGAGCGAGCCGAACAAGTCTCGAACTCCGGGGGGAGCAGCCATGACCAAGCCGTTCTCACGGCGAAAGGGCGTCGGAACGGCCCACGGGCGAGGTGCCGGGCAGTTGGACGAGGCCGCCCTGAGCGACGTTCCCGTACCCGAAGCCCCGTACGACTACGGCCACTTCAGCCGTCTCGCGGGTCCGGCCCACGACCCTGACGAGGACGACGACCTCGGCGCCGGCGTCTACCGGCCGGAACCGGCCACGTCGTACCGACCCGCGCCGTACGTACCCGCCCCGTACGCCACCGCCTCGTACGCCACCGCCTCGTACGACCCTGCCCCGGACGAACCGCCCCCCGCAGCGCCCTACCGCGTGCGCTACCGCAGCCTGCTGCGCCGCGAGCCGCACCGGATCCGCGCCGCGCTGCTGCTGATGGCCGCCCCCGTGGTGGAGGCGGTGCTGCTGGTCTGGCTGCTGCTGCCGGAGCACTGGCCCGAGCGGCTGGACGAGACGAACGGCCTGGTGCTGCTCGGCGACAAGGTGATGATCGGCATCATCGCCGTCGTCGAGGTGTTCCGGCTGGTCAACGTCGTCTCCAACACCCATGCCACGCTGGTCGCCCGCGACCCGGTCCCGGTGACACCGGAACCCGGCACCCGGGTCGCCTTCCTCACCACCTGCGTGCCGGGCAAGGAGCCGCCGGAGATGGTCCGGGCCACCCTGACCGCGGCCCGGGCCGTGCGGCACGACGGTCCGTACGACGTCTGGCTCTTGGACGAGGGAAACGATCCTGCAATGCAGGCGCTCTGCACCGAGCTGGGCGTCCGCCACTTCAGTCGCGCCGGCCGGCCGCACTGGAACCGGCCGAAGGGCAGGTTCCGCGCCGGAACCAAGCACGGCAACTACAACGCCTGGCTCCAGGCCCACGGCGACGACTACGAGTTCTGGGTGTCCGTGGACACCGACCACGTCCCGCTGCCGGACTTCTGCGAGCGGATGCTCGGCTACTTCCGCGACCCCGACGTGGCATTCGTGGTCGGACCCCAGGTGTACGGGAACTACCGCAGTTCCGGTTCGGCCGTCACCAAATTCTCCGAGAGCCAGCAGTACCTCTTCCACGCCCTCATCCAACGCGCCGGAAACCGTTACGGCGCGCCCATGTTCGTGGGTACCAACAACGCCGTCAGAATCAGCGCACTCCAGTCGATCGGCGGGTTGTACGACTCCATCACCGAGGACATGGCGACCGGTCTGGAGTTCCACCGGCGCCGGAACCCGCAGACCGGGGAACGCTGGAAGTCCGTGTACACCCCGGACGTGCTCGCGGTCGGCGAGGGGCCGTCCTCCTGGACCGACTTCTTCTCCCAGCAACTGCGCTGGAGCCGCGGCACCTACGAGACCCTGCTCACCCAGTACTGGCGGGTGCTGTGGCGGCTGTCGCCCGGGCGGCTGCTCAACTACTCGCTGATGGTGGGCTTCTACCCGATGGCGGCGCTCACCTGGCTGCTCGGCGGCCTGTCCAGCGTGCTCTACCTGGGCTTCGGCGCCTCGGGCGTGCACGTCTCCTCGGAGATCTGGATGATGCTCTACAGCGACGCCGCCGCGCTCCAGCTCCTCCTCTACACCTGGAACCGCAAGCACAACGTGAGCCCGCACGAGCCGGCCGGCTCCTCCGGGGTCGCCGGCATGGCGATGTCGGCGCTCTGCGGTCCGGTCTACGCGGCCTCGCTGCTCCAGGCGCTGGCACGCCGCCGCAGCCGCTTCGTGGTG
This sequence comes from Kitasatospora sp. NPDC001547, assembly GCF_042894165.1. Classification (NCBI taxonomy): domain Bacteria; kingdom Bacillati; phylum Actinomycetota; class Actinomycetes; order Kitasatosporales; family Streptomycetaceae; genus Kitasatospora; species Kitasatospora sp. NPDC001547. Next base: position 184,079 of record NZ_JBIAVL010000012.1, on the reverse strand, counting down.
ACGCCGAAGGGCCGCTCGGCCAGCACCGACCGGCTCGGCACCTTCCGCTTCCACCTGTTCTGGACCCTGGTGTTCGGCGGCGCGATCACCGCCTCCTACTTCACCGGCTACGACCACGCCGCGATGCGCACCTGGGCCTGGATCGCCCTGGCGCTCACCCTCCTGCCGGTCCTGATCAGCGCGGGCGACGCCGTCCGCCGCCGCCGGACCCGTCCCACCGCCACCCTCACCGTCACCGGCGGCCCGACGGCGGCCCCGCGGGTCGTCCTGGAGAGGCGCCGCCCGCGCCACGCCCGCGACCCCCGAGCCGCCCGGCTCTCCGGTCCGCCCCAGCCCGTCCCGACGGCGCCCCGGCCCGCACCGCCCGAACCGTCCGCCCAGCCCGCCCAGCCCGCCCAGCCCCTACGGACCGCACCCGACCACGCCCGCAGCGGCACGCCCTCCCGCTGAGCAGCACCGTCCACCGAACAGTGCCCCATACCGAACAGCACCGAACAGCGCCGCCCACCGATCCGCACCAGAGCCGCCCCCGACCGCCCCGCCCCCGACCGTCTCCCGAGGGGAGCACCCACCGTGAAGATCCACAAGGCCGGCCGCACCAAGCGCCTCGCCCTCGGCAGCACCGTCGCGCTGACCGTGGCCGGGATGAACGCGCCGGCCGTCCTCGGCTTCGCCTCCGAGCAGTACCACCACTACGTGATCAACCGGCCCGAGTACAAGGCGCGGTACGGCCACTGGCAGACCCTGTCGCTGCCAGCCGAGTTCCGGGTCAACGCCGTGCACGCGACCCTGCTGCGCACCGGCAAGGTCCTGATCGTGGCGGGCTCCGGCAACGACGAGAAGCAGTTCAACGCGGGCACCTTCAAGAGCCTGCTCTGGGACCCGGCGGGGAACACCTACAAGCTGGTCCCCACCCCGGCGGACATGTTCTGCGGCGGCCACACCTCGCTCCCGGACGGCCGCGTCCTGGTGGCCGGCGGCACCCAGCGCTACGAGAAGCTGGCCGGCGCCGTGAAGAAGGCGGCGGGCATCATGCGGGTGCGCAACGAGAGCCCGGAGCGCGACCGGACCTTCCCGAAGGGCACCGTCTTCGTCTCCCCGGACGGCCACGAGTACGCCAGCACCGCCCCGGTGACCGTCCCGGCCGCGACCAAGACCGGCTCCGGCAGGCAGACCGTGGTCACCGCCGGGGAGCAGCACGTGTACGTGGAGGCGGTCGGGCCCGGCCCGGAGTACGTCTCCGGCTCCCCCGCCCAGTACCGGATCAAGGGCCTGAGCGGCGCCGACGCCCGCAACCTGTACGGGCAGAACGAGAAGCTGACCCTGGACAAGCAGGAGTACCAGGGCATCCGCTCCGCCTTCGAGTTCAACCCGGACACCGAGCTGTACGAGCCGGTCACCGACATGGCCCACGCCCGCTGGTACCCGACGCTGACCGGGCTGGGCGACGGCCGGGTGGTCACCGTCTCCGGGCTGGACGACACCGGGGAGATCCTCGACGGCAACGACAACGAGATCTACGACCCGAAGAGCAAGTCCTGGTCCAAGGGCCCCGACCACTACTTCCCGACCTACCCGGCGATCTTCCTCACCGCCTCCGGCAAGCTCTTCTACTCTGGCTCCAACGGCGGGTACGGCCCCGGCGACAAGGGCCGCGAGCCCGGCGTGTGGGACCTGTCGAACGGGGCCTTCCAGCCCGTCCCCGGCCTGCGCGACCCGGGCCTCACCGAGACCTCCTCCTCGGTGCTGCTGCCGCCCGCGCAGGTGCAGAAGGTGATGGTGCTCGGCGGCGGCGGTGTCGGCGAGTCCCCGCTGTCCACGGCCCGCACCGACATCGCGGACCTCTCCTCCGCCGTCCCCTCCTTCGCCCCGGGCCCGGACCTGCCGGCCGGCGGCACCCGCTACCTCAACAGCGTGATCCTCCCGGACGACACCGTCTTCACCACCGGCGGCTCCAGCGGCTACCGCGGCCGGGGCGACAGCGACCTGCTCAAGGCGCAGGTGTACCACCCGGACTCCAACAGCTTCAGCACCGCCGCCGCGCCGATCGTCGGCCGCAACTACCATTCCGAGGCGCTGCTGCTGCCGGACGGCCGGGTCGCCGTGCTGGGCTCCAACCCGCTCTTCGCGGACAAGGCCGAGACCCAGCCGGGCGGCTTCGAGCAGCGCATCGAGATCTGGACCCCGCCGTACCTGTACCGCGGCGACCGCCCGCAGGTCGGGGCCGTTCCGGAGGCGGCCAGGCTCGGCGGCACCGTCACCGTCGGGACGGCGCGGCCGGAGGCGGTCGCCACCGCCAAGCTGATAAGGCCGAGTTCGGTCACCCACGTGACGGACGTCGAGCAGCGCTCGGTGGCCCTGGACGTCACGGGACGGACGGCGGACGGCGTCTCGCTCACCCTGCCCGGCAACCCCAACCTGCTGCCGCCGGGCTGGTACATGCTGTTCCTGACGGACGCCGCCGGCACCCCGTCGGTCGCCCGCTGGATCCAGGTCACCGACTGACGCCCGGGCGCGACCGCAGGCATCCGCGCAACCTCAGGCGCCGGCGGCCTCAGCGCGCCGCCTGCGCGAGCCCCAGCGCGTACGGCAGCCAGAACTCGCCCGCCCGGGGCTCGCCCCGGCCGCAGTCGCCGTCCGACTCCCCCGGGTTCTTGATCCACAGGTAGGCGTCCACTCCCGGCCGGCCGGTCTCGGTGGTCGGCCGCTCGCCGAGCGCCCGCCCGGCCGGGTTGCACCACGCGTCGCCGCCCAGCGCACCGTTGCCGCTGCGGCTGGTGTCGATGACGAAGTTCTTCCCGCCCAGGGCCGCGGAGAGCCTGGCGCCGTACGCCGCGTTCCGGTCGGTGTCGTAGAAGTTGGCGACGTTCACGGCGAAGCCGTCCGCCGCCGCGATGCCCGACTTGCGCAGGGCCGCGGCCAGTTCCTCCGGGTCCTGGGCCCAGCCGGGGTTGCCCGCGTCCAGGTAGACCCGCGCGTTCGGGTTCTTCTTCAGCTCCTGGACGGCGAAGGCGAGCAGGCCGTACCGCTCGGCGGCCAGGTCGCCCTTGATACCGCAGCTGTCCAGGGTGTGCGCCACGGCGTCCGGCTCCAGCACCACCCAGGCCCTGCGGTCGCCGAGGGCCTGGGCGACGCCGGTGATCCAGGCCCGGTAGGCAGCCGCGTCGGGGGCGCCGCCGGCCGAGTACTGGCCGCAGTCGCGGTGCGGGATGTCGTACGCGACGAAGACCGCCGTCCGGCCCGCCTCGGTGGCCCGCCGGCTCACCTGCTCGGCAATCTCCTTGGCGCCCTGCTCGCCGAGCCACTGGGAGGAGGGCTGGGCGGCGATCCGCAGCAGGGTCTCGGCCTCCGCCGTCCGGCCCTGGCCGCGCAGCGCGGTCACCTGGTGGGCGGCGTTGGTCCGGTCGGAGACGTAGAAGGCCTGTCCGGGGATCTGCGCCAGGCCCCCGCCCGCACCCGCACCGCCGGCCCCTCCCGCACCCGGGCCGGTGACCGCGGCCGGGCTCTGCCCCGCCCCCGGAGCGGCGCCCGGTGCGCCACCGCCCGCCGAGCCGCCGCAGCCGGACACGGCCGCCAGTACCACCCCGGCCAGCAGCGCCCCCGCGGCCCCCCGCAACGTCCCTGTCCGCCCCAGCCCGCGCACGTACCGCCCCTCCCCGGGACCGGTCCGGCGACCGGTCGGCACCAGCTAAGCACACCCGGAACCGGCCGTCGGCCACCGCCGGTGAACGGCAAGTGGCCGTGGGCGAACGGGACATCGAACCCGCCCGGCCCACGGCCACCGACGCTCAGAACCCGCGAAGCACCACCCGAGCGCTCCCGCCGGGGCTCAGGCCTCCTTCAGGTTCGGCACCCGCCAGTCGATCGGCTCGCCGCCGAAGGATTCCAGCGCGGCGTTGATCTGCGAGAACGGACGGCTGCCGAAGAACAGCTTGGCCGACAGCGGCGACGGGTGCGCCCCCTGCACCACCACGTGCCTGGTGGTGTCGATCAGCGGCAGCTTCTTCTTCGCGTAGTTGCCCCACAGCACGAAGACGACCGGCTCCTCGCGGTCGCTCACCGCCTTGATCACCGCGTCGGTGAACTTCTCCCAGCCCTTCGCCTTGTGCGAGTTGGCCTCGTGCGCGCGGACCGTGAGCACCGCGTTGAGCAGCAGCACGCCCTGCTCGGCCCAGTGCATCAGGTAGCCGTTGTCCGGGGCCGGGATGCCCAGGTCGGCGTCCAGTTCCTTGAAGATGTTGCGCAGCGACGGCGGCGTCCTGGTGCCCGGCAGCACCGAGAAGCTCATGCCGTGGGCCTGGCCGTTGTCGTGGTAGGGGTCCTGGCCGAGCACGAGCACCCGGACCTTGTCGTACGGGGTGGCCTCCAGCGCGGCGAACTCCTGGCCGCTCGGGGGGAACACCTCGTGCTCCGCACGCTGGGCCGCCACGAAGGCCGCCAGCTCGGCGAAGTACGGCTTCTCCGTCTCGGCGCCCAGCACCCCGTGCCAGGACTCGGGCAGCTCCAGCCCGCCGCCCACGCCGGCCTCGACCACGCCCGCCTCGACCGTGTCCGTCACGACATCTACCTCCCACACCGCGGCTGCTGCGCCGCACGCCCTCTTTCACCCCGAACGCTACACAGCCCCACCGACAACTCACTCCCCCGGAGCGGATTCCGGACTCCGGACGGCCACCGCCCGCTCCGTCGCCGGATCCACTTCCCGCTCCGCGTCCCGCCGCTCCACGTCCCGCCGCTCCGCCACCCGCCGCTCCACCCTCAGGTGCTCCACCACGTTGAGCGCCACCAGCAGCACCGCGAGCACCAGCAGCACCACCAGCGCCGGCAGCCGCACCATCGCGGGCAGCAGCGCCAGCACCACCCCCGCCGCGGCGATCCTGGTCGCCGCGACCTGACGGAACATCATCCAGCGCGTGTAGCCGAAGGTCAGCAGGTACAGCCCGCACCCGCCGTACAGCAGCGCCACCGGCCCCGCGCCGAGCGCCCGCCGCGGGTCCGCGACCGTCTCCCCGAAGCCGACCGCCACCCCGATCACCCCGGCCGCCAGCGCCAGGTGCCCGTACTGGAAGACCCGCCGGACCAGGTCCCGGCGCGAGTCGGCGATCACCACGGCGTGCCGCATGGCGTCCGCCGCGTACACGAAGTACTGCCACCACAGGCCCACCGAGATCGTGAACGCCACCGCCACCGTGGCGAGTTCGGCCGCGTCCAGCCGGGCCGCGGCCGCCGTGCCGCCGATCCCGACGATCGACTCGCCGAGCACCACCAGCAGGAACAGCGCGAACCGCTCCGGCATGTGCGCCGGGTGGTACGCCACCACCGCGAGCCGCCGCCGGAACACCAGCGGCGCGGCCAGGTCGCCGAGCGCGGCCGCCGCCCACAGCGCGAGCCGCGGCCCCTCCGGCAGCAGCCCGCCCGCCACCAGCAGCGGCCCGCTGACCAGCACGCCCACCCCGTAGGGCCCGCGCCACGCGCCCGGGATGCGGACCACCAGGAGCAGCAGCACCACCCGGGCCAGCCAGTACGCGGCGCCGAGCAGCACGCCCCGCCCGCCGTACGCGCCCGGGACCGCCAGCGCCATGAACAGGCCGGCCAGCCCGACCAGCAGGATGCCCAGCCGGTCCCGCAGGTTGTCCACGTCCCGGATGTTGGCCTGCACGGTGGTGCCCACCCAGCACCAGTACACCGGCACGAACACCACCAGTGCCCGGACCAGCCCCGTCCCGTCGTGGTGGTGGTGCAGCAGCCCGGAGACCTGGGTGATCGCGAAGACGAACACCAGGTCGAAGTAGAGCTCCGCCCAGGTGACCCGCTTCTCCCCCAGCCCCTGTGACTCCCCCGTCACGCCCATCCGCCCGGCCCTCCCCGCAGGTACGAAGCGGCCCCGCTCCGGCGATCGACCGGAACGGGGCCCACGACAGCACCGCAGAGGTTAGGGGGTCTCCGCCGGTTCCCGCCAGGCACCGGTCCGACGCGGACCGCCGGACGCACTGCCCGGGGCCAGTCCGACGAGGAGCCCGACGAGCGGCCCGACCGACCCGACGAGGGGCCCGACCAGGGGCTCTAGACCAGCTCGACCAGGTCCGCGATCGACTTGACCACCCGGGTCGGCCGGTACGGGAAGCGCTCCACGTCGGCGGCGGAGGTCAGGCCGGTGAGCACCAGGATGGTCTCCATGCCGGCCTCCATGCCCGCGACGATGTCGGTGTCCATCCGGTCGCCGATCATCACCGCCGTCTCGGAGTGGGCGCCGGCGGTGTTCAGCGCCTCGCGCATCATCAGCGGGTTGGGCTTGCCGACGAAGTACGGCTCGACCCCGGTCGCCTTGGTGATCAGGGCCGCGACCGAGCCGGTGGCCGGCAGCACGCCCTCGGTGGAGGGGCCGGTCTCGTCCGGGTTGGTGCAGATGAACCGGGCACCCTGGTTGATCAGGCGGATCGCCTTGGTGAGCGCCTCGAAGGAGTAGGTGCGGGTCTCGCCGAGCACGACGTAGTCGGGGTTGTTGTCGGTCAGCACGTAACCGGCCTGGTACAGCGCGGTGGTGAGCCCCGCCTCGCCGATCACGTACGCGGTCCCCTTCGGCCGCTGGCTCTTGAGGAAACTGGCCGTGGCCAGGGCGGAGGTCCAGATGCACTCCTCCGGCACCTCCAGCCCCATCCCGGCGAGCCGGGCGCTGAGGTCGCGCGGGGTGTAGATGGAGTTGTTGGTGAGGACCAGGAAGGGCTTGCCGGACTCCCGCAGCCTGCGCAGGAACTCCTCCGCCCCGGGGATCGGCGTGCCCTCGTGGATGAGGACCCCGTCCATGTCGGTCAGCCAGGACTCGATGGGCTTGCGCTCTGCCACGTGCGTGTCTCCCGAAGTGTTGCAGCGTCTTGCGAAATACGAGGGCCCTGACGCGGCACAGCCTAATCCGCCCGGGTGTCCGGGGACAGGACGTCCCGTCCACCGGGACACCGGCACCGGCACGCGGCCACTGGCACCGGCACCGGCAGTGGCGCGCAGCCACCGCCCACACCGGGCGGCGGCCGTTCCGTCGAAACCGGGAGCAACCGGGTGCCTCGTGATTGAGTAGGCGTATGAACCCGAAGACGACCCCCGGTCCGTTCCGCGTCGGCCTGATCGGCTACGGCCTGGCCGGCTCCGCGTTCCACGCGCCGCTGATCGCCACCACGCCGGGGCTCCGGCTGGACGCCGTGGTCACCGCCAACCCCGAGCGGCGTGCCCAGCTGGCGCGGGAGCACCCCGGTGCCCGCGCCGTGGACACCCCCGAGCAGTTGCTCGCCGACCCGGACGCGCTCGACCTGGTCGTCATCGCCTCGCCGAACCGCACCCACGCGCCGCTCGCCCGCGCCGCCCTGCGGGCCGGCCTGGCCACCGTGGTGGACAAGCCGCTGGCCGGCACCGCCGCCGAGGCGCTGGAGCTGTGCCGGCTCGCCGAGGAGCGGGGCGTGCTGCTCTCGGTCTTCCACAACCGGCGCTGGGACGGCGACTTCCTCACCGCGAGCCGGCTGGTGCACGGCGGCGCGCTCGGCCGGGTGCACCGCTTCGAGTCCCGCTTCGAGCGCTTCCGCCCCAAGCCCAAGCCGGGCTGGCGGGAGTTGGCGGACCCGGCCGAGGTCGGCGGCACCCTGTACGACCTGGGCAGCCACCTGGTCGACCAGGCGCTCACCCTGTTCGGGCCGGTCGAGACGGTGTACGCGGAGATCGACGTGCGGCGCGACGGCGCGGTGGTGGACGACGACGCCTTCCTGGCCCTCACCCACGCCTCCGGCACCCGCTCCCACCTGTGGACCAGCGCCATCACCCCGCTGATCGGGCCCCGGCTGCGGGTGCTCGGGGACACCGCCGGCTACGTCAAGCCCGGCATGGATCCGCAGGAGGCCGACCTGCGGGCGGGCCTGCGCCCGGACGGCACCCGCCCCTGGGGCGCCGACCAGCCCTCGCACTACGGCACCCTCGGCACCGACGAGTCCGCGATCTCGCTGCCGACCGAGCCGGGCGACTACCCCGCCTTCTACGCGGGCATCGCCGCCGCCCTGGCCACCCCGGGCACCCCGCCCCCGGTCGACCCGCGCGACGCGGTGGCCGCCCTGGCCGTGCTGGAAGCGGCCCGCACCTCCGCGGCGACCGGGACGACGGTCCGCCTGGGCTGACCGCGGTCCGGGCGGGGGGACCGCCGCCCTCACACCCCGATGACCTCCACCGCCGAGCCGAGCCCCCGGAAGTCCGCCAGGTTGCGGGTGTACAGCGGCAGCCCGTGGGCCGAGGCGACCGCGGCGATCATCAGGTCGATCCGGCGCGGGCGCGGCTGCCGGCCGGCGGCGATGGTGAGGGTGACCAGGGTGCCGTAGCGGGCGGCGGCCGCCGCGTCGAAGGGCAGCGGGTCGAAGTCCGCCATGGCAGCGCCCAGCACCTCCAGCCGGTCCGCCCGGCTGACCGGGTCGCGGGCCATCGACACGCCCTGCTGCAGCTCGGCGAAGGTGATCGCGGTCAGTTCCGGCACGGCCGGCAGGTCGGCGGGGTTGAGCAGCGCCAGGTCGATGTAGACACAGGTGTCCAGCACCCCGGCCGGCCGCCGCCGGGACGCTCTGCGGCGCTCAGCCACGCCGCCGCTCGAACGGGTCGTCGCCCTCGTCCCCCACCAGCTCCTCGGGCCCGAAGTACTCCTCAGCCTCCTTGCGCATCCGCTGGTAGTCCACCCGCGGCAGTTTCACGTGCCGCGCCACCAGCTCCTCCGCCGTGAGCCGCCGCCTCCCGGACACCGGCCGCAGCTCCGCGACCTCGACCCCGTTCCTGGTGATGTGGAAGGTTTCCCCCGCCTCCACCGCGTCCATCACCGCGGCGGAGTTGTTCCGGAACTCCCGCTGGGTAATCGTCCTCATCCCTCCACGGTAGCCCCGCGTAGCACCTCTGGCTACACCCCCGCAGCCCCTCCGAAAGCCCTCGCCGACCGCGCCCGATCCGCTAGGTTCGAACACGTCCAGGCACTGGCCGGCGGATGGGCCGGCGGCCCCGCGCAGCCGGCGGGTTCCGGCGAACGGGGCGCCGACCGTGAAGGCACTGTCACGGACCCTGGGAGGGAGACCCGGTGAAACGGCGCTGGGTGCTGCTCGGGGTAGCGCTGCTGCCGGTGTTGTTGGTCGTCGGCCTGGTGGGAGCGCGGGCCTGGGTACGGGACCTGGAGCGGAACCCACCCGCGAACAGTGGGCGGCCGGGCTCGTGGATGACGGTCTCCTTGGAGCAGGTCATCGAGTTCTCGCGGGTCCGGCCGTCCGCGTCGGCGGTCGAGGTGCGGTGGTCGTACCTGAAGGGGCTCCAGGATGACCTGGCGTTCCTCTCGTTCCGGTTGCCGCCGGGCGCGGAGCAAGGATTCCTGGCCGACCTGGGAATCACGATGGGCCCGCACCCCGGCACCGGGTTCGGCTCCTACACGCTGGAGGGGTTCCGTCGGGCCGGGTCGCCGGCCCCGGCGACTGCGGGGCCCCTGCGGTACGGCTCCTTCATCGCCGAGCCGCTGCCCGGGCACAACAAGCGGCTGGGGGAGACGATCTGGCTGGCGGCGGAGGCGGACGGGGGCACCCGGGTGTGGGTGGAAGCAGCGGATTCGCCGTAGCAGCCGGAACCGGACGGGCCGTAGGATGATCCTGCTGGTACGTCAGGGAGCCGATGGGACGCCGGGAGGGGGAGCGCGCCGTGACCGTGGTTGCGATGCTGCTGGGCCTGCTCCGGGTGTTGACCGGGGAGTTGGTGGCCGACAGCGGGACGCTCGCGTCGGTTGCCGCCGTCGCGGCCGTGGTGCTGGTGGCCGGGGCGGTCGCCGGGGCGCTGGCCGGGGCGCGGCTCTCGGGAGCGCGGGCGCCGGCGGCGGTGCGCAGCGGGGTGCTGCGGCGTCGGGCGTTCGGTACGGCGTTCCTTCCGCAGCGTGATCCGGACGCCCGGGGCAGGCGACGCCCCAGGGCGCCGGGAGCGGCCCTGGCGGCCGCGTGAAACCCCTCGTTCCGTAGGCAGTTCCGCACGGCCGTCCTCCGCCGACCACTCATGTCATGAGACCCCGGAGGGCTCGCTCCACCATGTCCGTACTCGCTGTTCTCGATCCTGCCGTCGCCCTGGCGCACGCCGTCGTCGCCGCCGTCGCCCACCTGGTGCCGACCGCGCTGGCCATCGTCCTGTTCACCGTCGCCGTCCGGCTGGCGCTGCATCCGCTGGCGCGGGCGGCGGCGCGCGGGGAGAAGGCCAGGGCGCGGCTGGCGCCGAAGGTCGCCGCGCTGAGGGAGAAGTACGGGAAGCGCCCGGAGAAGCTGCGGGAGGCGCTGGCCGAGATGTACCGGAAGGAGCAGGTGTCGCCGTTCGCGGGGTGCCTGCCGCTGCTGGTGCAGGTTCCGTTCTTCTCGGTGATGTACCGCCTGTTCACCACCCCGAACGACCTGCTGGACGACACCCTGTTCGGCGTTCCGCTGGGACTGCACGTCACGGGCGCGCACGGCGCCGGGCAGTGGGCGGTGTTCGGGGTGCTGTTCGCCGGGCTGGCGGCGGTCGGGTACGTCAACTTCCGCCGGGCCCGGCGCGCGGCCGCGGCGACGGTGGCGGCGCAGTCCGCCCCGCAGCCGGGGGCGGGACTGCTGCCGTACCTGTCGTTCGGGTCGGTGCTGTTCGCGGCACTGGTGCCGGTGGCCGCCGTGCTCTACCTGCTGACGGCCGGCGTCTGGTCGGCCGCCGAGCGGGCCTGGCTGTACCGGGACGGGACGCCCGTGCCGGCGGCCGCGCTGGTCGCCTGATCAGCCACGACGGCCGGCAGTCGACAAGCCGCGGTCAGAAGTGGCGCAGCAGCTCGGGGAAGGTCCCGAGCTGCAGCGTCGCCTCGTCCGGGCCGAGTTCCGCGTGCTCCAGCACCCAGGTGTGCTGGTGCGGGATGAAGACGGTGCGCAGGCCGGCCCGGCGGGCGGGGGCGATGTCGGACTTGGGCGAGTTGCCGATCATCCAGGTCCGGTCGGGGTCGAGGCCGAGGTCGGCGGTGAGCCGCCGGTAGGTGTCGACCGACTTCTCGGCGACGATGTGGACGCCGCGGAAGTGGTGGTCGATGGTGGACTCGGTGACCTTGCGCTGCTGTTCGCCCTGGTCGCCCTTGGTGAGCAGCAGCAGGTGGTGGCGGTCGGCGAGGGTGGCCAGGGTGTCCGCGACACCGGCGATCAGTTCGACGTTCCGGCTGGTCAGCGGGGTGAGCAGGGCCTCGATCCGGGCCAGCTCGTCGGCGGTGGGGGTGCGGCCGTTGAGCCGCTGCAGGCAGTCGGTGAGGCTCTGCCGGAAGACGGTGGCGCCGTAGCCGAGGGTGGCGGAGTTGACGGCCTCGATCTCGTCGAGCAGGGCCCTGGTGCGCTCGTGCTCGGCGGGGGCGGCGACCCAGTCCAGGAAGCCGTCGATGACCCGCTCGAAGAGGACGTTGTTCTCCCAGAGCGTGTCGTCGGCGTCGAAGATCAGGATCTGGTCGGTGTGCATCCGGTGGTCTCCAGGAGGGATTCGGTCGGGCGGCGGCAGGAGTCGGTCGAGCGGCAGCGGGAGTCGGTCGAGCGGCAGCGGCAGCGGGTCAGACGGCCGGCAGCAGGCGGGCGGCGCGGTCGAGGGTCTCCCGGAGGTTCTCCTCGGTGGTCCGCCGCCTGGCCTCCTCGACGGTGAGCCACTCCAGCGGGGACGCCGGGTTCTCCGGCCGGGCCTGCTCCGGGGTACCGGTGGCCAGCAGGAAGCGCAGGTCGGCGTGCTCGTGCGCGGGTTCGGTGGGCGACGCGGGGACGGGCACCACGGCGAGGTGGACGAGGGCGGGGCCGGGCCAGGGGGTGAGGTCGGTCAGGCCGGTCTCCTCCAGGCCCTCGCGCAGGGCGATGTCCAACGGCCGGGTCTCCCCCGGGTCGCCGTGGCCGCCGACGTGCAGCCAGGCCTGCTGACGGACGTGCCAGCGCAGCAGGACGCGGCGGGTCGGCGGGTGGACGATCAGCGCGGAGGCGGTGAAGTGGAGCGGGAAGGTGCTCCGGTTCCAGGCGTCGGCGACGCCGAGGAGGCCGCGGGCCCGCTCGTGGTCGGCATTCTCGACCGGGCCCTGCGGGCGGTGGTCGTCCAGCAGTAAGGCCAGGTCGGGGCTCTGGGACGGGCTTCCCGTGGTCACCATGGTTCTGTGCTCCTCGTTCCGCTCCGGGGCGGCGCGGACCGCGTCGACCGGCGTGCGGAAGGGGGCGGTCGGGCCCCGGGCTTCGGGCTTCGGGTTCCGGCGAACCCGCGCAGCCTAGCCCGGGGGCGTTCGGGCGGCCCACCGGTTTTCACCGACGGGCGCGGGGCCCGGGACGCCCGAGCGGACGGGCCCGGGCCGGGCCGCGGCCGGGTCCACTGCGCGTTCGACGGGCCTTCCACGGGCCTTCCACCGGCGGACACTTCCGGTACGGACGGCGGCGTACCGGCTGGTCCGGGCGTCTCCCCGGAGGCCGTAGCCTGTGGTGATCGTTTCGGGACAGGTGGAGGGATGTCGTCATGGTGGCTGCTCCGGCGCTCGCCGAGCTGCGCGAGGTGTGCCAGCCGCAGGCCAAGCTTCAGAGCCGCAACGGCGAGCACTGGGCGGGCCGGCTCTACATGCGGCGGATCTCGCTGCGGACCACCCGGCAGCTGGTGCGCACCCCGGTGTCGCCGAACACCCTCACCTGGGTGATGGTGGCGTGCGGGGTCGGCGGCGGCGCGGCCCTGCTGATCCCCGGCCTGACCGGTGCGGTGCTGGCCGTCGTGCTGTTCCAGCTGTTCCTGCTGTTCGACTGCGTGGACGGCGAAGTGGCGCGCTGGAAGCGCCGGTTCAGCATGGCCGGGGTGTACGTGGACCGGCTCGGCGCCTACCTGGCGGATGCCGCGCTGATGATCGGTGCGGGCGTACGGGCGGCGCGCGGCGGCTCGGAGCTGTGGGTGTCGGCGGGGCTGGCGGCCGCGCTGGGCGTGGTGCTGCTCAAGGCCTCGACGGACCTGGTGGACGTCGCCCGGGCCCGCAGCGGGCAGCTCCCGGCGACCGAGGAGTCGACGCAGCCGCGCTCCCAGGGCATCGCGACGGCCCGCAGGGTCGCCTCGGTGTTCAAGATCCACCGGGTGACGAACGGCATCGAGGCCTCGCTGGTGCTGCTGGCGGCGGCCGCGGTGGACGCCGGGCTCGGCAACCTGGACGCGACGCGATGGACCCTCGCGGGCATCACGGTGATCACCTGGGGCATGGTGGTCGCCCACCTGGCGTCGATCCTGTCCTCCTCGCGGCTGCGCTGAGCGGCCCGGACGCGGGGCAGCCGCGCCGCGCGAAGCCGTAGGGCCGTAGGGCCGCAGGGAACCACCGGAAACCGCCGGAAACCGCCGGGAACGCTCCCTCCTCGGAACCAGTTGGACTACATATTCAGTCCAACGACATATACAGTCGCCCGACTGTTCCGACCGAAGGGGGCACCTCCATGCCGCCCCGCACGACGATCCGGACGGCCGCCACCCGGCCCGCCGCCGTCCTGCTCGCCGGGTACCTCGCCGAGCTGCTGTTCCGGCTCGCCCTCGTCCGGCAGATGAGCTTCCCGTCCGTCCACCCCGACGAGGACTCCTACCTCGCCCTGGCCCGGGTACTGGCCGGCGGCTCGGCGACCGAGATCCCGGTCGGCGTGGTCGTCCCTGGCGGGTACCCGCTGCTGATCTCCCCCGCGCTGCGGCTGGCCGACGATCCGGTGACCGCCTACCGCCTGGTCATGGGCGTCAACGCCGCCGTCAACGCGCTGGTCCTCCCGCTCGCCTACGTCGCGCTGCGCCGCCTCGGCCTGGACCGCCGGCCCGGATACCTCTTCGCCGCCGCGACCGCGCTGCTGCCGCCGGTGGTCTTCTACTCGCAGTTCGCGATGACCGACGCCGTCCTGCCCGTCCTGGTGCTCGCCTGGCTGCTCTGCCTGCACGGCTGGCTCGCCGACGGCCCGCCGCGCCGCCGCGCCTGGCACGCCGCCGGGGCGGGAGCCTCGGCCGGCTACGCGATGGCGGTGCACGACCGCGGTGGCGTGGTGGTCGCGCTGACCGCCGCCGTCCTGCTCGGCGTGCTGGTGCTGCGCCGGGCGCCGTGGCGCGCCACCGCGGCGGGGCTCGCGACGCTCGGCCTCGGCGTGCTCGGCGCCGAACTGCTGGCCGCCTGGCTGCACGCGCGGTTCACCGTCCAGGACAGCGCGGTCGGCAGCCTCCTCTGGCAGGGCCTGACCGACCCGGCGCTCGCCGGGCGGACCCTCGCCCGGACCGCCGGCCAGACGTGGTACTTCATCACCTCCACCTGGGGCATCGGCGGAGTCGCCGTCGTCGCCTGCCTGTACGCGCTGTTCGACCGCCGCCTGCCGCGGGCATCGCGGATCACCGGCGGCGTCCTGGTGGCGCTGCTGTTCGGCACCGCGCTGGCCTCCGCCGCCGCGCTGCCGCCGGACGGCCGGGTCGACGACTGGGTGTACGCCCGCTACACCTCCTGCCTCGTCCCGGCGGCCTTCGTGACGGGCGTCGCGGTGCTCGCCGGGTACCGGCGCCGCGCGCTGCGCCGGGCGGCGGCGGTGACGGCCGGGCTCGTCCTGCTGCTCGCGGTGGGCGTGACACTGGCGGCCGGCGCGGAGCTGCGCACGTCGAACTTCATCCCGTGGAGCCTGCCCGACGTCTCGTTCCTGGCCTCCGACTGGGGCCGGCTGGACATGCCCCGCGCCTCCGCCGCCGCGCTGGTCGTGCTCGGCGGGGTGGTCCTGCTGCGCGGCGCCGGGGGCCGCCGGGTGCTCGGGGCGCTCGGGGTCTCGCTGGCGCTGTTCGCCGCCTTCGCGACCGTGACGATCACCGCGCAGGTCGCCCGGCCGCACTCGGCGGGGCGGGAGGGCCTGGCCACGGGCTTCACCCGCGCCTCCGGGATCGACCAGGACGACGACGTGGTGTTCGCGTGGGACGTCGACTGGTCGCTGCGGGCCGCCCAGACCTTCGAGGTCTACCGGGGGCGGGTGTGGTTCCGCGACCCGCGTTGGCAGCCCGTCCCGGCGGAGGCGAACGTCATGGTCCTCCCGCTGCCCGAGGCGGGCCGGCCGCCGGAGGCGTACTGGCCCGACCACCCCGCCGACTGGTACGTCGAACGGTTCGACGCCCAGCAGAACTGGGCGGTCTGGCACCGGCGTTGAGCTCTCCTCGGCAAACCGGCCGGCGCCGCCGCCGAGCCAGTCCCGGCCCACCGGCCGACACCGCCACCGAGCCAGTCCCGGCCCACCGGCCGACACCGCCACCGGCGCCGCCCAGCCCGTCCGGGACCACGGAGCCGCGGTCCTACTCGCCCACCGTCCGGGCGTGGGCGGCGAGGACGGTGTCGAGCAGGCCGGGGAAGCGCCGCTCCAGGTCGACCGTGCGCAGGGCGGAGAAGCGCCGGTTGGCCTCCTCGCGCTGGCTGATCAGGCCGGACTCGCGCAGCACCTTGAAGTGGTGGCTCAGCGTGGAGGGCGCGACGTCCACCGGGAAGGTGCCGCAGGCCCGCTCGGACTCGGTGCGCAGGATGCGGACGATGGTCATCCGGGTGGGGTCGGAGAGCGCGTGCAGGATGTCGAAGAGGTCGATCTCCTCGGTCTCCGGGTGCGCGAGCGCCGGTCGGCGGCGGGTGCTGCGGGGCACGTGTCGACCTCCCTGGTCTGCGATGTTCGACATCCATGGAAACGGCGTGGTACCACTTCTCCCGCACCAATTTCGTCGTTCGTCGAACATCGTAGTCGAGGGGGCCCGACATGCGCGCACTGGTGATGACCGCACCCGGTGGATCCGAGAACTCGCAGGTCCAGGAGATCGCCGCACCGCACCCCGGACCGGGGCAGGTGGCGATCGACGTCGCCCACGCCGGGCTGAACTTCGTGGACGTGATGACCCGCCGCGGCGACGCCGCGTACGCCGCCGAGTGGCCGTACCGGCCCGGCAAGGAGGTGTCCGGCACGGTCCGCGAGGTCGGCGCGGGCGTCACCGGCCTGGCGGTGGGCGACCGCGTGGTCGCCGCGCCGGTCGGTGCCGGACTGGCCGAGGTGGTGCTCGCGGAGGCCGCCCTCACGGTGCCGCTCCCCGACGGGGTGGCGCTGCGCGAGGCCGCCGCCGTCCCGCTGGGCCTGGCCACCTCGCTCCTGCTGCTGACCGACGCCGGCCGCTTCACCGCCGGGGACACCGTGCTGGTCCACTCGGCGGGCGGCGGGATCGGCAACGCCGTCGCCCGGCTGGTCCCGCTGCTCGGCGGCGGCCGACTGATCGGCACGGTCGGCCGGGCGGAGAAGGCCGCGGCCGCGATCGCCTCCGGCTACCAGCACGCCTTCGCCCGGGGCGACGACACGGCCGAGGCCGTGCGCGCCGCCACCGGCGGCCGGGGCGTCGACCTGGTGCTCGACCCGCTGGGCACCGCGGCCCTCGACCTCGATCTGGCCGTGGCGGCGCCCGGCGCGCGGATCGTGCTGTTCGGCAACGCGAGCGGCGGCGCCGTCGCCGACCTGCCCCCGCTCAGCCGCCTGATGGCGGGCAACCTGACCCTCACCGGCTTCAGCCACCGCGGCCTGGCCGCCACCGCCCCGGACCGCCTGGCCCGCGCCATCCGCCGGGTCCTCGACCTCGTCGCGGACGGCGGCCTGGAGCTGCCGGTCACCGAACTGCCCGGCCTGGACGCCGTTCCGGCCGCCCACGACGCCATGCAGGAGGGCCGGGCGACCGGCAAGTACGTGGTGCGCGTCGGCGGCTGAACCCGACGCCCGAGGCCAGGCTCCTGCCGCCTGCCGCCTGCCGCCTGCCGCGCGAGCGTGCCCGGAACGGCAGCGCGCCCTGCCCGGGAAGTCGAATCCGCCGACTTCCCGGGCAGGGCGCGCTACTCGCCGGGACTCAGCGGCCGGCCGGGCTCGCCGCCCTGGCGGCGGAGGCGGCAGCGACGGAGCCCGCGCGGCCGGTGGCGGTGGGAGCGGTACGGACCGAACGCTTCAGTGCCATGTGCATGACAGGCTACCTTTCGACGAGGGATGAGGGTCGGGCGTCACCGGCGACGACGCGTCAGCTCAGCGGCCCGCCCGGGCACCAGGCGTCGCCCCAGGCCGTCGTCTGGACGCAGTTGTGACCGGTGGCGACGGTGGAGTCCGTCAGCGTCGCGCCGTCGGACACGGAGGCACCGGCCGGGGCCACCCCGCCCAACCAGGCGGCGGCACCCAGCGCGACCGCGGCCAGTGTCCGCGCCACGATTCCTCGCATGATGACAACTCCCATGACTTCGGGGACAGTTCCACACGTTTCGGACGTTTCCGCAGTTCCCGCGGCATCGCCCGGCCCGTGATCGCCACCCTGCCAGTCGGCGGATGGCCACGGCATCCCCCACAAGGGATCATGAGCCTGCCTGGCAGCTTGAGGAGGCATGCGATGGACTCCGGGACCGGCCCCGACGCGACCGCCGACGTACCCGCGCTCGACAGCGCAGCCGTCACGCTCTACCGGTGGACGGTCGTGCACGAGCGCCTCACCCCGGGGACCCTCGCCCAGGCCGCGTCGGAGACCGGCCTGAGCCTGCCGGAGTGCGAGGCGGCCGTCCGGCAGCTCACCGGCGCCTGCCTCTTCCAGGAACTGCGCGCCCCCGACGGCCCGGCACCCGGAGCCCCGCTACCCGACGGCCCGGCACCCGAAACCCCCACGGCCGACGCGCCGCTCGCCGGCTCCCCGCTCGCCGGCTCCGCGCCGGCCGGCGCCACCATCGCCTGGCAGCCCGTCAGCCCCCAGGCCGCGACCGCGCAGCTGCTCTCCGCGCGCGACACCGCCCTGCGCGCCCGGGAGGAGGCCCTGCGCGAGCAGCGGCGGCTCATCCAGCGGCAGCGCGACGGCCTCGCGGCGCTGGTGCCCGTCTACCTCCAGGCCCGCCAGCACGCCTTCCCCCAGGGCACCATCGACCGCCTGCCGGACAAGTTCGCGGTGCGCTCGCTGCTCGCCGACGTGATCGACTCCTGCCGCAGCGAGGTGCTGGTCTCCAAGCACGGCGGGTCGTTCCCCCCGGCCGCGCTGCGCGAGGCGCTCCCGCGCGACCTCGCGCTGCTCGACCGGGGGATCCGGATGCGGAGCCTCTACCAGCACGCGACCCGCTTCGACCAGCCCACCCGGGTGCACGCGGAGCAGCTCATCGGGGCGGGCGCCGAGATCCGGACGCTGCCGGAGGTGCTGCCGCAGCTGATCATCGTGGACGGCTCGCTGGCCCTGCTGCCCGCCAGCTCCGGCGGCGCGCTGATCATCCGGGAGCCGGACCTGCTCTCCTACCTGCTGACGGTCTTCGAGCGGGACTGGGAGAACGCGACCCCGTTCGCCACCGGCCCGCAGGCCGCGCACGACGTCACCAAGACGATGAAGCAGAGCATCCTGGTGCTGCTCGCGAAGGGCCTCAAGGACGAGTCCATCGCCCGCCGCCTGGGCATCTCCCTGCGCACCTGCCGCCGCCACGTCTCCGAGCTGCTGGACAGCCTCGGCGCCCACAGCCGCTTCCAGGCCGGCGTGGTCGCGGAACGGCTGGGCCTGACCTCGCACCCGGCACCCGCCGAAGCCGGGGAGTCCGCCGCCGAGGCCGGGGAGCCCGCTCCGGCGGAGGCCTGCCCCGCGTGCGGCGGCCCGCTGACGGCGTCCGCCCCCTCCCCCGCCGGCCGGCGCCCGGGCGGCCGCCCACCCCGCTACTGCTCACCGCGCTGCCGCTCCCGCGCCTACCGGAGCCGCCAGCGGGAACGGGCCGACGGCGTCACGTAACCCGGCTCCGGCGTGACGTAACCCACCGGCGCCGGCGCAGCGGAAACCCGGATGACCCTCCGCACCCGGCCTGCTTGACTCCCCGCCATGAGCACCTCGAACGCCCTGCCGGTCCTGCGGACCCCCAACCGGTGGGTCGCCTACGAGGCTGCCCAGCGGCTTCTGGGGATCACCGTGCACCACCGCTCGACGGAGGCGCACGCCTACGCGGAGGAGCTGACGGCGGCGGAGGCCCGGCGCCTGTTCGAGGCCTTCCCCGACCAGGTGCACCCGGGCGCCACCGGCCACGGCGTCGGGTACGACGAGGCCCGGCGGCTGCTGGCCGCTGGCGATCCCCGGGTGGACGAACTGGCCCCGTTCTCCTTCCAGTTCGACGACCGGCCGGTCGGATCGATCGAGGACCGGTTCCTCGGCCTCCTCGGCTCCTCGCCCGCCGCACTGTCCTGGAGCGGCTTCGCCTGGCCCGCCGTCCCCGAACTCGGCCTGGACCTCCGCGCCAAGAACGCCGGGGTCCAGATCGCCCTCAACAGCCGCAACGTCGACTACGACCGGCCATCGGACGACCACACGGTGTTCCTCCACTTCCGTGCGGGCGACGTCCGGCGCGCCGAGTGGTTGGCCCGGTACGTGGGGCTGGCCCCCGTCGGCCCGGTGGAGCAGGGCTGGTAGCCGCCCGGGCATAGCCACCGATCGGCCGGCGTTGGGCCGGGCATGACCAGGATTCTGCTGATCGGCGCAACCGGAAGTGTGGGCAGGCACGTTGCGTCCTCGCTGGCCGAAGGCCGCCACGAGGTGCGGGCGTTGGTGCGGGACGCGGCGGAGGCCCGGCTGCCCGCCGGGGTCGAGGCCGTCCAGGGCGACCTGACGGTGCCCGGGAGTCTGGAACCGGCGCTGGCCGGCGGGGTGGAGGCGGTGTACCTGATGTGGCCTGGGCTGCCCGTTCAGCCCCGGGTGGTGGAGCTGATCGCCCGGCACGCCGAGCGCGTCGTCTACCTGTCGGCGGACGTGGCGGACCTCGCCGACGACGAGCCCGCCGTGATCTTCCACCAGGAGATCGAGCGGCTGATCCGGCGGTCGGGCCTGGGCTGGACCTTCGTCCGGGCGATCGACTTCGCGGGCAACCTGCTGGCCTGGGCGGACCAGGTGCGGGAGGGCGTGGTCCGCTGGCCGTACGGGCGGGCGCGGCGCTCGCTGGTGCACGAGCGGGACATCGCGGACGTCGTGGTGCGGGCGCTCACCGAGGACGGGCACGACGGGGCCAGGTACGTGGTCACCGGCCCGGAGTCGCTCTCGCACGCCGAGCTGGCCGGGATCATCGGCGAGGAGCTGGGCATCGCGGTGCGCTGGGAGGAACTGCCGGTGGAGACGGCCCGCGAGCAGCTGACGGCCGCCTGGGGGAACGCGGAGTTCGTGGCGGCCCGGCTGCGCGCCTGGGAGTCGTTCACGCGCGAGCCGGAGCGGGTGACCGACACCGTGCGCCAGGTGCTCGGGCGTCCGCCGCGCGACGTCCGCAGCTGGGTGCGGGATCACGCGGCGGACTTCCGCTAGGGCCTCAGGCCGTGGACGGTAGGCCGCGGAGGGTGCGCCCGGGCGCTGCGGGCGTCGTCAGTAGCGGACGGCCTTGACCACCACGGGCAGCAGGGTCATGTCCGCCGGCTGCCGGCTGAAGGCGATCGGCTCGGCCGTGCCGTTCGGCGGGATGTCCCCGGCACCGACGACGGAGCTGTCCACGGTCCTGCCGCCGGCGTCGGTGAAGTCGACCTGGACGGCGTAGGAGGCCGGGAGGGTCCCCCGGTTCCGGATGGTGACGACCACGGCGTGCAGGCCGCCGGTGTTCTGCCGCGCGACGCCGGTGACGGTGACGTCGCCCAGCGCGTTGCCGCCGTCCGTCACCCCGCCGAGCACCGAGGCGGCCTTCTCCCTGGTCATCGCCTGCTGCGCCGAGACGGACGCCTCGAAGGCGGAGGCCCTGGCGGCCTCGGCGGCGGAGGCAGAGGCGGAGGCTTCCGAGGCCGAGGCGATCGCGGCCGACGCCGAGGCCAGCAGCGACTCGGCGGCGGAGGCGATCGCGGAGGGCGGCTCGCCGGAGAAGGCGCCCGCCTCGGGCGCGGTGGCCGCGGGCGAGCCGGCGGCCGTGCCCGACGAACCGCTGCCGCAGGCCGCGAGCACGGCGACGCCGGAGGCGGCCGCGATCAGCGCGATCGTGCGCTGCGGCGTCCACCTCCGGCCCGGGCACCGGTCCCCACCCGGCGAGCGGCCGGACAACGAGAGGCGAGGCCGGCCGCGGCCGGGGAGACTGTGGAGTTCACGCACCGGGGATCCCTGTCCTGGTCGGAAGTCGGGGCCGAGGGGCCCGTACGTCCCCATGCTTGGCGGCATCCCGCTCCGCAGCGACAGCGCGTGACCCGTCCGGGTGGGCGGGCCCGCGCCCGGAAGGGGGCCGAGGCGCCCTCAGCCGCCGATGGTCAGCACCGCCTTGCCGTGCAGCCGCCGTCCGAGCAGGGCGTCGACCGCCTCGGCCGCGTCGTCCCAGTCGCCGCGCCAGGTGATGCCCGGGTCCAGCTCGCCCGCCGCCACCCGGTGGGCGAGCCAGCCGAGGTCGCGGCCGAGGCCGGTGCAGCCGAGGAGGTAGAAGGAGACCACCGAGCGGTCGTGCCGGTCCGCGTCGCCGAAGAGGGTGCCGAACGCGAAGTCCTCCCCCTGCCCGGAGCTGTGACCGGTGGCGACCAGGGTGCCGCCCGGCCCCAACGCCTGGTAGGCCTCGACCAGTTGGGGGCCGCCGACGACGTCGACCACGCCGTCGACCGGCCCGGCGGCCTCCTTCGGCGAGGCGACCACCTCGTGGGCGCCGAGCCGGTGCAGCAGCTCGCCGTTCCGGTCGGGCGAGCCGGTGGACGCCACGACGTGGGCGCCCGCCGCCCGGGCGAGCTGGACGGCGTAGCGACCGACGCCGCCGGTGGCGCCGGTGACCAGGACGCTGCGGCCGAGCAGCGGGCCGATACGGTGCAGCGCGCGCAGGGCGCTGGCGGCGGCGACCGGAATGGTGGCGAGGGCGGCCAGGTCGGCCCCGGCGGGCGCGGCGCCGATCAACCCGGTGTCCACCGCCCGCAGTTCGGCCCAGCCACCGGCGGGCATCAGGGTGACCACCGGGGTCCCCGCGGCGGGGCCCGAGCCGTCGGCGGCGGCGCGTTCCACGATTCCGGCGGCGTCCCAGCCGAGGACGGTGCCCTCGGGGGCCATGTCGAGGCCGAAGGCGACCTCGCCGTAGTTGAGCGAGGTCGCGGTGACCCGCACCAACGCCTGGTGGGGCGCCGGTTCGGGGTCCGGGGCCGTGCCGAGGCGCAGGCCGCCGGGGGCCGAGCGGTCTACCAGGAGTGCGCGCATGGAGGAACCTCCCCATAGATTCTGCCACTGAGTGGCATAAGCCTACAGGTGGCATACCGATCCCCACTAGACTGACCGCGATGACTCCCGAGAAGGCCACCGCCACGGCACCGCAGCGGGGTGCCGAACAGGCCCCCGAGTCCGCGGACGCCAAGCTCCCGCTGCGCGAGCGCAAGAAGCTGCGCACCCGTCAGGCGCTGATCGACACCGCCCTGGAGCTGTTCGGCGAGCACGGCTTCGACGGGGTGACGCTGGACCGGCTCTGCGAGGCCGTCGAGGTCTCCAAGCGGACCTTCTTCCGCGCGTTCACCAGCAAGGAAGACGTCGCGATGGCGCCCACCCAGGACCTGTGGACGGCGTTCCTGGAGGTGCTGGAGAGCCGCCCGCCGGACGACGGCCGGCTGATGACCGTCCTGGAGCGGACCCTCGCCGAGGCGATCGACCGGATGCCGGCCGACGGCTGGGCCGAACGCGCCCTGGCGAGCCGCCGGCTGGCCGCCCGGACGCCCTCGATGGACGCCCACGGGCTGGCCTTCTGCGAACGGACGACCCGGGAGGCGGTGTCGGCGGTCGACCGCCGGTTCGCCCTCGACGGCCCCGGATCGGGCGCCGCGCTGCGCACCCGGCTGGCGGTGGACATGCTGGTCGCCGCGTTCCACCAGGCGATGGACGGCTGGGTGGCGCAGCCGTCCGGGCACACCCGCGCGGACCTGGTACGGCGGCTCCGGGCGGCCTGCGCCGAACTGCCGGGCGCGCTCGCGGCGACGGTCGAACCGCGGCGGGGCTGAGCGCGACCCGGCAGGGCGGCGGGGGTTGAGCCCGGCCCGGCCGCAGGGCGGCGGGGTGAGCGGCCCGGCAGGGCAGCGGCGGGGCTCGGCGCGGTTCTCAGTCCGCGGCGGTGAGCCGGGCGAGGACGAGCCCGGCGACGATCAGCGCCAGCGCGGCCGCCCGGCCCGCGCCGAGCGACTCGTGCCGCAGCACGGTCCCGAGCGTGATCGCCCCGACCGTACCGATGCCGGTGAACATCGCGTAGGCGAGCCCGGCCGGGAGGTCGCGCATGGCCCGCGAGAGCAGGTAGACGGAGAGCGCGCCGAGCAGGACGCACAGTGCGGTGGGGCCGGGGCGGGTGAAGCCGTCGGTCGGCTTGATGCTCTGCGACCAGACGACCTCGACCAGCCCGGCGGCGAGCAGGACGAGCCAGGACACGGCCGCCTCACCCCCGCCCGCCGGCGCGCACCCCGCCCGCCCCGGACGCCTCCCGGGCCCCCGACACCTCGCCCGCTCCGGATGCCTCGCGCGCCAGCCGCCGCCCGGCCTCGGCGGCCCCGGCCAGGGCGGTGGCCAGCGACTCCTCGTGCAGCGGGAGCCGTTCGGCCAGCGCCGGGTCCACCGTCGCGTTCGCCAGTTCGGCGCCGATGACCAGGGCGTCCTCGACCGCGTAGTGCCCCTGGAAGAAGTCCACCAGGTAGCGCGTCTGGTGGTCGAAGGGCGCGCGCGGCATGCCCGGCCGGTAGGAGCCGCCCTGGACGGAGGCGACCACGAAGCGCCGCGGCCGCAGGTTCATCTTCGGGAAGGTGACCTGGTCGATCCAGAGCTTGAGCTGGGCCGGGACGCCGAAGTTGTACATCGGCGAGCCGATCAGGACGACGTCGGCGGCGAGCAGTTCGGCGAGCAGCGGTTCGAGGACGGCCCAGGCCGCGCGCTCGGCGTCGGTGCGGACCGCCTCGTGGTAGCGGTCGGGCTCGACGATGCCCTCGCGGAGCATGGTGTCGCAGATCGTCGTCCAGGCCTCGCCGATCGGCGGCACCGGCTGGGCCGCGAGGTCGCGGTAGGTGTAGCCGCCCTGCGGCGCTTCGGCCCGCCAGGCCTCGGCGAAGGCCGCGCCGATCCGGCGGGAGAACGAGCCTCGGCGGGCGCTGGCGTCGAGGTGGAGGAGCTGTGGCATGACGGTACCCCCGGGAAAGCCGTAAGCGGACACGTCGTCCACTTGACTGGTGTCGATGCTAGCCGCAAAGTGGACGCAGCGTCCACTTGTTAGGATGGGCCCATGCCACCCACCGAACGCGCCGATGCCGCCCGCAACCGCCTCAAGGTGCTCCGGGCGGCCGAGCAGCTGTTCACGACCCGCGACCCGTCCACGGTGACCATGGAGGACATCGCCCGGGCGGCGGGCGTCGGCCGCGGCACGCTCTACCGCCGCTATCCGGACCGCGCCTCGATCGCCCGTGCCCTGCTGGACGCCCACGAGCACGAGATCCAGGAACGACTCCTGCGCGGGGAGGGCCCGTTGGGCCCGGAGCCGGCGGCCACCCCGGCCGAGCGGCTGAGCGCCTTCTACTCGGCGATGGTCCACCTGCTGGAGCGCCACTCCCACCTGCTGCTCGGCGCCGAGACCGGCCCGGCCCGACTGGCCACCGGCGCCTACGG
Organism: Kitasatospora sp. NPDC001547; assembly: GCF_042894165.1. Lineage (NCBI taxonomy): Bacteria > Bacillati > Actinomycetota > Actinomycetes > Kitasatosporales > Streptomycetaceae > Kitasatospora > Kitasatospora sp. NPDC001547. The sequence continues at coordinate 159,494 of NZ_JBIAVL010000012.1, read as the reverse complement.
CTTCTGGCGCGCACACGCCCGGATGCTGGCCGCGGCGGCCCGGGCCGAGGACCCGGACGTGCTCGCCGACCAGCTGCTGGCACCGCTCGCCCCGGAGCTGTACCGCCACCACCGCGACCGGGGCGTCTCGCCCGAACGCATCGAGGCGGGGCTGCGCCTGCTCGCCCACCGGATGCTCGGCGACTGAGGCCCGGGCTCGCCCGTCAGCCCGCCGCGCCGCCGCCCCCGAACGAGACGCCTACGCGGCCCGCAGGGAGTCGAGCCAGCGCAGCAGCCGGGCCCCTTCGCGGGTCACGACCTCCGGGTCGCGCAGCGCGTTGGCCAGGAGGGACATGCCCTGGTAGCCGGACACCAGGGTGAGGGCCATTCCGTCCGGATCGGGCTGCCCCAGCTCGCGGAACTGGCCCGCGACCCAGTCGAGCAGCCGCCGCATCACCACACCGACCTCCACGTCGAGGTCCCCGTCGGCCCGCTTGTCGAGCTCGACGGCCAGGGTGCCGGTCGGACAGCCGTACCGGGCGGCGTCGTCGCGCAGGTCGATCCAGGCCTCGACCAGCGCCCTGAGCCGGTCCACCGGGTCGGGCAACCGCTCCAGTCGGTCGGTGAGTTCGCCCAGGCGCGCGCTGTGCTCGGAGAGCGCGGCGCGGACCAGGTCGTCCTTGGTCTTGAAGTAGTAGTAGACGTTCCCGACCGGGACGTCCGCCTCGCGCGCGATGTCGGCGAGGGTGGTGCGCTCGACGCCCTGCACGTACAGGACCCGGACCGCCGCCGCGGTGAGCCGCCGGCGCTTCTGCGACGCCGCCGCGCGCCGGTTCACTGAGTCAGCCACCCGACTGACTATAGACAGCCGCCCGCACGGACGACTACGGTCCTTCTAAGTCAGCCAACTAACTCACGAACGAGGCGAACATGATCACAGTGACGGGTGCGACCGGCAACATCGGGCGCACGCTGGTGGACCTGCTGGCCGGGGCGGGCGAACAGGTGGTGGCCGTGTCCCGGCAGCCGCAGCCCGCCCACCCGGCAGCCGGGGTCCGCTGGGCCCGGGGCGGGCTCGACGACGTCGCGAGCCTGCGCCCCGCACTCGAAGGGGCCCGCGCGCTGTTCGTCGTCCTGGGCGGCGAGCTCAACAGCCACGGCGAGGGCCCGGACGCCCTGCTCTCGGCGGTCGCGGACGCCGGGGTGGGCCGGATCGTCCTGGTCTCCTCGCAGGCCAACACCACCCGGCCGGACCTGCCCTCGCACGTGCGGCTGCGCGAGTTCGACGCCGCCGTCCGCACCTCCGGACGGGAGTTCACCGTCCTGCGCCCCGGCGCCTTCGCCTCCAACGCCTTCGCCTGGGCCGGGACGGTCCGCACGGAGCGGACGGTCTACGCGCCGTTCGCCGGCGTGGGGCTGCCCGTCGTCGACCCGGCGGACATCGCGGCGGTGGCCGCGGCCGCCCTGCTCGAGGACGGGCACAGCGGCCGCACGTACGACCTGACGGGCCCGAGGCGGTCGGGCCGCGCCGGCAGGCCGAGGTCATCGCCGAGGCCCTGGGCGAGGAGGTGGCCTTCGTGGAGCTGTCCCGCGAGCAGGCCCACGCGCACCTGGCGCGGTTCATGCCCGAGCAGGTGATCCCCGGGACGCTGGACGTCCTCGGCGCCCCGCTCCCGGCCGAGCAGGCGGTCAGCCCCGACGTGGCGGCCGTCCTGCACCGCCCGGCCGCGCCCTTCCGGGCCTGGGTCGAGCGCAACCTGCCGGCGTTCCGGTAGTGCCGGCCGGCACCCCGGGCGCGCGCCAGGCGCACGCAGCGCGGCGCACGCCCGGGGCGGGGCTCGGCAGGACTCAGCCGGTGGTGGGCTTCGCCACCTCCGCGCCCGCCGTCCCGGTTTCCGCCGCCTCCGCACCCGCCGCCTCCGCGCCCGCCGGGGCGGGGACGGCCCGCAGCCGGGGAGCCGGCGGCACGGGGATGACGGCGGCGACGGCGGCCGCGATCAGCGCGACGACGCAGCCGATCACCAGGCCGACCCGGAAGCCGCCCTCCGACGGCAGGGCGTGCCCGCCCAGGGAGATGGTCATCTGCGACAGCACCACACCCATCACGGCGGCGGACACCGACGTGCCCAGCGAGCGCATCAGGGTGTTGAAGCTGTTCGCCGAGGCCGTGGCGGACAGCGGCACCGCGCTCATGATCAGTGCGGGCATCGCGCCGTAGGCCAGGCCCACACCGCTGTTGCAGACGATCGTCACGATCAGCACGCCCCAGGTGGAGCCCATCAGCGGCAGCGCCAGCCCGTACCCGACGGCGATCGTCAGCGCCCCGGCGACCAGGGTGAACTTCGGTCCCCGCGCGGTCGACAGCTTGCCGCCCAGCGGGGACACCACCATCATCATCAGCCCGCCGGGCGCCATCCACAGGCCCATCGCCAGCATGGACTGCCCCAGCCCGTAGCCGGTGGCCTCCGGCAGCTGGAGCAGCTGCGGCACGATCAGCGCCTGGGCGTACATGCCGAAGCCGACCAGGACGGAGGCGGCGTTGGTCAGCAGCACCCGCGGGCGCGCGGTGACCCGCAGGTCCACCAGCGGGTCGCCGACCCGCAGCTCCCAGCGGGCCCAGAGCATCAGGATCGCGGCGGAGGCGGTGAACAGGCCGAGGGTCCGGGTGCTGCCCCAGCCCCAGTCGCCGCCCTTGGAGACGGGCAGCAGCAGGCAGACCAGCCCGACGCTCAGACCGAGCGCGCCGACGAAGTCGAACCGGCCGCCGGTGGGGCGGTGGCCGGTGGCGGCGGGAGCCGGGACGACGCTCCAGAGCATGCCGATGATGACGACGGCCAGCACGGCGGTACCCCAGAACAGCACCCGCCAGCTGGCGTAGTCGGCGACGCCGGCCGCGATCGGCAGGCCGAGGCCGCCGCCGATCCCCATGGAGGCGCTGACCAGCGCGATCGCCGAGCCGAGCCGCTCGGGCGGCAGCACGTCGCGCAGCAGGCTGATGCCGATCGGCACCAGGCCCATGCCCATCCCCTGCAGCGCCCGGCCGGCGATCATCGGCACCACCGAGTCGGCCACCGCGCACAGCACCGAGCCGAGCAACAGCGGGACGCAGGAGGCGATGAGCATCGTCCGCTTGCCCAGGAGGTCGCCGAGGCGGCCGCTGATCGGAACGAAGACGGCGGCGGAGAGCAGGGTCGCGGTGATGACCCAGGAGGCGTTGGACGCGGTGGTGTGCAGGAGTTGCGGGAGTTCGCTGATCAGTGGGGTGACCAGGGTCTGCATGATCGCGGCGACGGTGCCGGTGAAGGCGAGCGTCGCCACGATCGGACCGGTGCGGGCGGTGGGGGCGGGGCCGTTGATGACGGGCCTCCTCGGGCGGTCGGGGGGAGCAGGAGTGTGCACTTTGCACATCATGTGCAGACAGCACAGGCAGTTCAGGCTACACATGATGTGCGCCATGCACATCGTGTGGGTTGCGCACACCTCTGGCATACTGGACGTGATCGACGAAGAACCCGCAGGTCAACGCGGTGATGAAGGGACTTCGACATGGCCAGCCCCACGCACGAGGTCGCCCTCGAATTCCTGGTGTTCGCCCGGCACCGCGACCTCAACCAGGTCGACGACCGCCGCCCCGAGGGCAGCCAGCTCGAACGCGGCGCCTACATCCTGCTCAGCCGGGTCGAGGCCCAGGGGCCCATGTCGATCGGCCAGCTCAGCGACGCCTTCGGCCTGGACGTCTCCACCCTCAACCGCCAGACGGCGGCGCTGAAGAGCGCGGGCCTCCTCGAACGCATCCCGGACCCGGACGGCGGCATCGCCCGCAAGTTCCGCCTGACCGAGGAGGGCCGGCGCCGTCTGGACAGCGAACGGGAGGCGCACGTCCGGGCGTTGAACCTGGTGATGGCCGACTGGCCGGACGAGGACATCGCCGGCTTCGCGGAGTACCTGCGCCGCTTCAACACCGGCATCGAACGCCTCGACGGCCGCCCCTGGCCCCGGAGTTGAGAGGGGCGACCGGCCCCGGGCATGTCGGAGACGGCCCGTACCCTTCGCTCGGACCCACACAGAGGGAGAGCGGAATGGCGACACTCGACGAGATCAGGGCGCTGCTGGGAGAGCCCGGCTTCCACTGGTCCGACCCGGCCCCCTGGGCGCGGCTGGAGCGGGAGCTCGGGGTCTCCCTGCCCGCCGACTTCCGGGAGTTCACCGACGCCTACGGCCCGGTGGAGATCAACGAGCAGCTGTACCTGGACCACCCCGGCCACCCGGTCCGGGACCTGGGCGAGAAGATCGCGGGCTGGATCGAGCACTGGAGCGACGAGGACGACGCGGAGTTCCTCCCCGCCCCGGCCGGCTCGGGCCCCGGCGAGCTGCTGCCGATCGCCACCGCCACCACCGGGGAGTTCGTCTTCCTGCGCGTGCCGGACGAACCGTCGGCGCCGTGGAGCGTGGGCGTGCTGGAGACGGACACCCTGGAGTACGTCCCCTACGACGAACTGACCTTCGGCGACTGGCTGCTGGCGTACCTCAGGGGCGAGGACGTCACGGTGCACTCCCACAACTTCGCCCCGGACCAGCCGTTCTACCGCCCGCTGACCTGATGTGACCTGATGGGAAACGGCCTGGTCGCGGCCTGGCGGGGTCCCCGGTACGGGCAGGCCCGAGCACGCCCCGCACGACGCGGATCGGCACCCGCCTGACAAGCGGCTGCCGATCCGCGCGAAGGAAGTCGGCCGGGCCGACTTCCTTCGCAGCGGGTGGGAGCGCGGCTCTGCCGAACTCCCCCCGGCCGAGCACGATCGGCCACCCTGCGCGCCGCGCCGGCGCCGCGCTAGCCGGCCGGGGTGAGTTCGGCGAGCAGGGCGGGGCCGGACCACTGCGGGGCGGTGCCCGGGGCGGCGGCCTCGGCCTCGCGGACGAGGGCGATCAGCCGGGAGTTGGCGGGGGCGGTGAGGCCATGGCGCTCCGCCAGGGCGACGATCTCGCCCTGGAGCGAGTCGATCTCGGTGGGGCGGCCCCGCTGGAAGTCCTCCCACATCGAGGAGCGGGCGGTGGCGTCGATCTGCAGGCTGGCCCCGGCCAGCTCGTGGAACCGCGCGTCCGGCAGTTCGAGCACCTGCGGCATCACCTCCGGCGGCACCGGCCCGAGCTGGGCCGGCACCACCCCGGCGGCCCGGAACACCGCCAGCGCCTCCAGCTGGCAGCGCGCCACGCACTGCCGGTACGCCAGCTGCCCGACCTGGTCGCGCAGCGGCAGGCCGGAGAGCGCGTTGACCGCGTTGTTGAGGTTCATCAGCAGCTTCGCCGCCTGGACGGCCGGCATGTCCGCCCGCAGCTCCAGCTGCAGACCGCTCGCCCGAGCCGCCTCGGCGAGCGCGTTCGCCCCGTCCTCGTCGGCCAGCATCAGCGACCCGGCACTGCCCTGGTGGAAGGCGGCGGCGCCGGTCCGCACCACGTTGTACGGCACCATGCCGGCCAGCACCCGATGGGACGGCAGCGCGGCCGCGAGCGCGTCCGCGTTGCGCAGGCCGTTCTGGAAGCTCACCACCACCGTGTCGGGGCCGAGGTGCGGGGCCAGCTCCCGGGCGGCGGTCGCGGTGTCGGCGGACTTCACCGTCACCAGGACGTAGTCGGCGCCGGACGCGGCCCGGGGGTCGGCGGCGACGGTCAGCTCCCGCACCTCGCGTCGGGCCTCCCCCGGGCCGGTGAGGGTCAGCCCCTCCGCGTCGATCGCCGCCATCGCCGCCGGGCGGCCGATCAGGGCGACCTCGGCGGTCGAGGCGAGCATGCCGCCGAGGTGGCAGCCGATGGAACCGGCACCGAACACGGCGATCCGGAGCCTGCGCATGGCGGGGGCGGTGGACACGGGGCTGCTCCAGGGCTGGGCGAGGACGGCGGCGTGGTCGGGGCGGGGCTCGGAAGGGCGAGGACGGGACCGGGGAAGCCGGTCAGTCGAAGAGGTCGGGGTCGGAGAGGGTGATCTGGTCCCACAGCGGCCGGGCCTGGAACCAGCCGGCCAGCGAGGTCCCGATCTGGTCGCGGGTGATCAGCGCGGTCTCGCGGTCGATCAGCTTGGGGGTGCCGGCCGCCATCGCGAGCAGCTGCGCCTGGCAGGAGCGCTCCATGGTGACGAACCACCAGACCGCCTCGGCCACCGACTGCCCGACCGTGAGCAGGCCGTGGTTCTGCAGGATCACCGCCTTGTGGCTCGCCAGCGCGGCGGCCACCCGCTTGCCCTCCTCGGTCTCGGTGACGACGCCCCGGTAGTCGCTGTACAGGCCGTGGTCCTCGAAGAAGACGCAGGCGTCCTGGGTGATCGGGTCGAGCGGGATGCCGAGGCTGGAGAACGCCTTGCCGTAGAGGGAGTGCGAGTGCGCGGCGGCGACGGCGTCCGGGCGGGCGGCGTGCACCTGGGAGTGGATCGCGAACGCGGCCCGGTTCACCGGCCGGTTGCCGTGCAGCAGAGTGCCCTCGTGGTCGACCAGGATCAGGTCGGAGGCCTTGATCTGGTTGAAGCTCATGCCGAACGGGTTCACCCAGAACCAGCTCGGGTTCTCCGGGTCGCGGACGGTGATGTGCCCGGCGACGCCCTCCGAGAAGCCGAACCGGCCGAACAGCCGGAACCCGGCCGCCAGTTGCTCCTTGCGGTACTGGCGCTCCTCCTCCACCGAGTCGAAGACCGGCGGCAGCGGCAGGGTCACCCCCTCCGGGGCCGGGCCGACGACGCCGGTCGCCGCGTACGGGTCGGCGGACTGCTGCGGTGCGGACATGGCGACTCCAGGGGCTGCGGCGACGAGTGGGCAGAGGCGGACTGAACCAGAGATGCGTTCGAAAGATTCATACCTTTGGAACCAGGCCTATGGCTATGATCAATCTGATCATCGATCAGGGGGAGGAGCAACGATGCGCAAGGTATTGGCAACGCTGGCAGTTGGAGTCGTGACGGGTGCCGCCCTGCTCGGCGGCATGTCGGCCACCGCCGTCGCCGGCCAGCTCAACGAGCCGAACCAGACGGTCATCGGCCAGCGCAACGAGCCCAACCAGGGCGTGGCCCCGCAGCTGAACGAGCCCAACCAGGGCGACGTGGTGCAGCTCAACGAACCCAACCAGACGGTCATCGGCCAGCGCAACGAGCCCAACCAGGGCGTGGCTCCGCAGCTGAACGAGCCCAACCAGGGCGACGTGGTGCAGCTCAACGAACCCAACCAGGGCGTGGCCCCGCAGTTGAACGAGCCTGTTTCGTCGAGCCGGTGACCGCTCCACAGCTTCGCTACGCCCCAGCCGCCCTGGCCCCCTTCCAGGCCCCGGACAAGAGCTTCGGGCAGTTCCTGGAAGAGCAGTGGACAGCCGTCTGCCGGGGCCTGGGGACGGGCGAGCCGGAGACCGCCCGCGTACTGCGGGACCTGCGGGACGTGCTCAGCCCGTGGGGCGCCCAGCCCATCGGTACGCGGTGCACTCCGCCCTCGTTCGTCTCCTCCGACGGCTTCCCCGCCGAGCTCTCCGTCAGCTGGAAGGCGGGCCGGCCGGAGGTCCGCATCCTGTTCGAGTCGCTGAGCGCCGACCGCACGCCGCTCGGATGCCAGGAAGCCGGGCGGCAGTTGACGCGCCGGCTCGCCGATCGGCCGGGAACGAGCATCGCGCGGTACCTCGACGTCGAGGACCTGTTCGTCACGCCCGATCCCGACCGCAACCGGCCCACCGTCTGGCACTCCCTGGCCTGGCAGCCCGGCGAGCGTCCGCACTACAAGGTCTACCTCAACCCGCAGGCGCACGGCCTGGACCGCACCCACGAGGTGATGGCGGAGGCCATGCACCGACTGGGGCTGGCTGCGGCCTGGGAGCCGGTGGGACGGCGCTGCGACGAACTCGCCCGGCGGGGGCACGAGGTGGAGTTCTTCGCCCTCGACCTGGACGGCGGAAGCGCCTCGCGGGTGAAGGTCTACTTCCGCCACCTCCCCATGCCGATGGACGAGTTGGACACGGTGGCCGCACTGGCGCACCGCCACGACTCGGTGCGGGCGGCCCGCGCACGGGCCGTGATCTACGGGCGGGACGGCGGGATCGACGGCGGGATCGTGGACAACGAGCCGATGACCTGCCTGGCGTTCCGCGAGGGCGCGGTCGGCCCCGAGGAGGCCAACGTCTACCTGCGGCTGCCCGGCAACGCCCGCAGCGACGCCGAGGCCGCCGCGCGCGTCGCGGAGCTGATGCGGATCGAGGGAGTCGACCCGCGCCCGCACGCCGAGGTCCTCAGCCGCCTGACGGCCGGGCTGCCGGAGGGCGACACCGGCGTGCAGGAGCTGTGCAGCTACCGGACCATCGCACCGGGTGTTCCGGCACACATCGGGCTGTACCTGCGCTTCAACGCCTACACGCAGGCCGAGGGCTGACCCGACATCGGCGCATGACCACAGTGGGCCTCGCGTCCCCCGGCCCCGCGCCAGCGCCGGTGACCACGCCTGCCTGACGGATGGCGCACATCATCGCCTCCCGCCCCGGCCCGGGTGTATTGCCCCTTGCCGGGAATCGGATCGCCGTCAACGGGGTTGGTGGGGCACGAGCCGTTATTGGAGGGGTCATGCGAGCGATTCAGGTGTACGAAGTGGGCGGTCCCGAGGTGCTGCAGGAGGCCGAGGTGGACCAGCCGCGGCCCGGTCCGGGCGAGGCGGTCGTGGAGGTCGCCGCATCCGGGGTCAACTTCCTCGACGTCTACCACCGCGAGGGCAGGTACAGCCTCCCGCTGCCCTTCACCCCGGGCGCCGAGGGCGCCGGCACGGTCGTCGAAGTCGGTCCCGGCGTCGCGGACGTCGCAGTGGGGGACCGGGTCGGTTGGGTGGAGACTCCCGGCACGTATGCCGAGCGGGCCGTCGTGGACTCCTCCCGGCTGGTGCCGCTGCCCGACGACATCGGCTTCGAGACAGCCGCCGCCGTGCTCCTCCAGGGCATGACCGCGCACTATCTCGTCAAGGACGCCTACCCGGTCCAGGGAGGCGACACGGTGCTCGTGCATGCGGCTGCCGGTGGCATGGGGCTGCTTCTGACCCAGCTCATCACCCATCTCGGCGGCAGGGTGATCGGCACGACGTCGACTGCGGCGAAGGCCGGGCTGGCGAAGCGCGCCGGGGCCGCCGAGGTGATCCTCTCGTCCGCGGTCGACGACCTCGCAGCCGAGGTGAGGCGGCTCAACGGCGGCCAGGGACTGCCGGTGGTCTTCGACGGCGTCGGCGCGCACACCTTCGATGCGAGCCTCGCCAGCCTGCGAACCCGTGGCCATCTCGTGCTCTTCGGCGCGGCAAGTGGTGCCGTGCCGCCGTTCGACCCGATTCGGCTCGCCCACGGCGGTTCGCTGACCCTGATCCGGCCCAGCCTCGGGGACTACATCGCCGATCGGTCCGAACTGCTCCGACGGGCCGCCGATGTGTTCGAGTGGGTGCGCTCCAAGGCACTTGAGGTCACCGTGACGGGCCGCTACGCATTGTCCGAGGCCGCCCAGGCCCACAGTGATCTGGAGGCTCGGCGTACCACCGGCAAGCTGCTCGTCATACCCGATGCGGCCGCTCTGGGACGCCGCGAGGAGACGCAGAGCTGATCGCGGGTGACGAAGTCGGGGATCTCGGGGGGCTCGGATGCCGAGGGCATGGCTGACCGTCATCGCCAAGATCCCCGACCGCGTCGGGCGCTCAGCAGGCCACCTGACTCGCCAGTCCACAAGCTCCCGGGACGGGACAGCCAGGGAGCTGATCCATCACGGCGTCGGGATCTCCCTGTCGGACTTCCCGTCCTCCTCGGTAGCCCGCTCCGGCGGCGTGGAGGGAGCGTCGCGCTCCGGCTCCGGCCACGAGGTCGGAGCCGGGCCGAAGGCGCGGCGGCAGGCCCGCACCGTCAGAGCGGCGAGGCCCGCGTTGGCGCCGCCGCCGATCACGGCGCCGATGCCGAACGGCGCCACCCGGCCGAGAACGATGATGCCCTGCTTGGTCCCGTACTTCGTGACGAAGTGCCTCCCGAGGATCTTGTTGATCTGCCGCAGCGTCTCCATCGGCACTTTGGCGACGACCTGGCGGCCCCAGTGCTGCCCGGTACGCTCGGCGACCTTCGTGATGGTGCCGGCGCCGCTCCCGCCGAGCATGACGCCCATGACGATCGTCCGGCGGCGCTCGAGTTCGTCGATGGGAACGCCGTGGACTTCGGCCACCGAGAGCGCGAAGAGGGCGCTCAGCTCGAAGGAGGAGAGGAACTCGCCCGCCGACAGGGCCAGCGCCACTCCCGTGCCGACACCGGGAGCGGCGGCGACTCCGCCGACCGCGGCACCCGTCCCGGCCAGGGCGCTGACGTACATGCGTTCCAGGTTGCGGATCACCTGCTCCGGGGTCGCCTCCGGGTTCCGCTGCCGGGCGCGGGCGATGTTCTTGCGCACCAGCGGGGTCTGGAGCTCGATGGCCTTGTCCAGGAGATCGAGAATTCGTCGGCCGGGTATGGACGTTGCCGACTCCGGCTCGTCGGTGGCACCGGTTGCCATGCCGTGGGGCTCCTTGGGTCGTCGTGACCCAGGGAGTCTCCCACCCGACCGGGCGGCGGAGCATCCCTAAGGACCCTCGAAGCGGCAGTGGCACACGTCCCGGCTACGCCTGAACTCGCGGATGAGCGCGAGGAGGTTGATCAGGGTGCTGGCCGGGATGTTGCCGACGTCGACCAGGCGATGACCCCGGAGGTTGATGTCACCGGGGATCGCGGACGGCCAGAGGAGGCCGAACTCGCGGCCCCCGGTGCGGAGTTCGACGATCAGCTCGGCGACCTGGCGCGAGGTCAGGTGGAGCAGGGCCGGGTCGGCGGGATGGATGGGGTGGTGGGCGCTCACGCGACACCGTCCAGCTCGAACCAGACGGTCTTGCCGAGGTGTTGGGGGTCGACACCCCAGCGGTGGGTGAGGCCGGCGACGAGCTGGAGGCCCCGACCGGTCTCGGAGAGGAGGGCGAGGGGGCCCACCTCCGGGGGGAGCGGACTGCGGTCGGAGACCGCGACGCGCAGGGTGTTGGCGCGGTGGTGGATCAGGATGACGGGCGAGGCCGTCTCGCCGTGGCGCCAGGCGTTGACGATGAGCTCGACCATGGCGAGTTCGGCGTCCGCGATGAGGGAGGGCGGCCAACCGGCACTGGTCATCCCGTCGCGCAGGGCGTCGCGGGAGAGGGTGAGGGAGGGGGAGTTGAGGTCACGCACAGCGTCTCCCGGAGGGGAAGGGTGAGACCGGCGGATGCGTCGCCGTGAACGAACCCACTGGACATGGGTGTTCTTCGGTGCCCGAGCAGCGTTACTGACGCTCCGCTCGGTGATCGGTGCATCACAGACTGTAGAGCATCGGATAGCAAATTTGCTAGCGTGCTCAGGAAGTTGTGCCTATCTGCTCGCTGGACTCATCCCGCACGCGCGGTGGATGCTGGGCAGATGCCACCTACCCCAACCGCCCGTCGGAAGCGCGTCGGCATCGAGCTGCGGAAGATGCGAGAGGCCGCCGGACGCACGGCCGGAGATGCTGCTTCCGTCCTTGGGCTGGACCGCAGCAAGGTCACGCTGATCGAGCAGGGCACCTACCCGATCAGCGCCGAGCGGGTCCTCGCGCTCGCCGCCGAGTACGAGGAAGCCGACTCCGAGTACGTCGACGCCGTCGCCGCGATGGCCGCCGACCGCGTCAAGGGGTGGTGGGAGGAGCACAGAGGCTTGGTCCCTGCCGGGATCCTTGAGATTTCCGAGGTCGAGCACTACGCCAGCGCACTGGTGACCTACCAGATCTGTCACACGCCTGGGCTCATGCAGACCGAGGAGACAGCGCGGGCGATCTTTCGCGAGGTCTACCCTCCGCTGCGGCCACTGAACATCGAAGCACGAGTCGAGAACCGGATGCGCCGAGCCGAGTTGCTAACGCGAAGTGACCCCCTCAACTACGAAGCGATCGTGCACGAGGCCGCGCTTCGCATGGAGTTCGGAGGAACAGCTGTCGCCAGATCACAGCTGAAGCACTTGCTTGCACTCTCCGAGGCTCCCAACGTGACCTTGCGACTGCTTGAGTTCAAGGCCGGCGGTTTCAAGGGAGCGGGTCAAGCCGTGCTGTACGCGAGTGGGCCCGTACCTCGCCTCGATACGGTGCAACTGGACTCCGTAGGATCGCCAGCGTTTCTGACCGAGATGAACCAGCCGGAGAACTACCGGAGCATCCTCGGGGCGATGCGTGACCGTGCGCTCAATCCATCGGCCTCCCGCGACGCGATCTCCAGCATCATGAATAGCCTGTGAGGCCCTTATGGAAGAACTCGCTTGGCACAGGCCCCGTGCCTGCGGCGATGGCAACAATTGTCCTGAGGTTGCCATAGGCCCCGATGCCGTCTATGTCCGCAGCAGCCTTCGGCCGGACGCCATCGCCCAACTTGATGTCAGCGAGTGGCGCGACCTCGTCTCTGCCATCCGCGCCGGCGAGTTCGACGCCTGACTCCACCGATTCGGCACACGGGCTCTGACCTGCTACTGTTCCTGACGTCGCGAGAGAGATGATCTCTCGTCAGGCGTCAGCGGTGCTACCAGAGCACGTCCTACTTTCAGTAGGAAGAGTCCGTGCAACCCGGGCCTGGCGCTCCACAGTCGGAAGGGTCCGGCATCCACCAGGGTGCCGGACCCTTCCGCGTTCGTGACCCCCGGGCCGCGATTCGAAGCACGCGCGCTGAACTGCTAATATTCCTGACGTCGCGAGGGAGACGATCCCTCGTCAGGCGTCAGCGGTGCTACCAGAGCACGTCCTACTTTCAGTAGGAAGAGTCCGTGCAACCCGGGCCTGGCGCTCCACAGTCGGAAGGGTCCGGCATCCACCAGGGTGCCGGACCCTTCCGCGTTCACGGCTCGGGACAGGAGCAACCATGCAGATCGCGGCGGACGACCTCTCCGGTCCCGAGATCGCCGACTTCCTCGCCGACCACGTCCGGCAGATGCGGGCCACCTCCCCGCCGGAGAGCACCCACGCCCTCGATCTCGACGCCCTCCGCGGGCCCGGGATCACGTTCTGGTCGGTGCGGGACGGCGGCGTCCTGGTCGGCTGCGGCGCGATCAAGCGCCTGGACGCCCACCACGCCGAACTCAAGTCGATGCGCACCGCGCCCCTGCGCAAGCGGAGCGGCGTCGCCTCCCTGCTGCTGGAGCACATCATCACCGAGGCCACCCGCATGGGCTTCACCAGGCTGAGCCTGGAGACCGGCTCGACCGACTTCTTCCTGCCGGCCAGGAAGCTGTACGAAAAGTTCGGGTTCGTCCCCTGCGAACCCTTCGCGGACTACCGACCCGACCCGAACAGCACCTTCATGACGAGAGCGCTCCACGGCCCCGATTCGTCGCACCGGCGCTGAGCTGCTAATATTCCTGATGTCGCGAGGGAGATGATTCCTCGTCAGGCGTCAGCGGTGCTACCAGAGCACGTCCTACTTTCAGTAGGAAGAGTCCGTGCAACCCGGGCCTGGCGCTCCACAGTCGGAAGGGTCCGGCATCCACCAGGATGCCGGACCCTTCCGCGTTCCCCGCCCCCAGCGCGTCCTCACCGGGAGTGGAAAGTCGGGGAGTCCGACTTTCCACTCCACTCACGCCCCCGCCCCCGCCTTCAGGCCGTCGCGGACGACCGCGCGGGCGCGTCCGGCGGCCTCCGGGTGGCCATCCAGGTGCTCCAGCATGCGGCAGGTGCCGACCAGGATCGCCGTCAGCTCCGGCACCTCCAGGTCCCGCCGCGCCGCGCCGGCCCGCTGGGCGTCGTCGAGCAGTGCGGTGAGCACCTCGCGCAGGGCGCGACCGGCCTCCGACGTCGCCGCCCTGACGTCGACCCCGGCATCCGCGAGGGCCGCGGCGAAGGCGTTCTTGGCCGGCGACTGGTCCAGCACCAGGTCGAAGAAGGCGAAGAGGGCATCCCCCGGCCCGGCCTCCTCCGCCAGGCGCCGCCCCTCCTCCCCCAGCCGCTCCAGCCGCCGGACGAGCACCGCCTCCAGCAGCGCTTCCTTCGTCGGGAAGTGCCGGAACACGGTGGCGATGCCGACCTTCGCCTCGCGGGCGATCTCCTCCGTGGACGCGCCGGTGCCCCGCTCGGTGAAGACCGCCTCGGCGACCTCCAGCAGTCGCGCACGGTTGCGCCTCGCGTCGGCGCGCAGGGGCTTCGCGTCGCCACTGGACGGAGTCTGATCGGACGTCATGAGGACCTCACCATCCCTGGACAAACGGAGTGGCGTATCCGTATCGTCGGAAACGGAGTCGCCTATCCGATTGTAGGCGGCGAGATCCCGGAGGTCAGCCATGTCCGCACCAGCCACGCCCCGCGAGGTTCACGCGCGGCTGTTGGACCTCATCTCGGCGGGCAGGTGGAGTGAACTCCCCGCCCTCTACGCCGAGGACGCCGTGGTGGAGATCGTCTTCTCGCCCACTCCCCCGCGCCGCATCCAGGGCCGGGACGAACTCCGTCAGCGCTTCGCCGCCCTGGCGGCCGCCGACGCCATCCGGCTGCGCGCGGAGAACATTCACGTCCACGGGACCGACGACCCCGAGGTGGTGATCGCCGAGTTCGACTACGAGGCCCTGCACCCCGCCACCGGCCGCACCTTCCGCACCCCCAACATCCAGGTCCTGCGCGTCCGGGACGGCCTGATCGTCGAGACCCGCGACTACCACGACCACCTCGCCTTCGCCGTGGCGAACGGACGCGCGGGCCGGCTGCTCGCCGCGCTGGACCAGCAAGCCTGACCCGCACCCGACGGCGCAGCCCCGCCCCGCCGCCCCCTCGCCCCGCCGGGCACCTCACCCGCCGAGCCGAGTCGGGCCGCCACCGGACTCGTGGACGCCGCGACGGCGCCTCAACTCGGCGAGCCACTCCCGCACCTGCTCCTCGTCGTGCAGGTACGGGCCGCCGGGGCCGGCCCGCAGATCGATGCCGTGCAGCAGATCCAGGGCCCACAGCGACACCTCGTCCCACCGCAGGTCGTCGTCGAGGAACCACCGCGCCGCCCAGCGGTCGGCCTCGTCCCGGCTCGCCCGGCCGTCCGCGACGGCCTCGAACCACCGCTCGATGTCGCCGGGACCGGGCTGATCGGTCTCCATCTCGTCACTCCATCAGTGCTATGGAAGAAAAATCGTGAAAAGGCCTGATCTCATCGTCGGCGAACTTCCCGAGCGGAAGCCGGTTTTCCGACACCGGAGCCCCGGGTAGGGCCGAGACGTTCGCATCCCGACTGTTCCGGTGCTCACGGACGGGGGCGAATCCCCGACGACTTCCCATCGGAAGGACACCCTCATGCACAGGACCCTTCGGAACGCCCTCGCGACCGTCCTCGTGACGGGTGCGCTCACCGCCGCTCCCGCCGCCGTGGCCGCCGAGCAGGCACCGTCGACGGCCGAGGCCCAGGCGGAAGTCCGCAACCCGAAGACGATCAAGGTCGCCGACTACAACCAGGCGCGCGGCACCCTGATCAACGCCGGCAGCAAGACGGCCGCCAAGTCGCACCCGGCGCACGGCACCAAGGACGTCCCGGTCTCCCACGGCACCAGCCTGCTCGCGGAGGCCCGCGACGAGTTCCGCGCCGCCGACCGCAACCTGCCGGTCAACCAGAAGAAGTCCGACATGTCGATCCCGCACTACAACGCCGTCCACAGCGCGGCCGCCACCATGGGCATCGACCGCTGGTGACGCCTTACCGCCGGGGCCGGCGGCCGGGCCCTCCCCCCGGCAACGCGAGGAGGGCCGGCCCCGGCGAAGCCTCAACGAGGCATGAACGGGCCTTGGGGTCGGGGTGCTTCCCGAGGAGCGCTCAGGCTCCCGTCCGGGCGGACGTCGAAGACCGTGACCTTCGCGTCCCTGGTGATCGTGATCCGGTCCGGCCCGGACCAGTCGACGCGGACGAAGTCGGTCCGCTCGGTGTCCCAGATACCCATGCTCCAGTGGCGGGCGGACCATCCGGTGCCGGACACCAGCTCCACCCGGTAGACCGGGTCGATCGAGAACGCGATGTCGGTGACGGTGAGTACCCGGTCAGGGTGGCCCGGGGCGGCCGTCCGCTCGGTCCAGCCGTCACGGCTCAGGACGATGGCCAGGAACGCGATCGGCACCCCGCCGAAGATCAGCGCCACCAGGCCGACGGCACAGCCGACCTGCGACAGCCAGGTGCGGAACTCCAACTCGATGACCAGCGAGACCACGATCAGCAGGACCGCCGACCCGACCAGCAGGACCGAATGGTTCAGCCAGCGCTCGACCACCACCAGCCCGCCCGACCGGGACGCGTGCCGACCCGCCGCGTACGCCAGCAGCGCCGCGGCCGCCACCCCTCTGAGCCCCCATGCGATCCGTCTGCGGCGTGCCGCTGTCATCCCCGCCCCCCGGCGTTGCTCGACCGATCTTCGGCGCGGACCCTACTACAGGGACCGTCGGGGCCTGGGCGTCACCGAAGGCTCGCCCAGCGTCCCGCCCTTGGCGACGGTGAAGACCCTGGTCTCGTGCTCCAGCGTCACCGTGATCTCGCCCGGGCCGGACCAGTCGGCCCGGAGGAAGCCCTCCTCCTCGCCCCAGGTGCCGAGGCTCCAGTGGCGGGCCGACCAGCCGGTGCCGGACACCAGCTCCACCCGGTAGACCGGGTCGATCGAGAAGGCGATGTCGGTGATGCTCAGCACGTGGTCGGAGCGGTCCGGGGCGGGCTTGCGGTCGACCAGTCGGCCGTCGCCCCCGAAGAAGTACGCCAGGGCCCCGACCGCCGCGCCGACGACGAGGAGCGGTGACAGGACGGCCGCGCAGCCGATCTGCGCCCATCGGGTGCGGAACTCGAACTGGGCCACCGCCGAGGCCATGGCCAGCGCGACCGCCGTCCCGAGCAGCAGCACGGGGTGGTTCAGCCAGCGCTCGACCTCGACCAACCCGCCCTGACGGGAGGAGAAGTAGCCCGGCAGGTACACCAGGAAGGCCACCAGCGCCGCGCCTCTGAGCCACCACACGACCTGCGTGCGGCGCGTGCCTGTCATTTGCTCCCCCCGGAGTCGTCCTTTGCCGGGACTTTACTACGGGGACACCTGACGGCCCGGACGACGGGCGCTCCGTCGTCCGGGCCGCTCCGGCTACCGGCCGTACCCCCGTCACCGCCGGTAGAAGACGCTCCTCGACCAGAAGAAGCCGATCAGCGTCAGCACGGTGCACCAGGCCAGGGCGCTCCAGCCGCTGGTGCCGACCCCGGTGCCGAGCAGCAGCCCGCGCAGGGTCTCGATCATGGGCGTGAAGGGCTGGTACTCGGCGAACCAGCGCAGTGCCGTCGGCATGGAGTCGGTCGGCACGATGGCACTGCCGATGAAGGGCAGGAACTGCAGCGGCATCGGCATGTTGCTGGCGCTCTCGACCGTCTTGGCCACCAGGCCGATGCCCGCCGATATCCAGGTCAGGGCGACGGTGAGGAAGAGCAGCAGGCCCGTCGCGGCCAGCCACTCCACCGGCCCGGCGTTCGGCCGGAAGCCCATCGCCAGGGCCGCGCCGATCACCAGCACCAGCCCGATCATGGTCTGGATGACGCTGCCGACGACGTGCCCCGCCAGGAAGGCGGACCGCGATATGGCCATCGTGCGGAAGCGGTTGACGATGCCCTCGGTCATGTCGGTGCAGATGCCGATCGCGGTGACCAGCGACCCGGAGGTGGCCGCCATCAGCACGATGCCGGGCGTCACGTAGTCGATGTAGTCGCCGCCGCCGATGCCGGCGCCCAGCGTGCTGCCGTAGGCGTAGTTGAAGAGCAGCAGCATCATGACCGGCATCACCACGACCGCGAAGGTCAGGGACGGGTACCGCAGCGCGTGCTTGAGGTTGCGGCGCAGCATGGTCAGCGAGTCGCTGAGCACGTAGCCGGCCGTCCCCGTGGCCGTACTCATCGCACACCCTCCCCGGTGAGCTGCAGGAACACGTCGTCCAGGTCGGCCGTCTCCACGACCAGCGACTCGGCCGGTACGGACGCGTTGTCGAGCGCGTCCAGCACGGCCTTCACGGTGAGGACGGAGTTGTCCCCCGGGATCTCCAGCCGCAGCGCCTCGGCGTCGGCCCTGGCGTACTCGAACAGCGCGGCCGCGGCGGTCAGTCGGGCGGCGTCCGCGAACTGGAGCCGGATCCGCCCGCCGGGGGCGAGCCGCTTCAGCTCCTCGGCCGTGCCCTCGGCGACGATCCGGCCGCCGTCCAGGACGGCTATCCGGTCGGCGAGTTGGTCGGCCTCGTCCAGGTACTGGGTGGTGAGGAAGATCGTCACCCCGTGGTCGGCGACCAGGCCCCGGATGATCTCCCACATGGTGCGCCGGCTGCGCGGGTCGAGCCCGGTGGTCGGCTCGTCCAGGAAGATCACCTTCGGGTCCCCGACCAGGGTCATCGCCAGGTCGAGCTTGCGCCGCATGCCGCCGGAGAAGGTGGCGACGGGTTTGCGGGAGGCCTCGGTGAGGTCGAAGCGCCGCAGCAGGTCCTCCGTCCGCCTCCGCCCCTCCCGACGGCGGAGGTGGTTGAGGTCGGCCATCAGCATGAGGTTCTCCTCGGCGGTGAGCAGGTTGTCCACCGCCGAGAACTGGCCCGTCACCCCGATCGCCCGGCGCACCCCGTCGGCCCCGTGCTCCACGTCGTGCCCGGCCACCCGGGCCGAGCCGCCGTCGGCGGGGATCAGGGTGGAGAGGATCTCCACGGTGGTGGTCTTGCCCGCGCCGTTGGGCCCGAGCAGCGCGAACACGCTGCCCGCCGGGATCTCCAGGTCGACGCCCTTCAGGACCGCCTTGTCCCCGTAGGACTTGGTGAGCCCGACGGCCGAGATCGCCGGGCCGGCCGGGACCACCGGCCTCACCGGGACTGCCGAGACGGCCGCCATCAGGCCCTCCGGACGACGACGTTGCCGACCTGGGTGCGGCCGCGGACCTCGACCGTCTCCATCGCGTCGCCCGGGCCCTGGGTGGGGCCGAGGTCGTTGCGGACGCCGCCGACCTTGCTGTGCACGTCCAGCCAGGCCGCGGTGCCCTCCGCGATGCCGACCTCCACGTCCCCCAGGCTGGTCTGCAGGGTGACCTGGCCGCGGACCACCCGGCCGACCCGGATGTGGCCGTGCGCCGACTTGGCGTCCACGTTCCCCTCGGCCACGCCGATGTGGATGCGGCCGTTGGAGGCGTTGGCGTGCAGCTCGCCGTGCACCTCGTCGATCTCGGTGTCGCCGATGCTGTTCTTGACCGTCAGCCGGCCCCCGACGGAGCCGATCTCGATCCGGCCGGCGCCGGACACCTCGGCGTCCCCGGTCGTCGCCCCGAGCCGGACGTCCCCGAAGCCGCTGTCCAGCCGGGCGTTCTCGGCGCTCTCGACCTGGATCCGGCCGAGCGAGGTCTTCAGGCGGCAGTCGCCGAGCGGCCCCTCGGTGACGAACTCGGCCATCGGCGACTCACTGTGGACGTCGGAGCCGGCCGGCAGCTCGACCAGGATCTCGATCCCGCCCTTCTTGCTGGTGAACACGGAGCGCTGCTTGGGGGCCTTGATCCCGAGCCGGCCGCCGGAGAAGTCGACCTGGGTCTGCTCGGCGGCCTTGACGTCCGCCTCCTTGGCCGGGTTGGCCGGCCGGACCTCGACCACGGCGTCGGTGCGCTTGCCCGCCTTGATCCAGACCGAGCCGATGTCGAACTCGAGGATGGCGGAAATCGGACCGTCGATCTCGTACGTAGGCATGGTTGTCCCGTCCTCTTGACTCGTGTGGGTGTTCCCGCTGGTGGGAGCGGGGGTGACGTCGAAGGTGCAGAAGGTGGTGCAGACGTTCCTGGTACTACGGAGGTACTAGTGGACCCAGCCGGTGAAGCCCTGGCCGCCGACGCTGCGAGCGACCCGGCCGGGCGGGTCGACCACCGGACGGCGGGCCGGCTCGCCGCCTTCCAGCGCGCCGGCCAGGGCCCGGACCAGCCAGGCGTTGAGCGAGAGGCCGGCCTCGGCGGCGGCCTCCTCCGCCCGGGCCTTCAGGTGGGCGGGCAGGCGGAGGTTGATCCGGGCGGTGCCCGTCTCGTCCGGCTCCGCCGCCCCCGAGGGCACCACCGGCGGCGCCACCGGCACGACGGGTGGCACCACCGGTGCCACCGGCGGCACCACCGGCGGCAGATCGCCGTGGAAGGCGTCCGACCCGGGCGGCGCCGTCACCACGAACTCCGGGTCGAGGCCACGCAGACGCACGTCCACCGAGCCGGGGGCGAGGTCACGGGTGACTTCGCCCATGGCGGCCGAGAGCGCGTTGAGCAGGGTGAGCCGCACGGCCGACTCCAGCGGGAGCGTCAGCCGCTCGGCCAGCGCGCGGGCTTCGTCCCCGCCGGTGGCGGCGGCCACCGCGAGCTCGTTCCGGAGGTTTTCCACATACGGCGTGAGGTCCATGTCCGATAGCTTGGCACAGCCGTGGCGCCATGTCGAGTCATTAGTGGCACCACTTTGGCACCATCACCCGAACGGCCCTGGCGCCGACAACGGAACCGCCCCGCCGACCGGGGTCGACGGGGCGGTTCACCAGGGGAAACGCGAGGGAACGCAGGGGAACGCGGTGCACCGTGGTGCAACGCGGGGAGCCGGGGGCTACGGCTGCAGCCAGCCCGCCAGGTAGGCGTCGATCTCCCCGGCCAGCCGGGTCTTGCCCGCCCGGTCCAGGAAGGAGGCCTCGACGGCGTTGCGGGCCAGCCCCGCCACCCCGGCCTCGTCCAGGTCCAGCAGCCGCGCCGCCACCGCGTACTCGGTGTTGAGGTCGGTGCCGAACATCGGCGGGTCGTCGCTGTTGACCGTCACCAGCAGCCCGGCGTCCACCATCCGCTTGATCGGGTGGTCCTCGATCCGCTCCACGGCCCGGGTCGCGATGTTGGAGGTCGGGCAGACCTCCAGCGGGATCCGGTGCTCGCCCAGGTGGTCGATCAGCGCGGGGTCCTTCACCGCCTGGGTGCCGTGCCCGATGCGCTCGGCGCCGAGCACCCGGATCGCGTCCCAGACCGTCTCCGGCCCGGTGGTCTCGCCCGCGTGCGGGACGCTGCGCAGGCCGGCCGCCCGGGCCCGGTCGAAGTACGGCTTGAACTGGGGGCGCGGCACGCCGATCTCCGGGCCGCCCAGGCCGAAGCTGACCAGGCCCTCGGGGGCCCGCTCGGTGGCCAGCCGGGCGGTCACCTCGGCCGACTCCAGCCCCGCCTCGCCCGGGATGTCGAAGCACCAGCGCAGCACCACGCCGAGTTCCTTCTCGGCGCGCAGCCGGGCGTCCTCGATCGCCTCCATGAAGGCGACCTCGGGGATGCCCCGGCGGACCGAGGAGTACGGGGTGATGGTCAGCTCGGCGTACCGGATGTTCTGCCGGGCCATGTCCTCGGCCACGCCGTAGGTGAGCGCGCGGACGTCCTCGGCGTCCCGGACCAGGTCCACGACGCTCAGGTAGACCTCGACGAAGTGCGCGAAGTCGGTGAAGGTGAAGTACTCGGCGAGCGCCGCCGGGTCGGTCGGCACCTTGGAGTTGCCGGCGTGGCGCGCGGCCAGCTCGGCGACGACGCGCGGCGAGGCCGAGCCGACGTGGTGGACGTGCAGCTCCGCCTTGGGCATCCCGGCGATGAACGCCTCGATGCTCCGCTCTGTGGGGTTCCCGATCCGACTTCCGTCCGGCTGGACCACGGTCGTTCCCTTCTTCCTTCTTCACGTTTCTTCACGCGCGACGTCACGCGTCACGCGCACCGACGACAGTGCCGCCAAGGATAGGCCGTGCCCGGAACCGCCAACGGGTGATCATCCCGATCGCGACCGCCGCCGGGCGATCACCCCCCGAGCGCGACCGCCACGGTGTGGATCAGCAGCCCGGCCAGGGCGCCGACCACGGTGCCGTTGATCCGGATGAACTGGAGGTCGCGGCCGACGTTGGCCTCGATCTTGCGGGAGGCGTCGTCGGCGTCCCAGCCCGCCACCGTCTCGGAGATCAGCGAGGTGATCTCGGTGCGGTAGGTGTCGACCAGGTACTGGGCGGCGTCCTGGAGCCAGCCGTCCGCCTTGGCCTGGAGCTTGGGGTCGGTGGCCAGGCGCTCGCCGAAGCGGCGCACTCCGTCGCGGATGCGCCGGCGCAGTTCGCTGTCCTCGTCCTCGGCGGCGCCCATCACCAGGGTGCGCACGGCCGCCCAGGTGGAGTTGATCAGGTCCTGCACCTCGGGGCGGGTCAGCAGCTCGCCCTTGGCCCGCTCGACCCTGGCGATGGTCTCCGGGTCGGTCTGCAGCTCGGTCGCGAAGTCGGCGAGGAACTTGTCGACCGCGCCGCGGGCCGGGTGGTCGGGGTCGTCCCGGATGTCGGTGACGAAGCGCAGCAGCTCCTTGTAGACCCGCTCGCCGACCTGGTGGTCGATGAACCGGGGCGTCCAGCCCGGAGTCTTCTGGGTGACCTTCTGGACCACCTCCTCGTGGTTGGCGGTCAGCCAGCCGTGCGCCCGGACCGCGACCAGGTCCACCACTCCGTGGTGCCCGCCGTCGGCGACCACCTTGCCGAGCATCCGGCCCATCGGCTCGGCCACCGAGGTGGCGGCGGCCCGCCTGGTCACCGCCTCGGCGACCACCGCCCGCACGTCGTCGTCGCGGAGCACCGCGAGCAGGCCGCGCAGCGCCGCCGAGGCCTCCTTGGTGACCCGCTCGGCGCTGCCCGGCGCGGCCAGCCACTCCCCCAGCCGGCGGCCGATGCCGAGCGCCGCCAGGCGGCCGCGCACCACGTGCCCGGAGAGGAAGTTCTCGCCGACGAAGTCGCCGAGCGAACGGCCGAAGGCGTCCTTCTTGGTCGGGATGATCGCGGTGTGCGGGATCGGCAGGCCGAACGGCCTGCGGAACAGCGCGGTCACCGCGAACCAGTCGGCCAGCGCGCCGACCATGCCCGCTTCGGCGGCGGCCGCCACGTACCCCGCCCAGGGTCCGGCGCCGGCCGCCTCTGCCCAGGTGGCCAGGGCGAAGACCAGGGTCGCGAAGGCCAGCAGGCCGGTCGCGATGGTCTTCATCCGGCGGACGCCGCGTCTCTTCTCCTCGTCGGCCGCGGTGAACCGGACTCCGGGGCCGGTCCCGCTGAAGGCATCGTCACTCACCCCGCCAGTCTGCCCGGTGCCCGGCGCGGACGGGGGCGCGCCTCGCGATCACGCGCCCCGGGCAGGCACCGCGCACCGGACCGACGGGGGTTCAGGCCCGGCACCGGACGGGGACTCACCCCCCGCCCAGCACCATCCGCCGCACGTCCGTGCCCGCCCAGCGCTTCGGGTCCGTGCACCGCCGCCCGTCCAGCAGCACCCGCACCCCCGGCAGGTCCACCGGCGTCAGGTCCCGGTACTCCGGGTGGTCCGCCTGCAGCACCGCCGCCACCACCGGCTCCCCGACGTACGGCGGCAGCCCCAGCGCCGCCAACTCCTCCGCCTCGTACAGCGGATCGGCGACGTACGGCCGCGCGCCCGCCGAGCGCACCGCCTCGACCAGCGGGAACACCCCGGAGTACGCCGTCTCCTTGACCCCGCCCCGGTAGGAGGCGCCGAGCACCAGCACGCCCTGCCCGGCGATCCCGCCCGGCACCGCCCCCGCGAGCATGCCCACCGCGTACTCCGGCACCGCCAGGTTGGCCTCGCGCGCCGCCCGGACCACCGTCGCGCCCGGGTCGTTCCACAGGTACAGCCGCGGGTAGACCGGGATGCAGCGCCCGCCGACCGCGATGCCCGGCCGGTGCAGGTGGCTGTACGGCTGGGAGTTGCAGGCGTCGACGACCTCCGCGAAGTCCACCCCGACCTCGTCCGCGTACCGGGCGAACTGGTTGGCCAGCGCGATGTTGACGTCCCGGTACGTGGTCTCCGCGAGCTTGCTGAACTCGGCCGCCTCCACCGAGGCCAGCTCCCAGACGCCGTTGGGCCGGGGCAGGTCCGGGCGCGGGTCGAAGTCCAGCACCGCCCGGTAGAACTCGCCGCCGCGCCGGGTGGAGGACGCGTCCAGGCCGCCGACCAGCTTGGGGTAGCGCCGCAGGTCGGCGAGGACCCGTCCGATGCGGACCCGTTCCGGGCTGAACACCAGCGCGAAGTCCGTCCCGGCCGCGAGCCCCGACCCGGCCGCCAGCCGGGGCGCCCAGCGCTCCCGGGTGGTGCCGACGGGCAGGGTGGTCTCGTAGCTGACCAGGGCGCCCCGGCGCAGCCCGGCCGCGACGGCGTCGGTGGCCGCGTCGAGCGGGGCGAAGTCCGGGGTGCCGTCGGCGGCGGTGACCAGCGGGACGACCAGCACCACGACCTCGGCCCCGGCCGCCGCGGCCGTGGTGTCGGTGGTGGCCCGCAGCCGGCCCTCGGCGACGACCCGCTTGAGCGCCTGGTCCAGGCCCGCCTCCCGGGGGAACGGCGGCACGCCCCGGTTGACGCCGTCCACCACGCCGGGCGCGATGTCCGCGCCGGTCACCCGGTGGCCCTTCAGCGCGAACTGCACCGCCAGCGGCAGGCCCAGCCGGCCCAGCCCGACCACGCAGACGTCCTGGCTCATCCCCGTCCTCCGTTCACCGAGTCGGCCGGCCGGCGCCACGCCGGGTGGCGCCGCAGCCCGCGCCGCACCTGCGCCGGGACGAGCCCGCGCCACAGCCGGCGCGCGAGGTCGAGCGGCGGGGCGTCCTCCCCGACCGCCGCCCCGACCCACTCCTCGGCCGACCCGTTGACCGACCCGTTGACCGACTTCTCGGCCGGCCCCTCGACCGCTTCCTCCCGCAGCAGAAACAGCTCGTCCGGCAGGCAGAGCCGGTCGTCCCGGAACGCCGGGTAGCCCGCGTACCGCCGCCGCCCGTCCGCCACCACCGGCGGATCGCCGTGCGCCGCCTCGAAGCGGATCTGGCTGCGCAGCGCCTGGGGCCGTACGGTGCAGGCGAGTTCGAGCCGCACCCGGTCGGCGACCGGCAGCCGGTGGTACACCTCGCGGGCGCCGAACCGCTCGACCAGCCGGGTGACCTCGACGCACACCCGCTCCTGGACGTCCGCGGCCAGCAGCAGGAAGCCGTCCTGCAGCAGCCGCGGCACGTCCCGGCCGAAGCCGCGCACCCGGATGGCGTCCAGCTCCGCGCCCGGCCCGGCCAGGTCGGCGCCCACCTGCTGGAGCGCGGCGATCCCGCGCAGCCGGTCCAGCACCCCGGCCCGCCCGGTGGCGTCGCCCCCGGCCCCGCGCGGCCCCGGGAAGCAGCAGTCGTAGGAGGCGAGGACGGACACCCGGGCCGCCCGCAGGCACGCCTCCAGGGTGAACAGTTGCTCCGAGAAGGCCTTCAACCGCTCGTCACGGCGCAGCCCGTGGTGCCGCAGGAGGTCGCGCCGGAACAGCTTGGTGCCGCCCAGCGCCCAGGCCAGCGCGGAGTCGGCGAAGCCCACGGACGCGGCGTCGGTGTGGAAGGCCCCCGGCGGCACCGGCCGCCCGTCCACCCCAGCCTGCTTGGGCACCACGACGTCCGAGCCCCAGGCGTCGGCGGCCGCGACCAGCCGCTCCAGTGCCTCCTCGCCGAGCCGGTCGTCGGCATCGAGGAACAGCACGTAGCGGCCGCGGGCCAGCTCCAGGCCGCGGTTGGCGGGGCCCGCCGGGCCGCCCGAGCGGGGCCGGCGCACCACCGTGAACAGCCCGGGGTGGCGGGCGGCGTACCCGTCCAGCAGCTCCCCGCCGCCGTCCGCGGAGCCGTCGTCCACGGCCACCACCTCCAGCCGCCCCGGCGCCAGGGACTGCCCGACCAGTGAGTCCAGGCAGGCGGTGAGGTACGGCGCGGTGTCGTGGACCGCGACCACCGCGGTCACGTCGGGAACGGCCATCGGACGGAGGGCCTCCGGTTCCGGCATCGGCGAGTGTTGCCGGGTCAACTCGTGCCGGGGGTCCGGGGTCACGATGATCATCCGCACGGGCGACGGGAACGGAACATACTCCCGGCCACCGCACGTACGCGCGGTGGCCGGGAGTCCGGAGGCGAGCCCCGGCCGTCCCGTCAGCCGATCGCGGCCTCCGCGTACATCCGGGCGATCACGTCCTCGATGGCCGGCTCGCGCACCGACAGGTCCACCAGCGGGTAGCGCGCGGCGACCGCCGCCACGATCGGCGCGGCGCTCTCCTGGGCCGGGAAGGCCAGCCACTGGCGCGGCCCCTCGACCCTGGTGACCCGCGCCCCGGGCACCTCGACCGGGTGCGCGAGCTCCTGTGCGAGGTCCACCACCAGCGTCCGCTCGCTGCGGCCGGTGGCGTGCAGGCCCTCCAGCCCGCCGTCGTACACCACCCGGCCGTGGTCGATCACCATCACCCGGCCGCAGAGCTGCTCGATGTCGGTCAGGTCGTGGGTGGTGAGCAGCACGGTGGTGCCCCGGTCCCGGTTGACCTCGCGCAGGAACTCGCGCACCCGGCCCTTGCTGACCACGTCCAGGCCGATGGTCGGCTCGTCCAGGTAGAGCACCCGGGGGTCGTGCAGCAGCGCCGCCGCGAGGTCGCCGCGCATCCGCTGGCCGAGCGAGAGCTGGCGCACCGGGGTGTCCAGCAGGCCACCGAGGTCGAGCAGTTCGACGCAGCGGTCGAGGTTCTCGCGGAACCGGGCGTCGGGGACGCGGTAGATCCGGCGGGCGAGTTCGAAGGAGTCGCGCAGCGGCAGGTCCCACCAGAGGGTGGTGCGCTGGCCGAAGACGACGCCGATCCGGCGGGCCAGCGCGACGCGTTCGCGGGCCGGGTCGACGCCGGCCACCCGCAGCCGCCCGGAGCTGGGGACCAGGATGCCGGTGAGCATCTTGACGGTGGTGGACTTGCCGGCCCCGTTGGGCCCGATGTAGCCGACGCACTCGCCGGCCTCGACGGTGAAGTCGAGCCCGTCCACCGCCCGGACCTCGCGCCTGGTCCGGCCGAACCGGCCGGTGCGGGTCCGTACGGTGAAACTGCGGCGGACGTCGTGGAGTTCGATCAGTGCCATGGACGCTCCTTCAGGGGTGGGGTTCAGCTGCCGGTGCCGCGGTAGGCGCGCAGCCCGGCCCGCCAGGCGAGCCCGGCGGCGAGGACGCAGAGCGCGGCGACGGCCGGGGAGGCGAACTGGAAGGCGGTGGGCAGGCCGAGCGGGTCGGGCCGGCCGAGGACGTACAGGGCGGGCAGCCAGTTGACGAAGGCCAGCGGGACGCCGAAGACCACCCCGGCGACCAGTTCCTTGGCGAAGACGGTCGGCGGGTACTGCAGCATGACGCCGCCGCCGTAGGTGAAGGAGTTCTGGAGCTCCTCGGCCTCGCCCCACCAGAACTGCAGGCAGGCGAAGCCGATCCAGACCGCGCAGAAGATGGTCGTGCCGCTGAGCAGCAGGACGGCCACCAGCAGCACCCGGTCCCAGGTCCAGGCCACGTCCAGGACGGCGAGCGACCAGGCCAGCACCGCCCCCGACTGGACCGGACGGCCGATCCGGCGCAGCGAGAAGCGCTCGGCGCAGACCTGGGCGAGGGCCGGCGCGGGCCGGATCAGCATCACGTCCAGGGTGCCGGTCCGGATCCGCTCGCCGAGCGCGTCGCTGCTGCCGACCAGCAGGTTGGCCATGCCGAGCGCGAAGCCGGAGGTGCCGTAGAGGAAGCCGAGTTCGGGCAGGGTCCAGCCACCGAGCGTGGCGGTGTGCCGGAACATCAGGATGATCACGGCGAAGTCGAGGAAGGTGATCACCGCGTTGGCGGTGAGCATCATCGCGAACGAGGCCCGGTAGGACATGATCGAGCGGGTCCACATGGCGGCGCACAGCCACCAGGAGCGCACGGCCCAGCGGGTACGGGCGAGGAGCCGGTCGGCCGGGAGGTCGAAGCCGGCGTCGAAGCCCGCGGCAGGGGCGTCGGAGCCGGTCTCAGCCACCCTGGACCACCACCTTGCGGGTCGCGAGCGCCTGCACGCCGCGCCCGGCGGCCAGCAGCACGGCGGCCCAGCCGAGTTGGAGGCCGAGCGGCCCGAGCACGGCGGAGCCGGTCGTGTGCTCCAGGAACAGGTCGGCGGGCACCTGCGCCAGCGTCGCCCACGGGAGCACCCGGGCGAGGTCGGCGAGCCCGCCGGGGAAGAGCGTGAGCGGCAGCAGCATGCCGGAGAGGAACATCGTCACCACCAGCGTCACCGAGCGCACCCCCTCGGAGTCGTGCAGCCAGAAGCCGGTGAGCGCGACCAGGAACCGCAGCCCGAAGCTGACCAGCTCGGCGAGCAGCGCGGAGAGCAGGAAGACCAGCCAGGTCAGCGGCCGCTCGGGCAGCCTGAAGTGGAAGAGCAGCGAGCCGATCAGCAGCGGCGCACCGCCGCGGACCAGCAGGTGGTAGCCGGCTCGGCCGAGGTCGCTCGCCAGCCACCAGCCCAGGAAGTCCACCGGCCGGTACAGGTCGACGGCGATGTCCCCGTTGCGGAACCGCGTCTGGAGGTCGTCCTCGAATCCGCCGCCGAAGATCGCGGTGGTGGGCATCAGGCCCTGGCAGACCCAGATGAAGGTGACGGCCTGGCTCACGTCGTAGCCGCCGAGGCCGGGGCGGGCCTGCCAGAGCGCGACGAAGGTGTAGGCGAGGATGCAGCCGAAGACGGTGTTGGTGAAGACACCGGCGAGGGTGGCGGCCCGGTAGGTCGAGTGGCGGCGGAAGGCGCCGCGGGCGACGGCGGCGTAGAGCCCGAGGGAGGCGTGGAACCGGAGGAGGGCGTGGCGCCCGGGGGAGGCGGCCTGGGCCGCCGGGGGTTCAGGGGGACGCGCTCCGGCGGGGACGGTGTTCAGCATATTGTCTCCTTGTCGACAAATGCGGGCAGACGGATGCCCGCGGGCACCCGGCGCGCACGCCCCAGCGGCCCCGACCGGCCGTACCCGGGGGGTGCCGGGCCTGGCGGGCGGAGCTGCTGAAGTGGGTGCGCTATGCGGTTTTCACCTTTCACCGTACCTCCGGCCCACACCACTCGCACCCGGTTTTTCCAGCCTGATCCGGCGTCAAATAGCAGATAATCCCGGCATGACCTTGAGCACCCGCCGCCAGGCCAAACGGGCCGCCCGCCGCGAGGCCCGTCGCGCCCTCCCGCTCTGGCGCCGGCTCCTGCCCACCTGGCGGGTCACCCTCGGCACCCTCACCGCACTGCTCCTGCTCGCCGTCGGCGGCTTCGCCGTGCTCTACGTCATCGTCCCGGTGCCCGACCCCAACGCCCACGCCGTCGCCCAGAACAACATCTACCTCTACGCCGACGGCACCACCGAGATCGCCCGCACCGGCGCCGTCAACCGCACCGACGTCACCATCGACCAGATCCCGCTCCAGACCCAGCAGGCCGTCGTCTCCGCCGAGGACCGCACCTTCTACCAGAACCGCGGCATCGACCTGAAGGGCATGCTCCGGGCCGGCTGGAACACCCTGACCGGCAAGGGCATGCAGGGCGGCTCCACCATCACCCAGCAGTACGTCAAGAACTACTACCTCACCCAGGACCGCACCATCGAGCGCAAGGGCCGCGAACTGCTCATCGCCCTCAAGGTCGACCAGCAGCGCGACAAGCGCGAGATCCTCGCCGGCTACCTCAACAGCAGCTACTTCGGCCGCGGCGCCTACGGCATCCAGAGCGCCGCCCACGCCTACTACGGCGTCGACGTCTCCCGGCTCACCCTCGGCCAGGGCGCCTACCTCGCCTCCCTGCTCCAGGCCCCCAGCCGCTACGACGTCAGGACCGCCACCCCCGCCAACCGTGAGAAGGCCGTCGCCCGCTGGAACTACGCCCTCGACGGCATGGTCCAACTCGGCTTCGTCACCCCCGCCGACCGCGCCGCCACCGCCTTCCCCGAACCCGTCGACCCCCAGCCCGCCACCGGCCTCGCCGGCCAGGCCGGCTACCTGGTCGGCGTCGCCGACGACTACCTCGTCTCCTCCGGCACCCTCGACGCCGCCACCCTCAAGGCCGGCGGCTGGCGCATCACCACCACCTTCGACAAACCCCGGCAGGACGCCTTCGTCAAGGCCGTCCAGGAACAGCTCACCGGCGAACTCGACCCCAGGGCCCGCCCCGACACCGACACCGACGTCCGGGTCGCCGGCGCCTCCGTCGAACCCGCCACCGGCCGGGTCGTCGCCGTCTACGGCGGCCCCGACTACGCCAAACAGCCCTACAACGACGCCCTGCGCCAGGACAACCAGATCGGCTCCACCTTCAAACCGATCGACCTCGCCGCCGGCCTCGTCGCCCAACACGCCCCCGACGGCCGCCCGATCACCACCGAATCCCGCTACGACGGCACCAGCGAACGCCCCGTCACCGGCGGCCCCACCCCGTACGCCCCGCCCAACGAGGACGACATCGACTACGGCGACATCACCCTGCGCTACGCCATGGTGAAATCCGTCAACTCCGTCTACGCCCAGGAGGGCGTGGACGCCGGACTCGCCCGCGTCCGCGAGACCGCCGTCAGACTGGGCATCCCCGACGACGTCCGCGGCATGGACCCGGCCAACACCTCGATGACCCTCGGCACCGCCACCCCCAGCGCCCTCGACCTGGCCGGCGCCTACGCCGCCCTCGCCGACCACGGCCGGGCACACACCCCCTGGTCCGTCCTCGAACTCGAACGCGTCAACCCCGGCGGCTCCGTCGACGTCCCCAAGATGCCCGAACACAACCCCACCGAGGCACTCGACCGGGAGATCGCCGACTCCGTCACCGACGTGCTGCGCGATGTCATCAGCCCGCGCGGCACCGGCGCCGCCGCCCTCGACCTCGGCCGCCCGGCCGCCGGCAAGACCGGCACCACCGACTCCAACCTCTCCGCCTGGTTCGCCGGCTACACCCCCGAACTCGCCACCACCGTCGGCCTGTTCCGCGAGAACCCGAAGACCCACGCCAAGGAACCGCTGGCCGGCACCGCCGGGCTCACCCGGATCAACGGCGGCGCCTTCCCCACCCGGATCTGGACCGCCTACACGGCCGCCGCCCTCGACGGCACCCCCACCCAGGACTTCGACCTCCGGACCGGACGCGGCACCCCCGACGCCACCCCCTGGCCCACGGCCACCGCCACCGCCGGGACCACCCCCAGCGCCACCACCACCCCGACCGGCGGCGGACCCACCAGCGCCGACCCGGCCCCCGGCACACCCCCCGGCCACGCCCCCGGCACCCCCGCCACCACCCCCCGGCCCACCGCCACCACCGGCACCACCCCCAGCCCGCAGGCCCCCAGGCCCACGGCGGACCCGGAACAGCCCACCCCGGCCCCCAGACCCACCCAGTCGCAGCCCACCGGGCCCACCGCCCTGCCCAGCGCCACCGGCGGCCCCGCCACCAACCTGGCGACACCGCCCGGCGCGGCGCCCTAGAACCCGCTGCTTCCTAGCCCCTCAGCTCCTTCTCCAACGAGGTACGGAACCGCGGCGTCACCCGCACGTCCCCCAGCCAGCCCGCCAACCGCTCCGCCTCCGCCGCCACGGCCCGCTCCGCCTCCGCGCCGACGTCACGGAACAACCGCCACACCACCTCGCCGTCGGCACGCTGCGCCCAGCCGCCCACCACCTCGCCGCACCACCACACCGTCGGCCCGGCGTTGCCCGCCCGGTCGAACAGCGCCGGCACGTCCTCCGGCCGCAGGTACCAGTCCCGCCCGCGCCAGCCCATCACCGCCGGGTCCAGCGCGGGCAGCAGCGCCGCCCACGGCTCCGGCTCCGCCGCCGGCCCCTCGTCCCCCGGCAGCACCACCGCGGGCACCCCGCCGGCCAGCGCCACGTCCAGCACCCCGAGGTCCGCCAGCGCCCTGCGGACGTCCCCCAGCGTCCAGCCCGTCCACCACTTCACGTCCTCGACCGTCGCCGGCCCGTACGCCGCCAGCCAGCGCCGCACCACCTCGGCCTTCGCCTCCCGCACCGGCACCTCCGGCCACTGCGGCACCGGCGCCCACGGGTAGCTGCTGCTCAGCCACGAACCGCGCGGACGGCACCGGCGCACGTGCCCGTCCGAGGCCAGCAGCCGCAACAGCCGACTGCCCACGCTCTGCCGCGCCTCGTACGCCTTGCCCGCCGACATCAGCATCGTCTCGCGCAACTGCGGCACGTCCTCGGCCAGTTCCCCGGTCGTCGCCTGGCCGCGCCCGGCCAGCGCGGCCAGCACCTCGCGCTCCGTCTCCGCCAACCGGGCCTCGTCCCAGCCCTCGGCGTGGTCCCGCAGGTGCTTCAGCAGCGTCGCCCGCTCCTTCGCCGCGATCGCCCGCGCCGCCGCCGAGCTCACGTACGGGGCGAAGTCCTCCGTCACCGCGAAGATCGTCCGCCGCATCGACAGCAGCTTCACCAGCGAGACGTCCTCGTACAGCGCCCGGTCCACCTCCGCGGCCGAGGGCTCCGCCAGCCGCGCACAGGCCGACAGGTACACCGTCGCCGCGTCCGTCGCGTGCAGCCCGACCACCGCGTCGGCCACGTCCTCCACCCGCGCCGCCCGCACCGACGGCGCCAGCAACTGCCGCCGCCCCAACCGGGCCCGACGCTCCGCATCAACGATCACCGGCACACTCATGCCGGGACCCTAGCGCGCACCACCGACAACCCCTCCGGCCCACGACGGGCACCCCGGCGGAAAGCCGGCGGACGCGCGGCGGAAGGCCCGCGGAAGGCCGACGGGAACGCACGGCGGAAGCACGGTGCCCCCGACGCGGGTCGGGGGCACCGTGGGGGGCAGGTGTCAGGCCGTCACAGGTAGAGCCCGGTCGAGCCCTCCGTGTCGCCGAAGCGGGTCGCCGCGACGGCGTGCAGGTCGCGCTCGCGCAGCAGCACGTAGGTGGCGCCGCGGACCTCGACCTCCAGCTTGTCCTCCGGGTCGTACAGCACCCGGTCGCCGGGCTCCACCGAGCGCACGCTCTGGCCCACCGCGACGGCCTCCGCCCAGGTGCAGCGCTTGGACAGCTCCGCCGTGGCCGGGATCAGGATGCCGCCGGTCGAGCGGCGCTCGCCCTCACTGCCCTCGGTGCGCACCAGCACGCGGTCGTGCAGCATCCGGATCGGCAGCTTCTCGCCGAGCCGGTCGTGGCGGGCGGGCTCCTGCGCGTCGTCGGAACGGATCGGTTCGTCGTTGGTACTCACGGTCCCGAAGGTACCTCCCCCGGGCGCGGCGCGTGACGCTGCCCCGGCATGCGGAAGGCCGGGCGCCCGATGCCGCCCGGCCCCGCCGTCCCGTCGCGCTCAGCCCTTGCGGCGCTTGCGGGCCGAGGCGATCAGCAGCACCAGGCCCACGCCGACCAGCGCGGCCGGCACGACCCGCTCGCGGCGCGGCTGCCCCTGCTCGTCCACGAACTGCGCCTTGACCTTCTCCACCATGCCGCTGGCGGCCACGTACGCCCGGGCGGTCTTCTCCTCGACCGCGGCCACCGCCTTCGCCTTCACCTGGGCGGAGACGGTGCTCGGGTGGACACGGACGGCCAGCTCGTCGAGGGTCCCCGCCAGCCGGTCACGCGTCCGCTCGATGTCCGCCTCGATCTGGGCGGTCGTCCGCGCCGACTTGTCCTGCGTCCTCGCCTCGCCCACTCGGGCCACCCCATTCACTCGCCGATGTCGTTCCGCCGATCCGTGCGATCGGTGTGACTGACCCAGTGTGTCAGCTGCCGCACACGGTCGCGCGGCCCCACCCACCATCGGAGGTAAGTTTGCCGTGGTACGACCGTCCGTCCCAGCCTCCAGGAGAGTACGACCGTGACTGAGCGCCTCCAGCCCGGCGACACCGCGCCCGCCTTCAGCCTGTCCGACGCCGACGGCAACCAGGTCTCCCTCGCCGACCACGCCGGCCGCAAGGTCATCGTCTACTTCTACCCCGCCGCGCTGACCCCCGGCTGCACCAAGCAGGCCTGCGACTTCACCGACAACCTGGAGGTCCTCGCGGACGCCGGCTACGACGTCATCGGCATCTCCCCGGACAAGCCGGAGAAGCTCGGCAAGTTCCGCGAGGCCGAGAACCTCAAGGTCACCCTGCTGTCCGACCCGGACAAGACCGCGCTGGAGGCGTACGGCGCCTTCGGCGAGAAGCAGAACTACGGCCGCACCTACCTCGGCGTGATCCGCTCCACGATCGTCGTGGACGAGCAGGGCAAGGTCGAGCACGCCTTCTACAACGTGCGGGCCACCGGCCACGTCGCCAAGCTGCTGCGCGACCTCAAGGTCGGGGCCTGAGCCCTTCGGCGCCCTGAGCCCGCCGGGGCCCGCGTGCCGGGAAGGCGAAGAAGCGGTGGCGGCACACCCCCCGACCGGGTGCACCGCCACCGCCGTCCGTCACCTCGACGGGCCGGGCCGATCAGCTGATCAGCAGGCCCCGAGGTCGCTCCAGACGCCCCACGCACCGCTGGTCGCGGGGTCGTCGCCCTTGGTCCACCACTTGTTCTGGTAGTAGTGGCCCTTCCACGAGACCTTGGTGGGGGTCGCGTAGGTGGTGCCCGCGTCCCAGCTCGGGGCCGCCGTGCAGGCGCCCGAGGTCGGGGTCGCGGTCGGCGTCGTGGTCGAGGTCGGCGTGGCCGTGCCCGTGGGGGTCGGCGTCGGGGTGGCCGTCTGCGACGGGGTCGGGGTCGGAGTCGGCGTGCCGCCGTCCACCGCACCGCGGGTCAGGTCGCCCTTGACCCCGTACAGCGTGCCGCCCACGTTGACCGTCCAGTTCGACGGCGTGGACACCGGCAGGTAGTAGACGAAGTCCATGTCGATCGAGGCCCCCGGCGCCAGCGACTGCCAGCCCGGCAGCTTCACCGACACCCGGTTGTAGTTGCCCTTCAGACCGCCCACGTTGCCCGGGCCCGGGTTGTCCTGCTTGATGACCTGGAGGCCGAAGCCGGACTGGTCCTTGGCGTTGCCCGGGGCCGAGTTGCCGTAGTCGAACTGGAACTCGGTGCCGCCCGGCAGGGTCAGCGTCGAGTTGTTGACGATGTGCAGCTTCGGGTTGATCGGGTAGTTCGAGTCGCCCAGCGCGAAGTTGGTGAACGACACGTCGACCGGCAGGGTCTGCTGCGGCAGCGTGGTCGTCGAGCGGATCGCGCCGTACGGGCTCGCCGACTTGAACTTGTCGTACATCAGCGTGGTCAGCGTGTTGCCGGGCACGTACTGGCCCTTGCCGCCGTTGGCGGTCGCGTCCCACCGGTAGTCGCCCGCGAGCTCCCAGATCATCGCGCCGCCGGCGCCCTGGTTGACGATGTAGTCCGCCTTGGCGCCCACCGACTGCTCGTCCTCGGTGGAGAGGAACACCTTCTTGGTGTCGTTCCACAGCCACGGCGCCACCAGGGCGGAGCTGTAGTTGCGGGTGTAGGTGCCCTGCAGCGCGGTGTCGGAGACGCCGTACTTGGCCAGGTAGTCGGGCAGGATGCCCTTCTCCAGGTTCTTGGCGTGCCACATCGGGTTCGACCCGGCCGGGGACTCCTTGCCCGCGTCGTCCTTGTCGTTCCAGATGTTGTCGATGCCGACCGCGCCGTCACCGCAGGCCGTCAGGCCGGAGCCCACCGGACAGGTGGTCGCCGGGGCGGTGCCCCAGAGGCCGTTGGTGCCGCCCTGGACGTTCTTGAAGCCCCGGGTGTAGTACGGCAGGCCGACGTTGATCCGGCCGCCGGGCATCGAGCCGCGGAAGTAGTGGTACGACCAGTCGGCGTTCAGGTAGCCGATGCCGCCGTACTGCGCGGTGCCGTAGACGTTGGCGGCGGCCAGCTCGCCGTCCTTTCCGTCGTCGAACAGCGAGGCGTTCGGGCCGACGTACTTGTTCCAGGCGCCGTGCAGGTCGTACGACATGATGTTGACGTAGTCCAGGTACTTGGCCACCTGGAAGGTCTCCATGCCGCGCAGCAGGTAGCCGGAGGACGGGGCCGCGACCGACAGCAGGTAGTGCTTGCCGTCGGCGGCGCCGGCCTTGTCCAGGCTCTCGCGCAGGGTCTTCATCAGCGCCGCGTAGCCCTTGGCCAGCGAACCGCGCTTGCCGTTGGCGAGCTGCCAGTCCAGCGGGTTGCCGGCGTCCTTCATCGAGGTCGGGTACTCGTAGTCGATGTCGACGCCGTTGAAGCCGTACTTGCGGATGAAGTCGACCGAGGAGGCGGCGAAGGTGTCGATGCCGGCCTGGTTGACGCTGCCGTCCGCGTTGACGGTCATCGAGTAGAAGCCGCCGGAGTTGACGCGCTTGCCGTCGTCCCCGAAGTAGCCGCCGGTCTCGGTCCAACCGCCCACCGAGATCAGGGTCTTGACGTTCGGGTACTGCTTCTTGTACTTCGTCAGCAGGTTGAAGTGGCCCTTGTACGGCAGGCTCGGGTCCAACTCGGCACCGGGGACGCCGGGGAAGGAGATCCCGGTGGCCTCGTTGGTCGGACCGTCGGTGCCGACCGAGAGCTTGTTGTCGCCGCCGACGTGGCCGAAGGCGTAGTTGAGGTGGGTGACCTTGTCCCAGGGGACGTCGCTCACCAGGTACGGCGCGTCGCCGTTCTTGCCGGTGCGCCAGCCGGTGAAGTAGCCGATGATGCGGCGCTGGTGGTCCGCGCCCATCTTCTCGCGCCCGCCGGTGTCGTAGACGGAGCAGTACGGGACGTCCACCCCGGCCGTCTGGTACAGCCCGTCCGGCCGGCAGGCCGCGTTGTCGACCGCCGCCGACGCCTGCGAGGGCGCCGCGCCCAGCGTCGCCATCAGCAGCCCGGCCAACGAGGCCGCGGCCAGCGAGGCCACACCGGCCCGCGCCGCCGGGCTCTTCCGGCGGTGCGCGGCGGTGGGACGCCGCTCCGCCGTGTTTCGGATCAACACTCGGTCCTCCAGGAGAGAGTGTCGGCACGTGCCTGTGGGGGAGCACGCACGTGGGGGATTGCGATTGGCGCAGAAGCTATGTGGTCTGAACCACATAGGTCAATAGGTCTGTACCAATTGGTAATCAACAGCCAAACATCCCACCAGCCGCAACCGATCGAAACGCCCTTCGTTGGCCTTCCGAGGGAAGGGGATCTCACCGGCCCCCACGGCGCGCCTCGGACTGCCAACAGACCTTTCTGGCTCGCGAATCCGCAGCGCGCCGGCAGAGCTCGGCCGACCCGAGCAGCGCGAGGACTGCGGCACCGACCCCCAGTGGGCGCGGACAGCCGATGACCTTGGAAGTCGACCACATCAACGGCGACCGGTCGGACAATCGTCCGGACACTTTCGGGCGGCTCTGCCCGACTGCCACTCCGTCACTCCGACCTCCTGCAGGAGGAAGAAGGCGTCCGTGCCGCCGCGTTGAATCGCGCTGTCCCCGCCTCGGCCAAAGCCCTAGACTGAAGCCCATGCGGCCTTGGCGTAACAGGCAGCCGCGCGGGTTTTAGGTGCCCGTGGGAGAAATCCCGTGAGGGTTCGAGTCCCTCAGGCCGCACTAGCCTAAGAATCGAAGGCCCGCCCCGAGTGATCCCGGGGCGGGCCTTCGGCGTTCCGGCGGGGCGTCAGCTCAGGAGGGCCTTGACCACCGGGGCGAGGGCCCTGAACGCCTGGCCGCGGTGGCTGATGGCGTTCTTCTCGTCGGCGGTGAGCTCGGCGCAGGTGCGGGTCTCGCCGAGGGGCTGGAGGATCGGGTCGTAGCCGAAGCCGCCGTCGCCGGCCGGGGCGGTGCGCAGCGTGCCGAGGAGGCGGCCCTCGACGACGCGCTCGGTGCCGTCGGGGAGGGCGAGGGCGGCGGCGCAGAAGAAGTGGGCGCCGCGGTGCGGTTCGGCGATGTCGGAGAGCTGGGCGAGCAGCAGGTCGAGGTTGGCGCGGTCGTCGCCGTGCCTGCCGGACCAGCGAGCGGAGAAGATGCCGGGCGCGCCGTTCAGCACGTCCACGCAGAGGCCGGAGTCGTCGGCGACGGCGGGCAGGCCGGTGGCGCGGGCCAGGGCGTGCGCCTTGAGCAGGGCGTTCTCGGCGAAGGTGACACCGGTCTCGGGGACGTCCGGGATCTCCGGGTAGGCGTCGGCGCCGACGAGTTCGACGTCCAGGCCGGCGTCCGCCAGGATGGCGCGGAGCTCGGTGACCTTGTGCTGGTTGCGGGTGGCGAGGATCAGGCGGGTGGACATATCGCCCACCCTACCGAGAGTCCGGGAACGGTCAGCCGGTGCAGACCGAGGTGAGGTTGCCGGCCGCGTCGCCGAGCGGCTTGAGGTCCGGGACCTCGTTCCGGTCCGCGGCCCGCTGCACGTTCTCGACCTGCTTCTGCAGGTCGGTCACGGCCTTGGCGACGTCGGTGTTCTTGGAGTTCTTCCCGACCTGGTCGAGGTCGTTCTTGAGCTTCTGCAGGGCCCGGCCGGCGGCGGCCGAGTCGTTGCTCGCGTTGTCGTAGGCCTTGGTGACGTCGGCGAGGTCGCCGGTGATCTTCACCGCGGTGTTGCCGCAGTCGAGCGCCTTCTGGGCGGCGGAGCAGCTCACCATGCTGAGCGGAAGGATCGCGATGAGTCCGGCCACGGCGAGGGCGGCGGGGCGGGCGATGCTCGACGGCATCCGATCCTCCTGGGGGGCGCGGGTTCCGTGGGGTGGGACGCGCGCCGGGGGGTGCGCGGTTCCCGCAGCGGGAGTGCTGCGGGAACCGTACGGTCTCCGGGCCCGGCCTGTACAGCAGGCCGACCGTTCGGCGGGCCGTTCGTCCGTGGCCGGCACGGGTGTCCGTGCCGCGGCCGAACGGCCGTCCGCGCGGGTGGGCTGACCGTGCGTCTGCTCCGGTCCACGGCTGCGGGGCCCGCGCGGGTTCAACCCGCGCCGGTACAGCCCGTCCCCGGTTCAGCCCTGCAGGGCCTTGCGCTGGATCTCGTCCAGCTCCGCGCAGCCGAGGCTGCCGAGGTCGAGCAGCCGGTCGAGCAGGTCGCGGTCGAACGGGGCGCCCTCGGCGGTGCCCTGGACCTCGACGAAGCGGCCGTCGGAGGTGCAGACGATGTTCATGTCGGTCTCGGCGCGCACGTCCTCCTCGTACTGGAGGTCGAGCATCGGGACGCCGTCGATGATGCCGACGCTGACGGCGCTGACGCCGCCGGTGATCGGCTGGCCCTTGGCGCGCAGCAGCTTCTTGTCGCGGGCCCAGGCGACGGCGTCGACCAGGGCGACGTAGGCGCCGGTGATGGCGGCGGTGCGGGTGCCGCCGTCGGCCTGGAGGACGTCGCAGTCGAGGACGATGGTGTTCTCGGCGAGCGCGCGGTGGTCGACCACGGCGCGCAGCGAGCGGCCGATGAGCCGGCTGATCTCGTGGGTGCGGCCGCCGATGCGGCCCTTGACGGCTTCGCGGTCGCCGCGGGTGTTGGTGGCGCGCGGGAGCATGGAGTACTCGGCGGTGACCCAGCCCTCGCCGCTGCCCTTGCGCCAGCGGGGCACGCCCTCGGTGACGCTGGCGGTGCACAGCACCTTGGTGTCGCCGTAGGAGATGAGGACGGAGCCTTCGGCGTGCTTGCTCCAGCCCCGTTCGATGGTGATCGGGCGGAGCTGTTCGGGGGTGCGGCCGTCGATGCGTGACATAGGCACTGAGCGTAGTCGGTCCGGGGTCCGCTTCCCGAAGCGTCGGTGCCGCGCCGCGGGCCCGCTCCCGGCCGCCGGTTCCCCGCTCCCTGCTCCCTGCTCCCGATGTCACAGCGCCCGGCTCCGGATGCGCCGCGGCCCGCCGTCCCCCTGAGCGGGTCGGCGGGCCGGGTGGCCTGAGCCCTGGTGGCTCAGCTCACATCATGTCCTCGATGTCGGCGGCGATCGGGTCGGCGTCGGTGCCGATGACGACCTGGATCGCGGTGCCCATCTTCACGACGCCGTGGGCGCCGGCGGCCTTGAGGGCGGCCTCGTCGACCAGGCTGGCGTCCTTGACCTCGGTGCGCAGGCGGGTGATGCAGCCCTCGACCTCTTCGATGTTCTCGATGCCGCCCAGACCGGCGACGATCTTCTCAGCCTTGCTGGCCATCTGGTTTCTCCCTCTGTCTCGGCCCTTCGGCGGCTCTGCCGGGTGCCGTCCTGCGCTGGTGCTGGGGTGTCCCTCGACCGTCTGGCGGTGAGGTCCGTGCCGGTGGCTGACGCGGGTTCGGCTGCGGTCGGGCCGGCGAACAGCGCGACCAGCATCACCCGCGCCGGTCCGGTCCGCCACGTTAGTCCACTTTCGGCCCATTCCGGCGGGCAGGCTCCCGATCGTCGTCCGAGGATGACGATCAGCGGGGCTCGCGCCTCCGGAGTGGGGCCTGCGTCCAAGTGGTCTACACCAATATATGTGTACTCCGAGGAACGCAGGAACGGCCCCGGGTGTTCCCGAGCCCTGCCCGAGGGTCCCGCAGGGGCCTCCGGCCGGCAACTGCTCTCGGAGGGCGAAGGATGAGTTCGGCAGGCGCCGCGGCCCCGCGGACCACGAGGTGGCACACCTTCTACGGCGGCCTCCAGAAGATGGGCCGTTCCCTGCAGCTGCCGGTCGCGGTGCTCCCCGCCGCAGGCATCCTCAACCGCCTCGGCCAGCCGGACGTGTTCGGCAAGGACGGCCTCGGCTGGAACGACGTCGCCAAGGTCTTCGCCTCCGCGGGCGGGGCGCTGCTCGACTCCTCCTTCGGCCTGCCGCTGCTGTTCTGCATCGGCGTCGCGATCGGCATGGCCAAGAAGGCCGACGGCTCGACGGCGCTGGCCGCCGTGGTCGGCTTCCTGGTCTACTACAAGGTCCTGCACGCCTTCCCGGAGAGCTGCCCGGCGGGGACGGCCCTGGTGCCGGACGCCTGGACCGGCCAGTGCGTGAGCTACTCGTCGGCGAAGGCGGCGGCCGCGACGTACCAGAACCCGGGCGTGCTGGGCGGCATCCTGATCGGCCTGCTGTCGGCCTGGCTGTGGGTCCGGTTCCACCGCACCCGGCTGGTGGACTGGCTCGGCTTCTTCAACGGCCGCCGCCTGGTGCCGATGATCACCGCCCTGGTGGGCCTGGTCGTCGCCGTGCTGGCGCTCTGGGTCTGGCCGCCGATCGGGCGCGGGCTGAACGACTTCTCGCAGAACCTCTCCGACCTCGGCGCGGGCGGCGCCGGCATCTTCGGCGTCTTCAACCGCGCGCTGCTGCTGATCGGCATGCACCAGCTGCTGAACACCTTCGTCTGGTTCCAGTTCGGTGAGTTCGTCAAGCCGGACGGCACGATCGTGCACGGCGACATCCCGCGCTTCCTGGCCGGCGACCCGACGGCCGGCCAGTTCCAGTCCGGTTTCTTCCCGATCATGATGTTCGCGCTGCCGGCCGCCGCGCTGGCGATCGCGCACTCGGCGAAGCCGCACCGCCGCAAGGAGATCTACGGCCTGATGCTCTCGGTCGGCCTGACCTCCTTCGTCACGGGCGTCACCGAGCCGATCGAGTACTCCTTCGCCTACATCGCCCCGGCCCTGTACGCCGTGCACGCGCTGCTGACCGGCGCCTCGATGGCGGTGACCTGGGGGCTCGGGGTGCACGACGGGTTCAGCTTCTCGGCCGGCCTGATCGACTACGTCATCAACTGGGGGCTCGCCACCAAGCCGTGGCTGATCATCCCGATCGGCCTCGGCTTCGCCGCCGTGTACTACGCGCTCTTCCGGTTCATCATCGTCAAATTCAACCTGAAAACACCCGGCCGGGAGGACGAGGCCGAGGTCGAGGACGTCACCAAGGCCTGAAACCGGGCCGCCCCGGCGTTATCCCCGCATTGGCCCCCGGACCCGCCCCGGTCCGGGGGCCTTCGGCATTTCGGAAAGCCCGGCCGCCCCGGTCCGACGCGCCCAACGCCGCTGGCAGGGCACCGTGTGCTTTTGTTGCGCGATTAGCCAAAATCGATTTTGTTGCGCAATCGGCCAAAGTCCCAATCGCGGCCGACTACCATGATCGCCATTCGGTAAGTAGGTTTCGATTTCATAGCGCTTCCCGGTGACAGCGCTTTCCGGGGTTCCTCGACTTCTCCACCCGTGCTACAAAACTGGTCTACACCACGTGTGGTGTAGACCAGTTCGCGGTTGGCCCCCTGTGCCTCCCCCCGACCGACCGCCATGCCGTTAGGAACCCACCCCCATGAGTCAGTCTGCGCAGGCACCGGCGCCCGCCACGGCTCCGGCTTCGCCAAGCCCCGCCAAGAAGTTCGGCCAGAACCTCCTCCAGGGTCTGCAGAAGATCGGCCGCAGCCTCCAGCTGCCCATCGCGGTGCTCCCCGCCGCCGGTCTGCTGATGCGTCTCGGCCAGGACGACGTGTTCGGCAAGGACGGCCTCGGCTGGAACAAGGTCGCCTCGGTCTTCGCCACCGCCGGTGACGGCGTCTTCGCCAACCTGCCGCTGCTCTTCGCGGTGGGCATCGCGATCGGCTTCGCCAAGAAGGCGGACGGCTCCACCGCCCTGGCCGCGCTGGTCGGCTTCCTGGTCTACAAGAACGTCCTCACCGCGTTCCCGGTCTCCGAGGGCCACGTCGACGGCACCAAGTGGGTCAAGCCCGTCTACCAGGACCCGGGCGTGCTCGGCGGCATCGTGATCGGCCTGCTGGCCGCGGTGCTGTGGCAGAAGTACCACCGCACCAAGCTGGTCGACTGGCTCGGCTTCTTCAACGGCCGCCGCCTGGTCCCGATCATGATGGCCTTCGTCGGCACCGGCGTCGGCGTCTTCTTCGGTCTGGCCTGGGGCCCGATCGGTGACGCCGTCAAGAGCCTGAACGACTCCCTGATCGGCGCCGGCGCGTTCGGCGCGGGTGCGTTCGGCCTGGTCAACCGCGGTCTGCTGCCGGTCGGCATGCACCAGTTCGTGAACTCCTTCGCCTGGTTCCAGACCGGCGACTTCACCAAGCCCGACGGCACCGTCGTGCACGGCGACCTGACCCGCTTCTTCGCGGGCGACCCGACCGCCGGGCAGTTCATGTCGGGCTTCTACCCGATCATGATGTTCGCGCTGCCCGCCGCCGCGCTGGCCATCGCCCACGCCGCCAAGCCGCACCGCCGCAAGGCCGTCACCGGCATGATGGTGTCGCTGGCCCTGACCTCCTTCGTCACCGGTGTCACCGAGCCGATCGAGTTCGCCTTCGTCTTCATCGCCCCGGTCCTGTACGTCATCCACGCGCTGCTCACCGCCGTCTCGATGACCGTCACCTGGGCGCTCGGCGTGCACGACGGCTTCACCTTCTCCGGCGGCCTGATCGACTACGCGCTGGCCTGGAACAAGGCCACCGACCCGTGGATGATCATCCCGCTCGGCCTGGTCTTCGCCGCGGTCTACTACTTCCTGTTCCGCTTCGCGATCACCAAGTTCAACCTCAAGACCCCCGGTCGCGAGGACGACGACGAGATCGAGGACGTCACCAAGGCCTGACGCCCGCGTCACCGCCCGCCTCGAAGACCTCGCTCCGAAGGCCCCGCCCCGCCGCTCCCCCAGCGGCGGCGCGGGGCCTTCGGCGTACCCCGGGCCCGTGCCACGCGTGGGAACGGCGGTTGACGAACCGACGGACGCCCTGGTCAACTGAAGCGGTGAACGCCTCGTGCCCGCTGGTCACCCGCAGCCACATCGACTTCGGTCGCGTGTGGTCCGCGGCATGTCGCGGCTGAGCTGACCGTTCCCCCACCGCCGCCCGGCTGACGTCCCGCCCGGCGCCGGTCCTTCCCCTCCCCGCCCGTACGGGCTCCGCCCGCGGGCCGCCACCGCGCTCCGGCGCGTCCCGCGCGCACCCGCGCCCCCGTGTCCCCGCACGGCCGCGCCGGTGCCCGCACGCGTCCGCACGAGGAAGTCAGGCTCACCATGCCCCGCCAGTTGCACCTGTCCGCCGCCCTCGACAGCCCCGGCCGCTTCGACGCCGGGCACTACGCCTACCTCGCCCGCCTCGCCGAGCGGGCCACCCTGGACTTCGTCACCCTCGACGACTCCTTCGCCGCCGCGCCGAGCCGTCCCGACGCGCTCGCCGCCCTCGCCCGGATCGCCCCGCTGACCGACCGGGTGGGGCTGGTGCCGACCGTCACCACCACCCACACCGAGCCCTTCCACACCTCGATCTCGGTCAACACCCTGGACTGGGCGAGCGAGGGCCGGGCCGGCTGGCTGGTCGGCGTCTCCACGACCGAGGCCGAGGCGCGGGCCTTCGGCCGCCGGCCGGTCGCCACCGGGGACGAGCTGTGGGCCGAGGCCGCCGACGCCGTCGAGGTGGCCGCCCGGCTCTGGGACAGCTGGGAGGACGACGCGGAGATCCGCGACACCGCCACCGGCCGGTTCGTCGACCGCGGCAAGCTGCACCACATCGACTTCGCGGGCCCGCGGTTCTCGGTCCGCGGCCCGTCCATCACCCCGCGCCCGCCGCAGGGCCGCCCGGTGGTCGCGGTGCCGGTCGACGCCGCCGACCTCGCGCCGGACGCCTCCCCGGGCGGCCGCGCCCGGGTCGCCGCCGCGATCCGGCACGCCGACGTGGTGCTGCTCGACGCCCCCGACCGCGCCACCCGGTTGGGCGCCGCCACCGAACTGCGGCTGCGGGCCGGCGAGGGCCTGCGCATCCTCGCCCGGCTCGGCACCGCCGTGTCCGCCCTGCCCGACCGGGCCGCCGACGAACGGCTGCTCGCCGAACTCACCGCGACCGGCACCGGCGTCGACGGATTCCACCTCTCCCCCGCCGACCCGCCGCGCGACCTGGCCGCGCTGGCCGACCGGATCGCGCCCGCCCTGCGCTCCGCCGGACTGCTGCGCGCCGGGTACACCGGCCGCACCCTGCGCGACCACCTC
Organism: Kitasatospora sp. NPDC001547; assembly: GCF_042894165.1. Classification (NCBI taxonomy): domain Bacteria; kingdom Bacillati; phylum Actinomycetota; class Actinomycetes; order Kitasatosporales; family Streptomycetaceae; genus Kitasatospora; species Kitasatospora sp. NPDC001547. Next base: position 114,904 of record NZ_JBIAVL010000012.1, on the reverse strand, counting down.
GGCCTGGCCCGCCCGGCCAGCCGCTACGCCGCCCGTCCCGCCGACGCCTCCACCGCGTCCCCCGCCCTCGCCGAGGTGACCCGATGACGGACCGACCGCTCAAGCGGATCCACCTCGCCGCGCACTTCCCCGGCGTCAACAACACCACGGTGTGGAGCGACCCGGCGGCCGGCAGCCACATCGAGTTCTCCTCCTTCCGCCACCTCGCGCAGACCGCCGAGCGCGGCAGGTTCGACTTCCTCTTCCTCGCCGAGGGCCTGCGGCTGCGCGAGACCAAGGGCCTCATCCACGACCTCGACGTGGTCGGCCGCCCCGAGTCGATCACCGTGCTGAACGCGCTGGCCGCCGTCACCGAGCGGCTCGGCCTGGCCGCCACCGTCAACGCGACCTTCAACGAGCCGTACGAACTGGCCCGCCGCTTCGCCTCGCTGGACCACCTCTCCGGCGGCCGCGCGGCCTGGAACGTGGTCACCTCCTCGGACGCCTTCACCGGGGAGAACTTCCGCCGCGGCGGCTACCTGGACCGCGCCGACCGCTACACCCGGGCCGCCGAATTCGTCCAGCTGGCACGGGAGTTCTGGGACGCCGGGGAGGAGCCCGTCCGGCACTCGGGGCCGCAGTTCGAGGTCGAGGGCCGGCTCTCGCTGCCCCGGCCGCCGCAGGGCCACCCGGTGGTGATCCAGGCCGGGGACTCCGACGAGGGGCGCGAGTTCGCCGCCGCCACCGCCGACGTGGTCTTCTCCCGGCACTCCACCCTCGCCGACGGCCAGGCCTTCCACGCCGACGTCAAGCGCCGGCTCGCCGCGTACGGGCGCAAGCCGGACGAGCTGAAGATCATGCCCGGGGCCACCTTCGTCCTCGGCGACACCGACGCCGAGGCGGCCGAGCGGGCTCGGGAGGTCCGCCGGGCCCAGGTGAGCCCGCAGACCGCGATCGCCTTCCTGGAGCAGGTCTGGGGCGTCGACCTCTCCGACCACGACCCGGACGGACCGCTGCCGGCCGTCGACCCCGACCCGGACAGCGCCCTGGTCCAGGGCCGGGTGCGGCACGCCGACCCGGTCGCCGTCGCCGAACGGTGGCGGGCGGTGGCCGCGGAGAAGAAGCTGACCAGCCGCGAACTGGTGATCGAGGTGACCGGGCGGCAGTCCTTCATCGGCTCGCCCGCCACCGTCGCCGCGCGGATCGACCACTTCGTGCAGAACGACGCGGCCGACGGCTTCATCCTCGTCCCGCACCTCACCCCGGGCGGCTTGGACGAGTTCGTCGACCGGGTGGTGCCGCTGCTCCAGGAGCGCGGGGTGTTCCGCACCGACTACACCGGCCCCACCCTGCGGGACCACCTCGGGCTGCCCGTCCCCGGGCGGCGCTGAGCGGGCGGGCCTCAGATCCAGCCGCGCCGAGCGGCCTGCACGCCGGCCTGGAAGCGGCTCTCCGCGCCCAGGCCGGCGGTCAGTTCGGCGACCAGCCGGCGCACCGTACGCTCCGACACCTCCAGCTTGCGGGCGATCGCCGCGTCCGTCAGACCGGCCGCCAGCAGGCGCAGCACGGCGAGTTGACGATCCGTCATCTCCGTTTCGTTCGGCCCCAGTTCGGGCGGCGTCCAGGCGGCGGACCAGAAGTACTCGAACAGCTCCGCGACCAGCGCCACCAGGGCCGGTTCGCGGACCACCACCGCCGCCCCGGCACCCTGGGGGCAGCCGTCCGGCCCGGCGCCGGGCGCGGGCAGGATCGCCAGCCGGGCGTCCACCACGATCAGCCAGAGCGGCAGCGAGTGCGCCGCCCTGATCCGGGCACCGGCCCCGGTCAGCTCCCGGACGTGCGCCAGCACGGCGGGGCGGCGCAGCGCGGCGGCCGGGTAGATGGTGCGCAGGGAGGCGCCGTGGGCGAGGGCGAGGCGTTCGCGGGCGAGTTTGCCGGCCAGGGCTGGGCCGGAGAGGTCCTGGCCGGGGCGCAGCGAGAGGGCTTCGGTGCGGGCGCCGCGGGCGGCGTCCTCCAGCAGGGCGGCGATCCGGTCGGCGCCGCGGACGAGTTCGAGGCCGGTGTCGGCGCGGTGGCGCTGCTGGAGGGGCAGGTAGCCGGTGTGCAGCCGGTCGACGGAGTCGCGGGCCCGGCGCAGTGCGCCGACCAGGTCGGTGACCCGGGCGTCGGCGTCGAGCAGGAGCTGGCGTACGGCGGTGTCCACGGAGACCGCCGTGTCCGCCGGGGCGTCGTCCGCGCCCCCGGGGCCGGCGGCCGGCTGGAGCAGGCCGAGCGCGCGCAGTTCGGCGGTGGCGGCGGCCAGCCGGGGGGCGGCCCAGTCGGGGCGGAGGGACTCGGGCGCCCGGCCGGGTTCGGCGAGCAGCCGGGCGTAGAGCTGGGTGGCGTCGGTGCCGGTGGGGCTCTCCATCGGCGCAGCCTAGTGAGGACGGGGCGGGGGCGGTCGGGGGTTTCCGCTCCGCGAGACGGCGGCGGGCCGGGCCCTGGCGGGGGGGGTGAAGTCCGTGTCTCGGTACGGCGTTTCCGCTCCCGGTCATGACCGGTTCCGGTCGGCTCCGACGGGCTGACCCGCGGGCCGGCTGCGCGCAGGATGTCCGGCATGGCTATCCCCGAAGCTTCGACGATCTGGTGGAACGGCGCCCTGGTGCCCTGGCAGGAGGCCCGGGTGCACGTCCTCGCCCACGGCCTGCACTACGGCACGGGGGTGCTGGAGGGCACCCGGGTGTTCGCCACGGCGGACGGCCCGGCGGTGTTCCGGCTGCCCGAGCACCTGCGCCGGCTGCACCGCAGCGCCCGGATGATCCGGATGGACCTCCCGTACGGCGTCGCCGACCTGACCAGGGCGACGGTGGAGCTGGTGCGCGCCAACGGCCACCAGGACTGCTACCTGCGGCACTTCGCCTTCCTCGGCTACGGCACGATGGGCATCGACATGCGCCACTCGCCGGTCGACGTGTCGATCGCGAGCTGGGAGTGGCGGGGCCAACTCCCGCAGGGGGAGGGCGGGATCACGCTGAAGACGAGCAGCTGGCGGCGGAACGACCCGAACGCGGTGCCGCCCGCCGCGAAGGCCACCGGCCCGTACCTGAACTCGGTGCTCGCCCGCCGGGAGGCCAACGACGCGGGCTACGACGAGGCGTTGCTGCTCGGGCCGGACGGCGCGGTGAGCGAGTGCACCGGGGAGAACGTGTTCGCCGTCCGGGACGGGGTGCTGCGCACTCCCCCGTCGAGCGCGGGCGCCCTGGAGGGCATCACCCAGGACACCCTGCTCACCCTGGCCCGCGACCTGGGTGTCGAGGTGCGGGTGGAGGGCCTGCTGCGCTCGGACCTCTACGCGGCGGACGAGCTGTTCGTCTGCGGCACGGCGGCCGGTGTCATCCCGGTCCGCGCGCTGGACGACCGTGCCCTGCCCGAATCGCCCGGCCCGGTGACCGGGCGGCTGCGGGAGGCCTACCGGGCGGCCGTGTCCGGCGCCGATCCGCGCTACCGGCACTGGCTGACGCCGGTGGGGTGACCGGTGCGCGATCCGCCCGGTCGCACCGGCGCCCGGGCCCCGCGGGGGTGCTCAGATCTCGTACACCGCGCCGGCCCGGGCGATCTCGACCGGCCCGGGGTAGGCGGCCGCGGCGTCCCGGCGGTTGTGCTCGGCGTCGGTCCACGGCGGGATGTGGGTGAGGACGAGGCGGCGGGCGCCGGCCGCAGCGGCGTGCTCGCCCGCCTCGCGGCCGTTGAGGTGGACGGCCCGGTAGGTGTCGCGGCCGTCGATGTAGGCGGCCTCGCAGAGGAAGAGGTCGGTGTCGCGGGCGAGTTCGACGAGTTCGGCGCTCTCGCCGGTGTCCCCGCTGTAGACCAGCGAGCGGCCGTCGTGCTCCAGCCGGAAGGCGAAGGCGTCGACGGGGTGGTTGACCTGGGCGACGCCGATCCGGAACGGGCCGAGCTCGAAGCTGCCGGGGGTGAGGGCGCGGAACTCGAACACCTCCTTCATCCCGGGGTTCTCCGGCATGTCGTAGGCGCGGGCGAGCCGCTCGGCGGTGCCGGCCGGGCCGTACACGGGCAGCAGTTCGGGGCAGCCCTCGGCGCGGTAGTTGCGGGCCACCCAGTAGGCGCACAGGTCGACGCAGTGGTCGGCGTGCAGGTGGCTGAGCAGGACGGCGTCGACGTCGTAGAGGCCGGTGTAGTTCTGGAGGGCGCCGAGGGCCCCGTTGCCGAGGTCGAGGACGACGCGGTAGCCGTCGGCCTCGACCAGGTAGCTGGAGCAGGGCGAGTCGGCGGACGGGAAGCTCCCCGAGCACCCCACCACGGTCAGTTTCATCCGAGCCCCTCCGCCCCGAAACATCCTGGCTGCTGCTGGAAAACGGCATCGCCGTCCTCCACCGGCACCGGTGGAAAACAGCATGGAAAACGGCAGGCCGGGCCCGGTGGACCGGCCGGTGGCACTGCGTTGGTGTGTCGAGGGTAAGGGCGGAGCGGCACTTTGCCCCCGTCCCCGTGCCGGGCTGTGGGCGGAATCACCAGAACGCCCGGGGCGGGGGCGCGGGCGGTTGACGGGCCGGGGATCAGCGGCGCCGGGGGCGGTTGCGGGCCCAGGTGCGGATGGTGAACGGGTACCAGCGCGGGTGTCCGCTGCCGTCGACGACGTCCGGGTCGGGCAGCAGCCGGTGCCTGCGGTAGCTGCGGACGGTCTCGCGCCGGACGTTGAGGTGGCGGGCGATCTCGGCGTAGGACCACAGCTCGGGGCCAGGGGTCACGGGGGCACCTCCGGGGGGACGGGGGCGGACGTTCGTGACGCAGCCTCGCCGGGAACGGCCGGGCCTCCGGGCGCGGAACGGGCGGTGTGGCAGTTCCGTGACGAACCGGGAGCAACGCGCGGACAAAGGACCGGCCGGCGCGGTCTGCGCGCTGGTGGCGTTCGCCTCCGGTCCGGTCGGCCCGCTGGTGGCCTTCGCCCCCGGCCCGGTACGGTTCGCCGCATGAACGGCATGACCGCCACCTGGCTCGTCCTGGCGCTGCTGGGCGTCGCGCTGCTGGCCGCCGCCGCGGCGGCGCTGGTCCGGCGCACCCGTCCGGCCCCGCGCCCGGCCCCGCGCCCGGCCGGGCCGACCGGTCCGCGGACCGGGGGCGCCCCGCAGCCGCGGGAGATCTGGTGGGCGGAGGTGCCGTTCGAGGACGGGCCCGGCTCCAAGGACCGCCCGTGCCTGGTGCTGCGGGTGCACGGCCGGACGGCCACCGTCGCGAAGATCACCAGCAGGCACCGCGCCGAGCGTCCTGGCGTGCTGCCGCTGCCGCCCGGGTCGGTGGGCGACCGGCAGGGCCGGACCAGCTGGCTGGAGACGGACGAGCTGCGCGAGGTGCCGCTGTCGGCGTTCCGCCGCCGGTCCGGCACGGTGGACGGGCAGGTCTGGGCCCGGGCCCGGCGGGCGATGCAGCGCTGACGGGCGTCAGCGCGGAGCCGTCCCCGCGGCGCTGACGGGCGTCACGCCCAGAGCTGGCCCTGCAGCGCCTCGACCGCGGCCTCGGTGGACTCGGCGGTGTAGATGCCGGTGGACAGGTACTTCCAGCCGCCGTCGGCGACTACGAAGACGATGTCCGCGCGCTCCCCCGCGGCCGCCGCCTTGCGGCCGACGCCGATCGCCGCGTGCAGGATGGCGCCGGTCGAGACGCCCGCGAAGATGCCCTCGTGCCGGAGGAGTTCGCGGGTGCGTCGGACGGCGTCCGCGGAGCCGACCGAGAAGCGGGTGGTGAGCACCTCGGCGTCGTACAGCTCGGGGACGAAGCCCTCGTCCAGGTTGCGCAGCCCGTACACCAGGTCGTCGTAGCGCGGTTCGGCGGCGACGATCTTCACGCCGGGGACCTTCTCGCGCAGGTAGCGGCCGACGCCCATCAGGGTGCCGGTGGTGCCGAGGCCGGCCACGAAGTGGGTGACGGTCGGCAGGTCGGCGAGGATCTCGGGGCCGGTGCCGGTGTAGTGGGCGCCCGCGTTGTCGGGGTTGCCGTACTGGTAGAGCATCACCCAGTCGGGGTGCTCGGCGGCGATCTCCTTGGCCATCCGGACGGCGGTGTTGGAGCCGCCGGCGGCCGGGGAGGGGATGATCTCGGCGCCCCACATGCGGAGCAGCTCGCGCCGCTCCTCGCTGGTGTTCTCGGGCATCACGCAGACCATCCGGTAGCCCTTGAGCTTGGCGGCCATGGCCAGCGAGATGCCGGTGTTGCCGCTGGTGGGCTCCAGGATGGTGCAGCCGGGGGTGAGCCGGCCGGCGGCCTCGGCGCGCTCGATCATGTGCAGGGCCGGGCGGTCCTTGATCGAGCCGGTGGGGTTGCGGTCCTCCAGCTTGGCCCAGAGGCTCACCAGGCCCTCGGCGTTGCCGGGGACGGCGGCGGACAGCCGCGGCAGGCGGACCAGCGGGGTGTTGCCGACGGCTTCGAGCGGGCTGTCGTAACGCAAGGGGGCCTCCGGCCGGGGCGGTGGGGGTGGAGGGGGCGGCTCCCCCCCGCCGCTGCGGTGGCGGGGGGAGCCGGGAGGTCAGCGGGCGCCGCCGGCCACGGCGGGCAGGATGGTCACGCTGTCGCCGTCGGCCAGGGCGGTGGAGATGCCCTCCAGGAAGCGGACGTCCTCGTCGTTCAGGTAGACGTTGACGAAGCGGCGCAGCTCGCCGCCCTCGACCAGGCGGGCGGCGATGCCCGGGTGCCGGGCGTCGAGGTCGGTGAAGAGCTCCCCGAGGTTGCTGCCGTTGCCCTCGACGGCCTTGGCGCCGTCGGTGTAGGTGCGGAGGATGGTCGGGATGCGGACCTCGATGGCCATGAGTGCGCTCCTGTGCGAGTCGTGAAGTGGGTGGGCCGCAGCGGACGCGGCAGGGCGGGCGCCCCGGGGATCGGCGTCGCCGGGGGCGGCGGGCCCGGGTGAGGTGGTGACGCGGCTCTCAGCGCGAGCGCGCGGGCGTGCCGGGACAGATCGCGCCGGCGTGCCGGCACAGGTCGATGTGCAGGCGCGCCACGAGGCGGGTGCCCGGGGCCTGGTTGCTCACATCGACGGAACGCATGGACTCATCGTATAGATTCCCGGCCCCGCTTAGACATGCCCGTCTCGGGATCCGGATGTTCGTGTTTCCCGGGTTGAGACGACGGCGGCCCGCCGGCCCCTCGCAGGGGGCCGGCGGGCCGCTTCGGCGGGTGTGCCGGTCAGGCCGGGTAGGCCTCGACGACCTGCACGTCTTCCTCCGTGATCTCGCCGTCCACGATGCGGAACGAGCGGAACTGGTACGGGTCCTCCTCGCCGTTGCCGTCGGCGGTGGAGACCAGGACGTAGTGGGCGAACGGCTCGGAGGCGTAGCTCACGTCGGTGCGCGAGGGGTAGGCCTCGGTGGCGGTGTGCGAGTGGTAGACGATCATCGGCTCCTCGTCCCGGTCGTCCATCTCGCGGTAGAGCTTGAGCAGGTCGCCCGAGTCGAACTCGTAGAAGGTGGGCGAGCGGGCGGCGTTGAGCATCGGGATGAACCGCTCGGGCCGTCCGCTGCCGGCCGGTCCGGCGACCACGCCGCAGGCCTCGTCCGGGTGGTCGGCGCGGGCGTGGGCCACGATCCGGTCGCGGAGTTCTCGGGTGATGGTCAGCATGCGGGCCAGGATAGCCACGCCCCGGCGCGGGTCCGCCGGGGCGTCCGAGGCGCGGTCAGCGGGTGTCCACGTTCCCGTCGCCGGCGGGCACCGGGGCCACGGCGGCGCCGTGGACGGCCTGCGGGGCGCGGCGCTTGAGCACCTGGTAGCCGACCACCAGCAGCAGGGCCCAGCCCGGGAAGACGAACAGCGAGATCCGGTTGTCCCGGTCCAGGCCGATCAGCACCACGACCAGGGCGAGGAAGGCGAGCGCGGCCCAGCTGACCCAGGAGCCGCCGGGCGCCTTGAAGGTGGGCGCCGGCAGGCGGCCGGCCCGCCAGGCCCGGCGGTAGCGGATCTGGGAGATCAGGATCATCGCCCAGGTCCACAGGCCGCAGACCGTCGCGACCGAGGTGATGTACTCGAACGCCCGCGCCGGGACGAGGTAGTTGAGCACCACGCCGACGCCCATCAGCAGGCTGGAGACGGTGATCGCGAAGGCCGGGGTGCGGCGGGCGTTGAGCCGGGTGAGCCGGCCCGGGGCCTGGCCGCTCAGCGCGAGGTCGCGCAGCATGCGGCCGGTGGAGTACATCCCGGAGTTGCAGGAGGAGAGCGCCGCGGTGAGCACCACGAAGTTGATGATGCCGGCTGCCGCCGGGATGCCGATCTTGCCGAAGGCGGCGACGAACGGGCTGACGCCGGGCTGGAACTCGGTCCACGGCACGAGCGAGAGGATGACCACCAGGGCGCCGATGTAGAACAGCGCGATCCGCCAGGGCAGGGTGTTGATGGCGCGCGGCAGGGTCTTCTCGGGGTTCTCGCTCTCGCCCGCGGTGACGCCGACGAGTTCGACGCCCAGGTAGGCGAACATGACGATCTGAAGGGTCATCACGGTGGAGCCGATGCCCTGCGGGAAGAATCCGCCGTCCTGCCAGAGGTGGCCGAGCGACGCGGTGTCACCGGCCTTGCTGAAGCCGAGGGTCAGCACTCCGACGCCGATCAGGATCATGCCGATGATGGCGGTGACCTTGACCATGGAGAACCAGAACTCGATCTCGCCGAACAGCTTCACCGAGATCAGGTTGGCCGCGTAGAGCAGGAGCAGGAAGGTCAGCGCGCTGATCCACTGCGGTATGTCGGGCGCCCAGAACCGCACGTAGACGGCGGCGGCGGTGGTCTCCGCCATGCCGGTGACGACCCAGAACAGCCAGTACGTCCAGCCGGTCACGTAACCGGCGAAGGGGCCGAGGAACTCCCGGGCGTACTCGGCGAAGCTGCCGGAGACCGCGCGGTAGGTGAGCAGCTCGCCGAGCGCCCGCATGATCACGAAGATCACCAGGCCGGCGACGGCGTAGGAGAGGATCAGGCTGGGGCCGGAGCGGGAGATCGCCGTGCCCGCGCCGAGGAACAGGCCGGTGCCGATCGCGCCGCCGATCGCGATCATCTGGATCTGGCGGCTGCCGAGCCCGCGCTCGTAGCCCTCCGCGTTCTCTGGGCTGTCGACCATTTCGTCGTACAACTTCTCGGCCAATGCGCACCGTCCTGGTCGGTCTCGGGGGTGGAGAAGTCGTACCACGCGAAGTTCGGATAGCGGTGTCCATCTGAGCGTTATTTGAGCATAACCTGGTATGGTTTGTCCGATTTTCATAAGAAATGCCCCGGCCAATCGTCCACATTCTGGACGAAACGGCCGGGGCTTGCCCGGAATCGGGCAGGATCACTCCCCCGAGGTCAGTCCGCCATCGCCTCCAGCAGCGACTCCTGCAGGGCGCCCAGCCACAGGTACGCCATCACCAGCGGCTTGCGCTCGTCGCCGTCCGGCAGGTCGTAGAGGCCGTCCTCGTCGTCCTCGGTGACCTCCAGCCGGACACCGACCGCCAGCCGCAGGTCGTTCAGCGCGCCCAGCCAGCGCCGGCAGTCGGGCGCCGCCAGCTTGAGCACCCCGCCGTCGCCGAGGCCGTCCAGCGCCCGGACGACGAACAGCGCGTCGTCCCGCTTGCGGGCCCTCAGGTCCAGCTCGGTGAAGCGGCGGAACTCGCCCGACGCGACCCTGGCCTCCTCGTCCTCCGGCTTCTCCGGGTCGCCGTAGGCGTCCGGGAAGAACCGGGCCAGCACCGGGTCGGCGGGTGCCTCGGTCGGGCCCTCGGCGAACAGCGCGGCCAGCGGGTCGTCGCCCTCCGCGCCGGGGCCGGGGCCGATCAGCTCCAGCAACTGCACTTCCAGCGAGCGCAGGATGGAGGCCTCCCACTCGTCCAGCGCGATCGCCGCGCCACCACCGCCGGTGCTCTCGAACAACCCAGCCATCTGTATCGGTCAGCCCGTCTTCGTCGTCGTCGGTCGTACGGCCGGAGGTCCGGCACCGGTCGCGCCGGAGCCGGCCGCCACCGCACCGGTCGGGTCGGCTCCCGTCCCGCCGGCGCCGGTCGGCCCGGCGTCAGTCGTGCTGCAGCGTCGCCCAGAGGCCGTAGCCGTGCATCGCCTGGACGTCGCGTTCCATCTCCTCGCGGGAACCGCTGGAGACCACCGCCCGGCCCTTGGTGTGGACATCCATCATCAGCTTCCGGGCCTTGTCCTTCGGGTAGCCGAAGTAGGCCTGGAAGACGTACTGGACGTAGCTCATCAGGTTGACCGGGTCGTTGTGCACGATGGTCACCCAGGGCGTGTCCGGCTCGGTCACCGGCACCCCCTCGACCTCCGGGCGCTCGATCTCCACGGGCGCGACGCTCACCCCGGTCCTCCTCGCTGCACAGTCGTCCGTAACCCCTCATGCCCCATGCTGCCATCCGGGGGACACCCGGGCGATTCCGACCCGGCGCGCTCGAGGAGAAATCGTCAATCTGACGCTAAGTGGTAGTAGCATCATCCGTATGGACGCCACTTCCGTGCGAGCGGCCGGCTCGACCGCGCTGCTCACCGACCGCTACGAGCTCACCATGCTGCAGGCCGCCCTGCGCAGCGGGGCCGCGCACCGCCGCTCCGTCTTCGAGGTGTTCACCCGCCGCCTGCCGAGCGGCCGCCGCTACGGCGTCATGGCCGGCACCGGCCGGGTGCTGGACGCCGTCGAGGACTTCCGCTTCGGCACCGCCCAGCTGGACTGGCTGGCCGACCAGGACGTCGTCGACGAGGACACCCTGCGGTTCCTCGCCGACTACCGCTTCCGCGGCGACATCCACGGCTACCCCGAGGGCGAGGTCTATTTCCCCGGCTCGCCGCTGCTCACCGTCGAGGGCAGCTTCGCCGAGGCGGTGATCCTGGAGACGGTGATCCTCTCGATCCTCAACCACGACTCGGCCATCGCGGCCGCCGCCTCCCGGATGACCGCCGCCGCCGGTGGCCGCCCGGTGATCGAGATGGGCGCCCGACGGGCCCACGAGCAGGCCGCCGTCGCCGCCGCCCGGGCGGCCTACGTGGCCGGCTTCGCCGCCACCTCCGACCTGGAGGCCGGCTTCACCCACGGCATCCCGACCACCGGCACCGCCGCCCACGCCTTCACCCTGGTGCACGACAGCGAGCGGGACGCCTTCAAGGCGCAGATCGCCTCCATGGGGAAGGGCACCACGCTGCTGGTCGACACCTTCGACCTGCGCGAGGCCGTGCGCACCGCGGTCGAGGTGGCCGGCCCCGAACTGGGCGCGGTCCGGATCGACTCCGGCGACCTCACCCTGCTGGCCCACCGGGTCCGCCGCCAACTGGACGAGCTCGGCGCCGACCGGACCAGGATCATCGTCACCTCGGACCTGGACGAGTACGCGATCGCCGCCCTGGCCGCCGCCCCGGTGGACGGCTACGGCGTCGGGACCAGCCTGGTCACCGGCAGCGGGCACCCGACCTGCGCGATGGTCTACAAGCTCGTCGCCCGGGCCGAGACCGACGGCGGGCCGATGGTGCCGGTGGCCAAGCGCGCGGCCGGCGGCAAGACCAGCATCGGCGGCCGCAAGTGGGCGGCCCGCCGGCCCGACGCCGACGGCGTGGCCGAGGCCGAGGTGGTCGGCACCGGGCCCGTCCCGGACGAGCTGCGGCCGCACCTGGTGCAGGTGCCGCTGGTGCGGGGCGGCGAGACCGTCGGCCGGGAGCCGCTGAGCGCCGCCCGCGACCGGCACGTGCGCGCCCGCGCCGCGCTGCCGCTGTCGGCCACCCAGCTGTCCAAGGGCGACCCGGTGCTGCCGACCGAACTGGTCCTGCCCGCCGGGCCGGCCCTCTGACCGGAGCCTGGGGCCGGTCCGCCGGACCGGCCCCAGGGGCCCGTCTTCGCGCTCCCGTCGTTCGCCCCGCGGACGCGGGTCCGAAGACGGCCGCGGGGCTTCCGCCCCCGCGCACCACTGCCTAGAGTCAGCCGTAGAGTTCCCGAGTTCCCCCGGAGCTCCCCGAGAACCCCCCGCGCCCGGCACGGCCGGGCCGCGTACTCCCGAGGGCTCCCCCACCGGGGCGCCGCCTCCCGCGGGCCCCCGAGATCCGAGGATGCGAGCCATGCACCGGGCACTGATCGTCGTCGACGTGCAGAACGACTTCTGCGAGGGCGGCAGCCTGGCCGTCGCCGGCGGCGCCGAGGTGGCCGCCGCCATCACCGACCTGATCGCCGAGGCCACCCCCGGCTACCAGCACATCCTCGCCACCCGCGACCACCACATCGACCCGGGCGACCACTTCTCCGCCGAGCCGGACTACGTCGACAGCTGGCCGCCGCACTGCGTGGCCGGCACCGAGGGCGTGGGCTTCCACCCCAACTTCGCACCGGCCGTCATCTCCGGCGCGGTCGAGGCGGTCTTCGACAAGGGCGCCTACTCGGCGGCGTACAGCGGCTTCGAGGGGCTGGACGAGAACAACCGCGGTCCGGTGGAGTGGCTGAGCGAGCGGCAGGTCGACGAGGTCGACGTGGTCGGCATCGCCACCGACCACTGCGTCCGGGCGACCGCGCTGGACGCGGCCCGGGCCGGCTTCACCACCCGCGTGCTGCTGGACCTCACCGCCGGGGTCGCCCCGGAGACCACCGCCGCCGCGCTGGAGGAGCTGCGGGCGGCCGGGGTCGAGCTGGTCGGCACCCCGGTGGTCCGTTCGTAGCGGATGCCGGATGACGTGGGTTCGGGTGGCCGCACGTCGGCCGCTCAGACCACCAGCAGTTGCACCACGTCCGTCCCGCCGACCCGGTACGCCTCGCGCAGTTCGCCGCCGACCGCGTCCGGGTCGGCCGCCAACCGGGCCCCGGAGACGTACACCACGCGGATGCCCAGGTACTCCATCCGGTGCTGGCCGCCGCGCACCCAGGCGGCCTCCCCCTCGCTCACGCAGCGCAGCTCCGAGTCCACCTCCACCGCGACGCCCCGCTCCGGCCAGTAGAGGTCCGGCACGGCGATGTACGTGCCGCCGCGCATCCGCAGCTCGGGGGCGTTCAGCGGGGTCGGCAGCAGCCACTCGGCCGCCAGGCGGCCGAGCCGCTCCAGCGCCAAGTCCCGCTCGGTGGCCAGGAGTTCGTCCAGCGCCGCGCGTACCCGGGGCTCGTCGGTCAGCCCGGCGTCGGCCAGCTCGACCACCAACTCCCGTGCCGTGCAGCCGTTCGCGGGCCGGGCGACGGCCTCCCGCAGCACCTCGCGCACCGGCGCCGAGTCACCCGGCTCCGCGGTCCACTCCACCAGCGCGTCGGCCACCGCCCGGGCCACCGGCGCGCAGGCCAGGCCGTGCACCGAGCGGGCCTCCAACTCCCGTTCGGTGCGCCGGATCCGCACCTCGCCGACGTCCTTCAGCCGGCGCTGCCGGGGCACCAGGACGTCCACCCCGGTCACCGCGGGCAGCCGGGGCGCGACGGCGAAGCCGTACAGCGCCAGCGCCGCCGCGCCGGTGATCACCGCGCCCTCCCGGCGGCCCTCCTCGCGGCCGTTCTGCGCGGCGTACAGCAGCGCGGCCCACATCCGCTGCTCCGGGGTGGGACCGGCGGCCTGCAACAGGTAGACCCGGGGCAGCATCCGCTGCCAGGGGCCGCCCCGGCGGCAGTGCTCGGTGATGATCCGGGCCGGCACGCCCCGGGCGCGCAACTGGCTCGCGGTGACGACGTTCTGCTGACGCTTCGCCAGCTCCTCCAGGGACGGCGGCGGCGTCGGAATCCGGTAGCTCATGCCGACACCATCCCCAACCGTTCGGACCCGCGACCGGCCGCCTGACGCACTGTTACCCAACCGTCGCGAAACCGGGATCAGCTCGCACTAAAGTCCTCATACCCTCACTCATTTGGAGTAATTGACGCTCATCAGGTTGTCATATGTGATCGAAAACGATCGCCGACCTGGTCGTCTGACCCAGCGTGACCAAGGGCATACGGCGAGGGACCCCCGAGGCGTCAATCCCGCCCCGGGGATTGCCTAGGCTTACGTCATGTCACGTGACGAGACCGCCGGCCTCCGCGCGGCCCAGCTCCGCCTCGGCCGTCTGCCCGGATACGTCCGCCGCCCGGACCCCGCCCGTCGCAGCGGCGAGAAGGGCCATACGTACAAGAAGGGCTGGGAGGTCCGCTTCACCGCCCGCAGTGAGGCCGAGATAGCAGAGATCCGCGACCTCGTGGTCGCCGCCGGGTTCGCCCCGGCCAGGCCCTTCTTCAAGGGCCACCAGCTCATCCAACCCGTCTACGGCATGGCCGCCGTACAGGCCTACCTGGCCGCTAGACAGGCCGCCGAGGACCACGCCGCCCGGGCCGCGCTCGGCCGCCGGCGACGCGACCCGGAACAGCCCGCCGGGGGGCACCCCGCCGGAGCCCTCGCGGGCGGGGCGCTCACCGGGGGCGGTCACGCCTCCGGCGCCCTTGCCGGTGGCGGGCCCTCCGGTGGCGGGCCCTCCGGTGGCGGGCAGGCCGCGGGCGCGGCGCACCGGTGCGACCACGAGGAGGCCGCCGCCGGAGCAGCCACGGCGGCTGCGGCCGCGGCTGCCGCTGCCGCTGCCGCTGCCGCCGCAGCCGCGCAGGCGGCCCGGCGACGGGCCGTCGAGGCCTTCCCGACCCAGATCGAGCGGGACACCGCCGCCGACCGGATCTCCCCCCGGGAGGCCCGGACGACCTCCTGAACGGGCGGCGGCCGCTCCGCCCGCCCTCCCGCCCCGGCCGGTCCCGTCCAGACCGCCGGGGCGCGGTCGACGCACCACACCGACGGCACCTGCGGCGCGCTCCCTCGCGCACGCCTTCACGCACGCCCCTCCCGCGCGCCTTCCGGGCCCGCCTCCCCCGCCCGCCGACCGCCACGCGTACGGGCGTCATCGCGGTGACGACCGTGCCTCCGTCCGTGGTGATCTTCGCAATGATCGTGAGTGCGGTTGTGCGGGTGGTTGTGCGACCGCAGGTTCGCGCCCTGAGCGTGGACGCCAGCCGCCTCAGGGCCTACGGTGGCACATCAACTGCCCAGCAGTCACAGCCGTCCTACACCCTCTGACCAGCTTCGACACGCTCGCACCTACGATCCCCACGCCACTGCGCAGTACTGCCCGGCCGACCGTCGCCGGCCTCCAGCCCAGCCGTCCCGCCGCCACACCGCACCCGGTCGCCACCGGAACCGGCCTGGCGGCGGCGGGTTCCGGGCATTCCATCGGATTGGTCACCCAGCGCACCGAGGGCCTACCGTAGAGTGAGCACAGATGATCGACCGTCAGAAGTCCATCTCCCTTTTCGAGAAGCCGAGATGACCAACCGTCATGAGAGTTCCGCCGAACCTCCCCCGGGGCCCGGCGAGCCGGCGGACGTACCACTGGAGTTCACCGCGTTCTGCGAACTCCACCGCCCCCGGTACCTCAGCTACGCGCGCGTGTGGCTGACCGAGCACAGTGCCGCGGCCACCGCCGTCCAGCAGGCATTCGCGGAAATCGCGGCCTGCTGGCGGGAGTTGATGGGCAGCTCCAACCCGACCGCGCACGCCTGGGAGATCCTGCGCGGCACCGTCGCGCACCACACCCGCCAGGCGACCCCCGACCCGGACCGGCACCCGGCCGACGACGACCTGGCGATCCTGCACTACGTCGTCGGCCTCGCCGCCCCCGAGATCGCCGACGTCATCGGCACCGACGCCGCCAGCGTGGCCGGACGGCTGCGCCGCACCATGCTGCGCGAGGCCTCCGGCTGGTGACCCCGCGCCCCCGCCGGGCCCGGCCCGGACGCCTCCGGACCGGACGTCCCCGGACCGGCCTCAGACCCGCTCGCCCGTCACGTCGAACAGATGGTGCACCGGGTCGTGGATCAGGTACCGGGAGAACGACTCGACCGTGAACCGCGCCCCGTCACTGCGGCTCCCGGTCCGCTCCCACTGCTCGCCGGCCACCCGCTCGAAGGCCGCCGCCAGCGTCTCCGCGGCCGCCGCCAACTCTCCGGCCACCACCCGCGGGTCCTGCTCCCCGTAGCGCTCGGCCACGGCCGTCTCGTCCTGGTCCCAGTTGGGGAACAGCGGACCGTCCTGGTCCAGCATCAGGTTCAGCCGGACGTCGAACAGCCGGAAGACGTCCCGGACGTGGCACGCGTACTCCAGGTCCGACCACACCCCCGGGGCCGGCCGCCGGCGCAGTCCGTCCACGTCCCCCGCCAGCACCGTCAGCCAGCCCTGCGCATTGGCCCGGACCATCCCGGCGACGTCCTCCCGGACCACCCGCGGGGTGTCCAACCCGCAGTCGGCGCAGGGGCGTTCCAGCACCCAGGTCCAGTCCTTGGTATCCGGGACGATCCCGTCGTCGGCGGCGTCCACGGCGATCGGCGTGCTCTCAGGAGTACTCATGCGCCCAGCATCCCCGCCACCGGTGTGCCTCCACCAGCGGCAATGACGCCAGCGGTCGCCGAAATGCTGCCACCCCCGGCGCACTCATCCGGCGCGTTCCCCCGCCGCCCGCCCCCTTCCCCCCGCGCGCTCCAGCCCGGTGCGCACCCGCCGCCCGGACAAAACACGTGGACGAACCGAACCCGACCGTCCATCCTGAGGACCATGACCGCCGACGCCGCCGATCCCGCCGATCTTGCCGCCCTCGCCGTGAAGCCCACCCTGCACGGCCCCACCGTCCGGCTCGTCCCCCTCGACGGACGCCACACCGACCCGATGTGGAAACTCTGCACCGACGAGGCGACCAACCGGCTCACCGGCACCCGCACCGCCTTCACCCGCGACCAGATCCACCGGTGGTGCACCACCCGCGCCGAGCAGCCCGACCGCCTCGACCTCGCCGTCGAGGACCCCGCCACCGGCCGCTTCCTCGGCGAGACCGCCCTCACCGACGTCGACCCCGACAACTCCTCCGCCGGCTTCCGGATCGCCCTCACCCCCGACAGCACCGGCCGCGGCATCGGCACCGAGACCACCCTCCTGGTCCTGCGCCACGCCTTCGAGACCCTCCGCCTCCACCGCGTCCACCTCGAAGTCTTCGAGTACAACGAACGCGCCGCCCACTCCTACCGCAAGTCCGGCTTCACCCTCGAAGGCCGCTCCCGCCAGGCCCACCACTGGGACGGCCGCTACTGGGACGTCCTCCAGATGGCCGCCCTACGCGACGAATGGCTCGCCACTCACTGATACGGCGCCCCGTACGGCGGCCGCCCGTCCCCCCGCCTCCGCCGCCCCCGCACCACGAGCCCCACGACGAGCCCGACCACCAGCACCACACCCCCGGCCGCCGCCCCGATGATGCCCCCCACCCCGTTCCCGCGGCTGCCGCCGCCCTCGGCCCCCGGGGCGACAGCCTCCTCCGACGCCCCGTCCGTCGGCCCGTCCACCGGCGGCGCCCCCTGCGACTCCTTCCGCCCCACCAACGGATTCTCCCGAGGCCCACCGTCCACGGCCGGATTCGCCTCCAACGCCTTCGCCGGCGCCAGAACCCCGTATCCGTACCGGTCACTGGGCACCGCAGACCCGTCAGCCGGAGGAGTGGCCGTCTTGATCATCCGATTGACCACCTGCCCGGCCGACAGGCTCGGGTACTTCGCCCTGATCAACGCCGCAGTGGCGGACACGTAGGCGGCGGAGTCCGAGGTGCCGTTGGCAACCCCGTACCCTGCCGAGGACTTCGCGCTCGCCCGGTAGACCTCCGCTCCGGGCGCTGTCAGCGTGGTCTCCGGTCCGTACGTCGACTTCTCCCACAGGTGTCCCTGCCGGTCCACCGCGCCGACCGCCACCACACCCGGGAACGCAGCCGGGTACTCCACCGGCACGGCCGGCTGTCCGCTGTTCCCGTTGGACGCGACGAGGACCACATCATGGTCGACGGCGTACTTGACGGCTGACCTGGTCTCCTGATCGGTCCCCGAGTAGCCGCCGATCGACATGTTGATCACTTTGGCGCCGTGGTCCACTGCGAACTGGATCCCCTTCGCCAGGCCGCTCTGCGCCACGGTGTCCGCGGAGGTCCAACTCACCCGCACCGGAAGGATCTTCGCCTTGGGCGCCAGGCCCATGATCCCCGCGTTGCCACCGTGTCCGTGGCCTGCGATGAGGCTGGCCATCCCGGTTCCGTGGCCATCCTTGTCGACCGTGCCGTCGCTACCCTCGCCGGTGAAATCGGCGCCCGGCAGGATCTGGCCGACCAGGTCCTGATGGTCCTTCATCACTCCGCTGTCGATGACCGCGACGGTGACGCCGCTGCCCTGCGACACCGGCCACAGCGCGCTGTCGGCCTGGTAGCCGACCAGCACCCACTGCGCGTCACGGATACCGTCCGCAGAGACCGGCCCCGCCCCCAGCGCAGCGACCAGGCCGCCAACCGTCAGCGCAGCCGCCCCTCGCCGAAGCCGCCAGTGTCCCAAGGCTGGTCACCCCACTCAGCACAGCGGTAGCTCCTGTGGTCCACGAACCACGAGGGCCCCGATCGAATCACCCGGTCTCCAGAAGGACCAGGGTCATTTCACCACGTTCGAATTGGCGGACTCCCCCGACGCCCAGGTCTCCTCGTCCTCGACCAGATAATCCGGCCGCTTGCGAGCCTTCTCCTTGTCCTTGGTACGGCCGTGAGTCCCGCCGAACGGGACTGCCGTCCCCGAGGACGTTCCAGCGGCGCCGGACGCCTCCGCCCGAGGCCGGTTGCGCTGCCCCAGACCGGAACCGCCCTCCGTGAAGGGCCGCCTGCCGCCGGGGGTCGCTTCACCCGCAGGCGCCTTGCCGCCAGGTGCCGGTCGCCGACCGTCGCCCACCACGGTGCCGCCTGTTCGGCCCGCTCCTGGGCCGACCGGACCGGGGCTGCCTCCGTGGATACCCTCGGCACTCCGTGCAGGGCCGCCGCGAACTTCGCCCGGCCCTCCCCGCTGGTCATTCCGGCCAGTCGTCCCCCGCTCGACGAGTGCCTGCTTCTCCCGTCCGCCGGAGAACGGTCCGGGTGTCGGTTCTCCCTTGCCGGAGCCGAGCCACGAGGGCCCAGGACCGGTCTGCGGTCCAGGCGTGGTGGGAGCCGGAGTACCCGTGACACCGACAGGCGACGGCCCGGGCACCGTGGGCTTCGAAACAGTGTTCACGCCGTCGACTACGGTTCCCGCACCGCTGTTGGCCACCACCACGGGCTTTCCCGAGGCCTTGGCTGTTCCGCCCTTGATCCCGGGTTCGGACGGAATCGGTGCGCCTCCGGAGGCTGTCGACGACTTGGGAGCGACACCGCCGCTGCTCACGCTACGGCTCCGGGGCGTCGGCGGGGCATCTGCGGTCTTGCCGTAGGGACTCCCGGCCGATTGCAGGTTGCCGGCGCCCATTCCGGTCATCACTCCGCCCGCCGCGACGAACGCACTCTGATCACTGGCAGTCTGGTCGGAGAAGTCGTCCCGTCCCCCGGGGTTCACCGGCGGCTTCTTCGGGTCGTACGACGGCGGGGGCTTCAGGGCCGGGGTGGCGATGCGGTAGTGCATGGCGAGGGTTTGCATGATGGCGGCAGCTTCGGCCTTCTTGCGGTCGGCGAGGGGGATGTGTTCGTCCTCGTCGCCGAAGAGGGCGTCGCCGACGGTGTCCTTGACCTTGTCCCAGTTGCCGGGTTCCTCGGGCATGTCGCGCTTGGCCTTGGCCATGGCCTCGGAGGTGTTGTGGAGGATGTTGGCCGCGTCGTTGGCGTAGGCGGCGGCGTTGTTGATGCTGGCGGCCAGGGTGAGCATGCGGGTGTGGAAGGCGTCGCTGGTGGTGCCTTCCCAGGAGGTGGCGGCTTCGGTGCTGGCCCTGGTGAGGGTCAGGCGGATCTGCTTGAGGGTGTCGGCGGCCCTGCGCCAGGGGTCGCCGGCGGCCATCACCGCGCCGGGGTCGAGGGCCTGGGCCATGGTGCGGAGCTGGGCGTGGCTGTACTTGGTGAAGTCGGTGTAGACCACGGGCGGTCGGCCTCCGTTCGGTCCGGGCGGGCGGCGGTCAGACGGTGGCGTTGCCGCGGGTGGACGGGGTGCGGTTCTGCTCGGCCGCGGCCCGGCTGCTCGCGGAGGGGTGCGCGACGGACCAGCCGTCGTCGCCGAGCTTGAGCTTCGCGGCGGTGTGGTGGTCCTGCTCCTCGTAGTTGGTGGCGGTGAGGTCGGCCTTCCGCTGGGCCTCGTTCACGGCTTCCTGGAGCTGGTTGAGGACGTCGCGCAGCGCGTCCCGCATGGTGCCGTAGCGGCCGTGGATCTCGGTGGCCTCGGCGAAGGTCCCGAAGGCGTTCTTGCCGATGGCGCTGCGGCCGTGGGCGTCGGTGCCGTCGGCGTGCTTCTGGAAGTCGGCGAGCAGCAGCCGGACTTGGCCGGCGAAGGCGCGGAGCTGTTCGACCTCGACGCGGTAGCCCTGTCCGGCTCCGCCGGTAGAACCGGTACCGGTGGTTCCTGCTCCCATTTTCGGCGCCTCCCCCGTGCGTCCGTCCCTGGCGGTCGGGGCCGGGCCCCGGTGTCACATGTCTAACACACCGGGCCCGAATCCCGCCCGGGGCACGGTCAGTTCGCGCTCGTCCCGGTCCGCTGGGCGTCGGCGAGGGCGCGTCGGCAGAGCGAGTCGGCGTGCCGGGTGGTTTCGGGGAGGCGGTAGTGGCGGGCGAGGTCGAGGGTGGTGCGGACGGCGGTGTCGAGGCCGGTCCGGTGGCCGATGGAGACGAAGACGGGTTTCACGCCGGCCCTGGTGCGGACGGCGCGGCCGACCTCCTCGCCGGTGGCGGGGTCGGTGAGCGGGGTCCAGGAGCCGCGGGGCGCGCCGGGTTCGTGGTGGTCGAAGGTGAAGGGGGACTTGGCGACGCCGAGGGTGCGCAGGCCGGTGAGGACGCCGAGGTGGCTGGCGAGGCCGAGGCGGCGGGGGTGGGCGAGGCCGTAGCCGTCGCAGACGACGGTGTCGGGGGTGCGGGTGAGGGCGGCCAACGCGTCGAGGACGGCGGGGAGTTCGCGGAAGGCGAGCAGTCCGGGGACGTAGGGGAAGGCGATCCGGCCGACGGCGGTGGCCTGTTCCACGACTTCGAGGGTGTCCCGGTGGAGCAGGACGGCCGCGGCGGCGACGAGGTCGCGGTCGTCGTCGTAGGCGACGTCGACGCCGGCGACCAGTTCGTCCCGGCCGGGGTCGTCACGGCCGGGGTCGTCGTGGGCCTGGACGAGCGGGCGCAGCCGCTCCTGTTCGGCGAGAGCCTCGGCCTCGGTGGTGGGCCAGTCGGCGGGGATGGGCATGGTCGGTTCCCCCGGGTGCGGTGGTGCGTGATGTGGAGTGCGGTGCGGTGCGATAGACGGTGGTGCGCGGTCGACAGGTCGCGGTTCACCGTACCGACCGGTTCGGACGACCCCAGGGTGAGCCCGTGCGCCCCCCGTGCCCCCGGGCTCGGGGGCTAGCCTGGACGTACCCGTCTCCCCTGCGGGGTAGGACCCCGGGAACCGGCTCCGTTTCCGCCCGTTCCCCCCGACGTGCGAAGGACCTCCGCCATGCCGCGCCCCTCCGTCGCCCAGGCCTGCCTCGGCTCGTTCACCGTCGCCGCCACCACGGTGGCACTGCTGGCCGTTTCGGGCGCTTCGGGCGTCCTCGCGGTCTCGGTGCTGGTGGGGTTCGCGCTGGCGCTCGGCACCGTGGTGACGGTGCTCCGGATGTCCGTGGTCGCCGCCAGGGCCGCCACCGCGCCCGCGGGCCCCGCGGACCCGGCGGCGTCCCGCCCCGCTGCGGCCGCTGCCGCCGCCCCGGCCGGGCAGGCGTACGCCCGGCAGCGCTGATCCGCCGCCGGGCGCGGACGCGTCCCGCTCCGCCGCTCAGACCTCCGTGGTGACCACCACGGTCTTCGCGGCCTTGTCGTGCAGGCACTGCCGGTACGGCTTGTCGAAGACGCCGAAGGTCCCGTCGACGATCCACCAGAGCGCGGCGCAGCAGACCACGGCCGGGAGGATGAAGACGGCGGTGCGGGTCCAGGCGGCGGACGGGGTGGGCGTGCTCCCGTCGATCAGCATGGCGACGCGGATCCTCATCGCCTTCCTGCCGAGGGTCTGGCCGTCCCGGCTGAGCATCAGGGCCTCGTAGACGAGGTAGAGGGCGCAGCCGAGCCAGAACGCCTCGGTGGAGCCGTTGCGCGTGCTGAGGTCGCTGAAGGGCCCCACCACGATCACGCCGATGACCTGCATCAGGACGTAGTCGATCAGCCGGGCGAGGATCCGCTTGGGCCAGCTGCCGATCGGCGGCATGCCGGGGACGGGGCCGGCGCCGGGGGTGCCGTACGCGCCGGGGCCGTAGCCGGTGCCGTAGCCGGGGGGCGGCTGACCGTACGGGTCGTCGCCGTACGGGTTCTGACCGGGGGTCGGCTCGCCGTACGGGCTCCCGCCGTACGTGCCCTGGTAGGCGCCGGGGCCGCTGGACGGGCCGTGGGACGGGTCGGTCGACGGGGACGGGGTCGGGCCCGACGGCTCGCTTTCCGGCGTGCCGCCGCCCGGCTGCGGGGGCTGCTTGTCGAAGGAGGGCTTGCCGCCCCCCTCCGGCTGGGGGCCTGAGGGGTCGTGGGTGCTCATGTCCCCGAGTAGAACATCGCGGATTCTTGATGTTCGGTATATTTTGTCCGTTTTGCTCCGGGCCCCCGCGGGCCTCAGCCCCGCACCACCCGGGTACGGGCCGCGCGGTCCTGCCAGCCCCGCCGCGCCACCCGGTCGAACACCGGCCAGACCAGGCCGAGCAGCAGCACGGTACCCAGTTGCCGCACGGCCCACCGGAGCAGCGAGCGGCCGAGCCCCAGTCTGGTCCGGGCGGCCGGGGCGGCGGCGTCCACCACCCGGATCCGGGCCAGTCGCTTGCCGAAGGTCTGGCCGGTGCGGGCGACCGGCAGCACCTCGTAGAGCAGGCTGACGAACAGCAGGATGCCGATCAGTACGGCGATCTTGCCCAGCACCACGTCGTCCACCAGCCAGACCTGGACCTGTCGGCGGGCGAGGGCGCTGGCCATCCGGGCCTGGTCGACCTTCAGCCGGAGGTGGTCGGTCACCGAGCGGGCGAGCGGGATGCCGGCGGCGACCGCGACCACCAGCAGGACGGCGGTGTCCACCGTCCGTGCCGCCAGTCGGCGGCCGAGGCCGGCCGGACGGACGACCCTGGTGGTCCGGGCGGCCCGGGCGGCCCGGGGAGACGCGGGGGCGGTGGGGGTGGCGGCCGGCCGGGGCTGGACGGCGGTCTCGCGGACCGTCCGTACGGTGGGCTGCGGGGCGGCGGGAGCGACGGCGGTGGCGGCGGTCGCGGCCACGGTCTTCGCGGCGACCGCCACCGAGGCCGGGGCCGCGAGCGCCGCGTCGCCGACCACCGGCACCGGGCCCGACGCCAGGACGGCCGGCACCGGCACCTCCCGCACCGCCTTCGCCCCGACGGGAGCGCCGGTGGGAGCGCCGGTGGGAGCGCCGACAGGAGCGCCGGCGGCGGCCAGTTCCACGGCAGCCGGAGCGCGCTCCTGCTCCGCGCGCCCCTCGTCCGCATCGGGCGCCTCCGAAAGCACCCCCCAGGAGACCCAGTGCTGTGCGCCGCCCGTCTCCATCAGGCCCCGCTGCGCCCGCGGATCGGCCTGCCAGCCGGACTCCCCGGCAACCGGGGCCGGGGACGGACCGGACGCCGGGACCGCCTCGGGCACCGCACCGACGCCGTCGGCCTCCTCCACGCCCCGCGGCCGTCCGGCACCGCCGAAGCCCGACGATGCCGGCTCCGACGACGCCGGCCCCGACGACGGCATCCCGGGCGGCGTCCCCGGCCCGTCGACCGTCCGGAACACCGGCCCGCCGATCACCTCCGCCAGCCGTGGCCCGAGCACGAAGGACGCCCCGCCGGACGTCTGGTCGAAGTACACCGGCCCGGTGTCGCCGCCGCCCGCCGGCGTCCCGACCTGCGCCGGCCCGCCCGGCTCCGGGACCAGCACGTCCGGAACCAGCGCGTCCGGGACCAGCCCCTCCGCAGCCACCTGCTGCGGAGCCGCCGCCCGCACGACCGCCACCTCGGGCGCGACCGCCTCCGGCACCACCGGCGGCGGCACCGCCCGCGCCGGCACCCCCTCCGGGGCGGGCCGCCGGGTCGCATACCGGGGCGGGGCCAGCACCTCGCCGACGGCGGGAGCGGGCCGACTGGTGCCCGGCACCCAGGCCGAGCCGCCCCAGTACCGGACGAAGCCGGGGACGGAGGGGTCGGGGTAGTAGCCGGGCCCGGGCGCGACGGCCGGGTCGCCGGCGCCGGCGAAGGGGCGGTCCGTCATGGGCGTCTTCTTTCCTGGCAGGGCCTGACGAGGACGGTGCGGCCGACCGGGCCCGACCACCGCAGACGCGTCCACCCGCGCGCACGATCCGGCGCACGCCCGGCGCTCGGCGCGCGTGGGGGCACCACCGATGGGCGGACAGTCGCCGGGCAGTCACAAAGGGTAGTACCTCGGCGAAGCCAGGACGGGAAGTTCGCGATTCCCCGGACAGCGGGGGGTCGCTCAAGGTAGGGAACCCAGCGCACGACATTTGCTCGCGCGCCGCGCCACCCGCCGTTCACCACCCCTCACCGAACTTCCCGAAGAAATCCCGGAAACGTGTGTAAGAGCCGCTGCGGACCGCCCTCTCAAAGGTCACAGGGGCCCGGAACCGGGCACCGCCCGAAGGCAGAGAGGAAGACGATCATGGAGCGTCCCGTCAGCGTCGTCGAGCACGAGCTGGAGCTCAACCTGGTGCTCTCGCCCGAGCACAGCGTCCCGGTCCCGGCCCGACTGTCGTACGGCAGCCACGACCCGTACGCGGTGTACATCACCTTCCACCTGGACACCGGTTCCCCGGTGACCTGGGTGTTCGCCCGCGAGCTGCTGGTCGAGGGCACCTTCCGCCCGTGCGGCCAGGGCGACGTGCGGATCTGGCCGACCCGTTCGGGCCGCCGCAGCGTGCTCTGCCTGGCGCTCAGCTCGCCCGCCGGCGACGCGCTGCTGGAGGCCCCGCTGCCGGCCGTCGCGGCCTGGCTGGAGCGGGCACACCGACTGGTCCCGCCGGGCAGCGAGCTGGCCGCGCTGGACATGGACGGCTCGCTCGCCGAACTGCTCGCCTAGGCATGCGCCGCAGCGTGCACTGGCACGTACAGCAGCACGAGTACGAGCACCCGCGGGATCCCGCGGACGAGCAGCGGGCTCGGCGGCGGAAGCGGAAGCAAGCGAACGAAGGGAAGGACCGGGACCGCGAGGACCACAAGGACCGGGAACGCGAGGACCGGAAGGACCGCAAGGCCCGGAAGCAGGGGCGCGGCAGCGGCACCCCCGCCGGTTCAGCGGGCTGCGGGGGCCTGCTGACGGCCGCGGGCGGCGTCCGGGCCGCCGACGTCCCGCTGCCCGGGCAGCCGGACCAGCGGCGCGCCGGCCGAACGCCGTCGGGCCCTTATCCGGACGGCGGCGGCGAGCAGGAAGCAGAGTCCGACCCACGGATAGACCGAGGTCGGCAGCTGGCGCCACGGTGACATGTCGAGGACGGCCAGGCCGACCGGCTTCGCGGCCCACATCGCGAAGGACAGGAAGGCGACCAGGGTGCCCCAGAAGACGGCCCGCCAGCGCAGCCGGCGGACACCGGCCGGACGGGCGTGCTCGACCGAGGCCTCGGCGGCGAGCAGGACGAGCACCGGCACGCACCAGACCCAGTGGTGGGTCCAGCTGATCGGCGAGATCAGCACGGCGGTGACGGCCGCGCAGCAGACGCCCCAGGCCTCGGCCCGGGGCAGCCAGCGGCCGCTGCGGGCGGCCCAGGCGGCGACGGCGAGGCCGGCCAGCGCGACCAGGCCCGCCCCGAGGGTGGCGACGGTGCCGGGGTCGGCGGCGTGCAGCAGGCGGGCGAAGGCGCCGCGCATCGACTGGTTGTCGACGATCCAGGTCTTGCCGACCCGGGAGGAGTCGTAGAGGTACTTGGTCCAGAAGCCCCAGGTGGCGTCGGGCAGGACCACGGCGCCGAGCAGGAAGGTGCCGAGGAAGGTGAGGCCCGCCACGAAGGCGGCCCGGACCCGGCCGGTGATCAGCAGGTAGACCGCGAACAGGCCGGGGGTGAGCTTGATGCCGGCGGCGATGCCGATCGCCATGCCCTTGCTCCGCCGCCCGTCCGCGCGGGTGAGGTCCCAGAGGACCAGGCAGGCCAGCGCGAGGTTGATCTGGCCGTAGCGGAGCGTGGTGAAGACCGGTTCGAGCCAGACCCCGAGGCCGGTCACCAGGACCACGCCGATCGGCCGCAGCTCGCGGCGCGGCCAGCCGACCAGCTTGAACGACAGATGGGTCAGCAGGGCGAGCAGCCCGAGGTTGCCGAGAGTGATCGCCACCCGGAGGAAGGGGACCGGGAACCAGGTGGTCGGGACGAACAGCATCGCCGCGAACGGCGGATAGGTCGCGGGCAGGTTCCACTCGGTGACGCGCAGCTCGTACAGGTCGGTGCCGTTGGCCACGGCGGCGCCCTCGGCCCGGTAGACGATCATGTCCACCATCGAGGTGTGGACGAAGTGGCGGACCACCGCGTACACCATCAGGGACAGCAGCGCCACGGCGGAGGCGGCCAGCAGCGGACGGCGGGGGGCCTCGCGCAGCGCCCGGACGGGGGCGCCGAGGGCCCGGCGCAGCCGGTCCGACAGGGGGGCGGGCGAGGGGTCGGGTGCGGTCCGCACCGGGCTGCGCTCGTCTTGCACCGCTGTCACTGTCCACTCCGTCCACGGCTCGGCCAACCAGCGACGATACCGGATGCCGCCCGGGTGGAATCGGACACGATCGACCACGAAGCGTGACAAAGCGGCTCTGACCGGCCCTCCTTCCTCGCGGGCGGAGCACGGCGCCGTCGAAGGAGTCCCGGAGGCCGTCGCCGGTCGCCCGCGGCGCGCCGGCCCGGGCGGCCGTCACTTCTGGAACAGCGCGCCCCGGGTCCGCCGCCGTCCGCCCCGGGCGGGCTCCGCCGCCGCCGGCCGGGTGCGCAGCCGCAGCCGGGTCTCGGCGCCGCCGAGCACCGCGGAGCGGCCGAGCGCGAGGTCCCCGCCGGTGGACTCGGCGAGCTTGCGGACGATGTCCAGGCCGAGGCCGGTGGAGCCCTCGCCGCCGTGGCCCTCGCCGCGTCTGAGGGCGGCGGCCGGGTCGCTGTACCCCGGTCCGGCGTCGCCGACCAGGACGATCACCGAGCTATCGGTGGCCAGCACGTCCACCGAGAAGGCGGTGCCGACGGCGGTGTGCCGGAAGACGTTGCCGAGCAGCGCGTCGACGGCGGCCGCGAGGTCCCCGCGCTGGACGGGCACCGGCGCCGACCGCTCGGCTCCGGCCAGCTGCCACCGGCGCCCCTCGTCCTCGGCCAGCGCCGACCAGAAGCCGACCCGCTCCCGGATCACCTCGGCGGCGTCGCAGCCGACCGCGACGGCGGGCGCGTCCTCGGGGGCGCGGCGGGCCGAGCGGATGATCTGGTCGACCTCGCGCTCCAGTTGGGCGACCGCGTGCCGGGTGGCGTCGGCCGCGTCGCCCTCGCCGAGCGAGGCGGCGTTGAGCCGCAGCACGGTCAGCGGGGTGCGCAGCCGGTGCGACAGGTCGGCGGCCAGTTCCCGTTCGGCGGCGAGGAGTTGGACCACCCGGTCGGCCATGGTGTTGAACGCCTGCCCGGCCTCGCGCAGTTCCTCGGGGCTGCCCTCGACCTGCTTGCCCTCCACCGGGACCCGCACCGAGAGGTTCCCGGCGCCGAGCGAGCGGGCGGCGCCGGCGAGGCTGCGCGCGGAGGCGACGATGCGGCCGCCCATCCGGTCGGCGACCAGCACCGAGACGGCGACCAGGCCGAGCGCCACGGCGGAGAGCACCTGCCAGGCCGTGGCGACGCCGCCGGTGAGGTCGCTCTCGGCCACGAACACCTCGACCACCGCGGTCCGCCCGGTGTCCACCGCGACCGGCTGGAGCAGGGCGTACCCGCCGGGCACCTTCACGGTGAAGGAGCGGCCCTGCCCGCCGGCGGTGGCCACGTCGGCCGTGGTGGCGCGCCCCTCCCCCAGCACCGGGCCCCCGGGCTCGCCGCCCCCGCCACCGCGAACCGCCTCACCGCCCCCCGCCTCGCCGACCCCCGCCTCGCCGACCCCCGGCCCGGCCGCACCCGCCTCGCCGCCCCCCACCCCGGCTGCCCCCGCCCCGGCGGGCTGCCCGGCCGCCGGAAGGTGCACCGCCATCCGCCCCTGACCGCCGGCGTCCGTGCTGGCCAGCGCCCGGTTGACCGCGTCCTCGTCGGTGGTGATCGCCAGGGCCGGCCCGAGCGCCGCGGCCTGCCGCTCGGCGGCGGTGAAGGCCCGGTCCCGGGCGGTCTGCTGGACCATCATCCCGAGCGGGATCAGGAAGGCCAGCGCGACCATGGTGGTCCCGGCCACGGCGGCCTTGATCAGGGCCCAGCGCAGCGAGCGCCCGAACCGCCTCACGTCCGGTGCTCCGCGAGGCCCCCGGCGGCCTCCAGCCGGACCCCGACGCCCCGGACGGTGTGCAGGTAGCGGGGGTTGGAGGCGGTCTCGCCGAGCTTGCGGCGCAGCCAGGAGAGGTGGACGTCGATGGTCTGGTCGCCGCCGTAGGTCTGCTGCCAGACCTCGGCGAGGATCTCCTTGCGCGGCACCACCACACCCGGCCGGGCGGCCAGGAAGGCCAGCAGGTCGAACTCACGGCGGGTCAGGTCGAGCGGCCGTCCGTCCAGCGCGGCCTCCCGCCGCTGGAGGTCGATGGCCAGTCCGCCGACCCGCAGCACCTGGGCGACGGGGGCCGCGCCGCTGCCGAACCGGCGCAGTACGGCGGTCATCCGGGCGCTGAGGTGCTCCCCGGAGAAAGGTTTCACCAAGTAGTCGTCGGCGCCGTCGTTGAGCAGTCGGATGATCTCGGCCTCGTCGTCCCGGGCGGTGGAGATGATCACCGGCACGTCGGTCAGGCCCCGGATCATCTTGAGCGCCTCGCTGCCGTCCAGGTCGGGCAGGCCCAGGTCGAGGATCACCAGGTCACAGCCGATCTGGGCGACCTCCCGCAGCGCCTCCAGAGCCGTGCCCACGCTGCGGACCGCGTGACCGGTGTCGGTCAGGTGGCGGATGAGGGCGGAACGTACGAAGGGGTCGTCCTCGACCACGAGCACTGTTGCCATGGCCCTGCACGGTACGCCATCGCCGGTCAGTGGTCTGTACCTCGGGTGCCGGTCCGAACATTGTGCAACTGCCCTGCTGAATACCGGGGGTGCCGGTCTCCATCCGTTTGGAAATACGGCAGGATGTGCGAACGATGCGGAACGGACTGGTACAACTCGGCGCCTGGGCGGCGGCCACCGGGGCGGCGGTGGCGCTCTCCTGGCTGGGCGTGCACGCGGTGCTGACCGGCGCCGCGTTCGAGCAGCCGACGGCGCTGCCGCTGCCCTCCCCGAAGGCCGGCGGCACGCCGCACTCCGCGCCCGCCAGCCCGGACCAGCCGCGCTCCGCCGCCCAGTCCACGGCCCCTTCCCCGGCGGCCTCCCGGACCGCCACCACCGCCGCCACCACCGCGCCGCACGGCCCGGCCCCCGCCGCGACCGCCACCGCCGCCGCGCCGCCCACCCGCAGGCCCGCCCCCGCCGCCACCGCGACGTCCACGGTGAGGAGCTACCCGATCCCGGGCGGCAAGGTCGCGCTGGACCTGAAGCCGGACCGGGCCACCCTGGTCTCCGCCACCCCGGACCCGGGCTGGCAGATGCAGGTGTGGACCAACGGCCAGTGGCTGCGGGTCGACTTCACCCGGGGCGACGAGGCCAACTCGGTCTTCGCCTCCTGGAACGGCCACCCGCCGATCGTGGAGACCGCGATCCGCTAGGACGTGTCCGACGATTGCCGCCGGGCGCTCCGTCAGAAGCCGTCGCACGGCACGTACCCCGGCAGGTACGGCCCCACGTAGCCCGCCCGGTCGACCAGCGTGTGCCTGGTCCCGCCCGGCACCCCGATGGTGGCCAGCACCACCGCGCCGTAGTCGTCCCGCGCCTCGTACGGCTCGGCCAGCGACAGCGCGCCGCGGTCCACCGCGTAGTCGTAGGCGTAGGGGACGTCCGGCACGCTCACCGCGAGGTCCAGCACCCCGTCCCCGTACCGGTCCAGGTACGCGGCCAGCTCCCGGCCGCGCGGGCCGGTGGTCCGCACCGGCGAGGAGAGCACGATCCGCGTGCCCGGCGCGGTCAGCACGTACGAGAGCGTCTCCGGCTCGCCGGTCTCCGGCCCGGCGTACGCGGTGCAGCGCAGCCCGAGCGCGGCGCAGTAGCGGCGGGCCGCCCGCTCGGCGTCGGCGACCGCGAAGACCACCGCGTCGGCGCGGCCCGCCGGCAGCGGCCCCGCCTCCGCCGGGTCCGGTACGAGGCCCGCCCCGAACAGGGCGGGTTCGGCGGTGGTGTCGGTCATGACTGCCCTCCCGGTAGGCGTACGGACCATCCTGGCCGCCCCCCGGCACCGGGGGTGGGGCCCTGCGCACGGGGGTGTGGCTGGAGGGTGGCGCCGGGGCGACCTGCGCGCAACTGTTCCGTTTCCTCCTGGTCAAGCTGTGCCCCGGAGCGGGAGAATCGACCGCGCCGCTGTACAGAATGCCCACCACAGGACGGTGCCGCGATGCCCCCCGCCCACGCCCCGAGCTCGCCCGGCTCGCCCAACTCCGCCTCCCCGCACGGCGTTTCCGCCGCACCGGCGGCCAGCACGAACGACACCATCGACACCCTGGACGGCCGGCTGATCCGGCTGCTCGCCGAGGAGCCCCGGATCGGGGTGCTGGAGTGCTCGCGCCGGCTGCAGGTCGCCCGGGGCACCGTGCAGGCCCGGCTGGACCGGCTCCAGGCCAAGGGCGTGATCGGCGGCTTCGGCCCGGAGGTGGACCCGGCGGCGATCGGCTACCCGGTGACGGCCTTCGCCACCCTGGAGATCTCCCAGGGCCAGGGCGCGGACGTGCGGGCGCACCTGGCGAGCGTTCCGGAGGTGCTGGAGCTGCACACCATCACCGGGATCGGGGACATGCTGGTGCGGATCGTGGCCCGGTCCAACGCCGATCTGCAGCGGGTGATCGACCGGGTGCTGGGCTTCGACGGGATCGTCCGCTCGTCCACCGCGATCGTGCTGGAGAACCCGGTGCCGTACCGGATCCTGCCGCTGGTGGACCAGGCCGCCGCCGAGTAGGAGGGTCCGGGCGATGCGACGCGCCGATCCGGCATAGGCAGGCGGCACCGATGGCCTCAAGATTCACATATGAACGTTCTACTGTCCCTCGTGTCGCCCCGCGGCCCGCTGACACCCGCGGCAGCCGGGTCCCTGCCCGGGCCGGCCCCGGCATGACGAACGCCGTCGCGGCCGACGGTACCGCCCCCACCCTCATCGCCTCCGCCCAGCGCGCCCTGCGCCTGCTGGAGGCGGTCGCCCGCTACCCCAAGGGCGCCACCGCCAAGCAGCTCGCCCGGGACACCGACCTCGCCCTGGGCACCGCCTACCACCTGCTCCGCACCCTGGTGCACGACCACTACCTGGAACGCCGCAGCGGCGTCTACCTGACCGGCCCCGCGGTCGCCGGGCTGATCCGGTACGACGGTCCGGCCACCGGGCGGGCCCGGCTCAGGGCGCTGCTGGGCATGCTCGCCGACGAGCTCTCCGCCGCCGTCTACTTCACCTGGTACCGGCACGGCGAGGTGGAGCTGGTCGAAGCCGCCGAGGCCCCCGGCGCGCCGCTGGTCGACCGGGCCTGCTTCCGGACGGGCGCGCACGCCACCGCGGCCGGCAAGACGGTGCTGGCCCTGATGACCGCCGACGAGCGCCGGGACCACCTGGCCCGCCACCCGATGGTGGCGTTCACCCCGTACACCCTGCGGGACCCGGCCTGCCTGCCGCTGCTGCCGCGCCAGGGCCCGCGGCGGGTCGTCCCGATCACCCAGTTCCAGGAGTACGCGATCGACGTGGCGGGTGCGGCCGTACCGATCGTCGCGGGCAACGGCATCGGCGCGATCTCGGTCTCCCTGCCGATGGCCCAGGCCCACCGGCTGGCCGGGATCGCCGCCCGGCTGCACACCCGGCTGGGCGACGACTTCGCCGCGGTGGCCTTCGGGATCTGAGCCCGAGCCCTCCCGGACGGAGCCCGAGCCCTCCCGGACGGGGCCCGAGCCCTCCGGGACCGGGCCGACCCACGTGCGGGCGGGGCGACGCCCGGTCAGCAGGAGGGGACGGCGCCGCCGCTCCTCAGCGCCTGGAGCGCGGAGACCGCCTCGTCGAGGGTGCCGACCGGCACCAGGCGCAGCGACTTCGGGGTGTTCACCCTGGCGTCCGCGCACTCGTCCTTGGGCAGCAGGAACACCGTCGCGCCGTCCCGGGCGGCCGCCTGCGTCTTCAGGGGGACGCCGCCGACCGGGCCGACGGTGCCGTCCTTGTCGATGGTGCCGGTGCCGGCGATGGTGAGCCCGCCGGTGAGGTCGCCGCCCCTGCCGTCGCCGGCCAGCTTGTCGACGATGCCCAGCGCCAGCATCTGGCCGGCGCTCGGGCCGCCGACCGCGCCCAGGTCGATCTTGACCTTCACCTGGTCCGGCGACAGGTGGAGGTGGTTCAGCGCGGCCGCGGTGGCCGCGTCCTGCGACTCGGCCATCTGCTGGGCGGTCGCCTCGTCGGCCTTCACCGGGTCGGTCTCCGGGTAGACCGTCTCGGTCGGGCGGACCGCCTCCCGCGGGTCGAACCAGGCCTGCATCGAGCGCCAGAAGGTGTTGCGCTGCCCGGCGTTGGTCGCGGTGATGGTGACCATCCGCAGCTCGCCCTCGGTGGTGCGCAGCGGCGCCCCGGTGATGGTGAGTACCGGCCTGTCCTGGTACGAGCCCAGGGTGTCCGCGGTCAGGCCCGGCCAGGTGATGGTGTACGGCAGCGGGACGAAGGCGGCCACGCCGAACAGCGCGGCGACCAGCACCCCGCACAGCGTGAGCGCGCGGGTCCGCGGGGAGGTGAGGGCCTTGGAGAGCTTGGTGTCGGACACAAGGGGAATCCAAACACACCCGACCCGGTGCGCGGGCGCTACCTCAGGGCGTCGGCCACCTCGGTCGCCGCCTCCACCACCCGGGGGCCGACCCGCTCGGGCACCAGGCCGTTCAGCATCACCACGCCGACGCTGCCCTCGATGCCGCTCAGGCCGACCAGCGCGGCGGCCGCCCCGCTCGCGCCGGACTGCTCCTCCGCGCGGGTGATGACGAAGCCCTGTTCGGGCCGGCGCTGGCTGGGGAAGGTGCGCGCCTCCAGGATCGCCCGGCCGGCCGCGCTCTCGGTGAGCGGGTGGCGCAGGCCGGTCCGGTAGGCGACGTGGAAGTCGGTCCAGCTGGGTTCGACCACGGCGACGGCCAGCGCCTCGTTGCCGTCCACCAGGGTGAGGTGGGCGGTGGCGCCGAGGTCCTCGGCGAGGCTGCGCAGGGCCGGGAGGGCGGCCTCGCGCAGCAGCGGGTGGACCCGGTGCGCGAGGCGCAGCACGCCGAGGCCCACCCGGGCGCGTCCGCCGATGTCCCGGCGGACCAGGCCGTGCTGTTCCAGGGTGGCCAGCAGCCGGTAGACCACGGTCCGGTTGACGGCCAGCCGGGCGGCCAGCTCGGTCACGGTCAGCCCTCGTTCGGAGTCGGCGAGGAGCTTGAGGACCCGGACGCCGCGGTCCAGGGTCTGGGAGGTCTCGGCAGTCACGGCGGGCAATCCTTTCCGCGGCGCTCGCGGGGCGGCGGCGCCGTTCCAAGACCGGTGTCGCGCGCAGGTGGGGGTGGCCGCGCTCGGACCGCACGGCGTCGTCCTTGACGCGCACGGCCCCGCGGCGCCGTCCCGCGCGGGTTGCCCGGCGGAAGAGCGTGGGGGAAAGGTAGTGAAGGAAATGACGCGGCGGAAGTGGTTGTCCAAAATTCGGGCGTGATCAACTTCAACACCGCGTCGAAATCAGGACGAACCCCCGCGATTCGCCGGGTGCGTCGGGGTGCGGACGCGCCCCCGGTCCGATGTCCGGACGCGCCGGGGCGGCCGGGGCGCCCGGCCCCGGCCGGGGCGCGCCGGCCGGCGGAGTCTTCGGTCCGCCCGCCGGACCGTTCCTCCGCCCGCTTCCGGCTCCGCTACTTGGCCCACTCCCGGATCTTCGCGATCCGCGCCCTGAGCTGGTTCGCGGTGGCCTGCGCGGTGAGCGGTCCGCCGCACTGCCGGCGCAGCTCGTTGTGGATGGTGCCGTGCGGCTGGCTGGTGCGGTGGTGCCAGGCGGCCACCAGCGCGTTCAGCTCCTTGCGCAGCTCCCGCAGCTCCTGGTGGGTGACCACCGGCCGCTGCTCGGCCGGCAGCTCCAGCAGGTCGGCCTCCTCGGCGGGCTTGGTCCTGCTGCGCTGGATCTGCC
Organism: Kitasatospora sp. NPDC001547; assembly: GCF_042894165.1. Classification (NCBI taxonomy): domain Bacteria; kingdom Bacillati; phylum Actinomycetota; class Actinomycetes; order Kitasatosporales; family Streptomycetaceae; genus Kitasatospora; species Kitasatospora sp. NPDC001547. The sequence continues at coordinate 80,638 of NZ_JBIAVL010000012.1, read as the reverse complement.
GGTGCTGGCGCTTCTGCAGCAGCATCTGCACCTGGTCCGGCTCCAGCAGGCCCGGGATGCCGAGGTAGTCCTCCTCCTCCTCGCTCCCCGGGTGGGCCTGCATGCCGAACTCCATGGCGTTGTACAGCACCCGGTCGAAGACCGCGTCGGAGCCCAGCGCCTCGTAGGAGAACTCCTCGCCGCCCGCGCCGTCCGGCCCGTCGTTGGCCCGCTCGGCCTCGGCGAGCAGCCGGTCCTCCTCGTCGAAGAGGCCCTCGCCCTCCTTCTTCGGGCGGTCCAGCACGTGGTCGCGCTGGAGCTCCATCTCGTTGGCGAAGCCCAGCAGCAGCGGGATGGTCGGCAGGAACACCGAGGCGGTCTCGCCGCGCTTGCGGGCGCGCACGAAGCGGCCGACGGCCTGGGCGAAGAACAGCGGGGTGGAGATCGAGGTCGCGTACACGCCGACGCAGAGCCGGGGGACGTCGACGCCCTCGGACACCATGCGGACCGCGACCATCCAGCGCGAGGTGCCCTCCGCGTAGTCGGAGATCCGCTTGGACGCCTCGGCCTCGTCCGAGAGCACCAGGGTGACCTTCTCGCCGCTGATCTCGCGCAGCATCTTGGCGTAGGCGCGGGCCACGTTCTGGTCGGTGGCGATGACCAGGCCCCCGGCGTCCGGGATGGCCTTGCGGACCTCGGTGAGGCGCCGGTCGGCGGCCTGGAGGACGGCCGGGATCCACTCGCCCTGCGGGGACAGCGCGGTGCGCCAGGCCTGGGCGATCAGGTCCTTGGTCATCGGCTCGCCGAGCCGCGCCTCCAGCTCGTCGCCGGACTTGGTGCGCCAGCGCATGTTGCCGCTGTAGCTGAGGAAGATCACCGGGCGGACGACGTGGTCGGCCAGGGCGTGCCCGTAGCCGTAGGTGTAGTCGGCGACGGACTTGCGGATGCCGTCGCCGCCGGCCTCGTACGCCACGAAGGGGATCGGGTTGGTGTCGGAGCGGAACGGCGTACCGGTCAGCGCCAGCCGGCGGGTGGCCGGCTCGAAGGCCTCGAAGCAGGCCTCGCCCCAGGACTTGGAGTCACCGGCGTGGTGGATCTCGTCCATGATCACGAGGGTCTTGCGGGCCTCGGTCCGGTTGCGGTGCAGCATCGGGTTCACGCCGACGCCCGCGTAGGTGACCACGATGCCGTGGTACTCCCGGGACAGCGGCCCGGAGGAGTACGCCGGGTCGAGCTTGATGCCTATCCGCGCGGCGGCCTCGGCCCACTGCTTCTTCAGGTGCTCGGTCGGCGCGACCACGGTCACCTGCTGCACCAGGTGGTTGTGCAGCAGGTACGAGGCCAGGGTGAGCGCGAAGGTGGTCTTGCCCGCGCCCGGGGTCGCGACCGCGAGGAAGTCGCGCGGCTGCGTCTCGATGTACTTGTCCAGCGCACCCTGCTGCCAGGCCCGCAGCTTGCCCGCGGTGCCCCAGGGGGCGCGGCCGGGGAAGGCCGGCGAGAGGTGGTGCGAACCGGCGGGCGCGGCATGGCCGACGGGCCGGGGGGGCGCCTGCGCCTCCGGTACGTCGGAGAACAGCGGCATCGAGGAGGCGGCGGCAGTACTCACGGTCTCCGAGGGGGGATCATCGCAGGTCAGAGGCGGTTTTGCGGCCTCGCCCCGCGGTCGGGAGGCAATCGGACAACCCGCCCAGCGTACCGGCCCGGCGCCGTTCGGGCCTCCAGGCGAGGCTCCGCGCCGGGCCCGGGCGGCCGGAAATCGATGTGACCCGGATCACGTCGAATACCTCGTGGAACCGGGTAAGCACCACGGGTCCCGGGACTCTCACCATGGTGAGGCCGCACCAACCCCACTGCCCTAGCGCGGCCCCGCACCCGACCGAAGGGACCCGTCCGTGTGCACCGTCGAAGAGACCGTCCAGGCCCGCCTGATCCTGTCCACCCACCGGTCCGTCCGGCTGCGGGTGGTGCTCGCCTACCGGCCGGAGGACCCGCTGGCCGTGCGGATGGCCTTCCCCTCCGAGTTCTCCCTGGACGACCCCGCCGAGCGCCGGGACAGCGCCGACATCGTCTGGATCTTCGCCCGCCAGCTGCTCTCGGCCGGCGTCGAGGTGCCCGCCGGCGTCGGCGACGTGCACGTCCGGCCCGCGGCCGGCCGGCGCACCATGGTCGAGCTGCGGGCCCCCGAGGGCACCGCGCTGCTCCGGTTCGACACCGCCGACCTGCGCCGCTTCCTGTGGCGCAGCCGGCTGGTCGTCCCCGAGGGCGAGGAGCACCTGCACCTGGACGCCGACCGCGCGCTCGCCCAGCTGTTCGGCTGACGGGCCCCGGCGCCGGGGAACGCGACGTCCGCCGCCGGCAACCCGGGTCCGGGGCCCGGGAAGCCCGTACGGCCGTCCGCCCCCGGGCGGATCAGCCCGACAGCCTGCGCATCAGCCGGACGCCCTGGGCCGCCGTCAGGTGCGGCAGGTACGCCTTGCCGATCGCCCTGGTGATGCCGGGCAGCGCGGCCGGGTCGGGGTACGCCATGTACATCGGCCGGTACTCCGGCTGGAACTTCGCCTTGAACGCCAGCAGCGAGCGGAAGCCGTACACCGGCTCCAGCACCTTGCCCATCCAGTCCAGCATCCGCTGCAGCCCGGTGGGCTCCTCGTCCTGCCCGGTGCGGGCCAGCGGCGCGCCCGACAGCGACAGGAAGCGCGCGCCCTCCTCCTTGAAGCCGAGCGCGGCCGAGGCGATCAGGAACTCGCTGACGCCGCGGAAGCCGTCCGAGCGCCGGCGCATGAAGTCCAGCGTCCAGCCGACCGGCACGCCGTCCTCGTAGACCGGCATCCAGCTGGTCAGCCCGTGCACCACCCGCTGCTCGTCCACCGCGATCAGCACCCGCACGTCCGGGTCGTCCAGTTCCTCCAGCCCGCCGAGCGTGAAGCCCATCTCCGGCAGGCCCTTCTCGGAGACCCACTCCTCGGAGATCGCCCGGATCTGCTCGCGCAGCGCGAGCGGCGCCTCGTGGTACGCCCACCACTCCGCGGAGATGCCCTGCTTGCCGGCCTTGTTGAGGGCGGTGCGGATGTCCTGCCACTTGCGGCCGGTGAAGGCCAGTTCGGGCAGCGGAACCACGGTGTCCTCGGCGACCTGCACCGAGCGCCAGCCGAGCCGCGCGGCGGCGGCCCTGGTCTCGCCGCAGACGCTGTAGAAGCACGGCGTCCAGCCGCGCGCGTCGCAGTACCGGGCGAAGCCGGCCACCGCCCGGGCCCGGTCCTCCGGCGCGCCGAACGGGTCGCCGGTGGTCAGCGCGACGGTGCCCACCACCCGGTAGGCGACGGCCGCCCGGCCGCCCTCGTCGAACCAGTAGTGGTTGCCGTCCCAGGTGGCGATGAACGAGAGCGTCCCGCCGCCGTGCTCGGTCAGCAGCGCCCGCGCCCGGGCGGCCGCCGCCGCGTCGGTGTGCAGCACCGGGCGGCGGAAGACGGACAGCAGCACGGCCAGCGCGACCACCCAGAACACCAGCCCGCAGTACGTCTCCAGCAGGCGCGCCACCGGCCCGACCGCGACCGGGTAGTCCGGCAGCAGGTCGTTGTACGCGGGCGGCAGGAACTGCGCCGGCAGCCCGGCCACCAGTCGGCGGGCGGTCGCCCCCGGCTCGAACTCCCCGGCCACCAGCCGCCCGACCCCCACGTAGACGGCCGCGGAGGCCAGCGCCGCACCGCCGAGCACCAGGGCCAGCCGGCGCATCGAGCGGCCGGACAGCCGCAGCGGGAACCGCTTGCGGGTGGCCAGCAGCAGGACGGTGGTCAGCAGCGGCAGCAGCAGCGCCTCGACGAAGTACTGCACCACGTCCCGGCCGACCGGCCCGGCCTCCAGGTACAGCCAGCACAGCAGCGCCGCCCAGAGCAGCTCGGTGGCCACGGTGACCAGCCAGGCGAACCGCAGCCCCCGGCGCAGCCCCTCGGCCAGCACCAGCAGCAGCGCCGGGAACAGCGCGGCCATCAGCCGGCCCGGGGTGTCGAAGATCCGGACGACGGCGTGCGCCCGGGCGCAGTCGTGCGCCGACACCGCGCAGAAGTCGGCCACCTCCTCCGGGCTGAGCCGGTGCGAGAGGTACAGCTCGGAGAAGGTGTTGAACGGCCCGCTGGCGTTGTCGTACAGCGAGGCGAGCAGCGGCCCGAAGGCGGCGGCGACCAGGCAGAGCGCGACCAGCACCCGGGTCTCGGAGTGCGAGGAGCGGTGCGTGCGCAGGTGCGGGCGGCCCCCGCTGAGCAGCGCGCCCAGGCCGAGCCCGGCCAGCGCGGCGGCGCAGCGCTGGACGCTCTGCAGGTGGCCCACGTACAGCGTCATCACCAGCGGGACGAGCAGCACCAGCAGGTGCAGCCGGCGGCGCCAGAGCACGGTGAGCCGGTACCCGAGCACCCCGGCCAGCGCGAACACGCCGACGCCGGGTCCGACCGCGATCTGATCGGCCACCGAGACGGTCCACGGCTCCCCCACCCTGGAGCCGAACGCGACCAGCGCGGTGCCCAGCAGGGTGCCGACCACCTGCCCGCCGACCAGCACCGCGAGGGTGCGCGGCCGCCCGAGCCGGTGCTCGGCGGCCGGGCCGACCAGGAGCAGCAGCAGGCTGGTGAACACGTACGAGCCGCTGCCCGAGCACCAGAACATCGAGGTGACCGGCGTCCACCAGTGGCCCTCGGCCAGCGTGGACGGGCCGACCCCGGCCCGTTCCAGCAGCCGGTCGGACGGGCCGTGGCCCAGGCTGCCGGTGGCCGCGCCGAGCAGCCAGAGCCCGGCCAGCAGGGCCAGCGTCAGCGGCGCCGAGCGCAGCCGGGAGCCGAGCACCCGGGCCGCCCGCCGGACCCGCTGCGGGCGCGGCTCCGCGGTGCGGGTGACCGGGGCCCGGTCGGCGCCGCGCTCGGCCGCGCGCTCCGCGTCCGGCCCGGGCCCGCGCCGCTCCCCGACGGTGGCCAGCGCGGTCCCCGCGCCGGTCACCGGGTCAGCCCGGTCTGCTGGGCGAGCCACGGGAGCTGCTCGGCTATGCCGGGGCGGAAGACGACCCAGCCGTGGCCGCCCGGCATCAGGTCGAACTTGGCCTTCATTCCGGCCGCCTGCGCGGCCTGGTAGACCTTCTCCATCTGCGGTCTGAACTCCTCGTCGGTCTCGCCGACGACCAACGCGACGTTGGTGTCCGGGAACTTCTTGCGGGCCATCACCTGCAGCGGATCGACCGCGTCGAACTTCTTCTCGTCGCCGCCGAACGCGGCCTTGACGGTCTGTTCCCGGCTGCCCAGGGTCGGTTCCTCCTGCCCGGACATGTCGAGGACGGTGCCGTACACCTCGGGAGCGTTGACGCCGAGCTGGAGCGCGCAGGTTCCACCCATCGAGGCGCCGCCGATCGCCCAGGCGTTCCGGCCGGTCGCGGCCTGGAGGTTCTGGTGGACCCAGTCGGGGACGTCCGCGGCCAGGTAGGTCTGGGTCTTGGCGATCCGGGAGTCGAGGCAGAGCGTGTTGGCCCAGGTGGAGCCGAGCTGATCGGGCATCACCACGATCGGCGCGAGGCCGTTGTGCTCCGCGGCGTAGGCGTCGAGGGCCTCGTTGATCTGCGCGGAGAGCACCCAGTCCCCCGGGATGCCGGGCTGACCGGTGATCATCACCACCACCGGCAGCAGCGGCCGCGGGGTGGCCTGGTAGGCGGGCGGCAGGTAGACGTACGCGTCGCGGGCCTTGAAGCCCGACTTGGTGCCGGGTATCGGCACCACCGAGACGGTGCCCTTCTCGGGCAGGTCCGCCGGGGGCTTCCAGACCTCCTCCAGCGACTTGCCCGGCGGGGCGGCCACGACCTGGCCGGCCTTGGTGGCGACCAGCCCGTCGGTCTTGGTCAGCCACGGCGCCAGCATCACCCGCCCGCTGGGGAACTGGCCGAAGCCGATGTTGACCTCGGAGGAGGCCATCAGCACCACCAGGCCGGTCAGGCCCAGTGCGATCCCCCGCCGCCGCCAGGTGAGCCGGCGCATCCGGTAGCCCGCCAGGCAGAAGCCCAGCAGGGCGATGGTTATCCACCGGGTGACGTACCGGGGCGTGCCCTCCGGGAAGGGGTGCCACCACCCGTCGACCACGGCGTCCAGCAGCCAGCTGAGCGCCGCCGCCGTCAGCAGGGCGGCGGGCAGGCGGACCCGCCACCAGCTCCGGCCGCGGCCGACGGCGAGGGCGAACAGCGCCGCCCAGCCGGCCGCGAGCACGGCGTGCGGGATCAGGCCCTCGGTGAGCGGCCAGTCGATCGGGTTCCAGCGGGTGGCAAGGGTCAGCGTGCTCATGCGGCTTTGCCCGGCGGGGTGGTGTCGGCCAGGAAGCCGTAGGCGACGACGTTGCCGTCGTAGCCGTGTTCCGCGCTGTACGAACCGCCGCAGGTGATCACCCGCAGCTGTGCGTCAGCGGCCTGGCGGTAGACCCGGTCGTCCGGGAAGTCCTTTCGGTCGTGCACTTCGATGGCGTAGAGCTGGTAGACGGCGGTGGCGCCGTCCGCCCGGGCGATCTCGATCCGATCCCCCCGACGGAGCGCGCCCAGATGATAGAAGACCGCGGGGCCGGCCTTGTTGTCGACGTGCCCCGCGAGGATCGCGGTGCCGCGCTGACCGGGGCTCGCCCCGCCGCGGTACCAGCCCGCGAGGTTGCGGTCCGCCTCCGGCGGGGTCTGGAGACGGCCGTCGGCGTCGAGCCCCAGCGCGGTCACCGGGGCGTCCAGCCGCACCGCCGGGATGCGGATCCGGGTCGGCGCGGACGGACCCAGCGGCGGGACCACCGAGACCGGCGCGATCCCGGCCTGGGCCTGGCCGGCCTGCGGGGCGGGCGGCAGCGACCGGCCCCCGTCGTGCAGCAGCCAGGCGCCGAGCACCAGCGCGGCTCCGGCCGCCAGGGTGCCCGGCCACGGACCCCTGCCCTGCTGGACGCCCACGGGCGCTCCCCTCTGCCGACGGAATCCCGCTTCCTGGGAGTTTCCTGGGAACAATTCAACCGGAACGGACTGTAGGGCACGTCCACACGACGGTCGTACCGGCACCCGCCGATCGGCAGGGCTGATGGCCTCTTCCCTGCACGCCGTGGGCGTCCGGTCGCTGAGCGCGACGGCGGCCTCCCGCATACGATCGCCGCGGGTGCACACCCGACACGACCTACCGACGGTTCAACGGACCCGATCGGTTGCGTCGTTCGAGCGATCACTCCCGACCGCGCGCTGTGCCTCTCCGACCGGCTCCGCCTCCGTGCCATGCTGACCCGGTTACGGGTTCCGTCATCCCCGCGCCCGACCGGACTCCGCACTCCCGCACGCCGCCACCGCCCCACGAACGGAGTGACCATGGAAGCCCTCTCCCGCCGAACCCTGCTGACGGCCGGCGCCGCCACCGCCGCCGCCCTGGCGGCCGGCTGCGGCAGCAACCACGCCACCGGCGGGGAGCGGGCGACGGGCACCGCCGTCCCGGCCACGGGCACGGTCGACGAGCAGCTCGCCACCCCCACCCCGGCCCCGGCGCCCAAGCCGCAGGCCGTGCTGATCGGCGACGGCTCCACCTCGGACACCGGCGCCCAGCCGCACCAGCCCGTCCCCGAGAGGCTGGAGCCCGGTCGGCGCCCGCCGCAGTTCGTGGTCTTCTCCTGGGACGGCGCCGGGGAGCTCGACAACGGCCTGTTCGCGCGCTTCCGCCGGCTGGCCCAGGAGCACGACGCGAAGATGACCTTCTTCCTCAGCGGCCTCTACCTGCTGCCCGAGTCCAGGAAGGACCTCTACCGCCCGCCGCAGCACAAGGTCGGCGCCTCCGACATCGGCTACCTCAGCGACCAGCACATCCGCGACACCCTGGAGAACGTGCACGCGGCCTGGCTGGAGGGCCACGAGATCGGGACCCACTTCAACGGCCACTTCTGCGGCTCCACCGGCGTCGGCAAGTGGTCCCCGGAGGAGTGGGACAGCGAGATCCAGCAGGCGATGGACTTCGTCACGAACTGGCGCACCAACACCGGCTTCACCGACCTGCCGGCACTGCCCTTCGACTACCGCAAGGAGCTGATCGGCAGCCGCACCCCCTGCCTGGAGGGCCAGCGCAACCTGCTGCCCACCGCGGTGAAGCGCGGCTGGCGCTACGACAGCAGCGGCAACGGCACCCAGGTGTGGCCGCAGAAGATCCAGGGCGGCGCGCTGTGGGACCTCCCGCTGCAGTCCATCCCGTTCCCCGGGCACACCTTCCAGGTGCTCTCGATGGACTACAACATCATGTACAACCAGTGCGGCCCCAACACCAAGGCCGACCCGGCGCTCCACCCCGGCTTCCAGGCCCAGGCCCGCGACGCCTACCTGATGGGCTTCGACCGCGCCTACAACGGCAACCGGGCGCCGTACGTGATCGGCAACCACTTCGAGGAGTGGAACGGCGGCATCTACATGAACGCCGTCGAGGACGCCCTCAAGGCCATCGCGGGCAGGCCGGAGGTCCGGCTGGTCTCCTTCCGGCAGCTGGTCGACTGGCTGGACGCCCAGGACCCGGCGGTGCTGCGCAAGCTCCAGACCCTCGCCCCGGGCCAGTCCCCGGCCGGCGGCTGGGAGGCCTTCCTCGGCGCCCCGGCGGGGGCGGCGGCCCCCGCCGGGGCCGTCGGCTGACCGTCAGGTCCGGGGGCGCACCCGGCCGGCGAGCAGCGCTCCCAGCAGCGACACCCCGGCCATCACCAGCAGGATCACCGCGAAGGCGCCGGGCGAACCGGCGCCTTCGGCCGCTCCGTGGCCGGCCGCTGCCGGGGAGCCGCCGCCCAGGGCCGCGAACAGCACCCCGGCCAGTCCCGTGAGCAGCACGTTGCCCAGCGCGTCGCTCATCTGCAGCGCGGCCGAGTTGGCCCCGGCGTCCTCCGGCGCGGAGAGCTTCATCATCAGCACGCTGACGCTCGCGATGGACAGCCCCATCCCGACGCCGCCGAACCCCCAGGCCACCGAGGCCGCCCAGGCCGGCACCGCCGGAACCAGCACCAGCGCGGCGCCCGCGATCGCCAGCGCGGTCAGCAGGAAGCCGCCCCGGATCATGGCCGCGCGGTAGCGCTCCGCCCCCGGCCGGCCCTGCAGCCAGGAACCCAGGGCCCACGAGAGCCCGCCGCTGGTCAGGGTGAGCCCGGCCAGCGTCGGCGACAGGCCGCGCTGGGTGGTCATCATCAGCGGGATGAAGGCCTCGGCCGCGAAGAACGCCCCGGCCGCGACGCCGCGCAGCAGGATCACCGTCGGCAGCCCGCGCCCGGCCCGCAGGGTCCGCTTCGGCAGCAGCCCGAGGACGGCCGGCACCAGCAGCGCCGCCCCGGCGATCCCGGGGAGCAGGCCGGGCAGGTCGAGGCGCTGGCCCGCGTACTGCAGCAGGCCGGCGCCGAGCGCCGCCATCGCGGCCAGCAGGGTGCGCCGGCGGTCGAAGGCGGCGCCCTTGGGCAGCGGGTGCTCGCGCTCGGAGCGGGCCAGCGCCGGGCCCATCACGGCCAGCGGCAGCAGGATCAGCGCCGGTACCGCCAGGAACACCCAGCGCCAGCCCAGGTGCTGGGTGACGGCCCCGGCGACCAGCGGGCCGACGATCGAGGGCAGCACCCAGGCCGAGGAGAAGGCCGCGAACACCGACGGCCGCAGCCGCTCCGGATAGGCCCGTCCGACCACCACGTACAGCGCGACGATCACCAGCCCGCCGCCGAGGCCCTGGATCGACCGCCCGGCCACGAACACCCACATCCCGGGCGCCGTCCCGGCCACCACCAGGCCGACGCCGAACACCGCGATGCCGGTGAACAGCGGCTGCAGCGGGCCGCGCCGGTCGCACCACTGGCCGGAGACGACCAGGGCGAACAGCGTGCTGGTGAAGTAGCCGGAGAAGGCGAAGGCGTACAGCCCGAGGCCGTCCAGCTGGCGGGCCGCGGTCGGCATCGCGGTGTTGACGGCCGTCGCCTCGAAGGCGATCACCAGGACCACCGAGACGATCCCCAGCGTCAGGGCGCGGTAGCGGCCGCCGAGCACCCCGCCACCGGGGTCGTCGTCGAGGGGTATCGGTACGGAGTCGACCGTGGTGGAGGAGGCTGTGGTCATACGTAACATCGTAAGAGCCGTCCGCCTCGGTGACCCCTGACCCCGGTCGCTGATCGACTGGGTCCGTGGACGTAGGACCAGGGGTCCCGGACGCCCCTCGGGGCTCAGTGCAGCACCTTGAGACCCACCACTCCGGAGACGATCAGCAGCAGGCAGGCGACCCGGGCCGCGGTCACCGCGTCCCCCAGGACGGCCATCCCGTAGACCGCGGTGCCGACCGCGCCGATACCCACCCAGACGGCGTAGCCGGTGCCGATCGGAATGGTGCGCATCGCGTACGCCAGACCGCCCATGCTGAACAGCAGTGCGACGCCGAAGACGAGGCTGGGAACGAGCCGGGTGAAGCCCTTGGACGATTCCAGGGCGACCGCCCACACGGTCTCCAGGAAACCCGAGACGATCAGAACGAGCCAGGCCATGACGGTGCTACCTCCGCAGTCCGCAGCGGCCGGATTGCCGCTGAACTGCGCCGTCTTGTCGTCACCGGGTACGACGCGCTCGTCCGGGGTGGCGGAAAAGCACGCCACCTGTCTCCGACGGTAGCACACTGCCACGCAGAATTTACAAAGGAGCATTGACCCCGCTCCCCCGGACCGGCCACTATGAATTCACTGGCCGTGTGCCCGAGTGGCTTAGGGAACCGTCTGCAAAGCGGTACACGCGGGTTCGATTCCCGCCATGGCCTCCCCGGAAAGGGAATTGCCGGTCGACTCCGAGAAGTCGGCCGGCAATTCCCTTTCGCTTTTCCGGATTCTCCCGGGAGATCATCCGGTCAGGCCGTGACGGCGTCCTCCGCCCGGATGGGCAGCCGACCGACCGGCAGGCCGGTGGCGGCGCGCACCGCCGCGGCGACGGCCGCCGGGGCGACCACCGCGGGGACGGCGCCGACCGCCTTGGCACCGAACGGGGCCACCACGTCGCGCTCCTCCAGCAGCGCGGCGATCCGCACCTCCGGGGTGTCCAGCGCGGTGGGCAGCCGGTAGCCGGTGAGCGACGGGTTCTGCAGCACCCCGCCCTCCGTCCGCAGGTCCTCCAGCAGCGCCAGGCCCACGCCCTGGGCCACCCCCGCCTCGATCCGGTCCTCGATCTGGCGCGGGTTCAGCGCCCGGCCGACGTCCTGGGCGACCGTCATCTCGACCACCCGCACCGAGCCCAGCTCGATGTCCACGTCCACCACCGCGCGCATGGCGCAGAACGAGATGGAGACGAAGGCGTCGCCCTGACCGGCGTCGTCCAGCGGCTCGGTGGGGTGCGGGCGGCACTGCGCGGTGGCCCACAGCTCCTTGCCCTCCAGCGCCTCGGCGACCGGCATGCCGAGCACCCCGTCGTACGAGGTGATCTTGCCGTCGGAGATCTGGAGCAGCTCCGCCGACATCCCGAAGTTCGCCGCGATCGGCTGCAGCAGCTGGTGGCGGACCATCAGCGCGGCCCGCTCGACGGCGCCGCCGGAGACCCAGGTGTGCCGGCCGCGGGCGGACGGCCCGGCGATCGACTGGTCGCTGTCGGCCGGCGCGATGTAGACCTCGCTGACCCCCAGCACGGTCTGCACGATCTGCCGGGCCAGCGTCGCGAAGCCCTGCCCGGCGTCGACCGCCGCGCAGATCACCGTGGCGTGGTCGCCGCTGACCCGCACGGTCGCGGTGGAGACCTCGTCCTCGCCCTCGGCGCCCAGCATGTGCACCATGCCGACGGCGTAGCCGATGCCGCGCCGCACCGCCGCCGGGTCGCCCGCGCCGCCGGGCCCGCCGGGCAGCAGCCACTCGGCGTCCGGGTCGTCCACCGGCAGGGCCGGCAGCGGCTCCGCGGCGACCGCGTCCAGCAGGGCGCGCACCGGCGCCGGGCAGGTGACGGCCTGTCCGGTGGGCAGCGGGTCGCCGGTGGACATCGCGTTGCGGCGCCGGATCTCCACCGGGTCCACGCCGATCCGGGCGGCCAGCTGGTCCAGCTGCGACTCGTAGGCGAAGCAGGCCTGCAGGGCGCCCTCGCCGCGCATCCGGCCGGCCGGCGGGTTGTTGGTGCGCACCGCCCAGGCGTCCACGAAGACGTTCGGGCAGACGTACGGGCCGGCCGAGAAGGCCGTCGCGGCGGCCAGCGCCTCGGCGGAGACGTCCGCGTAGGCGCCGCCGTCCAGCAGGATCTGTGCCTCGACCTTCACCAGGGTGCCCTCGGCGTCCGCGTGGTGGCGGTAGCGCAGGAGCGCGGGGTGGCGCGAGGTGTGGGTGTGGAAGGACTCCTCGCGGGTGAGTGTCATCTTCACCGGACGGCCGGTGCGCAGCGCCAGCAGGGCCAGGGTGACCTGGAACGAGATGTCCTCGCGGTCGGTGGTCGCGCCGGGCACGCCGGTGACCACCAGCCGGACCCGGTCCGGCTCCAGGCCGAGGCAGGCGGCGGTGCGGTCGCGGTCCCCGTGCGGGTCGGTGGAGGACAGGTGCAGCTCGACGCCGCCGTCCGGGCGCGGCACGGCCAGCCCGGCCTCGGCGCCGAGCGGGGCCGGGTCCTGCCGGCCGACCTGGTAGAGGCCCTCGACGACGACCTCGCCGACCGCGTCCGGGTCCCCGGTGCGCAGCGGCAGGTGGCGGAACAGGTTGCCGTCCGGGTGCAGCGGCGGCGCGGTGAAGGCCTGCTCGGGGTCGGTGACGGCCTCCAGCGGCTCGTAGTCGACCGTGATCAGACCGACCGCCAGCCGGGCGGTGTCCGGGTGGTCGGCGGCGACCGCGGCGATCGGCTCGCCGTGGTGGCGCACCACGCCGGAGGCCAGCACCGGCCGGTCGGCGACGATCGGCCCGGCCGGGGCGCCGTCGGCGGTGCCGTCCGGGCCGGGCGGCAGGTCCGCGGCGGTGACCACGGCGTGCACCCCGGGCAGCGCCAGCGCGGCCGAGGTGTCGATGCCGAGGATCCGGGCGTGCGGGTGCGGCGAGCGCAGCACGGCGCCCCACAGCAGGCCCTCGGCCCACAGGTCGGCCGCGTACGGGTAGATGCCGAGCGCCTTGGGCAGCGCGTCGCTGCGCAGCGGGGAGCTGCCCAGGCCGATCGGCTCCGGTGCGCCGCCCTCGCCGCCGTCCTGCTGGAGTGCTGCGCCGATGTCGGTAGGCGACGTCATGATGCGTGGTCGTCCTCGGGGAGCCGGATGCCGTGGGCGGGGGTGGCGCCGTACGGGACACCGGCCGGGGCGCCGCCCTCGGCCGGGGCACCGTGCGGGTGCGGGGCGGCGTACGGGGTGCCGTGCGGCGGCGTGCCGTCGTAGGCGGCGCCGGGCAGCGGGGTTCCGTGCGCGGGGGTCGGTTCGTAGACCGGGACGTCGTACCCGGTGTCATAGCCGTTCTGCTGCGGGTGGCCGTCCGGGTAGGGCACGTAGGTGCCGTGCGCGGGGGTGGCCTGGTACGGCTGCTCGGGCGTGGCCTGGTACGGCTGCTCGGGGTAGCCCTGGGGCGGGTAGTACACCTGGTCGTCGGCGGCCTGCGCGGGGACGGCGTCCCGGATCGGGGCCAGCACGGTGGTGTCGTACACGCCGCTGTCGTAGCCGTGGGGGTCGCCGTACGGCAGCCCGGCCGGGGCCTGCTCGACGCCCGACGGCCCGGCGGCGTGCCGCTGCTCCGCGGGGTTGTCGAGCGGGTGGGCCGCCGGGTGGGGCTGGACGGGCTGCTGCGGGACGTGCTCGATCCAGGCCTCGGCGTCGGTGTAGACCGGCGGCTCGACGGCCTGCCCGGGCTCCACGGGCGGCTCCCCGGGCGCCTCGGCCGCCCGCCCGGGCTCCGCGGGCGCCTCCGCCGGAGGCTCGGCGGCGGCCCCGGCGGGCACCGCCGCCTCCTCCGCCTCCTCGGCCTCCAGCGCGCGGGCGTCCGCGACGGTCTGGACGGCGGCCAGCACGCCCCGGTAGCCGGTGCAGCGGCAGAGGTTGCCGCACAGGGCCTGACGGGCCTCCACCTCGGTGGGCCGGTGGTTGCGCTGGAGCAGGTCGTGCACGGCCATCGCCATGCCGGGGGTGCAGTAGCCGCACTGGACGGCGCCGGAGGCGGCCAGCGCCTGCTGGACGTCGCTCGCGCCGCCGGCGGCCGACAGGCCCTCGACGGTGTTGATCTCGCTGTCGGCGGCCAGCGCGGCCGGGACCAGGCAGCCGGCCACCAGCTGGCCGTCCACCTGCACCGAGCAGGCTCCGCACTCGCCCTGCTCGCAGCCGTCCTTGGCGCCGGCCAGGCCGAGCCGCTCGCGCAGCACGTAGAGCAGGCTCTCGCCGATCCAGGCGTCGGTGACGGGCCGTTCGAAACCGTTGACCCGCAACGTGTACGAGGCGCACGGGCGCAGCTCGCGGCTGACCTGCGGGGAGAGGCCGAGCAGGTCGGCGTCCAGGGTCTCGATGGGGTCTGTGGTCACTTCAGCGCCCTTCCCAGTGCCCGTCGGGCCAGCACCGATACGGTACGCCGCAACCGGACGGCGGCCGCGGTCGGCCCCTCGGTCACGGCCTCCCAGGCGCCCTCGGCGCCGTAGTCGTCGGGGACGCAGGCGGAGGCCACGTACTCGCCGAAGGCGGCGGTCGCGGCCGGGTCGATCTCCCGGCTGCCGTCCCAGTCGATGCAGCCGGCCACCCAGGCCTCGGCCTCCAGCGGGCGCAGCGGGACCGGCGCGACGGCTCCGACGGCGCAGCGCACCGAGCGCCGGGCCGGGTCGAGGACGAGGGCGACGGAGGCGGTGGCGCGGGCCGGGCCGCTGCGGCCGGTGGCCTTGAGGAAGACCTGCGGGGCGTGCAGCAGCGGGACGCGCACCCAGGTGAGCAGTTCGCCGGGGCGCACCGGGTCGAGCCCGGTGAGCAGGTGACTGACCGGCACCTCGCGGGTGCCCCCCGCCCGGGCCAGGGTGACGCTGGCCTCCAGCGCGGTGAGCACCGGGAGGGTGTCGCCGGCCGGGGCGGCGGTGACGATGTTCCCGCCGAGGGTGCCGACGTTGCGGACCTGCGGCGGGCCGGCGGTGCGGGCCGCGTCGGCGAGCGCGGGGATGAGCGCGGCGAAGTCGGGGCGGTCCATCCGGGCGTGGGTGAGTCCGGCGCCGAGCACGGCGGTGCCGCCGTCCTCGTAGCGCCAGCCGCGCAGTTCGGTGATCCGGCCGAGGCCGACCAGGGCGGCGGGGCGCAGTCGGCCGGCGTTGACGGCCTCCATCAGGTCGGTGGCTCCGGCCACCGGTACCGCGGCCGGGGCGGCGGCCAGCGCGTCGACGGCCTCGTCGAGGGAGGCCGGCAGCATGATCGTCCGGTTCACCTGGGTCCCACCGTGCTCCACTTGCTCATCGATCGCCTGCCGCCCGCCGGCCTTCGGCCGTGCTGTCCTGCGTCAGCAGCCCGGCCTGGCCCGTAGGGTACGGGCGATCGGGCCGGGTTGGGCAACTCTGGCACACAATGCTCGATGATCACTTCTGGGCCGGTGAACGGGGCTGCCCGATTGGGACTGATACCGGGCGGTATCTGCCCCGACCCGCTCCGGGTCAGGGCAGATGTTCATCAGTTCTTGACGTCGGACGACCGTTCAGAAGTTCCCGGTGAGGAGCACCGGGGCGTGTCTAGCGCACCGGCGGCGGGCCCTCGATCGGCCGGCCGGCCACCCCGGGCCGGCGCTGCCACGGGTGCGGCCCGTCGGCCGGGCGGTACTCGACGCCGAGCGCGTCCAGCGCCCGCAGGTGCGTCGTGAGCCGCCGCTCGAAGCCGGCGAAGTCCCGCTCGGCCGGCTCGGCGGGCAGTTCGGACCAGGCGACCTCGGCGAAGGCGACCAATCGGGGGAAGGCCCGGTAGTCGAGGTCCCGGGCGCTGTCCATGAACTCGCTCCACAGGTTGGCCTGGGTGCCGATCACGCGCCGGGCGGCGGCCTCGTCCAGCTGCTTCGGGACCGGCTCGAACCGGTAGACGTCCTCCAGCGTGCGCACGAAGCCGACCGGGATCGGCTCGTCCGGCCCGTCCGCCTGCCGGTGGTCGAAGTAGACGTGCTGCTCGGGGCACATCACCACGTCGTGCCCGGCCTTCGCGGCGGCGATCCCGCCGCCGAAGCCGCGCCAGGAGGAGACCGCGGCGCCCGGGGCGAGCCCGCCCTCCAGGATCTCGTCCCAGCCGATCAGCCGGCGCCCGCGCTCGGCCAGCCAGCGGTCGAAGTGCCGGATGAGGTGGCTCTGCAGCTCGTCCTCGTTGGCCAGGCCCAGTTCGCGGATCCGGGCCTGGGCGGCGGCGCTGTCCTTCCACTGCTCCTTGGGGCACTCGTCGCCGCCGAGGTGGATGAACTCGGACGGGAAGAGCTCCAGGACCTCCTCCAGCACGCCCTCGAAGAAGCGCAGGGTCTCCTCGGAGGCGTTGAGCACGTTGTGGCTCACCCCCCAGTCGGTCCAGACCCCGAGCGCACCGGTGTCCACCACGTCGGTGTTGCCCAGCTCGGGGTAGGCGGCGACGGCGGCCTGGGTGTGGCCGGGCAGGTCGACCTCCGGGACGACGGTGACCCCGCGGGCGGCCGCGTAGGCGACGATCT
Organism: Kitasatospora sp. NPDC001547; assembly: GCF_042894165.1. Classification (NCBI taxonomy): domain Bacteria; kingdom Bacillati; phylum Actinomycetota; class Actinomycetes; order Kitasatosporales; family Streptomycetaceae; genus Kitasatospora; species Kitasatospora sp. NPDC001547. Next base: position 64,075 of record NZ_JBIAVL010000012.1, on the reverse strand, counting down.
CGCGCAGGTCGTCCTGGGTGTAGTAGCCGCCGTGCGGGCGGTCGTCGCGGCGCTGACCGGTCCGGTAGCCGACCATCGAGCGCTCCCGCCAGGCGCCGCGCTCGGTCAGCCTCGGGTAGCGCTTGATCTCGACCCGCCAGCCCTGGTCGTCGGTCAGGTGCAGGTGCAGCACGTTCAGCTTGTGCGCGGCCAGCAGGTCGACGAAGCGCAGCACGTCCGACTTGGGCAGGAAGTGCCGGGCGACGTCGAGCAGCGCGCCGCGCCAGCCGAACCGGGGGGCGTCCGCGATGTCGGCGCCGGGCAGCACCCAGCCCTCGCGGCGCAGCGGCGAGCGGCGGTAGGCGTCCGGTCCGAGCAGCTGCCGCAGGGTCTGCGCGCCCCACAGCGCGCCGGCCGGGCCGCCCGCGGCGACCAGCGCGTGGCCGGGGCGCACCGTGATCCGGTACGCCTCGGCGGCGAGCGTTCCGTCCTGGACCAGTTCGATGCCCGCACCCGGCCGGCCAGGGCCGAGCGGCAGCCCGGTGGCGGCGGACAGGGTGGCCCGCAGCCAGCGCTCGGCGTCGGCCAGCGCGGGGGGTGCGGTCAGCGTGGTGGCGGCGTCGAGCGGATAGTCCTCGTCCGGGCGGCGGGCGGCACTCGAAGGTGCGGGAATGAGGTCCATTCCGACATCCTGCCCACGCCCCGGACGATTGGCATAGACCACCCGGGAAACCGGGTGCTATGCAAAACGGCGTTGTGCGGAACGCCACGGACTCCCGGCGGACGCCCCGGACTACTTGTTGTCGCCGTCGCCGCCCTGCGGCTTGCCGATGCCGTCGTAGATCTCCTTGCACATCGGGCAGACCGGGTACTTCTTCGGGTCGCGCCCGGGCACCCACACCTTGCCGCAGAGCGCCACCACGGGGGACCCGGAGAGCGCGCTCTCCATGATCTTGTCCTTCTGGACGTAGTGCGCGAAGCGCTCGTGGTCGCCGTCCCCGTTGGACACCTGCGGGACGGGCTCGACCAGGGTGCCGGTGCCGAGGCCGCGCTCGGGCTCAAGAGTGCTCATGGGTGCCAAGTCTATGGGGGCCTGCGGAAACCGGGCCAGTGTCGCGGCGCCCGGCCGGTCGGCTCAGTTCATCGTCGGGTCGTCCGGGTAGGTCGCCAGCAGGGCGACCGGCCCGCGCTGGCGGCGCAGCACCGCGCGCCACAGCCGCTCCGGCTCGGGGCTGGAGACGTCCCCGGGCTCGCAGTCCACCAGGTACCAGGCGCCGGTCTCCAGCTCCGCCTCCAGCTGCCCCGGCGACCAGCCGGCGTACCCGGCGAAGATCCGCAGGCTGCCCAGCTCGCCGGCCATCACCTCGGGCGGCGCCTCCAGGTCCACCAGGCCGATCGCGCCGTGCACCCGCCGCCAGCCGAGCGGCTCCCCGGTGCCCGGCTCCCCCGGCGCCACCGCGAGGCCGAGCGCCGAGTCCAGCGCCACCGGGCCGCCCTGGAACACCACGGCCGGCTGTCCGACGAGTCTGTTCCAGCCGTCCAGCACACTGCCCACCTCGACCGGCGTCGGCCGGTTGAGGACCACGCCGAGCGCCCCCTCGGCGTCGTGGTCGAGGAGCAGCACCACCGCCCGCGCGAAGTTCGGGTCGGTGAGCAGGGGCGTCGCGACGAGCAGACGGCCGGTCTGGGACCGGCCTCCGTGCGAATGGGCCGCCGTCATGCCCACATGATCCCGCAGAACGGCCCCGCTCGGACACCGCAACATGCCGAAACCCGCCACGCCGGACGAACACCCGTACGGCCGCACCGGAGGGCGGGCGCGGGCCCGGAGAGAGCACCATCACGGGAGAGGCTCACGGGAACCATCGGCACGCCCACTACCATCTACGTCTGGTGGACGCCTTCGTACGGTGCCGGCTCGGTTTCGCCGGGGGCCCGAACGCGCCCGTAGACGACCGGTCCACCACCGGCTCTCTCCCGGAGCCCCCTTCCCCCCGACTCCTCTGGCACCCCGGATTGCGAGAACGATGACCGACGACGTCCTGCTGGTCCACGGCGGAAACCCGCTCGAAGGCGAGATCCGCGTCCGCGGAGCGAAGAACCTGGTGCCCAAGGCCATGGTCGCCGCCCTCCTCGGGCAGGGCCCCAGCAGACTGCGCAACGTCCCGGACATCCGCGACGTCAAGGTGGTCCGCGGCCTGCTGCAGCTGCACGGCGTGACCGTGCGCACCGGTGACGAGGACGGCGAGCTGATCCTCGACCCCTCGCACGTCGAGAGCGCCAACGTCGCCGACATCGACGCGCACGCCGGCTCCTCGCGGATCCCGATCCTGTTCTGCGGCCCGCTGCTGCACCGCCTCGGCCACGCCTTCATCCCCGGCCTCGGCGGCTGCGACATCGGCGGCCGCCCGGTCGACTTCCACTTCGAGGTGCTGCGCCAGTTCGGCGCCACCATCGAGAAGCACCCGCAGGGCACCTACCTGGTCGCCCCGCAGCGGCTGCGCGGCACCAAGATCGAGCTGCCGTACCCCTCGGTCGGCGCGACCGAGCAGGTGCTGCTCACCGCCGTCCTCGCCGAGGGCGTCACCGAGCTGCGCAACGCGGCCATCGAGCCGGAGATCGTCGACCTGATCTGCGTGCTGCAGAAGATGGGCGCGATCATCACCCTGGGCACCGACCGGACGATCCTGATCACCGGCGTGGACGAGCTGAACGGCTACAACCACCGCGCGATCCCGGACCGGCTGGAGGCCGCCTCCTGGGCCTGCGCGGCGCTGGCCACCAAGGGCGACATCTACGTCCGCGGCGCCCGCCAGCTGGAGATGATGACCTTCCTGAACACCTTCCGGAAGGTCGGCGGCGCCTTCGAGGTGGACGACGAGGGCATCCGCTTCTGGCACCCGGGCGGCGAGCTCAAGGCGATCGCCCTGGAGACCGACGTGCACCCGGGCTTCCAGACCGACTGGCAGCAGCCGCTGGTGGTCGCGCTGACCCAGGCCACCGGCCTGTCCATCGTCCACGAGACGGTGTACGAGTCGCGGCTCGGCTTCACCGGCGCGCTGAACCAGATGGGTGCGCACATCCAGCTCTACCGCGAGTGCCTGGGCGGCACCCCGTGCCGCTTCGGCGCCCGCAACTTCCTGCACTCCGCGGTCGTCTCCGGCCCGTCCAAGCTGATCGGCTCCGAGCTGGTCATCCCGGACCTGCGCGGCGGCTTCTCGTACCTGATCGCGGCGCTGGCGGCCGAGGGCACCTCGACCGTGCACGGCATCGACCTGATCAACCGCGGCTACGAGAACTTCATGGAGAAGCTGCGCGACCTCGGCGCCCACGTCGAGCTGCCGGAGGAGCAGCTCGTCGACGCCTGACGGTCCGGCACGACGGCGAGAGGCCGGGCTCCCCAGCGGGGAGCCCGGCCTCTCGGGCGTTCAAGGGGTGGCTCAGGCAGCGCCCTTGGCGGCTTCCTTCAGCTTGGAGCCGGCGCTCACCTTGGCGCTGTAGCCCGCGGCGATCTGGATCGGCTCGCCGGTCTGCGGGTTGCGGGCGGTGCGGGCAGCGCGGTGGGTGCGCTCGAAGGTCAGGAAACCGGGGATGGTGACCTTCTCGTCGCCCTTGGCGACGACCTCGCCGACGATCTCGGCGAAGGCGGCCAGAACGGCGTCGGCGTCCTTGCGGGTCACCTCGGCGCGCTCGGACAGCGCGGCCACCAGCTCACTGCGGTTCATGTGTACTCCTGTGGTCTGTTCGCTTGCGGTGCGCGGGGGCCCATCGGTGCTCCCACCGGGGGGCACCCGGATAGGCCGCAGGTCCGCACACTGTGCTCATGCAGGCAATGCGTGGTCGCGGGCCGGGTCCGTACCCGATGCCGCGCGCCCGGGCCGTCGAAGGCCCACCCGCCCGCCTGGATACGAATCCTGCCCCGACCGGCCCCGAGAAAGCCAATCGGGCCCCGGCTGAGCCACCCGAACATCGCCCGCCCGTCGGAGGTGTGACGCCCCGTCGGCTCCGGCGGACCGGGAGCGGGCGGCGGTCGGGACGACACGCCGGAAGACCAGGGGGACGTTCCGTACTTGTCGGACACGCCTGCCCCGTGCAGAGCTACGGTACGCCCTAGGACTGACAAGCCCAAACACGCCCCTCGCCCTTGTGTCGCAAGGGTTCGGGGCGGGCTTGGAGGGTATGACCACTATTCGTACGTTTGAGCGATCTGCGACACGTCGCCCGATCCGGCCGTCAGAGCTTGACGGTGGGGAACGCGGCGGTGTCGAGGGTGCCGACGATGCCCGGGGTCGGACGGGACGGCGCGCGGTCGTCCTGGGCGCCCGCCAGGGCCGCCTCGCGCACCGCGGAGGCGACGGTCTTGGCGACGTCCTTGTGGAACACGCTCGGGATGATGTAGTTCGCGTTCAGCTCGTCGTCGGCCACGGTGGTGGCCAGCGCCCGGGCGGCGGCGATCATCATCTCGGTGTTGACGGTGCGGCTCTGGGCGTCCAGCAGACCGCGGAAGACGCCCGGGAAGACCAGCACGTTGTTGATCTGGTTTGGGAAGTCGCTGCGGCCGGTGGCGACCACGGCGGCGGTCTGCCGGGCGATGGCCGGGTCGACCTCCGGGTCCGGGTTGGCCAGCGCGAAGACGATCGAGTCCTCGGCCATGGTGGCCAGGTCGTCGCCGTCCAGGACGTTCGGGGCCGAGACGCCGATGAAGACGTCGGCGCCCGCCACGGCCTCCTTGAGGGTGCCGGTGCGGCCCGAGCGGTTGGTGTGCTCGGCGATCCAGCGCAGGCTGTCGTTGAGGTCCTCGCGGCCCAGGTGGACCACGCCGCGGACGTCCGCCACGGTGGCGTGCTCGACACCGGCCGCCATCAGCAGCTTGAGGATCGCGGTGCCGGCGGCGCCGGCGCCCGACATCACCACGCGGATGTCGCCGATCCGCTTGCCGACCACCTTCAGCGCGTTGGTGAGGGCGGCCAGAACCACGATCGCGGTGCCGTGCTGGTCGTCGTGGAAGACCGGGATGTCCAGGGCCTCGCGCAGCCGGGCCTCGATCTCGAAGCAGCGCGGCGCGGAGATGTCCTCCAGGTTGATCCCGGCGAAGCCCGGGGCGATCGCCTTGACGATGGCGACGATCTCGTCGGTGTCCTGGGTGTCCAGGCAGATCGGCCAGGCGTCGATCCCCGCGAAGCGCTTGAACAGGGCGGCCTTGCCCTCCATGACCGGCAGCGCGGCCTCCGGGCCGATGTTGCCCAGGCCCAGCACCGCCGAGCCGTCGGTGACCACGGCGACGCTGTTGCGCTTGATGGTCAGGCGGCGGGCGTCCTCGGGGTTCTCCGCGATCGCCATGCAGACCCGGGCGACACCCGGGGTGTAGATCATGCTGAGGTCGTCACGGTTGCGGATCGGCAGCTTGGACGACATCTCGATCTTGCCGCCGAGGTGCATCAGGAAGGTGCGGTCCGAGACCTTGCCGATCGACACGCCGTCGATCGCGCGCAGCTTCTCGACGATCTCCTCGCCGTGCGCGACCGAGGAGGCCGCCACCGTGACGTCGATCCGCAGGGCCTCCAGGCCGGAGGCGGTGACGTCGAGGCCGGTCACCGACCCGCCGGAGGACTCCACGGCCGTGGTGATCGCACTGACGGCGTTGCTTTGGGCCGGGACCTCCAGCCGCACCGTGATCGAGTTGGAGACACTGGGCACCGTCGCCATCGACGCTTCCTTCTTCCGTCTGTCCCGCAGGCTCAACATTTTGTTGAAGGCATCGCCTGCGCATGCTAGACCTCGATCGTCGCACCTTCCAAGGGCAAGCCAGAAATAACGTTCATTGAGTGTGCGGACCCGACAAACCCGCCCGACGGCACCGGTCCCCGACGCTCACTCCTTGCCTCTCCCGGCCGATGCGTTACATTGGACGGGACACCGGCTCGATCCAAGCCCCCGGGCCCAACCTTCGTCCCTTCGAGGGACCACTTGCCGCGAGGCGAGCATGGCGGGTCGGTGTCGTCAACGTCTGAAGGCCCCTCACCATCCGGTGGGGGGCCTTCTTCCGTACGGACCGTCAGCCGTGCAGCAGCGCGGGCACGCCGTCCGCGTCCGGCAGGTCGTCCGGGCCGGAGAGCACCGTCAGCCGCTGGGTCGCGCGGGTCAGCGCCACGTACAGCACCCGCAGGCCCGCCTCCGACTCGCCGGCGATGCCGGTCGGGTCGGCGACCACGGTCGCGTCGTACTCCAGGCCCTTGGCCTCCAGGCTGCCCAGCGCCACCACGCGCTCGCCCAGGCCCTCGGCCCAGCCGGCCGCCTCGTCCCGGCGGTCCATCGGCACCACGATCGCCACGGTGCCGTCCACCTCGGCCAGCAGCCGCTCCAGCTCGGCCCGGGCGGCCTTGCCGAAGGCCTCCGGCGAGGGGTCGGCGGTGGCCGCGAAGCGCGGCTCCACACCGACGTGGCGCACCGCGCTCGGCGACGGGGTGCCCGGCGCGGCCAGCGCCAGCACCTTGGCCGCGACCTCGGCGATCTCGGCCGGGTTGCGGTAGTTCACGGTCAGCGTGAAGCGGCGGCGCGGCTTGCCGGAGAGCACCTCGTCCATCGCGGCCTGGGCCTCCTGCGGGAACGGCCAGGAGGACTGCGCCGGGTCCCCGACGATCGTCCAGGTGGCCGTCCGGGACCGGCGGCCGATCATCCGCCACTGCATCGGGGTGAGGTCCTGCGCCTCGTCCACGATGACGTGGGCGTACTCCGTGCGCTCCACCGGCCGGCGGTCGCGCTGGCGGGCGCTGCGGTCGGCGAAGGTGGTGACCTCGTCCAGGCCGCTCAGCAGGTCCACCGCGTCCACCTCGCGGACCTTCGGGCGGGCCGGCTCGCCGAGCAGCACCTGGAGCTCGTCGATCAGCGCGACGTCGTGCGCGGACAGCGCGCCCTCGCCCTCCGCCGACAGGTGGCGCCAGGAGGCGGCCAGCAGCCTGGCCTCGTCCGGGGTGACGGCGCGGCGGGCGATCCGGTTGGTGTGCCGGTGCTGGCGCAGCGTGGCGAGCACCCGGCGCGGGGTCAGCGCCGGCCACCAGGCGTCCAGGAAGTCCAGGAAGGACGCCTCGTCCGAGACGTACTCGTCGAAGGACTCCTTCTCCTCCTGGCGCTGCTCGCGGGCGTAGTGGTCGGCGGGCTTCGGCAGGTCCCTGGTGGCCTGCTGCCACAGGGCGTCCAGCAGCAGCCGGCGGGCGCGCGGGCGCAGCAGGTTCAGCGGGGTGCCGCCGGAGCCCACCACGTTGCCGCGCACGGCCTTCAGCCGGGAGGCGTCCAGCTTCAGCACCTCGCCGCGGGCGACCACCTTCAGCTCCTGCGGCGCGCCCAGCTCCAGGGCCGCGCGGGCGGCCCGGCGCAGCAGCTGCACCATCCGGGCCGAGCCCTTGACCCGGGCCGCCTCGGGGGTGTCGTAGGTGTCCGCCTCGATGCCGTCCACCAGCGAGCCGATCGCCCGGATGGCGACCTGGCCCTCCTCCCCCAGCGCGGGCAGCACGCCCTCGGTGTAGGAGACCAGCAGCGGGGTCGGCGAGACCACCAGGATGCCCCCGGCGTAGCGGCGGCGGTCCTGGTAGAGCAGGTAGGCGGCGCGGTGCAGGGCGACGGCGGTCTTGCCGGTGCCGGGGCCGCCGGTGACCAGGGTGGCGCCCGCGGCGGCGGCGCGGATCACCTCGTCCTGCTCCCGCTGGATGGAGGAGACGATGTCGCGCATCGAGTGGCTGCGGGCGCGGCCCAGCGAGGCCATCAGCGCGCCGTCGCCGACCACCGCCAGCTCCTCGCCGTCCAGGGTCGGGGTGAGGTCCGGGCGCAGCAGGTCGTCCTCGACGCCGATCACCTTGCGGCCCTTGGACCGGATGACGCGGCGGCGGATCACCCGGCCCGGCTCGACCGGGGTGGCGCGGTAGAACGGGGCGGCGGCGGGCGCGCGCCAGTCGATCACCAGCGGGCCGTACTCGGCGTCCAGCACGCCCAGCCGGCCGATGTGGAGGGTCTCGGCGACGGCCGGGTCGGCCGGGTCGAGCGGGGTGTTCGACGGGATCCCGTGCTCCTCCGGGGCGTCCGCCCGCTGGAGGTCGATCCGGCCGAACAGGAAGTCCTCGAACTCGCTGTTCAGACGCTGGAGGTGGGCGCCGGCCCGGTAGACCTGCGCGTCGCGCTCGGCGAGCGCGCCGGGAGTGCCGACCTGGACCCGCTTGGCGGCGTCCTCCAGGATGTACTCGGCCTCGGCGAGCTTCTCCTCCAACCGGTGGTAGACGGTGTCGAGGTGCTGCTGCTCACCGGCGATCTCGCGCGTGCGGACGGTCTCGTGGTCGGTGGCGGGGGTGGTGGGCGTGTTGCTCTGCATGGCCTCGGTGGTAGCGACGGAATCCGGCTCCGGAAAACGAGCGGACGGATGATCCTACGCCGCGACCCCCCGGCCGCGCTGCTCCGGAACGCACAAAAATCGAAGGCCGCCCTCCGCGGAGCGGAGGACGGCCTTCGAGTCAACATGGGGTGGTGGAGATGCCGGGAATCGAACCCGGGTCCAGTGGAGTCAATTCAGGGCTTCTCCGAGCGCAGTCCGCTGTGCTTTTCTCGGCCCTGGCGGTCACGCGGACAAGCCGCCAACAGGCCCAGCTGCTGTTTGGTTTCCCATCCGCCCTCGCAGCCCGGGCGGACGGTTGAGTTCCCTAGATTATGCCAGGGTCCGGGTCGGGAACTCCCCGGTCTGACACCCAAGCGCTATCGGTGCTTATTAGGCAGCGAGAGCGAACTGCTGGGAATCGCGCTTAGAGTTGGCGATTATTTTTTTGCGACACGTGGTTTACGAGATCATTGCCGCGTTCCTCGGCTCGCTTCCCCTGTTTCAACATCCCCTGTCGAAACCGATCATCCCCATGTTTTGTTGAGAAACAGCTCGGACGGTCATCGTCCGTGTTGCTTGCGCCATAGTACGCGAGGCGACGGGCGAGGGTCCAGCGGATTAGCCCTGGCGTCGGCGGGCCGCCGCCACCGCGCGGGCCGTCTCGCGGGTGTCCTGCTTCTCGCGCAGCGTCTGGCGCTTGTCGTACAGCTTCTTGCCGACGGCCAGCGCCAGTTCGAGCTTCACCCGGCCGTCCTTGAAGTACAGCGAGAGCGGGACCAGGGTGTGGCCCGCGTCGCGGACCTTGGTCTCGATCTTGCGGATCTCCAGCTTGTGCAGCAGCAGCTTGCGCTTGCGCCGGGCCGCGTGGTTGGTCCACGTCCCCTGGGTGTACTCGGGGATGAAGACGTTGTCGATCCACGCCTCGTGGTTCTGGATGTACGCGTAGCCGTCGACCAGGTTGGCCCTCCCCTCGCGCAGCGACTTGACCTCGGTGCCGGTGAGTACGAGGCCGCACTCGTAGGTGTCGAGGATCGTGTACTCGTGTCGCGCCTTCTTGTTCTGCGCGATCAGCTTCTGTCCGGTTTCCTTTGCCATAGCCCGGTCATTCTCGCACTTCGACGCCCGGCGGGGCAGCTGCTTTAGGCGCGGGTGCCGAGCCCCGCGAGGACCCGCAGGGCGAGCTCGTCGGCCTCCTCGCCCGAGCCGGCCTGGACGTCGGGGGCCAGGCCGGTGCCGTCGGGGGAGCGTCCGGCCGGGGTGTAGTAGCGGCCGACGGTCAGTTCCAGCACGGCGCCGTCGGCGAGCCGGCTGGGCTGCTGGACGGTGCCCTTGCCGAAGGTCCGCGAACCCACCACCACGGCGCGGCTGCGGTCCTGGAGGGCTCCGGCGAGCAGTTCGGCGGCGCTCATCGTGCCGCCGTCCACCAGCAGCACCAGCGGGGTGCGCTGGTCCCCGCCGGGCGGGGCGGTCAACTCCCTGGTCCCGCCGCGCTCCTGGTACGAGCCGACCGGTCCGCCGTCCAGGAAGATCCCGGCGGTGCCGGCCGCCTCGTCGACCAACCCGCCGGAGTTGCCGCGCAGATCGAGCACCACGCCGGTGTGCGGGGCGCGCAGCGCGGCGCGCACCTGGTCGGCCACGCCGCTGGTGAAGGCGCGCACGGTCACCCGCAGCACGCCCTTGCCCAGCTGCTCGGCGGTGACCTGGCGGCTGTCCAGCAGCACGCGCCGCAGCCGCAGTTCGCGTTCGTCACCCCCGCCGCGCCGGACCGCCACGGTGACCTCGGACCCCGCCCGGCGCTCCTCGCCCTGGCCGCGCAGCCGCGCGACCACCTCGGTGACCGGCAGGTGGTCGGCCTGGTCCCGGCCGATCCGCACCAGCCGGTCGCCGGGGGCGATCCCGGCCTCGGCGGCCGGTCCGCCCGGCGCGACCTGGGAGACCTCGGTGACGCCGTCCTGGCCGCGGCCGACCGACACGCCGACGCCCGGGTACCGGCCGTCCAGGCCCTGGCTGAACTCGGCGTACTCCTGGGCGCTGTAGTACGCGCCCCAGCGGTCGCCGCCGGCCGCCAGCAGGTGCTCGGCCTGCTGCTCGGACAGGGCGGCGCCGGCCGGGTCGGCCGGGAGCCCGGCGGCGGCCCGGACGGTGTCGGCGGAGGGCCGGTGCGGCGGGTCGGCCGGGTCGCCCCAGGCGCCGGTCGCCGCGCCGGTCAGCAGCACGGCGCCGAACACCAGGCTGAGGGCGGCCACCTGGCGGCCCCTGCGCGGAGTTTGCAGCATGGCATCGGAGTGTAGACACCGCTCCGCGCGGGGCGGGCCGGAACGGTGGACCGCGGAAGGCCGACGGCCCCGGACGGCGCAGTGCCGTCCGGGGCCGTCGGGGCGTCCGGGGATCAGACCTTGAGGTACTTGCGCAGCGTGAAGAACGCCGCGACGCCGGCCATGCCCATACCCACCACGATCAGCAGCGGTATCACCGCGAGCACCGACCCGAGGCCGATGAAGTGGATGAACTGCACCCGGTCGGCCAGCCAGTTCTGGACGAAGAAGTGCCCGCCGATCAGCAGTCCGGAGGCCATCATCGCGCCGAGCAGCGCCGAGAAGGCCGCCTCGGCGATGAAGGGCATCTGGACGTAGAAGTTCGAGGCACCGACCAGGCGCATGATCCCGGTTTCGCGCCGTCGGCTGTACGCCGACACCCGGACGGTGTTGACGATCAGCAGCAGCGCGACGAACAGCATCAGCACCATGATCACGAAGGCTGCCGTCTGGAGGCCGTTGAGCAGGCCGAACAGGTTCTCCAGGATCTTCCGCTGGTCCTCGACCGACTTGACGCCGGGCTTGCCGGCGAAGGCGCTCTGGATCACGTCGTACTTGGTCGGGTCGTTGAGCTTGACCCGCCAGGACTGCGGCATGGCGTCCGGGCCCAGGACGGAGATGAGCGGGTTGTCCGGGTTCATCTCCTTCCAGTGCTTGTACGCCTCGGGGGAGCTCTCGTAGGTGGACGACTGGACCACCGACGTCATCTTGTCCAGCTGGTCCTTGATGTCCTGGACCTGCTGGTCGGTGGCCGCACCCTTGTCGCACTGGGGCGAGTTGCGGGCGTCCGCCTTGGTGCAGAAGTAGATGCTCACCTCGACCTTGTCGTACCAGTACCCCTTCATGGAGTTCACCTGGTCGCGGACCAGGAGCGAGGAACCGGCGAGGGCGAGGGAGAGCGCGACGCTGACCACGACCGCGATGGTCATGGTCAGGTTGCGTCGGAGACCCACACCGATCTCCGACAGGACGAACTGGGCACGCATGCGGGAAACAACTCCAGGGTCGGTACTGCTCCGGGACTGGCGGTTCGGGCCGACGGCCCTACGGGTCAGCGCTGGTCGGTCAGTGCTGGTACCCGTAGACGCCGCGGGCCTGGTCGCGGACGAGCAGCCCCTTGTCGAGCTCGATGACGCGCTTGCGCATCTGGTCGACGATGGCCTGGTCGTGGGTGGCCATCAGCACCGTGGTGCCGGTGCGGTTGATGCGGTCGAGCAGCTTCATGATGCCGACCGAGTTCTGCGGGTCGAGGTTGCCGGTGGGCTCGTCCGCGATGAGCAGCATCGGACGGTTCACGAAGGCGCGGGCGATCGCCACGCGCTGCTGCTCACCACCGGACAGCTCGCCCGGCATGCGGTCCTCCTTGCCGCCGAGGCCGACCAGCTCCAGCACCTCGGGCACCACCTTGCCGATGGCGCTCTTGGGCTTGCCGATCACCTCCAGGGCGAAGGCGACGTTCTGCGCGACCGTCTTGTTCGGCAGCAGGCGGAAGTCCTGGAAGACGGTGCCCAGCTGGCGGCGCATGTGCGGCACCTTCCAGTTGGACAGCTTGCCGAGGTCCTTGCCCAGCACGTGCACGGCGCCCGTGGAGGGGCGCTCCTCGCGCAGGCACAGGCGCAGGAAGGTGGACTTCCCCGAGCCGGACGAGCCGACCAGGAAGACGAACTCGCCCTTCTCGATCTCCAGCGAGACGTTGTCCAGGGCGGGACGATTCTGCTTGGGATAGGTCTTGGAGACGTTGTCGAATCTGATCACGGCTGCATCACGGAGGCCATCCTAGGCGGCGCCAGTCCTCGGTCGGTCCGCCCCGGAGGCCCGGTCCATGGGCGGGCGACGGGAACGCAGAGGGCCGCTCCCGGACTGGGACCATACGCGAATCGGGAACGGGCCCGCAGGGACCGCCCGTGACAACGGCCACCCCTTGGGAGAGAATGTCCGCTTATGCCCCGAATATTGGGAGGCATCTCACAGCCCGGGAGCCGGAACCGCCGGAACCTGGCAGAGTGGAGGGGGCGACCGTGTCACGGCCGCTCCCCCGTACAGGGCAGTGCGTGGAACCAAAGCCCCGTCCGGTGCGTTGGCTGTAGCAGCAAGGAGGAGATCGCATGACCTGCGACCATCTGGTGTGCGCCAACTGCAACGGCCGCGTCAGCGACGGGCGTTGCCCGGTGTGCCGGGCCAACCGGGCCCGGATGCAGGAGCAGCAGGGGCCGTTCGCCGCGCTCTCCCCCGCGATGCTGCTGGCTTTGGTGGCCGGGCTGCTCGCGGTGGCGCTGATCGCCCGGCAGGCACTGGCCTGACCCCACGAGACGTACGAGAAGGCCCCCGACCACTGCGGTCGGGGGCCTTCTGCGTCGTGTCGGTGCCTACTCGGCGCTGGTCTCGCGCTGCTTGCGCCAGCGGATCCCGGCCTCGATGAAGCCGTCGATGTCGCCGTCCAGCACGGCCTGCGGGTTGCCGGCCTCGTACGCGGTGCGGACGTCCTTCACCATCTGGTACGGGTGCAGCACGTAGGAGCGCATCTGGTTGCCCCAGGAGCTGCCGCTGTCCTTGAGCGCGTCCATCGCCGCCTTCTCCTCCTGGCGGCGCCGCTCCAGCAGCTTGGCCTGGAGGACGTTCATCGCGGACGCCTTGTTCTGGATCTGCGAGCGCTCGTTCTGGCAGGAGACCACGATGCCGGTCGGGAGGTGGGTGATGCGCACCGCCGAGTCGGTGGTGTTGACGCCCTGGCCGCCGGGGCCGGACGCGCGGTAGACGTCCACCCGCAGGTCGCCCTCGTCGATGTCGACGTGGTCGGACTGCTCGACGACCGGGAGGACCTCGACGCCGGCGAAGGAGGTCTGCCGGCGGCCCTGGTTGTCGAACGGCGAGATGCGGACCAGGCGGTGGGTGCCCTGCTCGACCGAGAGGGTGCCGTAGGCGTACGGCGCCTTCACGGTGAAGGTCGCGGACTTGATGCCGGCCTCTTCGGCGTACGAGGTGTCGTACACCTCGGTGGGGTACCCGTGCCGCTCGGCCCAGCGCAGGTACATGCGCATGAGCTGCTCGGCGAAGTCGGCGGCGTCCACGCCACCGGCCTCGGCACGGATGTTGATCAGCGCCTCGCGGGCGTCGTACTCGCCGGACAGGAGGGTGCGGACCTCCAGCTCCTCGACCGCCTTCTGCAGGGCGACCAGCTCGGCCTCGGCCTCGGCGCGGGTGTCCGCGTCATCCTCGGACTCGGCCAGTTCGAACATCACGCCCAGGTCGTCGATGCGGCCGCGCAGGCCCTCGACGCGGCGCAGTTCGCCCTGCAGGAAGGAGAGCCGGCTGGTCACCTTCTGCGCGTTCGCGACGTCGTCCCACAGGGTGGGGGCGGCTGCCTCCTCCTCCAGGACCGCGATGTCGGCCCGGATCTTGTCCAGGTCGATGACGGCCTCGATCGACCCCATGGTCGTATCGAGGTTCTTGAGCTCTTCGGAAGGATCGACGGCTGCCACGCCCCCAGGGTAATGGTTCCGGGGGTGGTCATGACGACACCCCCGGTTCCCCAGGCGTCACAACGGCGGTCAGGGCGCCCGCGGGGCCGTGTCCGACACCGCCGGGCGGGTGGGGCGGCCGCCGTCCGGGACGGTGGCCGCGAAGGCCGTCCAGGCCGCGGCGGCGCCCGCCAGCAGCAGCACGGTGGCGATCAGGACGGCCAGCAGCCGGCGGCGGCGCAGCAGCGCCTGGCGGTCCCGGCGGTGGCCGGGGGCGACGCGCTGGGCGCGGGACTCGACCGCGTAGGCGGCCAGCTCCTCGGCGGACGGGCGGCGCAGGCTGGTGTGGGTGTCCCGGGTGGAGTCCGGGGCGGCGCCGGGCACCAGCGGCACGGCCGGGCCGCGGCGGCGCTTGTGGGTGCCGGGGCCGGCGTCGACCTCGGCGTAGACGGCCTCGCCGGGAGTCAGCTGCTCCTCGGCCGGGGCCCGGCCCTGGACGGGCACGGCGAGCACCGGCAGGCCGGCCAGCGAGGGCAGCTGCTCGCGCAGCCGGGAGGCCAGCTCGGCGGCGCGCAGCCGGGAGGCCGGGGCCTTGGCCAGGCACTCGGAGATGATCCGCCACAGCCCGTCCGGCAGACCGGGGATCGGCGGCACCTGCTCGGTGACGTGCCGGCGCAGCACCGCGCCGGTGTGGCCGCCGCCGAACGGGGTGGACCCGGCCAGCAACTCGTACAGCACGGTGGCGAGGGCGTAGATGTCGACGGCGGCGCGCGGCTCCAGGCCCTCGATGATCTCGGGGGCGAGGTAGTCGGGGGTGCCGATGATCCGGGTGGCCCGGGTGCGGCGGGGGGCGTCGACCAGGCGGGCCACGCCGAAGTCGGTGAGCTTGGCGCGCGGGGCGCCGCCCGGGCCGGGGGCGGCGGCGAGGTCGAGCAGGACGTTCTCCGGCTTGACGTCGCGGTGGACGATCCCGGCCGCGTGCGCGGCGGCCAGGCCGTCGGCGACGTCGGCGATGACCGAGGCAGCAGTCTGCGGGGGCAGCGCGCCATCCCGCTCCAGCCGGGAGCGCAGGTCGGTGCCCTGGACCAGCTCCATCACCAGGGCGAGGTCGCTGCCGTCCACCACCATGTCGCGCACGCCGACCACCCGGGGGTGGTCGAGGCTGGTCAGCGCGGTGCGCTCCTGGACGAAGCGGCCGACCAGCACCTGGTCGGCGGCGAGGTCCTCGCGCAGCAGCTTGACCGCCACCGGGCCGTCCGGCCCCTCACCGAGCCAGACCGTCCCGGCCGAACCCCGGCCGATCACCTGGTGGACGGTGTACCGGCTGCCGATCTTGCGTGCCAATGCTGCTCCGTGGGCGGCGCGGGAGCGCTCCGGGGGTCCGGCGCGCTCGGTGGGGCGGGACAACAGCGACCAACCTACGCGCCCGGAGGCCCCGCGCGGGCCGCCTGAGGGGCCCTGGGCGGGACTCCCGGCCGAGAAATCTCGCGAATTGTCGACATAGCGTCAATATCGCCGCCCGGGCGGGCCGGGGCCGGATCGGCCCGGCCCCCGATGCCGAGCCGGCACGGGCACCGGCCCAGTCGGCCTGGCGCGGGCGCCCTCCCGGGGCGCTACCTGCCGAGGACGCTGTTCACCCAGCCGCGCGCCGAGTCGAACCAGCCCACCACGTTGTCCCAGTACTGCGGCAGCGGCGTGAAGTTCCACAGCGCCACCCCGGCCACGGCCAGCACCAGCAGGACCATCAGGCAGCCCTTGAGGCAGCCGAGCCCCGGGATGTACATCCGGTTGCGACTGCGCGGGCGCGGCTCGCGGGCCGGCGCGGGCTCGCGGCGGGCCGGGGCCGGCGGCTCCTCACGGCGCTGCGGCGGGGCCTCCCGGTACTGCGGCGCGGGCGGCTCGGCCCGGCGCGGCACCGGGGTGGGCGCGGGCGGCGGCGGGTAACCGCCCTGCGGCTGCCCGTACCCGGACGGGGCCTGCCGGTAGCCGCCGGGCTGCTGCGGCCCGGGGCGGCCGCCCTGGCCGCCCTGGCCCCGCTGACCACCCTGGCCCTGCGGACCGCCGTGGCCGCCCTGGCCCGCCTGGTACGGCGGCGGGGCCACCGGCGGGCGCTGGGCGTAGCCGGGCGGGGGCGGGGACTGGCGGTAGCCGCCGGGCTGCTGCGGCCCGGGGCGGCCGCCCGGGGCCCCCTGGCCCGGCCGACGGCCCTGGCCGGGGTGGCCGCCCTGGCCGGCCTGGTAGGGCGGCGGGGCGACCTGCGGGTCCGGGTAGTCCTCGTAGTCCTCCGGGCCGAAGTAGCCGACCTGGGTCTGCTGGTTGCGGTCCCGCGCCGCGCGCAGCTGGGTCTGCCACGGGTGCGGCGCCTCCTCCTGGGGCGGCGCGGCGGGCGGGGGCGGCGGCACGGCGGCGGGCGGCATCACCCGGGTGCGGTCCTCGGCGCCCTGCGGGGGCGCCGGCGGCGGCTGGGTGCCCATCACCCGGGTCGCCCCGGCCGGGTCGTACTGCGGTCCGGCCGGGGGCGGCGGCAGCACCTGGGTGCGGTCGTCGGCGCCCAGGGCCGTCGCACCCGGGCCCATCGCGCCCGGCACCGTCGCGGGCGGCAGCGGCGACGCGGTGGAGGGGACGGCGGTCGGCTGCGGGTCCGGCAGCAGCAGGGCGCCGACCGCCAGCGCCTCGTCCACCGCCGCCGGGGAGGCGTGCACGCCGACGCCGGCCGCGACCACTCGCAGCGCGTGGGCCAGCGAGGTGGCGCCGGGCCGCTGGGCCGGGTCCTTGCGCAGGCAGCGCTCGATCACCGTCCAGAGCGGCTCGGGCATGGTGCTGGGCCGCTGCGGCTCCTGGGCCAGGTGGGCCTGGAGCACGGCGAGCGCGCTGTCGCCCTGGAACGGCTGGCGGCCGGTGACCAGCTCGTACAGCATGATCCCGGCGCCGTACACGTCCACCGCGGAGGTCTGCGGACGGCCCTCGGCGGACTCCGGCGCGACGTAGGCGGGGGTGCCGACGAACTCGTGGGTGCGGGTGACGCCCGGGGAGTCGGCCAGCCGGGCGATGCCGAAGTCGGTCAGCAGCGGGTGCATCCGCTCGACGCCGTCCACCAGGGTGGAGGCGAGCAGCACGTTGGCCGGCTTGAGGTCGCGGTGGACGATCCCGTCCGCGTGGCTGGCCGCCAGCGCGTCCGCGACCTGGGCCATCAGCAGGGCGCCCGCGATCGGGCTGAAGGGGCCGTTGGCGCGCAGGTAGCGGGCCAGGTCGGGGCCCTCCACCAGGTCCATCACCAGGGCCAGCAGCTCGCCCTCGACGACCAGGTCGCGGACCCGGACGATGTTGGGGTGGGTCAGCCGCAGCAGCAGCGAGCGCTCGCGCAGGAAGCGCATCACCACGTCCGGGTCGGCGGCCAGCTCCTCGCGCAGCACCTTGATCGCCACCCGCTGGCCGGGCGCGCAGCCCGGCACCTGGACGTCCTCGCGCACCACGCCGCGCCAGACGGTCCCGGTCGCACCCCGCCCGAGGGTCTCATCCAGCAGATATTTGCTGCCGACTGGCCGCACCTGTCGCACTCCTCGCCGTGCCGCCCGCGCGGGGCGCTCCTCCGCTGGTGCGGTGAGCCTGCCGGGCCCGTGTCTGCGGCCACTCTAACGGTGTCCGTTCGGGTTTTTGAGGTGGCCGGTAGGCCATCCGCACGGTCTGGGGAAGGGTTGGGGGACATCCCCTAGGGAAGGTCCCGGGCACCCCGCGAGGGGCCGGTCGACCTGACCCTCCGTCGCCCGCGCCACGGCGATGATCGCAAGATCGTCAAATCCGGTACGGTGCGCGGACCGTCCTCGACGGATGGCAGGATGGACACTCGCCACTCGTGTGGCCCAACGGTGCCCACGGCACCGGGCAGCGGCACCAGGCTTCACATCAGCAGAAGGGACCCGCGGGCGAGATGCAGATCCGGCTGACCGTCCTCCGACCGCGCAGCGGCCCGTCCGCCGCCGGCTCCGCCATTCCCTACGTGGACGTGCTGGTCACCGCGCCCGTCGGCACCGCACTCGGCGCCATCGCGGGCGCGCTCGCCGGGGCCGTGGGCGTCCGCGGGCCGCGGGCCGCCACCCACGTGCACCTCTACGCCGGGGCGCACCGGGTCGACGAGCACACCCTGCTCGGCCACCCCCCTCTGCTCGACGGCGCCGTGCTCAGCCTGAACGAGCCCGACCCCACCGCCGACGACCCCGACGACGCCCCCGCCGCCGCCGAACTGCGGGTGGTCGGCGGCCCCGACGCCGGCGGCGTGCACCGGCTGCACGGCCGGGAGATCCGGGTCGGCCGCTCCGCCGAGGCCGACGTCCCGCTCGACGACCCGGACGTCTCGCGGCTGCACCTGTCCCTGCACCTCGCCGAGGACGGCCGGGTCTCCGTCCGCGACCTCGGCTCCACCAACGGCACCGCCCTGGACGGCCGGCTCGTCCCGCCCGGCCCGCCGGAGGCCGCCGTCCCGCTGGAGCCCGGCGCCCTGCTGCGGATCGGCGAGTCCACCCTCCAGGTGACCGCCCCCGAACCGGCCGAAGCCACCGGAGCCGTCCGCGCCGCCCTGCCGGACGGCCACGGCCACCTCCAGCTCGCCGCCCCCGGCCCGGTCCGGCCCGCGCCGCCCGTGGTCGAACCGCCCGCTGCCCCCGAACCCGCCCCGGGCCGCGGCCGCGGGCTGTTCTCCCTGCTGCCCGGCCGCGCCGCCGAGCCGCCCGGCCAGGAGAGCGCCGAACGCCACCACGCCGCGGTACGGCTGCGCCAGACCGCCGCCCAGCGCGAACGCTGGCCCGACCTCGCCACCCTGCTGCTCAACGCCGTCGGCCCCGGCCCCCGGCTCTGGGAACGCGGCCCCGGCCACCCCGACGCGCTCACCCTGCGCCTCGGCACCGCCGACCGCCCCGGCGGCCCCGGCACCACGCCGGGCACCACGCTGCCCGCCGTCCCGATCACCCTCGACCTCCAGACCGCCGGCAGCCTCGGCCTCAGCGGCCCGCGCGAGCGCCTGGACGCGCTCGCCCGCGCCGTCGTCGCCCAGCTCGCCGCGCTGCACCCGCCGACCGGGCTCAGCCTTGTCGTGGTCGACGCCGACCCGGCCCGCGCCGCCGAGGACCGCGCCGACACCTGGGCCTGGGCCCTGTGGCTGCCCCACCTGCGCCCGGTCGACGGCCAGGACTGCCGACTGCTGATCGGCCTCGACGACGAACAGGCCACCGCCCGGCTGACCGAGCTCACCGCCCGGCTCAGCGGCCCCAGCGGCCTCGGCGGCCACCCCGCCACCGTGGTCGTGGTGGACGGCCGCCCGGCCACCGAGGCCGCCCGGCAGGCGCTCGACCTGCTGCTGCGCCAGGGCCCCGCCGTCGGCATCTTCCCGATCTGCCTCGCCGAACAGCCCGAACTGCTCCCCCGGGGCCTCGGCGCCACCGCCGTGATCACCGGCGAGGTCGGCACCCAGTTCTCGCTGGACCGCCCGGTCGCCCGCGGCCGGGAGGCCCTGCACGAGGTCTCGCTGGACGCCGTCTCGGACGCCTGGGCCGAACGCCTCGCCCGGCTCCTCGCCCCGCTGCGCGAGGCCACCCCGGCCGCCCGCGGCCCGCTGCCCGACGTCCTGCGGCTGCTCGACCTGCTCCAGCTCGACACCGTCACCCCGGCCAAGCTCTCCGCCCGCTGGGACGCCCACGCCGGCGGCATCGGCGCCGCCACCGCCCTGCTCGGCACCACCCGGGACGAGCTCTGCACGCTCGACCTGGCCGACCCCGAGCTCACCCTCCCCTCCCCCGACCCGGGCGGCCCGCACCTGCTGATCGGCGGCGCCCGCGGCTCCGGCAAGACCGAGCTGCTGCGCACCCTGGTCGCCTCGCTCGCCGTCTCCGAGCGGCCCGAGCGGCTGGCCGTCACGATCATCGAGGGCCGGGCCGTGTCGGACGGGCAGGACGGGCTGGACGGCTGCACCGAGCTGCCGCACGTCACCGGCCGGGTGAACGCCGCCGCCGACCCGCGCGCCGCTCTGCTCGCCGCCGAGGCGCTGGAGGACGAACTCACCATCCGGGAGCGGCTGTTCGACGGGCTGGACTTCGCCTCCTGGCACGCCGCCCGCATCCTGGACGAGCAGAGCCTGGACGGGCCGGAGGAGGACGCGGAGCACGCCAAGGTCCCGGTGCCCGCCGCCGTCGGCGGCGGAGCGGCCACCACCCCCCGGATCATCCCGCCGCGCAGCGCGGAAGGCCCCCGCCCGACCGGACCGGCCGCTCCCCCCGCCCGGCTGGTCGTCGTCGTCGACGACTACGACGCCCTGCTCTCCCCCACCTCCGCCGCCGGCCGCCCGCTCGCCCGCGCGCTGGCCGCCGTCGCCCGCCGCGGCGGGCCGCTCGGCATCCACCTCGCCGTCGCCACCGGCCGCCCGGAGGAGAGCGCCGGCACCGAGGTGGACGAGGCCGCGCTGCTGAGGATCGCGCTGCGCACCGACGACCCGGCCGACTCCGACCTGCTGATCCACCTCGGCGACGCGGCCGCCCTCCCCGAGGACACCCCCGGCCGCGGCTACCTCCGGCTCCCGGACGGCGGCGTCACCGCCTTCCAGACCGCCCGGATCAGCGGCCGCATCCCGCGCACCGCCACGCTGCGGCCCACCGTCGTCGCCATAGACCCGCTCCAGCTCGGCGCCCCACCGGCCCGCCGCCCGGTCCGCGAACTCGGCAACGGCCCCACCGACCTCGCCCTCCTCGCCAGCGCCCTCCAGCGCGCCGCCGCCCGCTGACCGGCCGTCCCGCACGAGAAGTCGGCCAGTCCGACTTCCTGTGCGGCAGGTGGGCGTACCACGCCGAAGCCGGGGGCGGGGCCGCGTGAACGCACGCGGCCCCGCCCCGAAGAGAGTCACGGCGGCCCCGGCCATGAGTGGCCGGGGCCGCCGAACGCAGAACCGACCTCCCCTCAGCGGCGGCAGATCAGGATGCCGCCGAGGCCGTTGATCTCGAAGACCCCCTCGGTGGCGATCACCGCGGCGACGATCTCCGCTGCCCGGCCGACCGTCTCGTGGAACGGGACGCCGCTCCGGTCGGCCCAGGCCTCGTAGGAGGCCAGGTGGGCGACGACCGGCGCGGGGTCGGTGACCTCGATGACGCCGGGCAGTTCCCGCACCCTGATGTCCTCGAACACCGCACCGAGGTAGCCGGAGGCCTTCTCCAACGAGAACCGGGAGCTCAGGGTGACCCTCCCCGGGCCCTCGGGAACCCCGAGGACGTCCCCTGCGGCCCTGGCCCAGAGCCGGTCGAGTTCCTGCTTGTCGGTGTCGCTGTTGGTCGAGGCGATGAGCACACCGCCAGGCCGGAGGACCCGGGCCAGTTCCTTGATCGTGGCCTCGATGTCGCCCACGTGGTACAGCATGTGCAGGGCCAGCACCGCGTCGGCGCTGCCGTCGCCGAACGGCAGGGCTTGGGCGTCGGCCACCAGGACCGGCTTCGGGACGTCGGCGAGGATGCCCGCCGAGATGTCCACTCCCACGACCTGGAGGTCCGGTCGGTCCCGGTGCAGGCGGTTGACGTACGTGCCGTTGCCGCAGCCGATGTCGATCACGGTGCCGCTGGTGCCGGCCAGCTCTTCGACGACGATCCCCGGCAGGTCGTACCGCGGCCGCTGCCACTGGTAGAGGGACTGCCGGGCGGCCAGGTGGCGGCCGTCGGCGTAGGCGCTGTTCGCGAGGATCGCCTTGTCGGCGACGGCGGCGTCCTGCTGTGCGATGTTGCTCGTCACTGTGGCAGCTCCGGAGGATTCGTGAGTGCGGGGCGAGAGCAGGCTTCTCCGCCATTCTCACGACGCCTCGGGACGATTGGGAAGCCCGCCCCGCGTCTCCTTCTCCCCGTCGCCGCTTCGGTGAGCCGAAGCGGCGAGACTGCGTTGTCCGGTCTTCTGCGCAGGAAGTCGGCCTGGCCGACTTCCTGCGCTCACAGGCAGGTCGCACGGGTGCGGCAGTGAGTGAGGGCGTACCTGATGCGGCGGTCGGAGGGGAGGGTGGTGGCGAGGAGTTCGCCGGCGGTGACGAGGCTGGCCCAGTAGCGGGTGGGGTCGCCGGTGCGGGGCAGGGGGCGGGCAGCGGCGAGGGAGAGGTAGGCGGCTGTGAGGTTGCCGGTGGTGAACCAGCGCTGGAGGCCGTGCTGGTGGCCGGGCCGGATGCCGCCCATGGCCTCGATGGCGACCAGGAAGTGGTCGACGACGGCGAGTTCGGTGTCGGTGAGGGACTTGGGGACGTCGAAGACGCCGAGGGCTTCGAGGAGTTCGCCGGTGTCGTGTTCCGAGTCGGGGCGGGGGTCGGCGAGCAGGGCGTCATGGCAGTCGGCGAGGCGGCGGACGGTCTCGGCGAGGGGGATGCCGAGGGCGAGGCAGACGGCGCGGGCGGTGGGCAGGGGCTGGTGGCCGAGGCGGGCGATCAGGGCGTAGGTCGCGGCCGGAGTGGCGCCACGGGAGAGGGTGTGCCGGGCGAGGGTGGCGAGGTGCATGGGGAATCGGGCTTTCAGGGGGTGGTGGCGGGGGCGATGAGGGCCCAGACGTACTTGCCGATGCCGCACGGGCGGGACGCGCAGCCCCAGCGTTCGGCCAGTTCGCCGACAAGGAGCAGGCCGCGTCCGTGCTCGTCGTCGGGAGTGGCGGCACGGAGGAGGGGGCGGGTGGTGTCGGCGTCGTGCACTTCGAGGCGCAGGAGGTCGTCGGGGGTGAGAGTGAAGCGGACCTCGATGTGCCGGTCGTCGGGCGCGTCGGAGTGCTGGACGGCGTTGGCGAAGAGCTCGCCGAGGAGCAGCTCGGCAGTGTCGCGGTAGCGGTCACCGGTGGGGAGGCCGGAGAGGTAGGCCCGGAGCAAGTAGCGTGCCAGGGGCGTGGATTCGACACGGGAGTCGAGGCGCGCGACGAACATGCGGGGGCGACGGAACGTGAGCATGGGGGAGCACCTCGAAGGGGAGGAAAGAGGAGCCGGTTGCACCACCGTTGGTGATCCTCCGATAGCGAGCAGTCATCACCGGAGTGCTTGATGGTGCCCTGCGAGGTCAGTCCATTGCGACGCCGCTCGGACGTCTTTCCGGTGTCCGACAAGGCGTCATTTCGGCGTCTTTCAGCGGCGGCTGACCTCTATCGTTGGGGTCATGACGACGCCGAACGAAACTCTGAGGGCCGTGCGCCTTGGACTTCGCCTCAGCCAGGACGAGTTCGCGAAGCGCCTGAGGGCAGTCGGGGTGACCCAGGGAGAACCCAATGACGCGAGCAAGCGTCTCGTACAGCGCTGGGAGTCAGGGGAGGTCAGGTTTCCCCGCCCGGTGTACGTTCGAGCCCTTGAGGCTGTCACCAAACTCTCCGTGGACCGCCTCGGCTTCGAATCACCACAGCTACCGCCGAGGGTCAGCGTGGACGGTACGGGAGGCCATGACATGACCAGCGATGAACCGGGCGTGCCCGTGCAGGCCGCATCCACCTCCCCGGGTGAGGATTACTCGGGGGTCTGGATCAGCCACTACGAGTTCTTCAGCAGCAGCCGGGAGAACTCGTTCACAGGCCTGCACCACGTCGTGCTGTCCCAGAGCGGAAACCGGATCACCGGCCGCTCCCTCCCCGGCGCGTCGTCCAACCCGGACTCACCGCTGTCGTTCGACCTCACCGTCGACCGGAACGTCGTGACGGGCTCATGGGTGGAGCAGACCGCGCAGGACGGCTACTACCAGGGAGCCAGGTACCACGGCGCCCTTCAGCTGCTGGTCGATCCGACCGGGCGCCGGATGGCCGGCAAGTGGGTCGGCTTCGGCAAGGAGTTCGACGTCAACACCGGGCCCTGGGAGCTGCGCCTGCTGGACAGGGCCACCACCGACGACGTCTTGAGCCGCTACAGCGTGCCGCCCGAGGCGTAGCGCCGTGTTCGATCGAGGTGGTGGATCATGTCCAGGCGTGACTACAAGGACGACCCGAACGCCCCCGAGGCAAACTCGCTGGTCCCGGCCGCGTCGGTGGTCGTAGTCGACGGCGCTCGACGTGTGGTCTGAAGGAGGAACCGGCATGGCGATCGAGGCGGAGCTCAAGGCCGTCGTACGCGACCCCGAACTCGTCCTGGCACGATTGGAGAAGTCGTACGGCGCCGGGCGCGCCGAGGTGTACCGCGACACGTACTACGAGGCCCCGGATGGCAGCCTGATGGGAGCCGACCGTGAGCTGCGGATCCGCACCGTTCACGGGCCCGACGACACCCGCACCGTGCTCACGTACAAAGGCGCCCCGGTGGACGAGGCGTCCGGGTCGAAGTGGGAGGCCGAGACCCGGGTGGAGGACGCCGAGGCGGCCGACGAGATCATCCAGGGCCTCGGCTTCACCCCACGTATCCGGTTCGAGAAGCGGTGCCGCAACTACGATTTCGAACTCGGCGGTCGGCGCTTCCTCGCCACGCTCGTCCGCGTGCCGGAGCTCGACGCGACATTCATCGAGGTCGAGACCGCTGCGACCACCCAGGGCGACCTTGGGGCGGCACTCGACGCCGTACGGGCCGTACTGGCCGACCTCGGGGTCAACGAGGACGACCTGACGACGGAGCTCTACACGGACGCGGTGGCAGCAGCTCGCACTTGATCCCGGGCGGGCGGGCCGTATGTGCCACGCCTGCGGGCTGTCACGCGCCATCCCGCTGGCGGGGCCGATATGCCCAACCGTTCGCACTCTGCGTAGCGGGTGTGCTACTTTCCGCATCATCAACAGAACATAGGAGACCCCGGCGGTGGTGAGACACCCCGGGGTCGGGCACCAGGAGCAGCAACTCCAGATGCAGATTCATCGTAGCGTTCACACGCGCGCGTTCACCGTGCTTCCCAACGGCCTGTTGCAGGACCGTCGGCTTTCCTACACCGCTCGCGGCCTGCTCGCCGATCTCCTCTCCCGCCCGGACGGCTGGCGGGAGGACGGGCGGCAGATGGCGGACACCAGTCCGCAGGGGCGGGGCGCCGTACGGCGGGCGCTCAAGGAGCTGAGGGACGCCGGGTACTACCGGGTCGACACCGTCCGGATGGCCGACGGGACGGTCCGCTCCGAGGCCCACGTCTTCGACACCCCGCACCGCGCACCGGCTGTCCCCCGTCCGGCTCCCGGTGGAGGAGGGACCGGCGGCGCTGTCACCCCTCCCGTAAAGAACCCGGAGCAAGAATCCACCCTCCCGGATGAACGGACACGGGCGGCCGTGGCCACCCTGTTCCGGGTGATCCGGCCCGAGCCGCGTCTGCGCATCGGCGAGGCCGAGGCGCGGACGCTGGCGCCGCTCGTCGCGCAGTGGCTGGAACGGGGATGCGACGAGGCCGGGTTGGCCCACGCCCTGCTCCCCGGGCTGCCGCAGCCGATGCACTGCCCGGCGGCGGTCCTCCGGGACCGGCTGCGGCGCAAGCTCCCCCCGGAACGCCCCGAAGCCCCACCACCCACGCCCCGAGCCGAGTGCGGCCGCTGCCACGATCCGGTGCCCCGCCCCGGCATCTGCCGCGCCTGCGCGGGCCTCGGCACGAGAACCGTCGCCGTCGGCACCGGGGCCGGGGCCACCCCCGGCGGCGCGGCCCGCGCCCGCGCGGCGCTGCGCGGGCTGCCCCTGCCGAACCGTCAGGCCGTCAGCTGCACTTGATGTCGCGGTTCACCGCGGCCATCCCGGTGACCTTGCCGCCGTCCACGGTGAACTCGTACTGCCAGCCCTGCTGTCCCTCGGCCGGCATCACGTACCTGCCCCTCTTGTCGAGCTGGAGGCCCTTGGCCCCGTACGCCTGCTGGAGCGCCTCCACGGTGGAGCCGGCGCCGATGCCCTCGGCCGTCCGCGCGTCCGCCGGGGCGGCCAGCTCGCGCAGGCCCGTCGCGGCGAAGGAGACCCGGCCGGTGGCCAGGTACGCCTGGTCCTTGGCCTCCTGGGCGAACCTCATGGCGACCAGGGCCTGCGTGGCGTCCGCGATCAGCTTCGCGGAGGCCGCCGAGTCCGCGGCCGCGGCGGCCGACCCCGCGGCGGCGGCCGCCGCGTCCTTGGCGGAGGCGTTCGGCGGCAGGGTGCCGCCCGGGGCGGGCGCCTTCCCCGAGGCCGCGTCGGCCTGGGCGTTCAGGTCCTTGTAGCGGGCCTCGGTGGCCGCCTCTGCGGCCATCCGGGCCTGGTCCGGCGCCGGGCCGCCCTTGTAGACGAAGTCCGTGCAGCCGTCGAGCAGCGAGACCGGCGAGCTCTCCAGGGCGCCGGTGGCCAGCCCCGCGTCCTTGGCCATCCCGGGCTTCAGCCCCCGGTACCCGGCTGCCGCGAAGGCCTCCGGGCCCTTCGTGGCGGTCGCGGTCGCGGAAGCGCCCGCGGCCGCGCCGGTGGCGGCCGGGGCCGCCTTCGCCGTGTCCTTCTTGTCGTCGGACGAGCAGGCCGCCGCTCCGACGACCAGCAGTACCACCGAGATGCCCACGCCCACCGCGCGGACCGAGGCCCGGTTCTCCCCCATGTCACAACCCCCACTTGATCGTTCGAGGGCTACCGTACCGAGGGCGCGGGCACGGCCCATAACCGGTTTCCGCGCGCGTGCGGAGGAGGGACCCGGGCCCCTCCTCCGCACCGCCGGTCAGTCGGCCGGGTGCTGGGCGGCGAGGCCGCGGGAGTAGTGGGCGGCGGCGAGGACGGAGGCCATCAGCTCGGAGTCCAGCACCGAGGCGTCGGCCAGCCGGGTGGCCGACGCGTGGGAGGCGAGCAGGGTCTTGGTGACCCGCAGGGCGGCCTCGGGGCGGCGGGTGACGGGCCGGGCCCACTCGGCCACCGCCCCGTCCAGGTCCTCCTCGGCGACGACGCGCTGCAGGATGGCCAGCTCCCGCGCCTCCACCGCGCCGACCGGACGGCCGGTGAGGATGATCTCGCGGACCCGGGCCGCGCCGACCTCGTGGAGCAGCCGGGGCAGCAGCCCGCCCCAGGCGACCGGCAGGCCCAGGGCCAGCTCGGGCAGCCGGAAGACGGCGTTGTCGGCGCCGACCCGCAGGTCGCAGGCGAGCGCCAGGGCGAAGCCGGCGCCGGTCGCCCGGCCCTGGACCCGGGCGACGGTGACGGCGGGGCTGTTGGTGAGGGCGTCGCAGACCCGGCGCGCCCTGTCCCCGTAGGCCCGGATCCGGCCGCCGGTCGGGTCCTCGTCCAGGCCCGCGAGGAGTTCGTCGCGGTCGCCGCCGAGGCAGAAGTCCCGGCCGGCCGCGGACAGCACGATCACGCGCACGGCCGGGTCGGGTACGGCGAGGACGGCGAGGAGTTCGTCCAGCATCGCCATGGTGACGGCGTTCCCGGTCTCCGGGCTGTCCAGCTCGACGTGGAGCACCGCGCCCCGGAGCTCGGAGCGGACGGTACGGGCCGGCGCGGGCACGGGGACCGCCACGGGTTCGGGAGCGGGCCGCGGGTACCAGTCGGCGGGCGTCGAGGGGTGCGCGATGTACGGGGGTTGCATCGCGTACGGGGGGTACTGGGGAGCCCGCGGGGTGACGCTCATGCGGCGACTCTCAGGGACGTCACCCGGTGGAAGACCATCCGGGGCGCGTGCTCCGGCGGGCTCACCGCCCGCAACGTCGGGAAGCGCTCCAGCAGTTGGCCGAGCAGGGCGCGCGCCTCCAGCCGCGCCAGGCCCGCGCCGAGGCAGTAGTGGGCGCCGCCGCCGAAGGTGAGGTGGGCGCCCCGGCGGAGCGGGTCGAAGGTGTGCGGGTCGGGGTTGCGGCGCGGATCGCGGTTGGCGGCGCCGTACATCACGTGGACCATGGTGTCCTTGGGCAGGAACACCCCGGACAGCTCGGTGTCCTCGCCCGCGATGCGGCTGTTGACGCGGATCGGCGGGTCGTAGCGCAGTGCCTCGTCGATCACCCCGTCGACGTGCTCGGGCCGCTCCCGCAGCCACTGCCACCGGCCGGGCGACCGCAGCAGCTGCCACACCATCGAGGAGAGCATCGTCGCCGTGGTCTCCAGCGAGGCGATGGTGACGAACATGGTGAGCTGGTAGACCATCCGGTCGGTGGTCTCGCGGTCGGACTCCAGCGCGTCCCAGGTGCGGATCCAGCCGGCGATCACGTCGTCGCCGTCCCCGTCGCGGCGCTCCTGGACGAGGCGGGTGAAGTACCGGCGCAGCTCCATGGTGGCCTGCTCGGAGACCGCCAGCTGGCTCTTGGTGGGCAGCAGCTCCTGGGCGTGCACCTGGTCGTGGGTCATCGCCAGGATGTGCGGGTAGTCCGCGGGCCGGATGCCCAGCCAGCGCCCGACGGTGCCGATCGGCAGCTGCTCGCTGACCACGGCCGCGAAGTCCGCCTCGCCGTCCGCCCGTATTCGCTCGGCGAGGTGGTCCAGCAGCCCGGCGGCGTCGGCCTCGACGGCCGGCACCATGTCCCGGAGGGTGTTGCGGTCGAAGAGGCTCCCGAGGCTGCGCCGTTGCCGGGTGTGCTCGGGGGCGTTGAGCCGGGAGAGCGTCCGGCTCATCTCCTGGGTGGCGACGGCCTCCCAGCGCTCCGTGCCGGTCTGCCGCTCCTGCCAGGCGAAGTCGGGGACGAGCCAGTTCCTGCCGCGCAGGACCTGGTCGCACGCCTCGTAGCCGGTGACCAGGTAGCCGCCCCAGGGCGCCGGGACGAGGTCGCCAAGCGCCCGCAGCTCGTCGTAGACCGGGCTCGGGTCGGCGAGCCCCTCGGGCGAGCGAAGCCTCCGCAGCAGCGGCACGGCGGCGCGGCGGTCGGCCCTCCCGTCTGGTCGCTCCGGCGCGGGGCGGGCTTCCAACACAGCGGTCACACGGGGCTCCTTAACGCGCGGGCGGGCAGTACGGCGGCGTACTACCCAGCAACAGCGCGCTCAAGCGTCGATCAGTGTTGCCCCCGTCACGTACCGCACCGGCGTCGCACGCCGTTCACCTCGCGGTGACCGAAGGGCCCTTGACGGCCCCTCCGTCGACGCCCCCGACCGGAGGCCGGGCCCCAGGACACCCCAGGGCCCGGGCCAGCCCGGGACACCTCGGGCCCCCGAACACCCGGGCCCCGGGCCACCCCGGGGCCCGAGGACGCCTCAGAGCCGGAAGACGTCCAGGAAGGAGCTCCACCACCCCTTCTTCTGCGGAGCCCGGCCCGCCGCCGGGGCGGTGGCCTGCGGGTACGCCTGCGCCGGCTCGGAGCCGGCCGGCGCCGCCGACGGGGCCGGTGCGGCGTCCGCCCCAGCGGCCGGCCCGGTGGTCCGGGCGGGCGCCGGGCTGAACCGCACCGGCAGCGAGACCAGGCCGCGCTGGAACGGACCCGGCCGCCACTCCACGCTCTCCGCGGGCACCGCGAGCGTGACGTCCGGCAGCGCGTTGAGCAGGCACTCGATCGCGCTCAGGGCGATCAGCTGGGCCGGGGACTTGGCCGGGCAGGCGTGCGGGCCGGCGCCCCAGGCCAGGTGCGCCCCCTTGCTGAGGGTCAGCCGGGCGTCGGTCAGCGCGGGGTCGCTGTTGGCGGCGGCGAAGCTGATCACCACGGGGCTGCCGGCGTCCATCGGGACGCCGCCCAGGTTGAGGTCCTGCATCGGGTAGTGCGTCGCGTAGTTGGCGATCGGCGGGTTGTTCCACAGCACGTCGTCGAGGGCGTCCTCGATGCGCAGCCCGGAGCCGCCCTCGCCGGAGAGCAGCAGGAGCAGCGCGTTGCCGATCAAGTTGCGCTCGGGCTCGACGCCGGCGCCCATCAGCATGACCAGCTGGTCCTTGAGCTCCTCGTCGCGCAGGCCGGCCGGGTGCTGGATGAGCCAGGAGGTGATGTCGTCGCCGGGCTGGCGGCGCTTCAGCGCGACCAGGTCCATCAGGCAGGAGGTCAGCTCCTCGTTGGCCTGGATGACGTCGATGCCGTCGAAGAGCGCGGACATGCTGCGGGTCAGCCGGTCGCCGATGTCGGCCGGGCAGCCGAACAGCTGGTTGAACAGCAGCAGCGGCAGCAGCCTGGCGTAGTCGTTGAGCAGGTCGGCCCGGCCCAGCGGGCTGAACTGGTCGATCAGGTAGCCGGCTATCCGCTCGACGTGCCGGTTGAGCCGGCTGTCGTTGAGCCGCTCCAGGCTCTCGGTGACCGCCTTGCGCAGCCGCAGGTGCTCGGCGCCGTCCGTGAAGAGGCAGTTGGGCCGGTAGAACATCATCGGCAGGACGGGGCTGTCCATCGGCACCCGGCCCTCGTTCAGCGCCGCCCAGCGCCGCGAGTCCCGGGCGAACATCCCCGGGTTCTGCAGCACCCGCAGCGCGGCCTCGTGCGAGGTGACCAGGGTGGCGTCCACCCCGGGGGCCAACTCCACCGGCGCGGCGGGGCCGTGGACGCGCAGCTTGTCGTAGACCGCGCCGGGGTCGGCCGAGAACATCTCCCCGTAGAGCGGGGTGCTCACGCCGGCGTGCATCGGGCAGCCCGGCGGAGGCGACGGGACGGGTCGCGGCAGAGATTCCATGGGTCGTTCCTTGGAGGTGGCCCCGGGCGGATGCGGACCCGGGAGGTGTGAGGGGAGGAAGGCGTGGGGGAGGTCAGGAGGCGCGGTCGAGCAGGTGCCGGACGAGCGTCAGCAGGGCGTTGGCCGAGGAGCGCTGGTCCCGCGCGTCGCAGAACACCACCGGGGTGTGCGGCAGCAGGTCGAGCGCCTCGCGCAGCTGGTCCTCGGTGTAGTCGCTCTGCCGGTCGAAGCTGTTGACCGCCACCGCGTACTCCAGGCCGTACTGCTCGATCAGGTCGATGACGGGGAAGGTGTCCGCCAGGCGGGTGGGGTCGGCCAGCAGCAGCGCTCCCAGCGCGCCCCTCGCCATGTCCTCCCAGAGCTGCATGAACCGCTGCTGCCCCGGGGTGCCGAACAGGTACAGCACCAGGTCGTCGCCGAGCGTCAGCCGGCCGAAGTCCAGGGCGACGGTCGTGGTCTTCTTGTCCGGTACGCCGCGGAGGTCGTCGACGCGGACGGACGCCTGCGTCATGCTCTCCTCGGTGCTCAGCGGGGCGATCTCCGACAGGGCCCCGATGAGCGTCGTCTTGCCGACCGCGAAGTGCCCCACGACCAGGATCTTGACGGCGGTCGTCACCGCGCCCGGGACGTAGATGTCCTCAGGCGAACCGGCGTTGAAGTCCATGCAGTACCTTCTCTAGAAGTCTCGGGTCCGGAGCCTGGGCCGGAGGCGGGGCCGACCGGCGCAGCAGCCGTCCCTCCCGGATCAGGTCCGTCAGCAGCAGCCTGACGACCCCCACCGGAAGCTCCAGCCGTGCCGCGACCTCGGCCACCGAGAGGTAGCCGCCGGAGCACAGCTCCCAGATCGCCCGGGTCTCCGGGCTCGGCAGGACGGGCATGCCCTGCTCGGGCGCGACGGTGACCAGGGTGATCAGAGACAGGTCGTCCGCGTTCGGTAACTCGCGTCCACCGGTGATGACGTAGGAGCGGATGAAGCCACCGGTGACCCGCTGTTCCTCGCCGCCGGCCGTCATGAGCCGCTGAGCGTGCTCTGGCGCGGCGCCGCCGACATCGCCCGGCCGAGTGCGCCCACCTGCTGCTGCATCCGGAAGGACATCGCCTCCATGTCGACGTCGGGGGCGGTGGAGGCGGCCAGGTACGCGCCGCTGCCGGCCGCGATCAGGAAGATCCAGCCGTGGTCGTACTCCAGGAGGGTCTGGCGCCAGGCCCCGCCGCCTCCGCCGACGAACGGGGCGACCGCGCGGCTCAGCGACTGCATGGAGCTCATCGCGGCGGCGTTGGTCTCCGCCTCGTCGCGGCCGATCTCGCTGGACCGTTCGAGCAGGAGGCCGTCGGCGGAGACGAGGATAGCGTGCCGGGCGCCCGGTACCTGGAGTACGTCGTTGAGCACCCAGGAAAGATCGCGGCTCACTGGATCTCGGTTCCTTCCGTGGTCATGGTGTTGCGCCCGGACAGCGTGCCGCGCTGGAACGCGCCGAGGCGGGACGGCGTGTGCTGGCCGGTGCTCCGCACCGGTTCCTCGGCCCGGACGGGGTCCTGCGGGGCGGGGACGACGGACACGGGGCGCTGGCGGCGCCGCCGGGGCAGCAGTCCGTCCGCGGTCGTCTCCGCTGCCGCCGTCGGCGCCGGCTGCGGCGCCGGCTGCGGCGCCGGCACCGGGGCCAGCGGCGCGGCCGGCTCGGACAGCGACACCAGCCGCTGGCCGGCGGCGGGCGCCCAGGCCTGGGCGGGCTGCTCCACCGGCACGGGCTGGTAGTCTGCGCGCTCGGCGACGGGCGGGGCCGCGACCTCGCTGCTGAGCAGCTCGGCCGGCAGCAGCACCACGGCCCGCACGCCGCCGTACGGGGAGACCGAGTCGACGGAGACCCGGAAGCCGTAGCGGGCGGCCAGCATGCCGGAGACGGCGAAGCCGAACTTCGGGGGGTTGCCCAGGCTGGCGAGGCTGATCGGCGCGCCCGGGTTGAGGAGCTGCGCCGCGCGGTCCTTCTCCTCCTGGCCCATGCCGAGGCCGGCGTCGTCGATGATCAGGCAGACGCCGGTCGGGACGGCCTGGACGCTGACCTCCACCGGGGTGTCCGGGGCGGAGTAGTTGGTCGCGTTGGCGAGCAGCTCGGACAGCACGACGGCGACCGGCTCGACGACCTTGCTGGCGAGCGAGACGCTGACCCGGGAGTGGATCCGCACCCGGTCGAAGTGCCGGATCCGGCCCTGGGCGCTGCGGGCCACGTCGTAGACCGAGGCGACGCTCTCGCGGCGGCCCAGCCAGCCGCCGCAGAGCACCGCGATGCCCTGGGCGCGCCGGCCGAACTGGCTGTTGGTGTGGTCGATCGTCATCAGGTCGGCGAGGATCTGCGGGCTGTCGCCGTACTTCCGCTGCACCTTGTCGATGACGACCTGCTGCTCGTCGGCCAGGCCCTGCAGCGTCCGCATCGCCGCCTTGAGGACGGCCTTGGTGTCCTCCTCGGCGTCCCGGCGGACGGCGGTCAGTTCGGACGCGTGCTGCCCCCGCAGGTGGTCGTGCAGCGCGGCGGCCTCGTCGCGCTGCCGCTGTGCCAGGGCGCTCTCCTCCTCCAGCGCGGCGTTGCGCCGCCGCAGGGCGAGGTTCGTTCTGCGTGCTTGGAGGGCCGCTCCGACGGCCACGAGCATCACCACGATGAAGACCCAGAAAAAGGGTTCCTGCACAAATGACGTCATGAAACTCTCTTCAGGTGGCATCGCGTGGAGCCGGTCCGGGCCCCGAAGCGCGAATGGGACTGGCGGCCCGAGCCTCTCCGAAAGGCACCTGATGTCACATCACATCGAAGTGCTTTGCGGCACGAGACCTGCGGCGACGCCTATCGCGGAGTCAGCCTACTGCAACTCATGCCTTGTCAGAACAGCTGTCAAAAAGGGCAGTTGGGGCGAAATTCCGCGACCCGCCGGGAACTCTGACGGCAATTGGCGGAGTTTGTGATGCCGCGTTAACCGCAGGGACACATCCGGAGCCCGTCCCGGTTCACGCACAGCGTGATCCGGCCGTCACGCTCCGGAATCCGGGCGGCGTCCGGGAACGCGGAAGGGGCCCGCGTCCGAAGACGCGGGCCCCTTCCGGTGCGGCCGTCCGTCAGCGCATCGAACCGGTGCGCAGCAGGGTGCGGATGACGCGCATCGCGACCGAGAGGCTGGACAGCTCGTAGTTGTCCGAACCCCTTATGTCGTCGAGGGTGCTCTTGGCGCGGTTCAGCAGGGTCGAGTTGAGCTCGGCCCAGGCGGTGTACCGCTCCTCCGGGGTGGCCGCCTCGGGCCCGCAGGCCAGGATGTCGGCGGTCAGCGCCGCGTGCGCCGCGAAGAGGTCCTCGCGGATCGCGGCCCGGGCCATCGACGACCAGCGGTCGGTGCGGGGCAGCTCGATGATGCGGTCGAGCAGG
Organism: Kitasatospora sp. NPDC001547; assembly: GCF_042894165.1. Lineage (NCBI taxonomy): Bacteria > Bacillati > Actinomycetota > Actinomycetes > Kitasatosporales > Streptomycetaceae > Kitasatospora > Kitasatospora sp. NPDC001547. The sequence goes on along the minus strand of NZ_JBIAVL010000012.1, from coordinate 30,134 downwards.
TGCGAGATCTGGAGCCGGTCGCCCAGGTCGTAGTAGAGGTCGGCGACCTCGGCGACGTCCTTCCCGGAGCGGTCGGCGACCTCGACGATGTCCAGGGTCGGGAAGACCGAGGAGAGGCCGGCGATCCGGGTGGCCAGCTCCTCCGGCACCCCGGCCGCGGCGAGCTCGCCGTACACCGACTCGAACCAGGTGAGGTCCTCGCCGCGCAGCGGCTTGGGCAGCGAGGCCCAGACCTGGTTGACGCGGTCGTGGAAGAACTCGATGGTGCCGGCGATGTCGAGCGGCTGGCGGCGGTTGTTGAGCATCCACCGGGTGGCGCGCTCGACCAGGCGCCGCGAGTGCAGCCGCATCTTGGTCTGCACCCGGGCCGGGACCTTGTTGTCCAGGTCCTCGATCTCGGCCCAGATCGGCTCCAGGTCGAAGACGGCCCGCGCGGCGGTGTGCGTCCGGGCGATCTCCTCGTAGGTCGCGCCGGTCTCCTCCTTCAGGCGGAAGGCGAAGGTGCAGCCACCGCGGTTGATCGTGTCGTTGACGATCAGCGTGGTGATGATCTCGCGGCGCAGCGCGTGGTTGTCGATGGCGTCGGCGAACCCCGCCCGCAGCGCGCTCGGGAAGTACTCGTGCAGCGCGGTGCGGAAGAACGGGTCGTCCGGCAGGTCGGTGGCCAGCAGCTCCTCGGCGAGGATGATCTTGGTGTACGCGAGCAGGACGGACATCTCGGGCTGCGAGAGTCCGCGGCCGCCCTGCTGGCGCTCACGGATCTGGCGCTCGGTGGGCAGGAACTCCAGCCCCCGGTCCAGTCGGCCGGCCGACTCGAAGCGGCTGATCATCCGGGCGTGCACGTTGACCATGCTGTGCGCCTGGGCGACGGCGTTGGCCAGCACCACGTTCTGCGCGTAGTTGTTGCGCAGCACCAGGTGGCCGACCTCGTCGGTCATCTCGGCCAGCAGGGCGTTGCGCTGCTTGACCGTCATGTCGCCCTCGGCGACGACCTGGTTGAGCAGGATCTTGATGTTGACCTCGTGGTCCGAGGTGTCCACACCGGCCGAGTTGTCGATCGCGTCGGTGTCGATCCAGCCGCCGGAGCCCTCCGGGCCGCCGGTGGCCGCGTACTCGATGCGGCCGAGCTGGGTGCAGCCGAGGTTGCCGCCCTCGCCGATGACCCGGGCCCGGACCTGCTCGCCGTTGACCCGGATGGCGTCGTTGGACTTGTCGCCGACCTCGGCGTTGGTCTCGGTGGAGGCCTTGACGTAGGTGCCGATGCCGCCGTTCCAGAACAGGTCGACGGGCGCCTGCAGGATCGCCTTCATCAGCTCGGCCGGGGTCAGGCGGGTCTCCTCGACGCCGAGGGCGGCCCGGACCTGCGGGGTCAGCTGGATCGACTTCGCCGAGCGGGGGTGCACCCCGCCGCCGGCCGAGATCAGCGACTTGTCGTAGTCGTCCCAGGAGCTGCGCGGCAGCTCGAACAGACGGCGGCGCTCGGCGTACGAGGTGGCCGCGTCCGGGTTCGGGTCGAGGAAGATGTGGCGGTGGTCGAAGGCGGCGACCAGGCGGATGTGCTCGCTGAGCAGCATGCCGTTGCCGAAGACGTCGCCCGACATGTCGCCGATGCCGATGACGGTGAAGTCCTCGGTCTGGGTGTCGACGCCGAGTTCGCGGAAGTTGCGCTTGACCGACTCCCAGGCGCCGCGGGCGGTGATGCCCATGCCCTTGTGGTCGTAGCCGGCCGAGCCGCCGGAGGCGAACGCGTCGCCCAGCCAGAAGCCGTAGGACTCGGCGACGCCGTTGGCGATGTCCGAGAAGGTCGCGGTGCCCTTGTCGGCGGCGACGACCAGGTAGGTGTCGTCCTCGTCGTGGCGGACCACGTCGGCCGGGTGCACGACCTCGCCGCCGACCAGGTTGTCGGTGATGTCGAGCAGCGCCGAGATGAAGGTCTTGTACGAGGAGACGCCCTCGGCCAGCCAGGCGTCGCGGTCGACCGCCGGGTCCGGCAGCTGCTTGGCGACGAAGCCGCCCTTGGCGCCGACCGGGACGATGACGGTGTTCTTGACCATCTGCGCCTTGACCAGGCCCAGGATCTCGGTGCGGAAGTCCTCGCGCCGGTCGGACCAGCGCAGACCGCCGCGGGCGACCTTGCCGAAGCGCAGGTGGACGCCCTCGACCTGCGGCGAGTAGACCCAGATCTCGAACGCCGGGCGCGGGGCCGGCAGGTCCGGGATGGCCTTCGGGTCGAACTTCATCGACACGTAGGAGTGCCACTCGCCGGAGCCGGAGCGCTGGAAGAAGTTGGTCCGCAGGGTGGCCCTGATGAGGTTCAGGAAGGAGCGCAGGATGCGGTCCTCGTCCAGCGAGACGACCTCGTCGAGGGCGCCGGCCAGCTCCTCCAGGATGCCCTCGGTCAGCTCCAGGGCGCCCGAACGGTGGCTCGGGCTCAGCCGGGCCTCGAACAGGTTGACCAGCAGCCGGGTGGTGTGGGTGTTGTTGCGGAGCGCGTCCTCCATGTAGTCCTGGGAGAACGTGGAGCCCGCCTGGCGCAGGTACTTGGCGTACGCGCGCAGCATCATCGCCTGGCGCCAGGTCAGCCCGGCGGTGAGGACCAGCTCGTTGAAGCCGTCGTTCTCGGCCCGGCCGGTCCAGGTGGCGGCGAAGGTCTCCTGGAACCTCTCGCGGGCCTCGTCGGTGAGCTCGGTGGCCTCGCGCAGCTTCAGGCCGAAGTCGTAGACCCACGCGGTGGTGCCGTCGGAGCGGCGCAGCGCGTACGGGTGCTCGTCCAGCACCTCGACGCCCAGGCGCTGGAGCACCGGCAGGACCTCGGTGAGCGAGATCGGGCCGCCGACCCGGTAGATCTTGAAGCGGCGCTCGTCGTCGCCGGCGCCGACCGGCTGGTACAGGTTCAGGCGGAAGTCGCCCTCGCCGTGCAGCGACTCGATCTGCTTGATGTCGGCGACGGCGGTGCGCGGCGGGAAGTCGGCGCGGTAGCCGTCGGGGAAGGCGTTGGCGTACTTGTGGCCGAGCTCGGCGGCCTTCTCCTCGCCCAGCTCGGTGTGCAGCTGGTCGTGGAAGCCGTCCATCCAGAACCGGGCGGCCTCGGCCAGGCGGTTCTCGATCCGCTCGATGTCCGTCTCGGAGAGCTGCGGCAGCTCGGTGCCCGGGGCGACCCGGACCACGAAGTGCAGACGGGTCAGCACCGACTCGGTGGCGTACACCGTGTAGTCGATGGTGGCGCCGTTCAGCTCCTCCTTGAGGATGTCGGTGATCAGCAGCCTGATGCGCGTGGTGTAGCGGTCGCGCGGCAGGTAGATGAACGCCGAGAAGTAGCGCCCGTACTCGTCCTGGCGCAGGAACAGCCGCAGCTTGCGGCGCTCCTGGAGGTAGAGCACGCTCGTCGCGATGGAGAGCAGCTCGGAGGCCGGGGTCTGGAAGATCTCGTCCCGCGGGAAGGTCTCCATGATCTGGAGCAGGTCGCGGCCGTCGTGGCTCTCGCTGGAGAAGCCGGACTCCTCCAGGACCTCCTGGACCTTGCGGCGCACGACCGGGATGCGGGTGACCGACTCGGTGTAGGCGGCGGAGGAGAACAGGCCGAGGAAGCGGCGCTCGCCGACCGGCTCGCCGGCGGCGTCGAACTTCTTCACGCCGACGTAGTCCAGGTAGGCCGGGCGGTGCACGGTGGCACGGCTGTTGGCCTTGGTGAGGACGAGCAGCTTCTTCTCGTGGGCCTTGGCGCGCACCGGCGCGGAGAGCCGGCCGAAGGCCTCGCTGACCGCGTGGTGGTGGTCGTCGTGGCTGTGCGGGTCGGAGCGCAGGATGCCGAGGCCGGTCCCGGCGACGGCCTTGAGGACCTCCTCGCCCTCGTGCTCGACCAGGTCGTACTCGCGGTAGCCGAGGAAGGTGAAGTGGTCGTCGGCGAGCCAGCGCATCAGCTCCCAGGCCTCGCCGACCTCCTGCTCGGGCAGGCCGGTCGGGGGCTCCTCGGCCAGCTCGTCGGCCAGGCGCAGGGCGCTCTCGCGCATCTTGCCCCAGTCCTCGACGACCTCGCGGACGTCGCCGAGCACCCGGCGCAGGTCGGCCTCGATGGAGCGCAGGTCCTCGCGGTCGGTCTCGCGGTCGATCTCGATGTGCATCCACGACTCGACGGTCGCGTCGGCGGGCCACTCGGTGCCGGCGGCCTGGCTGCGGGAGCAGGCGTCGACGTCCAGGATCTCCAGCAGCTTGCCGGTGATGTCACGGCGGACGACCAGCTGGGGGTGGATCACGATGTGGATCGCGCGGTCCTGGCGGGACAGCTCGTTGGTGACGGAGTCGACCAGGAAGGGCATGTCGTCGGTGACGACCTCGACCACGGTGTGGCCGCAGGACCAGCCGTTCTCCTCGACCGAGGGGGTGTGGACCCGCACCTCGGCGGTGCCCTGCGGGCGCTTGAGCCCCAGGCGGTAGTGGGAGGCGGCCGCGCCGTAGACGTCGACCGGGTCGAGGTCGACCAGGTCCTCGGGCGCGGTGTGGAGGTAGTAGTGGTGCAGGTACGCGGTCAGAGCGCCGTTGCTCAGACCCTCCCCCGGCGCCGCTCCCCCCACCTGGCTGTTCTCAGCGGCTGCGGCTGCCTTCTTGAGCAGTTCGGCCTTGGCTGCGTCCAGCTTGGTCTGCATGACTTCTTGGCTCCTGTCGCGCGCCGTTGCGTGACTCGGTGGTGTGTGGATGTACACCGACGGGTCACCGCAATCCTGCCGCACCATCCGACTGAAAGGGGCTCATGGCACGCATGAAACGTCCTCCCAGCGGGTAGGACGACTCGTTCGTCCTGCAGCCACCCGACGACGCCAGCCAGCCTAACCGGATCAATCGAAGGTGCACAGGGACAGGTAGGCGCAAACCCGCAGGAAGTCGGCTCCGTCCTGGACAGCATGTCCAAACCGGAGCCCGGTGTTCACTCTCAGCCCATGTGCGGGTATCCGTGGTGGGTCGGCGGTACGAAGGTCTCCTTGATCGACCGGGCCGAGGTCCAGCGGAGCAGGTTCTGCGCGGCGCCCGCCTTGTCGTTGGTGCCGGAGGCCCGGCCGCCGCCGAAGGGCTGCTGGCCGACGACGGCGCCGGTCGGCTTGTCGTTGATGTAGAAGTTCCCCGCGGCGAAGCGCAGCTCCTCGACGGCCTGGGCGATGGCGTAACGATCCTGCGCGACCACCGAGCCGGTCAGGCCGTACGGGGCGCCGCCGTCGACCCTTCGGAGCACGTCGTCCCAGCGGGAGTCCTCGTAGACGTGGACGGCGAGGATCGGGCCGAAGTACTCGGTCCGGAAGATGTCGCCCCGGTGGTCGGAGGAGACCAGCACCGTCGGCCGGACGAACCAGCCGATCGCGTCGTCGTACTGCCCGCCGGCCGCCAGTTCGATCGTCGGATCGGCCTTCGCCCGGTCGATGGCGTCCCGGTTCTTCTCGAAGGCCCGCCGGTCGATCAGGGCGCCCATGAAGTTGGACAGGTCGGTCACGTCGCCCACCGGGAGCGCGTCCACCTCGGCCAGGAAGTCGTCCTTGATCCGCTGCCAGAGGCTGCGCGGCAGGTAGGCCCGGGAGAGCGCCGAGCACTTCTGGCCCTGGTACTCGAAGGCGCCGCGGACCAGCGCGGTCCGCAGGACGTCCGGGTCGGCCGAGCGGTGGGCCAGCAGGAAGTCCTTGCCGCCGGTCTCGCCGACGATCCTCGGGTACGCGCGGTAGCCGCCGATGTTGGCGCCGATGGTCTGCCACAGCGACTGGAAGGTGGCGGTGGAGCCGGTGAAGTGCAGCCCGGCGAACGCCGGGTCGGCCAGCACCACCGGGGAGACCTGCAGGCCGTCGCCGGTCACCAGGTTGATCACCCCGGGCGGCAGGCCGGCCGCCTCCAGCAGCCGCATCAGGTGGTACGCGGCCAGGGTCTGGGTCGGCGCGGGCTTCCAGACCACGGTGTTGCCCATCAGCGCGGGGGCGGTGGGCAGGTTGCCGGCGATCGCGGTGAAGTTGAACGGGGTGACCGCGTAGACGAAACCTTCCAGCGGGCGGTGGTCGGTGCGGTTCCACACGCCGGGCGAGGAGATCGGCTGGTCGGCCAGGATCTGCCGGGCGAACCGGACGTTGAACCGCCAGAAGTCGACCAGCTCGCAGGCCGAGTCGATCTCGGCCTGCTGCGCGGTCTTGGACTGGCCGAGCATGGTGGCCGCGTTGAGCGTCTCCCGCCAGGGGCCGGCCAGCAGGTCGGCGGCGCGCAGGAAGACCGCCGCGCGGTCGTCGAAGGAGAGCGAGCGCCACTGCCGCCCGGCGGCCAGCGCCGCGTCCACCGCCGCCCGGGCGTCCTCCCGGGTCGCGTTGCCGAGCACGCCCAGCTTGGCGGCGTGGTGGTGCGGCTGGACCACCTCGATCCGCTCACCGCCGCCGAACCGCTGCTCGCCGCCGATGGTCATCGGCAGCGGGACCTGCTCGGCCGCCAGTTCGTCCAGCCGCCGGACCAGCCGGTCCCGCTCCGGGGTGCCGGGCGCGTACGAGCGCACCGGCTCGTTGACCGGCACCGGCACCTCGGTGACTGCGTCGATGGGCATGGCGGCTCCGTCCTGGCGGCTGGTCGGGTGTGACACCAGCCTGACCAGCCGGGGCGCGATCCGCCCGTTCAGACACGCGGACGGCGGACGTGGCGCCCGCCACGTCCGGCCGGTCCGGGGCGTGGTTCAGCCCGCGCCGACCGCCTGGTCCCGGGGTGGTTCACCGCGCCGCGTCGGGCCGGTCCTGGGCGTGGTTCAGCCCGCGATCCGGCCGGCCAGCTCGACCGCCTCGGCCAGGGTGTCCACCACCGGGACGCCGACCGGCTCCAGCTTCTCCCTGGTGTGCGAACCGCCGGTGTAGAGCACCGCGTGGGCCCCCGCCCCCAGCGCCGCCAGGGCGTCGTCCGCGGCGTCGCCGATCAGCACCGTACGGGCCGGGTCCACCAGCTCACCGAGCGCGGCCAGGTGCCTGACCAGGTGCTCCGCCTTCTGGCCGCCGGCCGGGCCGCTGCGGCCGTCCACCCGCAGGAAGCCGTCGGTCAGGCCGAAGGTGTCGACCAGCGGCACCAGCCGGTCGTGCTCGTACATCGACAGCAGCGACTGGCTGTTCCCGGCCTCCCGCCAGCCGTCCATCAGCTCGCGCACGCCCTCGGCCAGCCCGCAGGACGGGCTGAGCTCCCGGTAGCGGTCGTGGAACGCGTCGTCGAGCCTCAGCCACTCCTCCGTGGAGGGCATCCGGCCGAGCAGGCGCTGGTAGAAGCGGGGAATCGGGATCTCGTACTGCTCGCGGTACTCCTGGAGGGTCATCGGCCCGACGCCGATGGTCGCGAAGGCGGCGTTGCTCGCCCCCAGCACGGCCTCCATGTCGTGGAAGAGCGTGCCGTTCCAGTCCCAAACGATGTGAGTGCGCACAGGGTGAAACGGTAACCCGGCCGGGTGACACGCCGGTAGGACGGAACTCACGCGGACCGGGGCTCAGGCCAGCAAGGCGGGGATCTCCTGGGTCGCGTACCAGAGCAGGTCGTGGTCCTCGGCGCCGTCCACGGTGAACTGGGCATCCTGGTCGCCCGCGTCGGCCGCGGCGACCGCCGCCACCGCCGCCGCGACGTCCGTGACCACCTCCTCGTCGGCCACGTCGGCGTGCACCGCGGCCGCCTTGGCCAGCCGCACCGGGCCGGCCAGCACCACCCGGCCGAGCGAGGCCTGGTCCTGGTACTCGTCGCCGGGGAAGGGCCGCACCGAGGCGTCGGCCACGTCCAGCGCCACCACGACCCGGCGGCGCGGGGCCCCCGGATCGGCGGCCAGCTGCCGCAGCGAGGCCTGCGCGGCCCGGTTCAGCGCCGCGTACTCCAGTTCCTCGAGGTCGTCGCTGACGTACCACTCGCGCAGCGCGGGGGTCACGGCGTACGCGGCGGACTGCTCCAGGGAGCCGCCCTCGTGCGCCGCCGCCAGGCCGGTCAGGGTGGTGGGCAGGTACACGCGCATCGGTGGCACTCTCCGGTTCGTCCAGCGGGGTTCGTCCAGCGGCACAGCTTCTCCAGCGCCCCCAGAATAAGCGCCGCCGGACCGGCCGTGATCACCTCCGGTGCGGGGCCGGGCGCTCACCGCCCGGCGCCGAGCGCCTCCCGGCTGGTGCGCAGGGCGCTCTCCAGGACGGCGCCCCGGCGGGCCGGGTCCATCATGTTCGGGCCCATCACGGCGAGGTCCGCCGGGGTCGGCGCCAGCAGCCGCACCCGGACGCCCTCCGCCCGCAGCAGCGCGGCCTCGCGCAGCAGCTGCCGGGTGACGGCGCGGCGGTAGCGGCTCACCAGCTGGGCGAGGACGCCGCGCGGACGGTCCCGGGCACGCCACTCGCGCAGGACGGCCAGGATGTCGCCGCCGTGCCGGAGCCGGCCCCCGCCCCCGGCCCGCCCCGGCCGGGGGTCCAGCCGCAGCGCCATCGGGGCGAGCACGTACACCTCGTCCAGCCCCCGGCCGAGCATCAGGTCGGCGTTGGTGGCGGACCAGCAGCCGCCGTCCACGTACGCCGAGCCGCCCAGCCGCACCGGGGCGAACCATCCGGGGATCGCGCAGGAGGCCATCACCGCGTCGGGCACCGGGACGGCCGGGGCGTCCGGGTCGCCGAACACCACCCGGCGGCCGCTGCGGTAGTCCACGGCCACCACCCGCAACGGCGAACCCCCGCCACCGGGCGGCCCACCGGGACCGGACATCGCGCCGGGACCTGACGCCGCGCCGGGGAAGGATGTCGCGCCGGGGAAGGACGTCGCGCCGGGGCCGAGCAGGCCGCGGACCAGCTCGCCGACCGGCGTCAGCGACCCGCGGCCGTGCGGCGCGATCGCCGAGACCATGGTCAGCAGCGGGTACGCACGCGGGTGCCGGACGGCGTCGCGCAGCAGGCCGGGCGACCCGATGCCGGCCCGGGGGCGGGGCGGCAGCGCGCCGCCGACGGCGGTGTCGTAGTCGAAGGCCGCCCCGGCCAGCGGCCCCTCGGTGACCGGCAGGCCGCGCTGGTGGTCGCGCAGTTGGTCGGGGCGGACGCCGCCGGCCAGCATCGCGGCGAGGATCGCACCGGCCGAGGTGCCGAGCAGCACGTCGGCCTCGCCCGGCGGCCGCCCGGTCACCTCCTCGACGGCGCACAGCGCGCCGACCGTCCAGGCCGCGCCGAGCATCCCGCCGCCGCCCAGCACCAGGCCGCGCCGGGGCGCACCCGCGGCGGGCGGGGCGCCGCCCGCGGCCCGCGCCGCCCGTGTGGTCATACCGGCCACCCCTCGTCGTGGGAGCCCCGCCGTCCGCTCCCGACCAGGCTCCCGATGGTGCGCGCCGGGCCGGTACGGCGCAATGCGGCGGGCGGGCGCCGCCACCCGGTCCGCCCAGCCCGAACGTCCCCTTTAGGACCGTACGGCCCGTCCCCACACGTCAACCGGACGCCTTCGCCCGACCCCTGGGGCCCGGCGCCGCACTGGCCGGTTCACCCGGATAGGTGAACTCGGCAGCCCGTCCGGACCACCCCGGAAACCCGTTGCCGCCCTGCGCGGGACGCCCCCAGCCTGGACCCGTCCGTACCCGCACCACCAGCCCGAGGAGCCCCGCCGTGACCGTCCGCTGCAGCGCCCACCCCACCGTCCGCCCGCACCGCCGTCCGCGCGCCGCCGGCGGCTGCGACCCGGCCGGGCGCCGCCCGCGCCACCCGCGCGCCGCCTGCACCGCCGCCCCCGGCGTCGGGCCCGGGGCCGGCTCCCGGCCCGACGCCGGGGCACTGGCCGGCCGGTTCGCCCGCCAGCTGGTCGAGGTGCTCACCGGTGCACGGCCCTCCGGCCAGCTGATGCGGCACACCAGTCTGGACGGCTACGGGCAGCTCGCCTCGCTGGTCCGAGCCGGCGCGCTGCGCCGCGGCGGCCCCGCCGACCGGCCCAGGCTCGGCCCGGTGCACGAACGCTCGCCCTCACCGGACGCGGTCGAGGCCTGCGTCCGGGTCGACCTCGGCCGACGGCACCACATGGTGGCCTTCCGGCTGGAGCAGCGCGGCCCGGCCGGGCAGTGGCAGTGCACCGCCGTGGAGGCCCGGTGAACACCCTGCCGCGCCCCCGGCGGCACACCACGGCGCAGGGCGCCGCCCCGGTCCGGGAGCGGCGCCCTGCGAGGCGTCCTGGCTGGTCTCCAGCGGCGGGCTCAGGCCTTGCGGCGGCGGCCCTTGGCCGACTTCGCGGCCTTGCGGCGCTCGGCGCGGGTCAGCCCGTCGCCCTCGTCCTCCGGCGCGAGGTCCTCGAAGTCGCCCTCGATGACACCGCCGCCGACCTCGTCCGAGGGGGCCGTGTAGTGCAGCCGCTGCGGCTTCGGGGCCTCCAGGCCCTTGGCCTTGATCTCCGGGCGGGCGGAGTCCTTCTCCAGCTTGTCGAGCACCACCTGGGCGTCCTCGACCGGGACCTCCTCGACCTGCTGCTCGACCTGGACCTCCAGGTTGAACAGGTAGCCGACGGACTCCTCCTTGATGCCCTCCATCATCGCGGTGAACATGTCGAAGCCCTCGCGCTGGTACTCGACCAGCGGGTCGCGCTGCGCCATGGCCCGCAGGCCGATGCCCTCCTGGAGGTAGTCCATCTCGTAGAGGTGCTCGCGCCAGCGGCGGTCCAGCACCGACAGCACGACCCGGCGCTCCAGCTCGCGCATGATCTCCGCGCCCAGCTGGTCCTCACGGGCGCCGTACTGCGCCTGGATGTCCTCCTGGATGACCTTGATCAGGAACTCGGGGGTCAGCCCGGCCTGGCCGCCGGCCTCCTCCTCCAGCTCCTCCAGGTCCAGGGTGATCGGGTAGAGCTGCTTGAGCGCCGTCCAGAGCTTCTCCAGGTCCCAGTCGTCCTCGAAGCCCTCGCCGGTGGCCGCCCGGACGTACGCCTCGACGGTGTCGTCCATGAAGTGGCCGACCTGCTCCTGGAGGTCCTCGCCCTCCAGCACCCGGCGGCGCTCGCCGTAGATGACCTCGCGCTGGCGGTTGAGCACCTCGTCGTACTTGAGGACGTTCTTGCGGATCTCGAAGTTCTGCTGCTCGACCTGGGTCTGCGCGGAGGCGATGGCGCGGGTGACCATCTTGGACTCGATCGGCACGTCCTCGGGCACGTTGGCCATCGAGAGCACGCGCTCGACCATGCCGGCCTTGAACAGGCGCATCAGGTCGTCGCCCAGCGACAGGTAGAAGCGGGACTCGCCCGGGTCGCCCTGACGGCCGGAGCGGCCGCGCAGCTGGTTGTCGATCCGGCGGGACTCGTGCCGCTCGGTGCCGAGGACGTAGAGGCCGCCGGCCTCCTTGACCTCGTCCTGCTCGGCCTTCACCGAGGCCTTGGCCTTCTCCAGCGCGGCCGGGAAGGCGGCCTCGTACTCCTCCGGGGTGTCCGTCGGGGTCAGCCCGCGCTGCGCCAGCTCGGCGGCGGCCAGGTGGTCGGCGTTGCCGCCCAGCATGATGTCGGTGCCGCGGCCGGCCATGTTGGTGGCGACGGTGACGGCGCCCTTGCGGCCGGCCTGCGCGACGATCTGCGCCTCGCGCTCGTGGTGCTTGGCGTTCAGCACCTCGTGCGGGATGCCGCGCTTGCGCAGCTCCTGCGACAGGTACTCGGACTTCTCGACCGACACGGTGCCGACCAGCACCGGCTGGCCCTTCTCGTGCTTCTCGGCGATGTCCTCGACCACGGCGGCGAACTTGGCCGGCTCCGACTTGTAGATCAGGTCGGGCTGGTCGATGCGCAGCGGCGTCTTGTTGGTCGGGATCGGCACCACGCCGAGCTTGTAGATCTGGTGGAACTCGGCGGCCTCGGTGGTGCCGGTACCGGTCATGCCCGCGAGCTTGTCGTACAGGCGGAAGAAGTTCTGCAGGGTGATGGTGGCCAGGGTCTGGTTCTCGTTCTGGACCTCCACCCCCTCCTTGGCCTCGATCGCCTGGTGCATGCCCTCGTTGTAGCGGCGGCCGGCCAGGATGCGGCCGGTGTGCTCGTCGACGATCATGACCTCGCCGTTCATCACGACGTAGTCCTTGTCCCGCTTGTACAGCTCCTTCGCCTTGATGGCGTTGTTCAGGAAGCCGACCAGCGGGGTGTTCACCGACTCGTAGAGGTTGTCGATGCCCAGGTAGTCCTCGACCCGGGTGACGCCCTCCTCCAGGATGCCGACGGTGCGCTTCTTCTCGTCGACCTCGTAGTCGCGGTCGATCTTCAGGCGCAGCACCAGCTTGGCGAAGTCGGCGTACCACTTGGTCGCCTGGTCGGCCGGGCCGGAGATGATCAGCGGGGTGCGGGCCTCGTCGATGAGGATCGAGTCGACCTCGTCGACGACCGCGAAGTAGTGGCCGCGCTGGACGAGTTCGTCCTGCGACCAGGCCATGTTGTCGCGCAGGTAGTCGAAGCCGAACTCGTTGTTGGTGCCGTACGTGATGTCCATCGCGTACTGGCGCTTGCGCTCGGCCGGCGTCATGTTGGCCAGGATCACGCCGACTTCGAGGCCGAGGAAGCGGTGCACCCGGCCCATCCACTCCGAGTCGCGCTCGGCGAGGTAGTCGTTGACGGTGATCAGGTGGACGCCCTTGCCGGTGAGCGCGTTCAGGTACGCCGGCAGGGTGCCGACGAGGGTCTTGCCCTCACCGGTGCGCATCTCCGCGACGTAGCCGTGGTGCAGCGCGGCGCCGCCCATCAGCTGGACGTCGTAGTGCCGCTGGCCGAGGACGCGCTTGGCGGCCTCGCGGACGGTGGCGAACGCCTCGGGGAGGATGTCGTCCAGGGTCTCGCCGTCGGCGAGCCGCTGCTTGTACTCGTCGGTCAGTGCGCGCAGCTCGGCGTCGGTGAGGTTGACGAAGTCCTCTTCGATGGAGTTGACCTGGGCAGCAATCCGCTGCAGCTTGCGAAGGATCTTGCCCTCGCCTGCGCGCAAGATCTTGTCGAAGACGGACACGTGAGCGGGCTCCTTGCCTGTATTGGCACTGGACGACTGCACGGGGGGTCCACCCCACCGCACGGGCCATCGTATGCGAGGAGTCCAACCCCCCGGGAGGTGCGTCAGCACGGTATTCCCGTGTCACCCGCGCGAGCACATGGCCCGATAGCACCGTCCACCGGGACAAAACGGTCGGCGGGCCCGAGAGTTGGCCGTCCGCGGAACCGGCGGACCGGCGGAATAATCGGGTGCCCGCTTTCCTCGTCCGGCGAAATAATCCGTTCATGGAAGAAACCCCCGAACCGGTCGTCCTCACCACCGAGCGGCTCGTGCTGCGCGCTCCGCGGGAGTCCGACATCGACGCGGTCTTCGCCGCCTGCCAGGACCCGGAGATCCAGCGCTGGACGGTCGTCCCGTCCCCGTACCGGCGCGAGGACGCGGAGTTCTTCGTACGCGATCTCGCGATTGAGGGCTGGCGTACCGGGGCGAACCGGATCTGGTGCGTTTTCGAGCGCGATTCCGGCGCCCTGGTCGGCAGCCAGGGGCTCGTCCTGCGCGCCCACGACCCGGGCGCCGCCGAGATCGGCTGGTGGGCCGTGAAGGAGTTCCGCGGCCGCGGCTACACCACCGAGGCCGCCCGCGCCGTCTCCCACTACGGCCTGCGCGACCTCGGCCTGCGCCGCCTGGAGTGGCTGGCCTACGTCGGCAACGCGGGCTCCCGCGCGGTCGCCGAGAAGGCGGGCTACCGCTTCGAGGGCACCCTGCGCTCGTACGCGGAGCAGCGCGGCGTCTTCCACGACGCCTGGGTCGCCTCCCTGCTGCCCTCCGACCTGGGCTGAGTCCGCGCTGTCGGTGCCCCCGGCTACGCTCGCCGGCATGACCGCCGCTGCCGCCCGCCCCGCCCCCGTCGCCGTCCTCAGCGCGGACGACGCCCGCCGGATCGCCCTGCGCGCCCAGGGCCTGCTGGGTGCGCCGGACCGCCGGGGCGGGGTGCGCGGGGTGCTGCGGCACCTGGGCGCCGTCCAGCTGGACACCATCTCGGTGCTCGCCCGCTCGCACGAGCTGGTGCCGTACGCCCGCCTCGGCGCGGTCGGCCGCCCGGCCGTCGAGGCGGCGTACTGGGGCGGCGGCACGAGCTTCGAGTACTGGTCGCACGCGGCCTGCGTCCTGCCGGTCGAGGAGTGGCCGCTGTTCGCCTTCCGGCGCCGCCGCTACCGCGACCGCGGCCACCTCTGGGGCCACCAGGTCGCGCCCGAGACCTACCGCGCCGTGCTCGACAAGCTGCGCGCCGAGGGGCCGTTGACCTCCACCGAGCTGGGCGGCGCCAAGCGGACCGCCGAGTGGTGGGACTGGTCCGACACCAAGATCGCGGTCGAGCGGGCGCTGGCCTTCGGCGACGTGGTCTGCACCGAGCGCCGGAGCTGGAAGCGGGTCTACGCGCTGGCCGAACAGGCCGTCCCGGACGCCCTGTTCGGCCAGGACCTGCCGGACGAGGAGTGCGTGCGCACCCTGGTCGCCCAGGCCGGAGCCGCGCTCGGCGTGGCCACCCGGGCCGACCTGCTGGACTACCACCGGTTGCGCGCCGAGCAGTTGGACCCGGTGCTCGCCGACTGCGGGCTCGTCCCGGTCGAGGTGGCCGGCTGGGGCCCGGACGGCGCCCCGGCCCCCGCCTGGGCGGACCCGTCGGCCCTCGCCACCGCCCCGCGCGGGCGCCACCGCACCACGCTGCTCTCGCCGTTCGACTCGCTGATCTGGGACCGCGCCCGCACCGAGCGGATCTTCGGCATGACGCACCGGCTGGAGGCCTACACCCCCAAGCACAAGCGGGTGCACGGCTACTTCGCGATGCCGCTGCTGGCCGGCGGCCGGCTGGTCGGCCGGGTCGACCCGGCCCGCGAGGGCCGCACCCTGGTCGCCCGGCAGGTCTCGCTGGACGGCGGCCGGGCCGGCGGTGCCCGGCACGTGGAGGCCCTGGCGACGGCCCTGCGCGAGGCGGCCGCCTGGGTCGGCTGCGAGGAGGTGCGGGTCGGGACGCTGCACGACGAGCGGCTGCGCCCGGCCCTGGAGAAGCTGCTGGCCGGCCGCTAGCGGCCGGCCCAAGTCCCGTAGGGCTCAGCCTATTTCGAGGATCTTCTCGCGCATCGCGTACACCACGGCCTCCATCCGGGAGTGCAGCTGGAGCTTCTCCAGGATGTTGCGCACGTGGTTCTTCACGGTGTTCTCGCTGATGAACAGCTCCTTGGCGATCTCCCGGTTGTTCATCCCGGTCGCCACCAGCTTGAGCACCTCCAGTTCCCGGTCGGTGAGCCGGGGCGCGGGCACCAGGTCCCGGTCGTCGGAGCGGCGCTGGATCATCGACTTGAACTCGGTGAGCAGCTTGGAGGCCATCGACGGGCTGATCTGGGACTGCCCGTCGGCGACCGCGCGGATCGCGGTGGCGACCTCGTCGGTGGAGATCTCCTTGAGCAGGTAGCCGGTGGCCCCCGCCTTGATCGCCTCGTAGAGGTCGGCCTCCTCGTCGCTTATCGTCAACATGATGATCTTGGTGCTGGGCGCCACGTCCTTGATCGCCGTACAGGCCTCGATCCCGCTGCGGCGCGGCATCCGGACATCCATGAGGATGATGTCGGGCAGCAGGTCGGCGGCCT
The DNA here is from genome assembly GCF_042894165.1 of Kitasatospora sp. NPDC001547. Lineage (NCBI taxonomy): Bacteria > Bacillati > Actinomycetota > Actinomycetes > Kitasatosporales > Streptomycetaceae > Kitasatospora > Kitasatospora sp. NPDC001547. The sequence goes on along the minus strand of NZ_JBIAVL010000012.1, from coordinate 14,570 downwards.
TCAGCACGGCCTCTGCGCCGTCCCCCGCCTCGCCGACGACCTTGATGTCCGGCTCCTCCGCGAGGACGATCTCCAGCCCCCGGCGGAACAGCGCGTGGTCGTCCACCACCAACACGCGGATCGGCTCACCCCGGTGCGGCTCGTACGCGGGCTCGTCCTCCGCCCCCAACGGCAGCCCGGGCCCTGCCCCGGGCCCCAGCCCGAAGTGATCCCCCATCCGCTCCTCCCCCTTCGCGGGTCGTCGTACGCCAATCATTCCACGCTCCGACCCCGCCACGGTCACCCTCCGATGCCGATTCCCCCGCATCGGGTGACCCCTCGCCCGGGACGCGACGCGTTCGAACCGCCCTTCCCCCGAACGCCGGTGACCCCGGCGGCCACGGGCCGCCGGGGTCACCCCTCCATCGCTGCTCGGACGGTCAGTCCTCGTCGTCGGCCCCGCCGATCGCGCCGCCCGCCCCGCCGCCCGGCCCGGCCGCGAGGTCGGTCTGCAGGTGGATGACGCCGTAGTGGTAGCCGTGCCGGCGGTAGACCACGCTCGGCAGGCCGCTGTCCTTCTCCACGAAGAGGTAGAAGTCGTGGCCGACCAGCTCCATCTCGTAGAGCGCCTGGTCCAGCGCCATGGGGGCGGCCGGGTGCGTCTTCTCCCGGACCACCAGCGGGCCTTCGCCCTCCACTTCCAGGGAGCCCATCATGGTCTTGCGGACGGCGCCGTTCGTCTCGCCCTCGGGCGCCGTCGTGTCCGGCAGCGCGGCCAGGGCCGCGGTCGCCTCGGCGACGCTGATCGGGGTGCGGCCGTTCGCGCCGCCCTTGTGCACCCGACGCCGGTCCGCGGACTTGCGCAGCTGCGCGTCGAGCTTCGCCGAAGCCAGGTCGAGCGCCGCGTACGGGTCGCCGGCGGCGGCTTCGGCCCGGATCACGGGGCCGCGGCTGCGGAGAGTGATCTCCACCCGATCGGACCGGTCGGCCTGCCGCGGGTTGTGCTCCTTGGACACCTCGACGTCGAGGCTGATGGCCTTGGCGTCGAACTTCTGGACCTTCTCCAGCTTCTCGGCCACGTGCTCGCGGAACCTCTTGGGCACCTCGGTCTTGCGGCCCTTGACGACGATGTCCACGCAGAACTCCGATCCCTCGTGCTGACGCCGATCCGGGTGCTACCGGACCGGACTGAGACCCAGCTGGACCAGCCCATCCACTGCCGGCCCCCCGCCCCCGCCGCCAGCGGCGGGAAACGACTGGCCCTCACCTCACTTCCTCCCCACCAGGGACGGTTGAAACCCCCTGGGCCTTATCGAACACCTCACACGGGTTTTTCGCCTCCTCAGGCGACAAGGAGGGTATGACCCGATACTGCGACCGGGCGGTCAAGCTGGTGCACCCTGTCTACCCTCCCGCGAGTGAAGTAAGGGTAAATACCTGGACAACGCCCCCCATACGGCGCATCCTTTGCTGACTCTCCGTGCCTGCCGCCGCCAGGAGCAGCCGTGCCGCCCTCCCTCTCCCCCGCTCCTCCGCCGTCCGCCCAAGGGCCGTTCGGCCACGCACTGGCCGGGCTGCTGGACGTCCTGCTGCCCGCCGACTGCGCGGGCTGCGGCAGCGAACGCACCCAGCTCTGCCCGGCCTGCCGGCACGTGCTGGCCACCGCCCGGCCGGCCCCCACCCCGCTGCCCTGGGCGCACGCCGCCGCGCCGTACACCGGTCCGGTCCGGCAGCTGCTGCTCGCCCACAAGGAGCGCGGCGCGCTGCGGCTGGCCGGGCCGCTCGGCGAGGCCCTCGGCCGGGCGGTGCGCTCCGCCCTGGGGGCGCGGGCCGGGGCGGCGCCGCTGCTGCTGGTCCCGATGCCCTCGGCGCGCCCGGCCGTCCGCGCCCGCGGGCACGACCCGACGCTTCGGCTGGCCGGGGCGGCCGCCCGCTCGCTGCGCCGGGCCGGCCTGGACGTCCGGGCCGCGCCGCTGCTGCGGCACGCCCGGCCGGTGGCCGACCAGGCCGGGCTGAACGCGGCCGAGCGGCGCCGCAACCTGCACGGCGCGCTCACCGTGCTGCCGCGCGCCCGCACCGGACGGGCGGGCCTCGCGGGTCTGGCGGGCCTGGCAGGCCTGGCGGGCCGTCACCCGGTGCTGGTGGACGACCTGGTGACCACCGGGGCCAGCCTCGCCGAGGCCGCCCGGGCACTGGCCGACGCCGGCCTGCCGGCCCGTGCCGGCGCCACGGTCGCGGCCACGGCGCACCCGGCCCGCTGAGCCCGGCGCGCGCGCCGACCCACCGGGCCGTCAACCGGCCGCCGGTCAGCCCGGGTAGAAGAACGAGCGCGGCTTGTCGATCAACTGGGCTTCCCGCCACTGGTTGTTGAGCAGCCGGTAGACCTTGGTGTCCGACACCGCGAGCACCGGCGGCGCCTGGGTCAGCACGTCCCCGCGGGACTCCGAGGCGGAGACGGTCCGCATGCTCTCGCCGATCCCCAGCCGGGTGTCCGAGCTCTGCGAGCCGTCGGTGCTGATGTAGTGCAGCTGCTGGGTCCGGTCGACCTCCTTGCCGAGCACCAGCAGCTGGTCGGTCTCCACCCAGGACACCGAGGCGACGTCGGTGATGGTGGGGGCCGCCCGGCGGATCCCGGTGATCTTCGCGGTCGGCGCCTCCTTGGTGCCGCCGTGCACCACCAGACCGAACACCAGCGAGCTGGTGGCCACGCCCGGGGTCTTGACCACCAGGGCGACCCGGGCGCCGTCCGAGGCGATCTTGAGCGACTCCACGGTCTGCCCGGTCAGCCCCTCGACCGGCACGGTGTACGACTTGTTGCCGCGCACCATCACCACCCGCGGGTTCTGCTTGCCGCGGTCCACCACCCAGAGGTCGCCGCGGCCGTCCCAGCTGGGCGAGGCGAAGCCGTCGTCCTTGTCGCCGCCCTTGGCCGGCGCGCTGAGCACCGGCTCGCCCATGCTCGCCGTGCTGTCCGACAGCGGCACCGAGAAGACCTGGCGGCCGTCCCCGCTGACCGCGGCGGCCCAGCCGCCGTCCCGGCTGACGGCGACGGTGCCCAGCGGCGGGGTGCCGTTCGGCTGCGGCTTGCCGAGGGGGCCGCGGACCGGGTCGCCGGTGCGCCCCTCGTCGATCTTCATCAGCACGCCGTTGTCGGCGCGCTGGTAGTACTGCTGGGTGGAGGCGCTCCCGGCCAGCGAACCTGGCCCGGTGGCCGGTCCGTCGTTCCGGCTGGCCGTGCAGGTGCCGTGCCGCCCCTTCAGCTCCAGGCGGTCGAGCCCCTTGCCCTGGTCGGCGAGGGTGTAGAAGAGCTGGGTCGCCATCCGCCGGCAGCCCGTCGGCTCGCCGGTGTCCGCCCCGCCGAGCCGCACGTGGGCGCCCCGGTTGTCGTCGATGCCGACCTCCTCGACCGTGGTGCCGGACGGGAACGCCGTGCCGACCACCGGCGAGAGCCAGGTGGACGGGCCCTGGACGAGCGCCCGGGCGGCCGAGGCGAGCGGGTCTATCCGGCGCCGCAGGTAGATCGGGTCGGCGACCAGCACCTCCTGGCCGGTGTTCCCGGCGACCGCCGAGGACGGGTCCGGCGCGGTGTAGAAGAACCGCTCGACCTGCCGGAAGCTGTTCCGGAAGTTGGTCTCGTTCATGATCACGCCGGGCGGCAGCTTGTCGATCCGCCACTCGCCGCCCTCCCGGACGAAGGTGAAGTCGGAGGAGACGTTGTTCTGCCCGGCCACCAGCAGGTACGAGTGCCGCTCGTCGACGGTGGCGACCAGCTGCCCGGTCACCGTCGCGGAGACCACGGTGTCCGTGTCGGTGACGTCCTGGCCGGCCGTGGTGGCGGTGGCGGTGAGCACCTGGGTCCCGGCGTCCGGGTTCCAGGTGGCGGCGGCGCTCTCGGTGAGGTACTTGCGCGCGGTGTCGTACCCCTCGTCGGCGGTCACCGCGTCCAGGAACCCGGTCAGCAGCTCGCGCGGCTTGGCGCCCCGGCCGGGCGCCATCGGGTAGACCCGGGCCTGCAGGTTCTTGTCGGCCGAGCCCTGGGACAGCTCCACCTTGGTGATGCCGCCGGAATCCGGCATGGCCGCGCAGCCGCTCGCCACCAGGGCGCCGAGCAGCCCGCCGACCGCCGCGAGGAGCCGCGGCTCAGTCCTGTTGCTCGTCCTTCGCACGCTGCGGCCCCTCCGCCGTCGTCCCACCCGTCACGTCCGGCTCCGCCGTCCGCTGTGCCACCGACGGCCGTCCCGGCGTCGGGTCCACCATGACCTGGGCGCCGGTGGTCCCGTACCCGGCGGCCGTCCACACGTCCGAGGGGTCCGCGCGCGGCCCCTCGGGCAGCCGGCGCCGGCCCAGCCCGGGGCCGATGTTCAGCACTCCGCCGAGCCCGCTGCCGAGGCCGTTGCCCACGGCCTCCGGCGTCTCCGCCTGGTCGTCGACGGCGGCCGTCGCCGTCGCGCCGGCCGGGCTGATCGCCCGCCGGTACGGCGTGCCCTGCGCGCCCAGGCCCCGGTTGTTCCGGGAGTCCTCCGGCTCCAGCCGGAACGGCGCCCGGGTGATCTCGCCGCCACGGGTGCGCGGCAGGGTCAGCCGGAAGTGCGAGCCGCCGCCGGGCTCGCCCCAGGCCTGGAGCCAGCCGCCGTGCAGATGGGCGTCCTCGACCGCGATGGACAGGCCGAGGCCGGTGCCGCCGGTGGTCCGCACCCGGGACGGGTCGGCCCGCCAGAAGCGGTGGAAGACCCGGGACGCCTCGCCCGGCTTGAGGCCGATGCCGTAGTCGCGCACGCCGACCGCGACGGCGCCGTCCGCGGAGCCCAGCCGGACCACCACGTCGCGGCCCTCGCCGTGCTCCAGCGCGTTGACCACCAGGTTGCGCAGGATGCGCTCGATCCGGCGGGAGTCCACCTCGGCGAGCACCGGCTCGCCGTCGCCGCGGATCAGCACGGTGCTGCCCTTGGCCTCGGCGAGCGGCTCGGCGGCCTCCACCACGCGGGCGACGATCTCGCGAAGGTCGACCGGCTCGGCGTCCAGGATCGCGGCGCCGGCGTCGAAGCGGCTGATCTCCAGCAGGTCGGCGAGCAGCGACTCGAAGCGGTCCAGCTGGCCCTGGAGCAGTTCCGCCGAGCGGGCCGCCATCGGGTCCAGGTCCTCGCGGCTGTCGTAGATGAGGTCGGCGGCCATCCGGACCGTGGTCAGCGGGGTGCGCAGCTCGTGCGAGACGTCCGAGACGAAGCGGCGCTGCACCCGGGACAGCTCCTCCAGCTGGCGGATCTGCGCCTGGAGGGCGTTGGCCATCCGGTTGAAGGACTCCCCGAGGCGGGCGATGTCGTCCGTCCCGGTGACCTTCATCCGCTCTTCCAGGTGCCCGTCGGCGAGCCGCTCGGAGATCCCGGCGGCCATCCGGACCGGGGTGACCACCTGGCGCACCACGACCCAGGCGATGCCGCCCATCAGGATCACCACGAACACGCCGGCGGTCGCCAGGGTGCCGGTGACCAGGTTGAGGGTGTCGGTCTCCTGCCCGAAGGAGAACACGTAGAACAGCTGGTAGCTCTTGTCGGCCGGGCCCATGAACTGCATGCCGAGGGCCAGCCCGGGCTCGGACTTCCCGCTGCTCTCGGGCGAGCGGTGGATCCGGGTCGGCTGGTCGAACATCTGGTTGGGCTCGGCGAGCAGCTTGGCCCGCAGGGAGTCGGGGATGCTGCTGGGCTGGATGTCGCCCGAGTAGCGCGGCGCGAAGCCGGCGGTGTCCGGGACGACGGCGCCGGTGCCGGGGGCCATCGCGATCACCGAGTAGACGGTCTGCCCGCTCCCGGCCAGGTCGTTGACCTGCCGCAGCAGCCAGGTGCCGGTCTCGTCGAGGGTCGGGTCCGCGGTGCCCCGCAGCTTCTGGTCCCGGGCCTCGTCGATCTTCTTCTGCTCGACCTGGAAGCCGATCCTGGCCTGCGCCCGGGCGGCGTCCATCTTGGTGTCGAGCAGGCCGTTGCGCACCTGGGCCACCACGACCACGCCGAGCACCAGGACGACGGCGATGGACGCCAGCAGCGACACCGCGACCACGCGCAGCTGGATCGACCGGCGGTACAGCGCGGCCGTCCGGTGCACGGGGCGGCGCAGCTGACGCTTCACCAGCGCGACCACGCCGGACGGGCGCCGGCGGCGGGTCGTCGAGCTGAGCACGTCGCCGCGCACGGCCCCGGCCCCGTCGGTCGCGGTACCCGACGGGGTGTCGTCTGCCCGGTCCGTCACGTCAGCTGGGTCCGGCCTTGTAGCCGACGCCGCGGACGGTCACCACGATCTCGGGGCGCTCCGGGTCCTTCTCGATCTTGGAACGCAGGCGCTGCACGTGGACGTTGACCAGGCGGGTGTCCGCCGCGTGGCGGTAGCCCCAGACCTGCTCCAGCAGCACCTCGCGGGTGAACACCTGCCAGGGCTTGCGGGCCAGCGCGACCAGCAGGTCGAACTCCAGCGGGGTCAGCGGGATGCCCCGCCCGTCCCGCTTCACGGAGTGGCCGGCCACGTCGATCACCAGGTCGCCGATGGTCAGCTGCTCGGGCGTGGGCTCCTCGGCACGGCGCAGCCGGGCACGCACCCGGGCCACCAGCTCCTTGGGCTTGAACGGCTTGGTGACGTAGTCGTCGGCACCCGACTCCAGGCCCACCACGACGTCGACCGTGTCGGTCTTCGCGGTCAGCATGACGATCGGGATGCCGGACTCCGCCCGGATCTGCCGGCACACGTCGATGCCGTCCCGGCCGGGCAGCATCAGGTCGAGCAGGACCAGGTCGGGCTTGGTCTCCCGGAACGCGGCTAGCGCCCTGTCCCCATCCGCGACGAAAAACGGCTCAAAACCCTCACCACGCAGCACGATGCCGAGCATCTCGGCCAGTGCGGAGTCGTCATCAACGACGAGGACGCGTCCCTTCATGCGTCCATCTTCTCATTACCGGATTGTGACCTGCCGCACAGCAGTGCCATTGCTCCAGAACGGCCAACTCCCCCACCGGTGCATTCCGGCCATACCGGGCGAATACCCCCGCCGGGAACACCTCCGGACTCCCTCCCGCCCCACCGCGGACCACCACCCGCCCCGCCGCGGACGCCCGTTGCCGATCAGCAACCGGATCGCGCTGGGGCCGGTTTCCGGCCCATGGCACGATGGGCGCTGCGCGCGGGCGGAAGATCCGTTCGCAGTCGCGCCCGTGACGCCCTCCGAGGAGCAGTGATGACCGACACCCCGGGCTGGGCCTCGCCCAGCTCGTCCGAGCCGCCCCGCGACGACGCCCGGCCCCCGGCCGACGCGACCGCCGCCGCGCCCGGGCCGTCGGCACCACCGCAGGCCGCCCCCGGCTGGACCGGCCCGGCCGGCGCCCCCCGCGGCGGACAGCAGTGGGGACAGCCCTCCGGCGGGCACCGCCCGTACGGCTGGGGCGCCCCCGCGAGCCCCAAGCCCGGCGTCATCCCGCTGCGGCCGCTGAACACCGGCGAACTGCTGGACGGTGCCGTCACCACCGTCCGCCGGAACTGGCGCACCGTGCTCGCCCTCTCGCTCGGCCTCGCCGTGCTCTCCCAGGCCGGCACCGTCCTGGTCGACCTGACGGTCAAGGGCAGGACCGGCGAGGCCACCCAGGTCCTGCGGCTGCTGGCCGGCCTGCCGCTGGACCTGCTGCTCAACGTGTTCGCCACCGCGCTGCTCACCATCGTGGTCAGCCGCGCCGTCCTCGGCCGGTCGGCGACCGCCGGGGAGGCCTGGCGCGACGCCCGCCCCCGGCTGCTGCAGCTGCTCGGGCTGACCCTGATCACCGCCCTGATGGGCCCCGGGGTGGTGCTGCTCGGCTTCGTCCCGCTGCTCGGCTACGAGGCCGGCGGCGCGGGCTCACCCGCGATCAAGGGCCTGCTGGCGCTGGTCGCCCTGCTGATCGTGCCGGTCGCCGTCTGGCTGTGGATCCGCTTCAGCCTCGCCGCCCCCGCCCTGATGCTGGAGAAGCAGGGCGTGCTGACGGCGCTGTCGCGCGCGCGGCGCCTGGCCCGCGGCGCCTGGTGGCGGATCCTCGGCATCACCCTGCTGGGCCACGTGCTGGCGCTCGTCGTCGCGCTGGTCATCGCCGTCCCGGCCCAGTTCATCGGCCTGGCGCTGGGCTTCGAAAGCCTCGACAGCCAGGGCCTGCCCGACTCCGCCGACCGGGGCGTCGCCATGCTGCTCCTGCTGGCGGTCGCCGGGATCATCGCCGGCACCTTCACCACCCCGTTCATCGCCGCCGTCGGCGTGCTGGTCTACATCGACCAGCGGATCCGCCGCGAGGCCCTGGACATCGAGCTCGCCCGCGCGGCCGGCCTGCCCGAACACGGCGGCACCGGCCCGGCCGGGCCGGGCGACCCGACCGCGGCGAGGCGCTGAGCCGGATGTCTGACTGGGGGGACAGGCTCCTCGCCGCGGGCGGAGCACCGGTCACCGTGCCACGTGACCCGGCCCGCGAGGCCGCCCGCGACGAGCTGCTCGACGCGGAGTACCACAAGCACGACCCGTCCGTGCTGCAGCGGATCACGGACTGGTTCTACGACCGCATCGCCGGCGCGCTCGACAGCATCTCCGGCGACGGCACCACCGGCACCACCGGACTGGTCCTCTTCGTCATCGTCGCGGTGCTGATCGGCGCCGCGCTCTGGTGGCGCCTCGGCGCGCCCCGCCGCGCCGCCCGCACCGTCCAGGACGTGTACGGCACCGAGGGCCCGCGCAGCGCCGACCAGTACCGGGCGGACGCCGCCGGACACGCCGCCGCCGGACGCTGGACCGAGGCCGTCCGCGAGCAGATGCGCGCCCTGGTGCGCAGCCTGGAGGAGCGCACCCTGCTCGACACCCGCCCCGGCCGCACCGCCGACGAGGCCGCCGCCGAGGCCGGCCGGGCCCTGCCCGAGCACGCCGCCACCCTGGCCGCGGCCGCCCGGACCTTCGACGACATCGCGTACGGCGAGCGCACCGCCGACCAGGACGCCTACCGGCTGCTGCACGAACTCGACCGGACGCTGGAGCGCACCCGCCCGGTCCTCGCGCCCGACGCCGCCGAAGCCCCCGTCCCGGCCCCGACCCCGGGAGGAGCGGCATGACCGGTACCGTCCCCGCCCCCGCGACCCCGCCCGACGCCGGGGCACCCGCGACCGCGCCCGCCGTCCCGACCAGCCTCGCCCCCACCACGCGCGGCCTGTGGCGCCGGGCCCGCTGGTACCTGGCCGTCCTCGCCGCCCTGCTGATCGGCGCCGCCGCCGTCTCCGCGCTCGGCCAGGACCGCCGCTACCCGGCGCTCGACCCGCGCTCGTACGACCGCGACGGCGCCCACGCCGTCGTCGCCCTGCTCGAACGCCAGGGCCTGAAGACCGGGTTCAGCACCGATCCGGCCGCCGCCCCGGACGGCCCGGACACCCTCGTGCTGCCCGAACCCGACCTGCTCAGCCCGGACCAGCTGCGCGCCGTCGCCGCCGCCCGGCACCGCCGGCTGGTGCTGGTCGCCCCCGGCCCGGCCGCGCTCACCGCGCTCGCCCCCGGCATCCGGCTGTCCGACGACGCGGGCGGGCTGCCGTACGCCGCCGTCCGCTCCAGCACGGCGGAGTGCTCGCTCACCGAGGCCGTCCGGGCCGGCAGCGCCCAGCAGGGCGGCATGCTCTACACCAGCGGCAGCCGCGGCCAGGGCTGCTACCCGCGCGGCCACGGCTACCCGCTGGTCAGCCTCCCGGTCGGCGACGGCGGCCGCGACGTCATCGTGCTCGGCAGCGGCGCCTTCCTGCACAACGGCGAGCTGGCCAAGGACGGCAACGCCTCCCTCGCGCTCGGCCTGCTCGGCTCGCAGCCCCGCCTCAGCTGGCACCTGCCCGACTACTCCGTCCCCGCCCCCGAGGGCGCCCGCACCAAGACCTTCGGCGACTACCTGCCGAGCGGCTGGCACTGGGCCGGCTACCAGCTCGCCGTCGCCGCCGTGCTCGCCGCCCTCTGGCGCGGACGCCGGCTCGGCCCGGTGGTCAGCGAGAACCTGCCGGTGGTGGTCCGCGCCGCCGAGACCACCGAGGGCCGCGCCCGGCTCTACCGGCGGGCCAGGGCCCGCGGCCGCGCCGCCGAGGCGCTGCGCGGCGCCACCGCCCACCGCCTCGCCCCCGCCCTGGGCGTCCCGCTCCAGGCCGGCGCCCCCGACCCCGACGCGCTCTGCGTCGCCGTGGCCGGCCGACTGCCCGAACGGCCCGCCGGGGACGTCCGGGCCCTGCTGTACGGCCCGCCCCCCACCGACGACGCCGCACTGCTGCGGCTCGCCGACGACCTCGACGCCCTCGAAAGGCAGGTACGGAACCCGTGACCGACCAGGCAACCGCCCAGCTCCGCCCCGTCCCCGGCACGGCACCCGCTACCCCCGCCACCGACCCGCGCACCGCGCTCACCGCCCTGCGCGCCGAGATCGGCAAGGCCGTGGTCGGCCAGGACGCCGCAGTCACCGGCCTGGTCGTCGCCCTGCTCTGCGGCGGCCACGTGCTGCTGGAGGGCGTCCCCGGCGTCGCCAAGACCCTGCTGGTGCGCACCCTCTCCACCGCCCTGAGCCTGGAGACCAAGCGCATCCAGTTCACCCCCGACCTGATGCCCGGCGACGTCACCGGCTCGCTCGTCTACGACGCCCGCACCGCCGAGTTCTCCTTCCAGCCCGGCCCGGTCTTCACCAACCTGCTGCTCGCCGACGAGATCAACCGCACCCCGCCGAAGACCCAGGCGGCCCTGCTGGAGGCCATGGAGGAGCACCAGGTCACCGTGGACGGCGAGCCGCGCGCGCTGCCCGTCCCGTTCCTGGTCGCCGCGACCCAGAACCCGGTCGAGTACGAGGGCACCTACCCGCTGCCCGAGGCCCAGCTGGACCGCTTCCTGCTCAAGCTGATCCTGCCGCTGCCCGACCGCGACCAGGAGTTCCAGGTGCTCTCCCGGCACGCCGCCGGCTTCGACCCGCGCGACCTCGGCGCGGCCGGCGTCCGCCCGGTCGCCGGGCCCGAGCACCTCGCCGCCGCCCGCGAGCAGATCGCCCGGCTGACCGTCGCCCCCGAGGTCCTCGCCTACATCGTCGACCTCTGCCGGGCCACCCGGCAGTCCCCGTCGCTGTCGATCGGCGTCTCCCCGCGCGGCGCCACCGCCCTGCTGGCCGCCTCCCGGGCCTGGGCCTGGCTGGCCGGCCGCGACTACGTCACCCCGGACGACGTCAAGGCGCTGGCCCTGCCCACCCTGCGGCACCGGGTCGCGCTGCGCGCCGAGGCGGAGATGGAGGGCGTCACCGCCGACTCCGTCATCCAGGCCGTCCTCGCCCAGACGCCCGCCCCCCGCTGACCCGGCCCACCGCACCGTCACCCGCACCGCACCGCCCCCGTTCGGCCCTCCGGCCCACGGGCTTCCGACCCACCGGTCTCCGACTCACGGGCTTCCGAAGGAGCGCACCGCATGGCCCTCACCGGGCGAACCGCCCTGCTCGCCGCACTCGGCGCGCTCGTCGTGGGCCTGCTGCTGCCGTCCCGGACCGGGATCGGCCTGGTCACCGGTGCGGTGCTGGTCGCCGTCGCGGTCGACCTGGTGCTCGCCGCCCCGGTCCGCGGCCTGCGGTTCGCGCGCGGCGGCGACACCACGGTCCGGCTCGGCGAACCCGCCACGGTCGAGCTGACCGTCACCAACCCGTCCGCCCGACCGCTCCGGGGCCTGGTCCGCGACGCCTGGGCCCCGTCCGCCTGGCGCCCCGGCACCGCCGAGACCGCCTCCCGCCACACCCTGGCCCTCCCCGGCGGCGAACGGCGCCGGATCACCACCGTGCTCACCCCCACCCGCCGCGGCGACCACCACGCCCACCGGGTGACGGTCCGCTCCCTCGGCCCGCTCGGCCTGGCCGGCCGCCAGGGCTCCCACCTCGTCCCCTGGACGGTCCGCGCGCTGCCCCCGTTCGCCAGCCGCAAGCACCTGCCCTCCCGGCTCGCCCGGCTGCGCGAACTCGACGGCCGCACCTCGGTCCTGACCCGCGGCCAGGGAACCGAGTTCGACTCCCTGCGCGAGTACCTGCCCGGCGACGACGTCCGCTCCATCGACTGGCGCGCCAGCGCCCGCCGGAACACCGTCGCCGTCCGCACCTGGCGCCCCGAACGCGACCGGCACATTCTCGTCGTCCTCGACACCGGCCGCACCTCGGCCGGCCGGGTCGGCGACGCGCCCCGCCTGGACGCCGCCCTCGACGCCGCACTGCTGCTCACCGCCCTCGCCACCCGGGCCGGCGACCGGGTCGACCTGCTCGCCCACGACTCCCGCAAGCGGGTCGCGGTGGCCGGCAGCTCGGCCCACGAGGTGCTGCCCGCCTTCACCCACGCGATGGCGGGCCTGGAACCCGCGCTGCACGAGACCGACATGCGCTCGCTGGTCGCCACGGCCCTCAAGATGGCGCCGCAGCGCTCGCTGATCGTGCTGCTCACCGGCCTCGACGCGGCCCCGGTCGAGGACGGCCTGCGCCCGCTGCTGCCGATGCTCACCAAGCGCCACGAGGTCGTCCTCGCCTCGGTCGCCGACCCCCGGCTGGACGTCCTCGCCACCGGGCGGGGCACCGTGGAGGCGGTCTACGGCGCGGCGGCCGCCGAGCAGACCCGGGCCGACCGCCGGGCCACCGCCGAGCGCCTCACCCGCCACGGCGTCACCGTCCTGGACGCCCCGCCGACCCGGATCGCCCCCGCCCTGGCCGACACCTACCTGGCGCTGAAGGCGGCCGGCCGGCTCTGAGCCGAGGCGTCACGTCGGCCGACGGCGCTTCAGCAACGTGTTGAGCCGGGCGGCCTGACGGGTCAGATGCTCGCGCTCGGCGAGGTTCGGCGCGCGGTGCGCCGCCTGCGCGTACAGCCTGGCCGCCGCCGCCAGGTCCCCGTCACGCTCGTGGAGGTAGGCCGCCACCGCCGCGTACCTGGGCAGGGTGTCATCCAGCTCCGCGAGCGCCGCCAGCCCGGCGCGCGGACCGTCGGCCTCGCCGACCGCCACCGCCCGGTTCAGCCGCACCACCGGGCTCCCGGTCAGCTGGACGAGCTCGTCGTACCACTCGACGATCTGCGTCCAGTCCGTCTCCCCGGCGGTGGGCGCGTCGGCGTGCAGCGCCGCCACGGCCGCCTGCGCCTGGAACTCCCCCAGCCGGTCCCGGGCCAGGGCCGCCTGGAGGATCCCGATGCCCTCGGCGATCATCCCGGTGTCCCACCGACCGCGGTCCTGCTCGGCCAGCGGCACCAGCGCGCCGTCCGGCCCGGTCCGGCCGGCCCGCCGGGCGTGGTGCAGCAGCATCAGGGCCAGCAGCCCCGCCACCTCCGGATGGTCGATCACCGCCGCGAGCTGCCGGGTCAGCCGGACGGCCTCCGCCGCCAGGTCGACGTCACCGGAGTAGCCCTCGTTGAAGACCAGGTAGAGCACCCGGAGCACGGTGGCGACGTCCCCCGGCTGATCGAACCGGACGGCCGAGACGGTGCGCTTGGCCCGGCTGATCCGCTGCGCCATGGTCGCCTCGGGCACCAGGTAGGCCCGGGCGATCTGGCGGGTGGTCAGCCCGCCCACCGCGCGCAGGGTCAGCGCGACCGCCGACGAGGGCGTCAACGACGGGTGGGCGCAAAGGAAGTAGAGCTGGAGCGTGTCGTCCACGGCGGCCGCGGGCCCCGGCTCCGGCTCCTGGTCGGCCGCGTCCTCACGGCGCCGGCGGGCGGCGTCCGACCGGGTCGCGTCCAGGAACTTGCGCCAGGCCACGGTGATCAGCCAGCCCTTGGGATCGCGCGGCTGGTCGGCCGGCCAGACCCGGATCGCCTCGACCAGCGCCTCCTGAACGGCGTCCTCGGCCGCCGCGAAGTCTGCTCCGCGGCGGACGAGGACGCCGATGACGCTCGGCGTGAGGCTCCTCAGCAGGGCCTCGTTCATCGGAGAGGTCACTCCGTGACGGTCGGCGGCATCGCCAGGAACGGCCGCAGCTCCAGCCACTCGTGGATCGGCTTCCCCTCGGCGCCGGGGGCCGCCGACAGCTCCCCGGCCAGCTCGACGGCGCGCTCGTAGCTGTCGACGTCGATCACCATCCAGCCTGCGATCAGGTCCTTGGTCTCGGCGAACGGACCGTCGGTGACCGGCGGACGCCCCTCACCGTCGTACCGGACCCAGGTCCCCTCCGGCGCGACCGCCTGACCGTCGACGAACTCGCCGGTCTTCTCCAGCCGGGCCGCGAATTCCTGCATGTACGCGATGTGCGCCGTGACCTCCTCCGGCGTCCACTGGTCCATCGGCACGCAGTTGACCGCTTCCGGGGCGCCCCGGTAGTGCTTCAGCAGCAGGTACTTGGCCATCGTCTTCTCCTCGGAGCCTGGTGCGACCCATTGTGGCCGCGTCCACCCCGGGGACGACGCCGGTCACGGGTTCTCGACACGACCGACCAAGATTTTTTCTGGTGACCCTCCGGGACCGCGCCGGCCCGTAAACGCGAAGAACCCCCATCCGGGTCCCGGATGGGGGTTCTTCAGCAATGATTGTTCGGCGGCGTCCTACTCTCCCACAGGGTCCCCCCTGCAGTACCATCGGCGCTGTAAGGCTTAGC
>NZ_JBIAVL010000011.1:0-267092 GCF_042894165.1 Kitasatospora sp. NPDC001547 | reverse complement strand
TCCCGCTGCGGCAACAACGGCTCTATCCGAGCCCACGCGGCATCCGTTATCTCTCCTCGACCCACCACAAGATCAATTATGAGACACGGCCTAGCGGGCCCCGGCCCCGCCGGCCACCCGCAGCGCCTCGTAGCCGGCCTGGACGAACCGGCCGTCCAGCGCCGGAGCGGTGTTGGCCACCGCCGCGACGGCCGCCGAACCCGCCGGCGAGAAACCCACGAAGGCCGTGAACCCCCGGGTGCCGCCGCTGTGGAAGTAGAGGTCCCGGTCGCCCGAGCGGCGGTGCATCCACACCAGGCCGATCCGGTCGGCCGAGTGAGGCAGCCGCAGGCGCAGCCGCTGGACGTCCCGCAGCGCGGCACCCAGCCCGCCGTTCAGCCCGCCGCCCGCGTCCGCCGGCGCTCCGTCACCCGCGCCCGCCGGCGGGCCGCCGTCCAGGTGCGCCCGGAGGTAGCGCAGCAGGTCGGCCCCGTCGGCCCGGACGGCGCCGGCGCCCGGCAGCCCGGGGATGCGCCAGGGCGGGAGCGCCCGTCCGCGCCGGTACCCGACGGCCCGGCCCGGCGGGTCCGGGTCGCAGGTCGTGGAGCGCAGTCCCAGGGGGCGGCAGACCCGTTCGGCGAGCAGGTCCCCGTACGGCATCCCGCCCGTCTCGGCGAGCACCCGGCCGAGCAGGCCGACCCCGTAGTTGGAGTAACCGTACCGGCTACCCGGCTTTGTCCGTACGGTCGTTCGGGCCAGGCCGTCCCTCAACTGCTCGTCGCCGTACGTCTCGTACGGATTGCTGAACCAGGCCGGGACGGCCTTCGCGAGCAGTCCCGGGGGGAGCCCGGGCAGGCCCGAGGTGTGGGTGGCCAGGTGCAGCAGTCGGATGGGTTCCGCCGACCGGACCTTCGCCGCGCGCCAGCAGCGCGGGAGCCGGTGCTCGACCGGATCGTCCAGGGAGAGATCGCCGCGCGCGGCCATCTCGGCGAGCAGCAGCGCGGTGAAGGTCTTGCTGACGGAACCGAGTTCGAAGACGGTGCCGGGGGTGCAGGGCGGAGCGGCCGGGGCCCGTCCGGTCCGCCCGAAGCAGCGCACGTCAGCCTGGTCGCCGCGCACCAGGGCGACCGTCACGGCGGTGGCGTACGGCCGGGCGGCCCGCACCACCGCCGCGACGGCGGCGTCCAAGTCGCCGGCGTCACACCCGCTCTCGTCCGGCCCGCCGTCGGCGTCAGGCCCGTTCACGTCCGGCCCGCCTTCGGAGTCGGGCCCGTTCACGTCCGGCCCGCTCGCCGCATCACGTCCGTTCACGTCCGGCCGGCTCAAAGGGCCACCGGTGTGCCGCCGAGCGCCCGGGAGAGGGTGACGGTGGAGGCCACGACCCCGACCACGGCGGTGTGGCAGTGCTGGCGGAAGTCCTCCTCCGGGTCGTCGTTGTCGGGCGCGGAGCCCTCGCACCGGATCATCCCGTCCGCCTGCTGGGCCGCGGCCAGCGCCTCCCAGCCGGCGCGTCCGGTCACCGGCTCCCCGATGCAGGAGTCCACGATGAGCAGTTCACCGGCGAGGTCCCACTGCTCGATCTCCAGCCAGATGTCGAGCCAGACCGGCAGCCAGTCGCGCAGGTAGTCGCGCATCGGCTCGGGCAGGCACTCGGGCCGGGCACCCCAGTCGGTGAGGTGGAAGACGGTGTGGGTGACCTGGTAGGCGATCACCCAGGCGATGGTCCACGGCTCGGGGAGGGCGCCGAGCCAGGTGTTCCGGGCCAGCCTGGGCCAGTCCGGCTGGGGTTCGAGGCCGGCGATCCGCCGGGCGTTGGCGAGCGCGAGGTGGCGGCTGCCCTGGATCTCGACGGCGTGCACGGCCCGGAGCCGGCCGATCGAGGTGAGCAGTTCCTCCATGGCGGCGTGGCGGTACCCGGAGCGGGCGAAGTGGCCGTACGTCTCCAGCGGGTCGACCAGGGTGACGTGCCGCAGCTGCCGTTCGAGCAGCAGGTCGCCCTCGCCCAGCTGGGCCCAGGCGGCTTCGAGGAGCTCCTGGGCGAGACGGGCGTCGTGGGGGCCGGCCACGCCGTCGCGCAGGACCAGGGAGGAGGCCAGGGCGGCCTCGCAGAGCGGCTTGTAGACGTCCTCCGGGTCGGCCAGGTCGACGATGGTGCTCTCCTCCAGCCGGCTGTAGCCGCGCTGGTAGCCGGCGTGCAGCCAGGCCAGTGACCGGGAGCCGAGCTGTTGGGCGGTGGCGAGCACCGCGGTGTCGGTCATCTCCGGGCCCCGTTCAACAGGCTCTGGGCGATGGTGAGTTCGAGGGTGGAACGGGAGGTGCCGTCGCCGGCCAGCCGGATCCGGTCCAGCACGGGCTCGATCTCCAGCCGGAGCGGTCGGCCCTCCGCCTCGGCCCAGGCGAGCCACCGGGCCAGTCGGACGGCGGTGGTGGGGTCGCGCCGGAGCATGCAGCGGACGGTGCCGCGGGCGAGGTCCAGGGTGTGCGCGCGGGCGGCGTCGTGCATCGGGCCGTCCAGTGTCGGCAGGGCCAGCGAGGACAGCTGGGCCATCCGCTTCGACCACGTCTGCCAGCCCACGTCCTGCGGCCCGGACAGCGGCGCGGGCGCTCGCACGGCCGCGCCGTACGGTGTGCGGGCGAGCAGTCGGCCGGCCGCCCAGTCCTGCCACCCGATCACCAGGGCGGCCTCCGCAGAGGCGGGGGTCGGGGCGGGGAAGGCGACTCGCGCCTCGGCCAGCAGGGCGGCGGTGGTGCCGTCGGGCTCCGCGCCGGTGAGCAGCTGCGGTGCGAACACGTCCGCGCCGAGCACCCGTACCGCGGCCAGCAACGGGCGGGGCACGAGGGTGTCGGGGTCCGCGAGTGCGGCCGTGCCCTCGCCGTCCCGGAGGACGGCGAGGGTCCGGTCCGCCACCCGCTCGACCGCCGCGGCGTACTCGTCACGGAGAGGGGTCTCGGCGGTTGGCATGGCGATCGGGTCCCCCTTCAGGAGGGTTGGTCACGGGCACGAGGCCCGAAAGGGGAGAAGACGGCCTACCGGGTCGGCTTCTCCTTCGGGCCCTTCGGCGAGAGGAGCAGCAGGGCGGCGAGCAGCACCGCGCCGGCGGCCTCGGGCAGGTACGTGGGCGCGTCGGACACGACGGCCTCGTCCTCCACCATCAGGCTCGCGAGTGTCTCGGCTTCCAGCGTCGCGCTGTGTGACGTCGAAGCCGTTTCGGTCCTGAACTGAGTAAGCATCAGATGTGCCTCCTCATCTGGATTTCACCGCCCGGTCGGACGGTGCCCCTGTTCGACGTTACGAGCCCCTTCGGGGATCTGCATCCGCAACCCGCTGAGCTGGGACGTTGCCCTGGGTGTGGGCTCGGATGCGGGGAGTCGGTACCGTCGGGGGCATGACCACAGCCTTGATCACCGGCGCGACCGCCGGCATCGGAGCCGCTTTCGCCCGCCGGCTCGCCCGCAGCGGCTACCAGCTCGTCCTGGTGGCCCGGGACACCGCGCGCCTGGAGCGCGCCGCCGCCGACCTGCACGGCAGGTTCGGCATCGAGGCGGAGGTGCTGACCGCCGACCTCGCGACCGAGGAGGGCATCGGCGCCGTGGAGGCCCGGCTCGCCGACTCCGCCCGCCCGGTTGACCTCCTGGTCAACAACGCCGGCTTCGGCAACAAGGGCGCCTTCGGGACCGTTCCGCTCCAGGACGAGCTGGACATGCTGAAGGTGCACGTCGAGGCGGTCCTGCGGCTGACCACGGCCGCCCTGCCCGGCATGCGGGAGCGCGGCCGCGGCGCGATCGTCAACGTCGCCTCGGTGGCGGCCTTCCTGCCGCGCGGCACGTACGGCGCGAGCAAGGCCTGGGTGGTCAGCTTCACCCAGGGCGTGCTGCGCGACCTCGGCGGGACGGGCGTGCGGATGATGGCGCTGTGCCCGGGCTTCACCCGGACCGAGTTCCACGAGCGGGCCGGCATGGGCACGGGCAACATCCCGTCCTGGTCCTGGCTCTCCGCGGAGCGGGTGGTGGACGAGGCGATGCGCGACCTGGCCCGCGGCCGGTCCGTCTCCGTGCCGGGCAAGCGCTACAAGGCCGCGGTGGCCATCGCCCGGGTGCTGCCCTCCGGCAAGCTCGGCGGGCTCTCCTCGAAAGCGGCGCGCACCTACCGGGCCGACTGACAGCCGGGGCGGCCGGCCGGTCGGGCCGGCCGGGGGCGGTCGGGTTCCGGCGACGGCCGGGGCCCCGGGGCGGGCGCTGGGACCGGGAGCTCCGAGGAATAGGGCAACCCTCACTATTAGCTTGTCTAACTATGAGCTATCCTCGCTATGCTGGCCCCCGCCCGGCCGCCCACCCGACCGTCCCACCCAGGGAGGCCCGTCCTTGAGGCCCACCGCCATCGACTGGACCCCGCCCGACCGCGCCGAGGGCGAACCCCGCCCACCGGCCGAGTGGCGCCGCATCCTCGCGCTCTTCCGCCCGTACCGGGGCCGCCTGGCGGCCGTCGGGCTGCTGGTCGCCGCCTCCGCCGTGGTCTCGGTCGTCTCGCCGTTCCTGCTCCGGGCCGTCCTGGACACCGCCATCCCGCAGGGCCGCACCGGGCTGCTCAGCCTGCTCGCCCTCGGGATGATCCTCACCGCGGTGGTGAACAGCATCTTCAACGTCCTGCAGACGCTGATCTCCACCACCGTCGGCCAGCGCGTGATGCACGACCTGCGCACCGCCGTCTACGAGCACCTCCAGCGGCAGTCGCTGGCGTTCTTCACCCGCACCCGCACCGGCGAGGTGCAGTCCCGGATCGCCAACGACATCGGCGGCATGCAGTCCACGGTGACGTCCACCGCGACCAGCCTGGTCTCCAACCTGACCGCGGTGATCGCCTCCGTCGTCGCCATGGTCGCCCTCGACTGGCGGCTGACCGTCGTCTCGCTGCTGCTGCTCCCGCTGTTCGTCTGGATCAGCCGCCGGGTCGGCCACGAGCGCAAGAAGATCACCACCGAGCGGCAGAGGCAGCTGGCCGCGATGAGCTCGGCGGTCCAGGAGTCGCTCTCGGTCAGCGGCATCCTGCTCGGCCGCACGATGGGCCGCTCCGGCTCGCTCGCCCGCGAGTTCACCGAGCAGTCCGACCAGCTCGCCGGCCTGGAGGTGCGGGCCAGCATGGCCGGGCGCTGGCGGATGAACACCATCCAGATCGTGATGGCCGCGATGCCCGCGCTGATCTACTGGGCCGCCGGGCTGACCTCCGCCGCCGGTTCGCCGATCGTCTCGGTCGGCACCCTGGTCGCCTTCGTCACCCTCCAGCAGGGCCTCTTCCGCCCGACCGTCAGCCTGCTCTCCACCGGCGTGGACGTGCAGACCTCGCTCGCGCTCTTCCAGCGCATCTTCGAGTACCTCGACCTGCCGGTGGAGATCGACGAGCCGGCCCACCCGGTCACCCTGACCGACATCCGCGGCGAGGTCCGCTTCAAGGGCGTGGACTTCCGCTACGACCCCGCGCAGCAGCGCCCGACCCTGACCGGGGTCGACCTCGACGTCCCGGCCGGCAGCTCACTGGCCGTGGTCGGTGAGACCGGCTCCGGCAAGACCACCCTCAGCTACCTCGTCCCGCGGCTGTACGACGTCACCGGCGGACGGGTCACCCTGGACGGCGTCGACGTGCGCGAGCTGTCCTTCGACACCCTGGCCCGCGCGGTCGGCGTGGTCTCCCAGGAGACGTACCTCTTCCACGCCTCGGTCGCCGAGAACCTGCGCTTCGCCAAGCCCGGCGCCAGCGACGCCGAACTGGTCGAGGCCGCCCGGGCCGCGCAGATCCACGACACCATCGCCGCCCTCCCGGACGGCTACGACACCATGGTCGGCGAACGCGGCTACCGCTTCTCCGGCGGCGAGAAGCAGCGCCTCGCACTCGCCCGGACGATCCTGCGCAACCCGCCGGTGCTCATCCTCGACGAGGCCACCAGCGCGCTCGACAACCGCACCGAGCGCGCCGTCCAGCAGGCCGTGGACACCCTGGCCGCCGGCCGCACCACCATCACCATCGCGCACCGGCTCTCCACCGTCCGCGCCGCCGACCAGATCGCCGTCCTGGACCACGGCGAGGTGGTCGAACTCGGCACCCACGAGGAGCTGGTGGCGCTGGACGGGCGGTACGCGGCGCTGCTGCGCCGGGAGGCGCCGGAGGCCGCCGGCCGGCCGGAGCCGGCCGCGCTCGGGCACCTGTGACGCACCCCGGGCGGTGTCCGGCGCCGGGCACCGCCGACTGGGCGCCGAGGAGCCGAGGACTGGGCGCCGCCGACTGGGCGCCGGTGACGGTACGCCGGCGCGGGGCGCCGGTCAGGCCGCCTTCGGGACCTCGTTGTAGCTCTCCGCGACCTCCTGGCCGGAGAGCCGCTGGATGGCCGCCATCACCTCGTCGGTCACCTGCCGACGGGCCTTCAGCGAGCGGGCCTGCCCGTGCAGCTCGTCGAAGTGCAGCGGCTCGCCGAAGCGGACCGTCACCTTCTTCAGCCGCGGCACGCGCTTGCCCACCGGCAGGATCTGCTCCGGACCTTCCAGCGCCACCGGCACAACCGGAACGCCCGCGGTCAGCGCGAGCCAGGCGACGCCCGTCTTGCCCCGGTAGAGCCGGCCGTCCAGCGAACGGGTGCCCTCGGGGTAGATGCCGAAGGCCTTGCCGTCCTCCAGGATCTCCAGCGCCGACTCCAGCGAGGCCTGCGCGGAACGGTAGGTGCCGCGCTCGACCGGCACGGCGCCGATCGCCTCGAAGAAGCCCTTGGAGAGCCGGCCCTTGAGCCCGGTGCCGGTGAAGTACTCGGCCTTGGCGAGGAAGTGCACCCGGCGCGGGGCGGTCAGCGGGATCACCACGCTGTCGATGAACGACAGGTGGTTGCTGGCCAGGATCACCCCGCCCTTGCGCGGCACGTTCTCGATTCCCTCGATGACCGGCCGCCAGATCCCCCGCGAGACCGGTTTCAGCACCAACTTGGTGGCGAGGTCGAGCACGATTCCCTCCCTGGACGAACGACCGCCCGGGAGGAGCCCGGGCCTGCAATCAGATCCGCAGACTACGACACCCACCCCCGCGCACGTCCACTCCCGCCGACCGTGGCGAACACCACGGCCGGGTAGGGTACGGCCGTCCGAACCGAGCAACACCCCGCAGTACCCAGGAGGGAACGATGGAGACCACCGAGGCGATCAAGGCCTTTTTCGACCGCTTCGACAAGGACGGCGACGGCAGGATCACCGCGGCCGAGTACGCCCTTGCCGCCAACGAGATGGGCGACCACGACGTCACCCTCTCGATGGCCGAGGCGCTGATCCACAGCATGGACACCGACCACGACGGCGTCCTGACCTTCGAGGAGTTCCTGGCCGCCCGCCAGCGCTGAGCTCGCGCTGACGGGGCCGGTCGCCGTACCGACGGCACCGGCCCCGTCCGGAGGCCCCGCCGCTGCTCCCGTACCGGGGGCGGCTACCTCTCCACCGGGAACACCCGGCGCACCACCCGCTCCGCGGCCCCGCCGTCGTCCCAGACGCAGAACTTCGCCCGGAACCGCTCCCGCGCCGCCGGCTCCGGATCGCCCGCCAGCAGCGCCCGCGCCAGCCCGTCCGCGTCCACCGTGACCGCGCCCGGCGGCTCCGCGAACAGGTCGAAGTAGACGCCGCGTTCCCGCTGGTACTCCTCCCAGTCCGGGGCGAAGACCACCACCGGCCGGTCCAGCACCGCGTAGTCGAACATCATCGACGAGTAGTCCGTCACCAGCGCGTCCGCCGCGAGGTAGAGGTCCTCGACGGTGGGGTGCGCCGAGACGTCCACGATCCGCGCCGACTCCGCACCGGCGCCCGACAGGTCGCCCGGGCCGTCGGCGTGGAAGTAGTGGGTGCGCACCAGCAGCGTGAAGTCCGGGCCCAGCCGCCGGGCCAGCGCCTCGACGTCCAGCAGTGGCACGTAGCCGCCCTTGCTGCCGCGGTGGGTCGGCGCGTACAGCACCGCCCGGGTGTCCGGCCGCAGCCCGAGCCGCTCGCGCATCGCCCGGACCTCGTCCGAAGTGGCGTTCGCCAGCCGGTCGTTGCGCGGGTAGCCGGTCTCCAGCATCTCGTACCGGCCGGGGAAGGCGCGGGCGAAGTGCCCGCTGGTGTGCGGGTTGGGGGAGACCAGGAAGTCCCAGCGGTCGACGGCCTCCTGGAGCTGCTCGAAGTCCATCCCCTCGGCCGCCGCCGGGTGGTCGCGCAGGTCCATGCCCATCGCCTTGAGCGGGGTGCCGTGCTGGGTCTGGACGTGCACCGTGCCCGGCCGCTTCGTCATCGTGCGGGGGAAGTTGACGTTGTTGACGAAGTACTTGGCGGTCGCCATCGCCTTGAGGTAGGCGGGGGTGTTGACGATCACGTACGGCACCCCCGGCGGCAGCGTGGCGGCCTGGGTGCGGTTCTCGACCACCCACACGCCCCGGATCCGCGGGGCGAGCTCCTTCGCCTTCTCGTAGATGGCCGCCGGGCTGCACGCGTAACCCCGGTGCCAGTACGCGGCGTAGACCGCGAGGTTCTCGTCCAGCGGCAGCCGGCGGAACGCGTTGTACGCGGTGAACCGGGCGCCGCTGCGCATCCCCTTCTTCACCGCCGGCGCCACCGCCCTCGCCCCGCGCCTGAGTTCGCGCGGCAGCCGACCGGTGCGGCGCAGCTCGGCGTACGCGATCCGGGCGCCCCGGGCGGCCAGCCGGTACTGCACGCCGCGCACTCCGCCGGGGAAGCGGTAGCCGGCCGCGCGGTGGCGGTCGAAGTGCCGGGCGATCCGCTGGAAGAAGTCCTTGCGCCGGTCGGTGGGGACCAGCCCGGGGGTGTCGTAGACGTTCAGCGCCTGGCGGACCGTCCGGTCGAAGACCAGGGTGCGCAACGTCTCCGGGACGGGCCGGCCGGGGCGGTCCGGGCGGTCCAGGAAGGCGAAGATCGCGTCGTACTGGGCGAACACGTCGACGTGCTTGGGGGAGGCGGTGGCGGTGATCGCGCCGTCCCGGCCGCGCCGGTAGAAGTAGCAGGGGCGGTCGAGGTAGCGCAGCCGCTCGGCGGCCAGCAGCGCCGGGTAGGTGACCGAGATGTCCTCGTAGTAGCCGCGGCCGAAGGAGACCCCGAGGCCGTCCAGGAAGGCGCGGCGGAACAGCTTGTTCCAGACCGACATCACGGTCTGGAAGAGCGCCGGGTGCTCGGCCAGCGTGCAGCCCTCGACCAGTGGGGAGCCGGTCAGCACGTGGCGCCAGGGGTTGGGCTCCGTCCCGCCGTCCGGGTAGACGTGGGTGAAGTCGGTGATCAGCACGTCGGCGGGGGTCTCCCGGCGGCGTTCGCGGGCCAGCTCGTCCAGCAGCGCGCCGACCGTCCCCTCGGGCACCCAGTCGTCGCTGTCCACGAACCAGACGTACTCGCCGCGGGCGTCCGGCAGGGCGGCGGTGCGGGCGCCGCCGAGGCCCTGGTTCTCGGTGAGGTGCGTCACCCGCAGCCGGCTGTCGCGGGCCGCGTAGGCGTCCAGGATCGCGCCGGAGCCGTCGGGGGAGAGGTCGTCGACCGCGATCACCTCGAAGCGGGTCTCCTCGGCGGGGGTGTCGCCGAGGATCGAGTCGAGGCAGCGCGGGAGGTACCGCTCCACGCCGTGGACCGGGAGCACGATGCTGAGGAGGAGGGACACGCTGGCCGAGTGTACCGATCCACCGGGTGCGACCTGCGCGGACGTCCGGGGCGGGGCTGCTCGGGCCTGGCGGGGGCGTTCGGGCGGGGTGTCCGGTGGGCGTCCCGGGGGCTTCCGGTAGGTGGCCGGGTGGATGTCCGGGGCGGACCCGGAACCGCCGGTGCCGGGCCCCTCGCGGGGCGGCACCGGCAGTCAGGTGGCGGTCCGGCCGACCCTCTACGGCCGACCGCCGGTCCGGGCACCGCGCGAGCCTGGCCGCCGCAGCGTCGAGGCGGCCTGGCAGTGGCTCGCTGGAGCCGGAGTTCTTCATCACTCGAACACGCGCTTGAGTGCGGTGCGGGCACCGGCGCGTGCATCAGATATTGCTTGGAGGATCGGCGGGAGTCAATCCCTCGAATGTGTTCACTTCCTGAAGTCGACCGGTTGCGGCCTCGGCGGCGCCCTTCGTGCGGGTGGGGCGTGCTCGGCGGACGCCCCGATGATCGCTTTGTCGATGTGGCGGTTGTCCCCTATATGGCGACGGGGGCCGCGACGGTGGGGTGCGGCCGGGCCGTGGGTGGCGTGCCGGGCGGGTCGCGGGCCGTGGGCCGCGGGCCGTGGCGCCGTCGGGGTGCCGCCGTGCGCCGGGCGCGTGCCGTGCGTACGGCTGCCGCGCCCGCGCCTGCCCGCCCTGGTGACGGACGGCTGGTCGTGCACCATCATTGATGCCTAGTCGTGACCGGCCGAGCGGCCCCTGGTGCTTCGTCAGTTGACGCCGCACGGTACGGTGGCACAACACCGAGGACGGTTGCGCGAAGGCCGTCCGTCACGGATAGTCTTCGCCTCACGGCCCTGGCGCCTCGTAGGGGTGGGAAAACTGATGGAACACATGCAAGTGCGGACTCGGCCCCGCGTGCCGGCGGTCCAGTGCGGTGTCGGCACGACCGGCCGCCGGATCGAACGACACCTGGCCGTGCTCGGCGCGCCCGCACTCCCGGCGGTGGACACCGCCGAGGCGCTCGGGTTGATAAGGGAACTCACGCCGCGCGGCGCCGAGGCCCCGACGACCCGTCGTCGCCACACCAGGATCTCGCTGCTGACGCCGCTGCGTCGGCTGCGGCGGAGTCTCTTCGGCGGGCGCGGCTAGCGGCTGGTCCGGCCGGTGCGGCACGGGTCCCTCCCCGCCGCCCCGGTCGGGAACCGACCCGGTGGACCATCCGGTCCGCCGGGTCTTCGGTGTGTCGGGGCGGTGCCGGAAGGCGCTCCGGGCGCCGGGGGTGGGTGGTGCCGGGCCGTGTG
This sequence comes from Kitasatospora sp. NPDC001547, assembly GCF_042894165.1. Taxonomy (NCBI): domain Bacteria; kingdom Bacillati; phylum Actinomycetota; class Actinomycetes; order Kitasatosporales; family Streptomycetaceae; genus Kitasatospora; species Kitasatospora sp. NPDC001547. The sequence goes on along the minus strand of NZ_JBIAVL010000011.1, from coordinate 256,180 downwards.
TGCCGGGTGCTGTGTGGTGCACGGGGCGGGTGGTCTGAACCTTGCACCCTACGCGAGTTCGCCCCTTCGGCACGGCGACTCGGTGAGGGAGTACGCCCGGCCCGCTGACCTGGGACAGGATGGCGCCATGGCGGACAACAACCATTCCCCCCAGACCGGCACGTTCCCGACCTCCCTCTTCCAGAGCAGCACCTTCGAGATCACCACCGGCAGCCGTGAGGTCGCGCTCGACATCACCGACCGCTGCGCCGCGTTCCTCGACGAACGGGCCGCCGGGCGCGACGGCCTGCTCAACGTCTTCGTCCCGCACGCCACCGCGGGGATCGCGGTGCTGGAGACCGGCTCCGGCAGCGACGACGACTTCCTCGCCACCCTGCGCGACCTGCTGCCGGCCGACGACCGCTGGCGCCACCGGCACGGCAGCCCGGGCCACGGCCGGGACCACGTGGTGCCCGGCCTGGTCGCCCCGCACGCCACCCTGCCGGTGATCGGCGGCCAACTGGCGCTCGGCATCTGGCAGTCGGTGGTGCTGGTCGACACCAACGGGGACAACCCGCGCCGGACCGTCCGGCTGTCCTTCCTCGGCTGACGGCGGGGCTCGGCCGGAGCGGCGGACTCGGCCGTCGCGGCGGGCTCAGCGGACGTGCGCGGCCACCGCGGCGAGGTAGCGCTCGATCGCCAGGTGCTGGCAGAGCAGCGCCACCGGGCGGCCCAGCCTGGCGTACCAGGCGGACAGCCGGGAGAACGCGGTGACCTCGAACCACACCTCGCCGTCGGCGTCCATGGACACCAGGAACGCCTCCTCGCCGCACTCCGGGTGCCCGGGGAGGGTGCCGTACCCGAACCCGATCCGGTGCGGCTCGTCCACCGTCCACACCACCCGGCAGGGGATCACCAGCCGCGGCCAGCGGCTCCCCGGCAGGGCCAGCCGCAGCAGCACCGTCTCTCCCGCCCGGGCCGGGCCGCCCGGGTGGACCGCGAATCCCGTGCCGACCTGGCTGCCCCAGCCGAGCACGTACCGTCCGGCCCGCTCCAGCACCTCCGGCCCGTGCCCCAGGTGGACCCGCCGCCGCAGGTGGGCGTAGCCGTCCGGCAGCCGCCCGCCGCCACCCCGGGTGGCACCCACCTCGGGGTACGACGGGGTGGTGGCGCGGGCGGCGAGCAGGCGTCGGTGCAGGTCGGTGGGCATGTCGGCCACGGTAACCGCCGGGTGGGGCGGGGTCGGCGGCGGGGCGGACGGTCGGGGGTGGGGGCGGGTGTCGGCGAACAGATTTCAGCTGACGGATTTCAGCGAACGTCTTCTGAAATCTGTTTGCCGTCCTCTGTTCGCTGAAACCTGTCCGTTGTTCGCTCACCGGAGCCGGCGCCGCCCGGGGTCCGCCGAGGCCGGGCCCGGGCCTGTTGCACCAGGGCGGGGGCGCGGAGTAGGAAGGCGGCATGAGCGACACCGGTACGAACCAGGAAGCGGACGTCTGCGAACTCGCGCCCGACCGCGGAGCGGAGGCGGCGCTGCGGCACGACTCGGAGGCGACCGGGCCACGCGCCGACTGCGTGCTGTGCGGAGAGCCGACCGAACTGCCCGCCGACCAGCCGGGCAGCACGCTCTGCCCGGTGTGCGCCTGGCAGCAGGCGCAGCGGATCGCCTGCTCGGGCTGATCCGGGGGCTGACCCGGGCCGACCCGGCTCGAACCGCCCGGGGCCGCCCGGCCCACCCCGCCGAGCCGCGCCGCAAGCCGGTGGGTGGTCCTACGCGTCCTCCCGCCCCGCCAGCGCGAGGGTCGAGCCGCGCCGCCCCTTGCGAACCAGCAGCTGGGCGGGGATACGGCTGCGCAGGTCGGCGACGTGGCTGACGATGCCGACCGCGCGGTCCCGCTCGCGCAGGCCGTCCAGGACGTCCATGACCTCCTCCAGGGCGTGCTCGTCGAGGGTGCCGAAGCCCTCGTCGATGAAGAGGGTGTCCAACGGCATGCCGCCCGCCTCGTCGGTGACCACGTCGGCCAGGCCGAGGGCGAGCGAGAGCGAGGCGAAGAAGCTCTCGCCACCGGAGAGGGTCGCGGTGTCCCGCTCGGTGCCCGTCCAGGCGTCCACCACCCGCAGGGCCAGCCCGGAGCGCTTGGTACCGGTGCCCCGGTCGTCGCTGTGCACCAGGGTGTAGCGCCCGCCGGACATCCGGACCAGCCGGTCGCTGGCCGCCGCCGCGACCTGCTCCAGCCGGGCCGCCAGGACGTACGACTCCAGGCGCATCCGCAGCCGGTTCTCGGCCGAGGTGCCGGCCGCGAGCGCGGCGAGCCGGTTGATCCGCCCGTACCGGTCCAGTGCCGGGGCCAGTTCGCCGGCGAGCCCGGTCAGCTGCCGCCCGATCGCGGCCAGTGCCCCGCAGCGCTCGCGGGCCGCCGCGTGGGCGGCGTGCGCCCGGCCGAGCCGGGCGGTGGCGGCGCCGAGCTCGGCGGCGACGGCGGGCAGGTCCACCGGCGGACGGCCCGCGGCCTCGGCCAGCTCCGGCAGCGCCAGCTCGCGGCGGACCGCGGCGGTCTCCGCGCGGTGCCGCTCCAGCCGGGCCTCCAGCCGTTCGCGCTCCTCGCGCGGCAGCAGCACCGCCAGCGCCGCGTCGGCGTCCGGGAAGCCCGCCGAGGCGGCGGCCTTGCCCAGTTCGTCCTCGGCGTCGGCGAGCCGGGCCGCCGCCTCCGCATGGGCCCGGGCGGCGGTGGCCGCGGCGGCGACCGTCTCGGTGAGGCGGGTCAGGGCTGCGGCCCGGTCGGCGACGGAAGCCGCCTCGCCCCGGGCGGCCGCCACCCGGGCGGTCAGCGCCCGCTGCTCGGTGCCGAGCGCCAGCAGCCGGTCGGAGAGGACGGCGGCGCGCTCCTTGGCCTCCCGCAGCTCGTCGACCCGGCGGGCGCGGTCCTGCGACAGCCGGGCGATCTCCTGCTCGACCGGGCCGAGCGACTCCGCCGCGTGCCGTGCCTCGCGGTGGTCGCGTTCCAGCCCGGCCAGCGCCTGTGCGAGCGCCTCCGCCCCGTCCGGCCCGGCCGCACCGGCGACGGCGGCCTCGCGCACCCGCAGCGCGGTGAGCGCCTGGTCGGCCGCCGACCACACCTGCTCGGCGGCGGCCTGCGCCCGGCGCGCCCGCTCCTCGTCCTCGGCGCCGACCCGGCTGCCGGGCGCGGCCTCGGCGGGCGCCGGGTGCTCGGGCGAGCCGCAGACCCGGCAGGCCTCGCCCGCGCGCAGCTGCTCGGCCAGTTCGGCGGCCATGCCGCTCAGCCGGCGGTCCCGCAGGTCCAGACTGTGCTCGCGGGCGTCCAGTGCGGCGGTGCGCAGCGCAGCCACCCGCGGCTCGGCCTCGGCGATCTCGGCGCGCAGGCCGTCGCGCTCCCGGGCCGCACCCAGGCGGGCGGTCAACTCGGCGCGCTGCCCGTCCAGTTGCTCGACCAGGGTGGTCGCCGACCGGGCCTCGGCGTGCCGTTGCTCCAGCCGGCCCAGCTCGCCCTCGAACTCGGCCAGCCAGTCCTCGGCCTCCTCGGCCAGCTCCTCGGCTGCGCGCCGGTCCTGCACCAGGGAGCGCTGCTCGTGGGCGAGTTCGGCGCAGCGCCGCTCCTCGGCCCGGGCCGCCTCCAGCCGGACCACCTCGGCCCGCAGCCGCAGTTCGGCCTCGGCCAGCCCCGCGGGGCCGGCCCCGGCGAGCTCCCGGCCCTCGCCACCGGAGCCGGCCAGCGCCTCGCGGTGCCGGCGCTCCGCCTGCTGCGCGCGCCCGAGCGCCTCGGCCGCGCTCCGCCGCAGCCGCAGCGCCGACTCCACCCCGACGGCCTCCTGGGCGGCGGCCAGCCGCCGCCGGTCCGCGGCCGCGGCGGGTTCGAAACCGGCCAGCCGCTCGGCCCGGTCCACGGCCTCCCGGTGGCGGCGCTGGCGACCGGCCAGCTCCTCGGCGGCCTCGCGGTGCTCCTGGGCGGCACGCTGGGCCGCCTCGGCGCCCGCGAGTGCGGCCTCGGCGACGGCGAGCTGCTCGGCCGCGCCGCTGCGCAGGACCGCCGCCCAGCCGAGCACCCCGGAGATCAGCGCGGCGTCGTCGTCCTCGGCGGGCACCCAGCCCGCGGCGGGCTCGGCGCCCGGACCGGCCGCCTGCTCGGCCTTGCTGGTGAGGTCCCGCAGCCGGCGCCGACCGGCCTGGACGGCGGCCTCCTGGCCGCGCCGCTGCTCGGCCAGCCAGGCTTCCACGTGCTGGAACCGCTCGGTGTCGAACAGCCGCCGCAGCAGCTTGCCGCGCTCCTCCGAGTCGGCCTTGAGGAACCGGGCGAAGTCGCCCTGCGGCAGCAGCACCACCTGGCAGAACTGCTCCCGGTTCATGCCGATCAGCCGGTGGATCTCCTCCCCGGCCTCCTGGTGCGACTTGCTGATCCCCCGCCAGCCGGGCGTGCCGTCGCCCGTGTCGGCGACCCACTCGCGCAGCAGGGTCTGCGCCCGTTCGACGGTGGTGCCGGTGCCGACCTTCTTCGGCCGGCGCTGCTCCGGCAGCCGGGTGATCCGCAGCCGCCGCCCGCCGAGGGTCAGCTCCAGCTCGACCGAGGTCAGCCGCTTGGGGTCGGCGTGGTCGCTGCGCAGCCGGTTGGCCCGGCGGGCGCCCGGCGTCTCCCCGTACAGGGCGAAGCAGACGGCGTCCAGCACGCTGGTCTTGCCCGCGCCCGTCGCGCCGCGCAGCAGGAAGAGCCCGCCGGCGGCGAGCGCGTCGAAGTCCACCGTCTCGCTGCCCGCGAACGGGCCGAAGGCGGTGACGGTGAGCCGGTGCAGCCTCATCGGGGCAGGTCCGCCTTCCGGTCGGTGGCCACCCGGACGCGCTCGAAGCCCTCGCCCAGCCAGCCGAGCTCGTCGGGCTCCGGCTCGGCACCGGGGCGGACGTGCCGCAGGAAGCCCTCCGCGATCTCCAGGTCCCCGCGGCCGCTGACCCGCGCCGCGTACGACTGCGAGGGCTCGGTGTCGCTCCGCTCGGGGTCGAACAGCAGCTGGAGGGTGTGCGGGAAGCGGCGGCGCAGCCGCTCCATCGGTTCGCTCGGCCGGGCCGCGTCGGTGAGCGTGGCCTGCACCCAGGACTGCTCGTGCTCAGCGTACTTCTCGTCGGTGAGCAGCGCGTCGAGGGTGTCGCGCAGCGTCGCCAGCCGGCGCGGCTCCGGGCAGGGGACGCGCTCGGCCGTCACCGAGCCGTCGGCGGCCAGGTCGACCAGCCACATGGTCTTGCGCTGGTGCACCTCGGAGAAGGAGTAGGCGAGCGGGGAGCCGCTGTAGCGCAGGTGCGGGGCGAGCGTCTGGCAGCCGTGCAGGTGGCCGAGCGCGGCGTAGTGCACCCCGTCGAAGACGGACGCGGGCACGGAGGCGACGCCGCCGACCGCGATGTCCCGCTCGCTGTCGCTCGGCGCGCCGCCGGTGACGAAGGCGTGCGCCAGCACCACCGCCCGGGTGCCGGCCGGGCGTGCCGCGAGGTCCGCCCGGACCAGGTCCATCGCCGCCCCGAGCACCGCCGCGTGCCCGCCCCTCGCCAGCCCGAACCGCTCGCGCACCAGCGTCGGCTCCAGGTAGGGCAGCCCGTACACCGCCACCGGGCCGTGCTCGTCCGCCAGCAGGACGGGCTCGGCGCACTCGCCCGGGTCGGTCCGCAGGTGGATGCCGGCCCGCCCGATCAGCCCGGCCCCGACCCCGAGGCGGCAGGCCGAGTCGTGGTTGCCGCTGATGAAGACCGTCGGCACCCCGAGCGCCGCCAGCCGGTGCAGCACGTCGTCGAACAGCGCGACCGCTTCCAGGCCGGGCAGCGCCCGGTCGTACACGTCCCCCGCGACCAGCACGGCGTCCACGCCCTCGGACCGGACCACCTCCACCAGGTGGTCCAGGAAGGCGCGCTGGGCGTCGTGCAGGCTCTCCCGGTGGAACGAGCGCCCGAGATGCCAGTCGGAGGTATGCAGCAGTCGCATGGTCCCCGACCCTAACCCGCTGCACTGACAATCCCGCCCGGCCCTGTGGAAGCGCATGCCCCCGGGACGCCGGCAGCCCCGGGAGCCCCTGGGCGTGGCGGTGCGGCCGGTGACGGTGGCTGCGGCGCCCGGCGCTGAGCTTGTTCGATTACTCGGGGTCGATTGTCAGTGGCTCTGTGTATGTTCCTCGGCGTCGGCCGCTCCCGGCCGGGGTGGCCGGCGCGGACCGGTGTCGGACGGGCGAGAAGGAGGAGTCATGACTGCTGTGCGGAAGTCGGTGCGCGAGGTGCGGGGTGTCGGGGCGGGCCGGCCGGCGCGGGGGCGTCGGCGGGTGCTGGTGCTGGCCGGGCGCAGGCCCGGGGGCGGTGTCGGCGGGGCGTCGGCCGGCGGGCCCGGCGGGGCGGTGCCGCCCGGGGGAGGGCGGCCGCCGGGGGCGCCCGCGGGAGGAGGCGGTGCGCGGGCGGCCGTGCGCGGCGGGTGGGTCCGGGGCGCGCCGCCGCCCCAGCCGGTGGCGGTGGCCCTGGCCGCCGAGGCCGGGGACTTCGCCGGGCTGGCGCGGTACGGACTGTTCGGCGGGCTCGGGTACCAGGCCTACCTGCGACAGGCGGAGGAACAGCTCACGGCCCTGCACCGGCAGGGGCTGGAGGTGCACCTGCGGGTCCTGGAGGCGGGCGACTTCGAGGACTACTGCGAGGCGCTCGGCCTCGATCCCCGGATGCCCGCCGCCAGGGTCGCCTACGCGGGTGATCCGGAGCTGGCCGGGGAGCCCTTCGTCTACGCGGGGGAGCGGTTGGCCGAACTGATCCCGGTGCTGCTGGACGACCACCGGGCGCGGGTGCGGATGTCCGTGGCCTGTGCGGTCCTGCTCGACGCCGTCGGCGACGATCCGGCCGGTGAGCTCCGGATGTCGGCCGTGATGCGGTACGTGACGTCGGTCTACCTGGCGCTGGCCGAGGGCGCGGGGGAGGGGTGCCACCTGCTGACGCTGCGCTGCCACGGCCCCGAGGACGGCGAGGAGCTCACCTCGGCGGTGGACGTCTGCGTGGAGGACGGCCGGCTGGACCCGGCCGGGCGGGACGCCGAAGCGTTCTGCGTCACGCTCGCGGCGGGCGTCGCCCTGGGCGGGGAGGGGGCCCTGCTGCTGCACGGCGATCCGTCGCTGGGCGTACGCGCCGACGGCCTGCGCGCACGGGCTGACGGCCAGGACGTACGCGCCGACGACCAAGGTGGACCGACCGACGACCAGGGTGGACGGGCGGACGGCCGGGCCGCGCAGGCCCGGCCCCGGCCGCCGGTGCTCGGCTGGGCGCTGACCGGTGGGCGGCTGCGGCCGATGACCGCGCACGAGGTGTTCGACGAGCTGGCCGACGACGCCGCGCGCGGGCTGCCCTTCCCGCCCGGGGTGGATCCTCGGCCCGGGTTCCCGCTGCCCGTCTTCCGGGGCCTCGGGGAAGGGGGTGGGCCGCTGGGGTGACCAGAGGGCTCACCGCCGCCCCGCATCCATCACGTTCACCGCCTCCGCATCCACCATGCGGCGCTGGGGACTGTTCATCGACCGCCTGTTCGGGGAAGATTCGGAGAAGATCAACAGCAGGAGCGCGCGGTGCCCCACGCCGCCGTTCCGGCCGCTCCGCTCCGTACCGCGCCATGCAGGTCCTCCTCGTGCACCGCCGGTCCGGCGAAGCCCGACTGCGAGAGGGGGACGGATGAGCGAGCGGAGCGAGCTCGGTGCCAGGGGGTGCGCGCGGGCGAGCGTCCCCGCCGAGCGCCGCGGGGCGCGAGCATGAGCCCGATCGAGTACAGCGCGGAGGTCGCCGAACTCCTCGGGAAGGTGCGGCGGCGCCCCACGGCGGGCTGGCCGTGGCGGCCGGGGGAGCAGGTGCCGGAGGGGCTGCCGGTCAAGCAGTCCTGGGGGTGGCTGTTCGCGCCGGACGGCCGGGTGCTGACGCTGGTGAACCCCAGGGACGGGATCTGCTCGCTGCCCGGGGGCTCACTGGAGCCGGAGGACGGCGGGGACCCGGGAGCCGCCCTGGCGCGGGAGGCGGCCGAGGAGGCGCAGGCCCTGATCGGCCGGCCGTACTACCTCGGCTACCTCTACGACCGGGTCGGCTCGGCGAACGGCGGGCACGAGTGCGCCCGGGTCCGGATGGCGGCGACGCTGCGGGCCGTCGGTCCGAGCGCGGCGGACCCGGCCTCGGGCCGGCACTACCGGCGGCTGCTGGTCGCACCGGGCCTCGCCGTCGAACTGCTCGGCTGGGGCGCGCCCGGGCTGCGCCAGGCCCGGGCGGCGGTCGCCACCGCCGCCCGCCGGCTCGGCGTGCCCGCGGCCGCGAACGAGGCGATCGAGGAGTTGCCGGTCGAGGGCTGCACGGTCTCCCCGGGGGCCGTGTACCCGGCTGGCGTGCACCTCGGCGCCCACCCCGGTAGTGGCCACTCCGGCGTGCAGGGCTGACCGCGCGCGTCGCCGTACTTCTGCGCGACCTCCCGACACGCCGTCCTGACGTGCGCTCCCGGCCTGTCGACCTGACGTGCGTTCACCTTCGGTCGCAGGGGCGAGATCGGCCGACCCGGTGAATTCCAGCCGTGCCGGTGACACCCTTTCGGGGTCGCCTTTGGGCGCGCACCGAGGTGTTCACCAGCCTCCCTGTGCCCGCTGACGCCTCCTTGGGGACCGGCCCGGCAACGAGTGGGCGGCAACTACCCCGCTTGTCCCGCACGGAACTTCCGCAAGTTGCCGGTCTACGCGCGCTGCGCTACGCGCGTCACGGCGCACCCGCTCTGACCAGCGCGAAATCACGGATCGTCGACGGCAGTTCACCTCCGGGCTGTCAGACTGCCCGTCAACATCCTTGGCATGACCGCTTCCGGGTTCGGCTACCGCCTGGTATCACTTCTGTGACCCTCACCACGCCACCCCACTGGAGCTGTGATGATCCGCCGTGCCCGCGCCCTGTCCATCGCCGCCATAGCGGCAGGCCTCACCATGACGACGCTCTTCGCCGCCTCGTCCGCGAACGCCGCCGGTGTCAACTACGTGGCCCTCGGCGACTCGTACTCCTCCGGTGTCGGTGCCGGCGGCTACCTGAGCGACAGCGGCAGCTGCAAGCGCAGCACCAACGCGTACCCGTACCTCTGGAAGAACGCGCACGCGCCGTCCTCCTTCAAGTTCGTCGCCTGTTCGGGCGCCAGGACCGGCGACGTCCTGAACAGCCAGATCTCCGCCCTGGACGCCGGCACCACGCGGGTCAGCATCTCGGTCGGCGGCAACGACGCCGGCTTCGCCGACACCATGCAGACCTGTGTCCTCGGCTCGGACGCCGACTGCATCAACGCCGTCAACACGGCCAAGAACTACGCCACCACCACCCTGCCCGGCCAGCTGGACAAGGTGTACTCGGCGATCAAGGCCAAGTCCCCGAACGCCCACGTCGTGGTGATGGGCTACCCGCACATCTACAAGGTCGGCGGCAGCTGCATCTTCGGCATCGGCGACACCAAGCGCGCCGCCATCAACGGCGCGGCCGACACCCTGGACGGCGTCCTCGCCAAGCGGGCCGCCAACGCAGGCTTCGCCTTCGGTGACGTCCGCAGCATCTTCAACGAGCACGAGATCTGCGGCTCGCTGACCACCTGGCTGAACAGCACCACCCTGCCGGTCGACGAGAGCTACCACCCGAAGGCCGCCGGCCACTCCGGCGGCTACCTGCCGGTGTTCTCGGCGCTGTAAGGACTGCCGAAGGACGGCCACGAGGACAGCCACGAGGACGGCCACGAGGACGGCCTCGTCGCAGGTCCCGACGGTGCCGCCGTCCCCTCCCGCGCCTCGGGGAGGGGACGGCGGCAACGCCGTTTCAGCCGTCGGAGGGCGCCGATCCGCCCGGCGCCGATCCGCCCGGCGCGGGCCCGCCCGGCGCCGATCCGCCCGGCGCGGGCCCGCCCGGCGGCGGCCCGCTCGGCGGGAAGGGGATGTCGGCGAGGACCGGCAGGAGTTCCGCCTCCTCGAAGTCGAGGTGCGCCTCCAACTCGGCGGACATCCGGTCCAGCTCGGCGCGCAGCCGCTCCGGCTCGGTGACCGCGATCCCGGCCAGCAGGGCGACCAGCTCCTCCTTGATCCGCCCGATGGCCCGGTGCTGCTCGTCGAGCCGCGCCAGGACGTCGGCCAGCTCCGGGTTGCTGCGGGCCAGGGCGGGGAAGATCGCGGTGTCCTCGCCGGTGTGGTGGTGCGTCAGCCCGTCGCAGAAGGCCAGGCAGTGCTGGCGCAGCTGCATCCCGAACGTGGCCGGTCGGCCCGGGGCGTGGGAGTGCGCCTCCTCCCGTACGTGGCGCAGCTGCGCGCGCAGCCAGGTGTGCGCCTCCAGCAGCTTGTCGGCGAGGCTGCGCACCACCGGGGCCGGTCCGTCGGCGGGTGGTTCGAGCCGTTCCAGGACGACGACCGGCAGCTCCCGGTCGGTGTGCGCCTGGTAGTCGCCGTAGCCCGGAGCCTTCCGGACGACGGCGGCGAACAGCCGCTCCCGGCGGGCGCCTTCGGCGGGTACGGCGACGGTCTCGAAGGCCTCGGTGCCGAGTTCGACCCGGACCACCGGGTGGGCGAGGAGGTTGCGGTACCACTGGGGGTGCTCCGGCGCCCCGGCGGCGGAGGCCACGACCAGGAGCAGCCCCTCCGCCCGGACGTACCCGAGCGGCACGGTGTGCGGCCGCCCGGAGCGGGCCCCGGTGGTGGTGAGCAACAGCAGGTCGCCGCCCTCGAACGGGCCGCCGACCCGTCCGCCGTTGGCGCGGAACTCCTCGATGACGTTCAGATTGAAGGACATGGGCATGCGTGTGTGATGGATCTCCAGAGAGGAATGGGGGCGCGGTCACACGCGGTGTCGGTGCCAGTGCGGATGCCGGTGCTGGAACCGGCGGTACGGCCGGTCGCGCGTCCGGCGACGTCCGGCGCGGACGCAGGACGTGGAAACGCGATTCGCGCACGCGGGCACCGCGGTGACCGCCTGGCGTCAGATCAGGGAAGCGGAGAGAGTGCTCATCGCGCATCGTCCCTTCGGAAGGGTGCCCGCTCGGCTGTCGGCCGGCCCACTACTCTTTGGCCGACGCCGCGCTGCACGCCACCATTAGAGCCAGGCCGTGGACGCGCTGTCAACGAGCACGATCACCGCTCGAAGGGAGCCGAACCGCCGTGGACCGTGTGGTGGACCTCGACGACGCCGCCGCGCGGATCGCTGCCCGGGCCCCGAGGTGGCGTGCCGCCCGGCTGACGGTCGGTCCGCTCACCTGGCGCGACCGGCCGGCCCCGTGGCCGCGGCCGCTGGAGACGGACCGCGCCCGGGTCGTCGATCCGGAATCCGTCGGCCTGCGGCTGGCCGACCCGCTGACCGGCGGTGAACTGGACGTGGTGCTCTTCCGCGGCGGCTGGGCGGATGTGAGGTTCCTGGCCGCCGACTGGGAGGACGGAGCGGCCGCAGGGGAGGGGCGGGAGCCGGGTGGTGTGATCCCGGCCCGGGGCATCGTCTCCGCCGAGGACTTCGAGGCGCTTCTGATCGGTTGGATGGGGGACGTCTTCGGCGGCTGAGCGGCTGAGCGGCTGATCGGCTGGGTGACTGGGTGGTTGAGCGGCTGAGCGGCCGGCGAACCGAGCCGCTGAAGCAGCCCACCCCGGACCGACGCGCCGCCGCCTCCTCCGACGGGAGCGGGAGCGGCGGCGCGTCGGTCCGGACGGCGTCCGTCAGCGCAGGTAGTCGACCAGGCCGGCCGGCTTGAGGCCGGCGGCGTCGGCGGCGGCCAGGGCGCGTTGCAGGTCGGCGGCGAGGGTGTCGGTCCAGTGCATCAGCACGACGTCGCCCGGCTGCAGCAGGCCCGGGTGCCAGATGTCGCCGGCGCCCCAGCTGAAGTCCGCGTCGGCGGTGAGCACGGTGCGGATGCCGCAGTTCGCGGCGGCCTGCAGGGTGTCGGCGTTCCAGGCGAAGTACGGCGGGCGGAAGAAGGCCGGCGTGGTGCCGAAGAGGCGGGTCATGGAGTCGCGGGCGTCGCAGATCTCGACCTGCTGCCGTTCCAGCGGGAGCTTGGTGAGGTCGGCGTGGGAGACGCTGTGGTCCTGGACCGAGGAGCCGGGCACGGCGGTGACCCGCTTGAAGTAGGCCGGGTCGGAGGCAGCCGGCATCGGCAGCGGGAAGGCGGTGATGGGCAGCCGGTGGTCGGCGATGAACCGTTCCGCCTCGGGGGTGCGCTGCCAGCCGTCGTCCACGGTGAAGAAGACGACCCTGTCGTCGGTGGGGACGGAGCCCGCGGCGACGGCCGGGGCGGGTGCGGGGCCGTCCACCCGGACGTCGTCCACGGAGAACGGGCCCTGCTGGTACCAGCCGTGCACGTACAGCCGGACGCTGCGCGCGGTCGGGCCGGTGGTGAACCGGGTGCTCAGCCGCTGCCAGCCGCCGCCGGTGGTCTCCGTCCAGGCCGGGGCGACGTCCCTGCCGGTGCCGGTCGCGCCGAGGTGGACGAAGTCGCCGCGGACCCAGGCGGAGGCCGTGTAGGTGGTGTTGGGCTGGACCGCGACGGTCTGGGCGCACTCGCCGGTGGACTCGGCGCTCGCCGGGGTGACGGTGAGGGCGGAGGCGCCGGTGTGCGGGGCGGCGGCGGTGACGGCGGCTTCGGCAGGGCCGCCGGTGCAGCTCCAGCCGGGGACGCTGCCCCAGTCGGCGAGGTCGGGGGAGGGCACCTCGAAGCCGGGGTTGGTGGCGAGGTTGATGGTCGGCGCGGTCGGCGCGGTCGGGGCACTCGGGGCGCCGTCGGCGGAGGCCGCCGGTGCGGCGAGGCCGGTGAGCAGCACGACCGAGGCGGCCAGTACGGACAGGCGCGTGGACAGGCGCGTGGACATCGACACGTGAGGACTCCAGCAGGTGGGGGCACGCCCGTGGGGAGAGCGTGAGCGGAATCGGACCGTGGAACAGTGGAACCGGGGCGCTGAACCCCGGGTCGCGGAACTCCGGATCGTTCCGGATCGTCGCAACAATGGACTAGACCAATGAGGCCGTCAAGGGAACGGCGGATGAACCCCGCCGCCTCGCGCGGCCGCCCGCCCGGCGCAGGCGATGCCACCGCTCGTGCCGCACAAGGGACAAGACGGTACGTCAGGGACGCACCCGACAGGCCTGGTTCAGGACAGGTACAGCTCTTCGATGTCCCTCGCGTAGTGCTCCGCGATCGCCGCCCGCCGCAGCTTGAGCGAGGGGGTCAGCAGCCCCTGCTCCTGGCTGAACTCCCTTGGCAGCAACCGGAACGCGCGGATCGACTCGGCCCGGGAGACCGCCGTGTTCGCGGCCGCCACCGCACGCTGGATCTCCACGTGCAGCTCGTCGTCCGCGAGCACCGTCCACGGGTCCGCCTGCTGCGCCCGCCCGCGGGTCTTCAGCCAGTGCGCCAGCGCCGCCGGGTCGAGCGTGATCAGCGCGGCCACGTACGGGCGGTCGTCGCCCACCACCAGGCACTGGGAGACGAGAGGGTGCGCCTCGACCCGCTCCTCCAGGGCCGACGGGACCAGGTTCTTGCCGCTGCTGGTGACGATCAGGTCCTTCTTGCGGCCGGTGATGCTGAGGTAGCCGTCCTCGTCCAGCCGGCCCAGGTCGCCGGTCGCGAACCAGCCGTCGACCAGGGACTCGGCGGTGCAGCGCGGATGGTTGAGGTAGCCGCCGAAGACGGAGCCGCCGCGCACCCACACCTCGCCGTCGTCGGCGATCGCCACCGAGGCGCCCGGAACCGGCTGCCCGACCGTGCCGAGCTTCTGCCGGCCGACCGGGTTGGCGGTGATCGCGGCGGTGGTCTCGGTCAGCCCGTAGCCCTCGTACAGCTGGAGGCCGGCGCCGGTGAAGAACAGGCCCAGTTCGCGCCGGAGCGTGGAGCCGCCGCACATCACGCTGCGCACCCGGCCGCCGAGCACCGCCCGCAGCCTGGGGTAGACGGTCCGCTCGTACGCGAGGTGGCGCAGCCGCAGGGCCGCGCCCGGGCCGGGACCGCGTCCGAAGGCCTTCTGCTCCCGGGCGGCGGCCCAGTCGACGGCCACCTGTCGGGCCTGTTCGAAGAGTTCGCCGCGCCCGGCGTCCTCGGCGGCCCGCCGGGCCTGCTGGAAGATCTTCTCGAAGACGTACGGGACGGCGTGCAGGAAGGTCGGGCGGAAGGTCTCCAGCGCGGGCAGCAGCGCGTCGGTGGAGACCTCCGGGATGTGCCCGATCCGGAAGCCGCCGCGGAGCGCCGCGATCTGCACGGCCCGCCCGTAGACGTGCGCGAGCGGCAGGAACAGCAGGGTGGCGGGGCGGCCGCCGCCGGTCTCGCGCAGGGCGTCCCCCCAGCCGGCGAGCAGGGCGTCGGCCTCGGCGGCCAGGTTGGCGTGGGTGAGCAGGCAGCCCTTGGGGCGGCCGGTGGTGCCGGAGGTGTAGACGACGGTGGCGATGTTCCCGGCGGCGACGCCGAGGCGCTGGCGGTGCACCAGGGAGTCCGGCACGCCGAGTCCGTCCTCGGTGATCGTGGCGACGCAGTCCCGGTCCAGCTGCCAGATGCCGGTGAGGTCGGGCAGTGCGTCGCAGACCGCGCCGACCGTCATCGCGGCGTCCTCGTCCTCGACCAGGCAGGCCACCGCCTGGGTCTCGGCGAGGATCCAGCGCACCTGCTCGGGGGCGGCGGTGGGGTAGACCGGGACGGTGATCGCGCCGATCGACCAGAGTGCGTAGTCGAACAGCGTCCACTCGTAGCGGGTGCGGGACATCAGGGCGACCCGGTCGCCGTAGCGCACGCCGTGGGTGAGCAGGCCCTTGGCCAGGGCGAGCACCTGGTTCCGGAACTCCCGGGCGGTGACGTCCTGCCACCGGCCGTCCTCGGCCCGCCAGGAGAGCTGGACCAGGTCGGGGGTGCGCTCGGCGGTGTCGTAGAGGGAGTCGGCGAGTCCTCCGGTGGCCTCGGGTGCGGCCGGGGCGGGGGTGGTGAACTCGCGCACGGTCCTCCCCAGTTCGGTGCCGGTAGTACGGGGTGGGCCGAAACTATCGGATCGCCCAGTCACTTCCCAGGGTTGTGGCGGTGACGCGACGAGATCGGCACGTGTCCCCTCCGGTGGTGTCGCGCCCGGGGAGGCGCAGGGGAGGAAGCACGGAGGGCGTGGAGGGACCGGATCAACGCGGCATTCCGGGCATCTGCGGACGGCCCGGACGAGAAGCGGAGGCGGCGACGACCGGTTTCTGACGTGTGCGGGACGAGACCGGTCGGTGGACCGGTTCGCCCCTCGAACGAGTGGTGAGGGCGTAGTAGAGTCTCGCAGACCTGTGGCCGGGAACCCCTCCTCCGACCTTTCCCCCAGCACCCTCCACCGCCGCCCCCGCACCACTCGGACCGCCCCTGACCGGCCCGGCCCCGCCCGGCCCCCGACCCCGCTCCTCCGCCGCTCCCACGACTCCGCGACTCCCACGACCCTCACAGTTCCCACGACCCCACCGCTCCCCGTCCGCGCCTGGCACTTCCCGACCGAGGACTCCATGCGTCTGCGCAGCAGCTCGATCCGCGCGAAGATCATCGCGCTGCTCCTGGTGCCCATCGTCGCGCTCATCGCCCTGTGGGCGTACGCCACGATCGCCACCACCGGGGACGTCTGGAACCAGCTCGGGATCAGCCGTACGTACAAGGAGTTCGCGGGCCCGGTCGACCAGTACACCGGCGACCTGCAGAACGAGCGCCGCGCCGCCGTCCAGCGCCTGGCCGACCCGCGCTCACCCGCCGCCCGGGAGGCCTACGAGCGGGCCAAGGCCGCCACCGACCGCAGCCTGGACGTGCTGCGGCAGAAGAAGGACAGCTCCGGCAGCAAGCTCTCCGCCCCCCAGCGCGGCCGCTTCGTGCAGATCATCGCCGCCGCCGACCAGATCGGGCCGCTGCGCGCCCAGGTCGGCCGCTCCGCGCTGAACTGGGAGTTCGCGCTGGATCAGTACAGCGACCTGGTCAAGCCGGTGTTCGGCTTCCGGTCCGCCTACGTCGCCCGGCAGAGCGGCCAACTCCCCCGCCAGGGCACCATCCTGATCGAGCTGGTGCGCGCCCGCGAGTACCTGTCGCAGGAGGACGCCGCGATGGAGGGCCTGCGCACCGGCGCCACCAGGCCCACCGCCGAGCAGTACCAGGTCGCGCTGGACGCCCTGCACAACCAGCAGGCGCTGTTCACCGTCTACATCGCCGAGCTGGAACCCGCCGACCAGTCCGACTACGCCGCGCTGCGCGGCGGCGAGGCCTGGGGCGCGCTGGCCCGCGCCGAGGCGGACTTCGTCGGCGCCGGCGGCCCGGACCGGGTGGTCCAGGCGCTCAACAGCGACGGCTGGCGGGAGACCGCCGACCGGGCGCTCGGCGACCTCGCCTCGATCAACAGCCGGATCTCGGTCGGGCTGGACGACCGTGCGCGGTCCACGGCGATCGGGATGCTCTGGCGCGGCGGCATCGCCGGTGCCGTCGGCCTGGTCGCCGTGGTGCTGTCGATCATGATCTCGTTTCGGATCGGCCGGGGCCTGGCCCGCGAGCTGATCGGCCTGCGCAACGCGGCCCACGAGCTGGCCGGCACCCGGCTGCCGTCCGTCATGCTGCGGCTGCGCCGGGGCGAGCCGGTGGACGTGGCCGCCGAAGCCCCCGAGCTGCACTTCGGGAACGCCGAGATCGGCCAGGTCGGCCAGGCCTTCAACGCGGTGCAGCGGGCCGCCGTCGAGGCCGCCGTCGAACAGGCCGAACTGCGGCGCGGGGTCTCGGCGGTCTTCGTCAACCTGGCCCGGCGCAGTCAGGTGCTGCTGCACCGCCAGCTCACCCTGCTCGACACCATGGAGCGCCGCACCGAGGACCCGGCGGAGCTGGAGGACCTCTTCAAGGTCGACCACCTCACGACCCGCATGCGCCGGCACGCCGAGGGCCTGATCATCCTGGCCGGCGGCTCGCCCGGTCGCGCCTGGCGCAAGCCGGTCCGGATGGTGGACGTGGTCCGGGCGGCGGTCGGTGAGGTCGAGGACTACGCCCGGGTGATCGTCCGGCCGTTCCCCGGCACCGGCCTGCTCGGCAGCGCCGTCGCGGACGTCACCCACCTGGTCGCCGAACTGGTGGAGAACGCCGCGGTGTTCTCCCCGCCGAGCACCCAGGTCACCGTCCAGGGCGAGGTGGTGGCGCACGGCTTCGCGCTGGAGATCGACGACCGCGGGCTCGGGCTGAGCGAGCAGTTGCTCGCCGAGATCAACGAACGCCTCGCCGTGGAGCAGGAGTTCGACCTCGCCGACACCGACCGGCTGGGCCTGTTCGTGGTCAGCCGGCTGGCCCGGCGGCACGGTATCCGGGTGCACCTGCGGCCGTCCCCGTACGGCGGGACGACGGCGGTGGTGCTGATCCCGCGCGAGCTGCTCGCGGAGGCGCCCGACGGGAAGCCGGAGCCGGGCACGGCCGGGCAGCGGTCCGCGGCGGCCGGCCGGCGCGGGCAGCGGGACCTGGTCGCGGTGCCCGGGTCGGGAGGTGCCTCCCGGCCGGGGGCCGGGTCCGGTCCTGGCGCGGGCTCCGGTGCCGGCTCGGGTCCTGGTGCGGGTACGGGTGTCGCCGTCGCGGCGGGGGCCGGAGGTCGTACGGGCGCGGGTGTCGAGGACGGGGCGGCAGACGGGCGCCGTGGGACGACGGGTGGGCCGCGGCCCTCCGTGCCGGAGGCCGGCCGTACGGCGGGCGGGCTGCCGCGCCGGGCCTCGCGGGTCAAGAGCGGGCCGGTGCTGGTCCCCGCGCCCGCGGCGGACACCGAGGACGCCCCGGGGACGGGGCGGCATCGGCGGGAGGACACCCTGGTGGCCGCGGCCGAGGCGGCCGTCGCGGCCGCCGGGCCGGCCGACCCGACTGTGGCCCCGTCCGTGGACGCCGCGCCCCGGACGCCGGGCGGTCTGCCCCGGCGGGTCCGGCAGGCGAACCTGGCGCCGCAGCTCAGGGAACAGCTCACGGAACAGCTGAAGGAACGGTTCCGCAACGGGACCGGAGCCGACGGCCCCGGGGCAGCGCCGAACGGCGACGCCCAGGGCGGCCGGGGCTCCCGGGAGGGCGGGGAGTCCCGGGAGGCCCGGGAACGCTCGCCCGAGGAGGCCCGGGCCACCTTCGCCTCGTTCCAACGCGGCTTCACCCGGGGACGGGGTGCCACGGCTCCGGCGGACCGTACGGGCGCGTCCCCGGACCGCCCCGGTGCGCCGGCGAACCGCCCCGGTGCTCCGTTGACGGATCGTCCCGGCACGCCCGACGATCGTGCCGTGCGCGGGAACGGGCGGCCCACCGCCGCACCGGCCCGGCAGTCGCCGGACCGGTCCCGGCGGGCGATCGGCCCGGCTCCCGCCCCGGCGGCGCTGCCCGCGCCGCAGGACACCGGTCGGGCGCCGCTCGCCCGTCGGGTGCCGCCCGGGCAGCCGGTCCGCCGGAGCCCGGACACCGGCGCGAGCGCGCCACCACCCGGTCCACCCTCACCACCTGCCGTACCCGCACCACCCGCACCACCCGCTCCAGCGGAAGGAACTGATTCATGACCACGTCGATGCAGTCGGCCGGGGACCTCAACTGGCTCCTGGACGACCTGGTGGGGCGCGTCGCTGCCCTGCGGCACGCGGTGATCCTCTCCAACGACGGCCTGGCCACCGGTGCCTCCCGCGACCTGGACCGCGAGGACGCCGAGCACCTGGCCGCCGTCGCCGCCGGGTTCCACAGCCTGGCGAAGGGCGCCGGCGGGCACTTCAAGGTCGGCGGCGTCCGGCAGACCATGGTCGAGCTGGACGAGGCCTTCCTGTTCATCACGGCCGCCGGCGACGGAAGTTGTCTGGCCGTGCTGAGCGAGGCCGAGGCGGACATCGGCCAGATCGCGTACGAGATGGCGCTGCTGGTCAAGCGGGTCGGCGAGCACATGGCGGCCGAGCCGCGCACCGAAACCGCCCCGCCGGTGAGATGAGCGGTCCGATGGCGGATCCGAGGGCGGATGTGCCGGACGGCCCGGAGACGCCGGACGGCCCCCAGGTGCCGGTGGGCACGACCGGGCCGTCCGGCGTCGTCGGTCGGACCGGCGGTCAGGTCGGCGGTCCAGTCGGCGGTTCGGCCGGTTCGGAGGGTTTGGTCGGCTCGGACAGCCCGGACAGCTCGGTCGGCTCGGTCGGCTCCAAGAGCTCGGCCGAGCGGCCCGGCCCGGGGGCGCCGGCGGAGGACGGGCAGCCGGACCCGGACGGGGCCGACGTCGACCTGTTCCAGCCGCGCACCCCGGTCGACGACCGCTGGTTCGACGACGAGGCCGGCCCGGTGGTGCGGCTCTACTCGATGACCCGCGGCCGCACCCGACCGGTCGAGGAAGGGCTGTTCGACCTGATCTCGCTGGTCACCGCCGTCGATCCAGGGCAGGTCGCGGGGGCCGTGCCCGCGCACGTCCTCGACCCGGAGCACCAGACGCTGCTCACCCTGTGCCGCCGCGAGCCGCTCTCCGTCGCCGAGCTCGGTTCCTACACCGACCTGCCGGTCAGCGTGGTGCGGGTGCTGCTCGGCGACCTCTACGACGCCGAGCTGATCAGCGTCACCCGACCCGTTCCGCTCGCCGAGCTGCCGGACGAGCGCCTGCTGCGAGACGTGATCAATGGACTCCGTGCGCTCTGATCCCCACGCCCGCCCGGACGGCACCCGGCCGCACCGGGACGGCACCGCGGCCCACCCGGCGAACGCCAACGACCCGCGCTGGCGCGGCGGTCCGGCCGTCGCGGTGAAGATCCTGGTCGCGGGCGGCTTCGGCGCGGGCAAGACCACCCTGGTCGGCTCGGTCAGCGAGATCCGGCCGCTGCGCACCGAGGAGGAGCTCAGCGAGCTGGGCCGACCGCTGGACGACACCTCGGGCGTGGAGGCGAAGCGCACCACCACCGTCGCGATGGACTTCGGCCGGATCGACCTGCGGCCGGGCCTCGCGCTCTACCTGTTCGGCACACCCGGGCAGGACCGGTTCTGGTTCGTCTGGGACGAGTTGGCCCGCGGCGCGCTCGGCGCCCTGGTGCTCGCCGACACCCGGCGACTGGCCGACTGCTTCCCGTCGGTCGACTTCTTCGAGCAGCGCGGCATCCCGTTCCTGGTCGCGGTGAACTGCTTCGAGGGCACCGAGCGGTTCGCGCCGGACGAGGTCCGTGAGGCGCTCGACCTCGATCAGGACATCCCGGTGCTGCTCTGCGACGCTCGGCTGCGGCAGGACGGCAAGGACCTGCTCATCGCACTGGTCGAGCACGCCGCCGCCCTCCGGCACCGCCGCGCTCCGGTCGGCGCCTGAGGGGCGATGGGCTCCGGGTCGGTTCCGGGCCGGCTGCGGGTGCCTCCGGTTCGGCTCCGATTCGGCTTCGGCTCTGGCCGCGGTTCGACGGAGGAGGCCGTGCGACCGCTGCGCGACGGCCGTGCGACGACTCGGCAGGTGGGCGCGCCGACCTGCCCGTTTCGCCCGACGTCTCATTCGGCTGTCCGCATCCCGGACGATCACTGCGCCGAAGGTTGCCTAGACAGGCCCGGGCGTGGAAGGCTCTGTGGACGAAGGCCGCCCGGCCATGCCGTCGGGAGCGCCGGAAACGCGCCGTTCACACGGGTGTTGCGACCGGTGAACGGCCTTCGGAGTACCGGCGAGGCATCGCCGGCGGGCACCGGAAGCGGTGCGCCGCCGGGTGGCGAACAAGGGGGAGGGCAGCAGCATGACCGTCGACCGACGACGCATCACCACCGCGGTTCCCGGCCCCCTGATGCCTGTCGCCCCGGTGGCCGGTGCCTCGATGTTCGGTGCCCTGCTGCCCGGCGCCGCCGTGTGCGGCCTCGCCGATCCGGCGCTCACCGTCCGCCGCTACATCGACCACGCGCTGATCTGCAGCGCGTGTTGTCGCTGACCGGCCTGACCTTCCCGGTACGTCCCCCGGCGCTCGCGGCCCACCCGGCCCGCCGCCCGACGCACCGCCGAAACCCGTCGACCAGGCCGTAGCGGACCGCCCGTCCGGCGTGCCCGCGGCCGACCAACCGGACCCGCCCAGCGGAGAGACCACCAGTGAACATCGTCTGCCCCACCACCACCCCCGACGTCGTCGGCCGTACCCGAACGACCGGGTTGGCCCCCGCGATGCGCGCGGGCGGACGGACCGGACGGTGGAACCGGTGCGCGAGCCGCGCCGTGGACAGCCGGCGGGGTCGCCCCGACCTCGAGCCGTTCTGGCCGTCCCGGCAGCCGCACCTGTTCGATCAGACGTGTCCCGGCTCGCCCAGCGCGTCCCGGCCCTCCGCCGGCTGACCCGGTTCGGTCCGGTCCAGCCCAGGCAGTACGCCCGGTCGACGCGCAGACGACTCCACCCCGTCCGTCACGCGCGAAATGAGCGGCACACCATGTCTTCTTCCTCCACGGCCACCCTGACCCCGCCCACCGTGACCCCGCACCTGCGCGCGGTCCGCTCCCTCCCGCCGGTCTCCTCCGTCCCCGCCACCGTTCCGGTCGGTCCCGGCACGTCCGGGGTCGCGGGACCGACCGTCCCCCCGGCATCGGTGTCCGACCGATGGCCCGGGGCGACCACCCGTCCGCCCCATGCCGGTTCGGGTCACGTCGGGCCGGTGCCCGTCGGTCCGGCTCGTCCGGCTGCCGTCCCCGCGCCCGCCGTCGTGCAGCCGGGCGCCGCCGCCCCGCAGGTCCCCCAGGCGCTGCTCGCCGCGCTGCCGGAGGGGGCGGCCGTCGTCGCCACCCTGCCGCAGGGCGTGCTGCCGCAGGCGCTCCTCGCCCAGTACGGCAGCCAGTTCGGCGGCGCGAACGGCAGCCCGGTGGTCGGGTACCTGGTGCTGGTGCCGACCGAGAACCCGGCCGCGGCGAGCGCCGGTCTGCCGGTGGTGCCGGTGGGTGCCGGTCCCGTCGGCGCCGCGAGTGCGCACGCGGCACCCGGCGTCCAGCCGGTGGTCGACGGGTACGCCGCCCAGACCGTGGCGGGGGTCCGTCCGGTCCGCCCGGCCGCGCGTGGCATCGCCGTCGACACCGAGCGGCGCAACGCCTACGTCGACGGGCGGCTGCTCGACCTCACCTACCTGGAGTTCGAGCTGCTGGCCCACCTCACCGAGCACCCGCAGCGGGTGCACACCCGGGACCACCTGGTCTCCGCGGTCTGGGGCTACGGCCACGTCGGGGACGGGCGGACGGTCGACGTGCACGTCGCCCGGCTGCGCCGCAAGCTCGGGGCGGCTTACCGCGACACCATCGTGACGGTCCGTCGGGTCGGCTACAAGTACACCCCGGCCACGGCCTGACGGCAGGTCACTGCCGGTAGGTCGCCGTATCGGTAGCCGCCATCGACCCGGCACCGACGACCCGACCGCCACCGGCCGGGCGCCGACGACTCGGTGCCACCGGCCGGGCGCCACCGATCCGGCGCCCGGTCGGACACCGCTGACCGGCTGTCGCCGATGGGTCCGCCCCGTCCGGTCGAAGCGGCGGACCGCCCGTCCTGAAGCAGGCGGGCGGTCCGCCGCTTCGCCGTGTTCCGGGGGGCCGTCAGGGACGCTGGTCCGGGGGGAGCAGGAGGACGGCGAGCGCGTCGGCGCAGCCGCGCGCGTGGCCGAGGAACCAGTCCAGCCGGTCGTCGGTGAGGTGCGCGGGCGTCGAGCGGACCGCCAGGGCGAACCGGGCCTGTCCGGCGCCGTCGAGGACGGGCACGGCCACCGTCCGCACCCCGGCGGCCGACTCGCCGTCGTTGAGCGCGTATCCGGCCGCCCTGACCTTCTCCAACTCCTCCTCCAGGACGGCTGGTTCGGTGATCGTACGGTCGGTGAAGGAGGGTAGCGGCCCGAGCGCCGACGGCGCGGTCATCTCGCCCGGCCGCGGCCAGGCGAGCAGGACCTTGCCGAGCGCCGTGGAGTGCAGCGGGCGGCGCAGGCCCAGCCCGGTGTCCGGGCGGACGGAGCCGCCGACCAGGATCACCGCGTGCGCACCGCTGCGGATCGCCAGGTCGGCGGTCGCCTTGGTGCGCCGGGACAGCAGGTCCAGCTCGGGCCCGGCGAGGTGCAACCCGCGCTGGTGGAAGGTGAGCTGGCCGAGTTCGGCGACGGCCGGACCGAGTCGGTAGCGGGCGGTCTGCTCGTCCTGCTCCAGGAATCCGGCGCTGACCAGCGTGCGGGCCAGCCGGTGTGCGGTGGAGACCGACAGGCCCATCCGGCGAGCCAGGTCGGAGGCGCTCAGGTCGGGGCCGTTGTCATGGAAGCAGTGCAGCACTCCGAGCGCGCGCTGGACGGCCTGCGCACCGGCCGGCGGACTCTGGACGGCGGTGGCGGCCTCGGCCATGGCACCTCGCGTTTCGGTTCGGAGCTCCGGACGGGCGGCCGGAGCGGTCTCAGCGTAGGGCAGCCAGTGCTGCGGGATTGTGTCGACGACGTTGCAATGGAATGGCGTTGATGAACAACTGATCCCACCATGTGGCAAAGGCTTGCTTCCGGCTCGTCCGCCGTGGAACGCTCCTCGCATCGCAACCGGACGGCCGCTCGGCCCGGCCGGTGACCGCCCCGACTCCGCGGAAGGAGAAGCGCCGTGACGTCCCACCGGTGTCTCCCCTCCCGTGCGTGTTGTCGCTGACCGACCCGTCGCCGCCGACCGTCGCCGACCGGCGTCTCCCGCGCCGCCCGCCGTCGCGCATCGCGGCATCCAACCCCCTTGCGTACACCGTCTCGTGGCCCGTCGTGCGGTCATTCGATTCCCAGCTCCTCCGGCCGCCGTCGGAGTCACCGTGGAGGACCAACTCCGTTGTCCAGCCGTGCCCAGAACGCCTCCCCGCTTCCCGACACCCTCTGGTTCACCCGCTGCCCGGTGCCCACCGCGACCGGGATCGCCGCCGACCGGGGGTGGCTCGCCCGCGAGTTCGCCGCCGACGGCATCGCCGTCCGCTCGCTGCAGGACGCCCCGCCGGAGGTGGCCGCCGACCACCACTACACCCACGCGCTGACCGGCCTGTTCCGGGAAGGCGGCAACGTCCCCGCGCTGTGGGCGCGTTCGCGCGGCGAGGCGACCAGGCTGATCGGCCTCACCTGGATCGAGGAGCGCCAGGTGGTGCTGGTCCGGGCCGGCACCGGCATCACCGAGCCCGGGCAGCTGCGCGGGCTCCGACTGGCGCTCCCACATCATGACATCGGCATCGACTTCTGGCGGGCCATGGCGCTGGCCGGCCTGCGCGGTGCCCTCGGGCTCGCGGGCCTCACCCTGGCGGACGCCGAGCTGGTGGACGTCCCGGCCGTCCCGGGTGGCGGGCAGTGGTCCGCCGAGCTGGCCGCACTGCGGGACGGCACGGTGGACGCGGTGTACGTGAAGGGGGCGCTCGCCGTCGAGGCGGCCCGCCGGATCGGTGCGGAGGTGGCCGTGGAACTGGACGCGGCGCCGGACCGCCGGGCCCGGGTCAACAACGGCACGCCCCGGCCGATCACCGTCCACCAGCGGCTGCTGGACGAGCATCCCGGGTTGGTCGCCCGCTTCCTCGCGGTGCTGCTGGAGGCCGCCGACTGGGCGGCGGAGCGTCCGGAGGAGGTGGTCCGGATCCTGCGGGCCGAGACCGGTGCCGGCGCCGAGGGCGTTACCGGGGCCTACGCGCCGGGCAGCCACCGCACCCTGCACCTGGACCTGTCGGCGGAGCGGCTGGAGCTGCTGGCGCTGCAGGAACGATTCCTCAGGGAGCACCGCTTCCTCGCCGCTCCGGTGGACGTCCAGGCATGGGCCGACCCGGAGCCGCTCCGCGCCGCCCGCGAGCTGCTGCGGGTGCGGCGTCCGCGTGAGGGCGCCGGTACGGGTGCGGGTGCCGAGGGCGCTCAGATCACAGACTTCGGATAACAGCGTTCAACTAACAGATTTCGAAAGTTGTCAGCTGTCAGTCGTCAGCCGTCGGTTGTCGGCTGTCATCTGTCACTCACTTGGAGACCCCCGTTGAAGACCCCCCGCCTCGCCTTCGCCGCCACCGCGCTGCTCGCCTCCACCGCCCTGGCCGCCTGCGGCTCGTCCGCCGACGGGGCCAAGGCCTCCGCCGGAGGCGGGGCCGGCGGCAGGGCCGACGTGGTGCTCCGGCTGCCCGACCCCGGCAACAACGGCTTCCTCGCCCGTGGCAAGAAGGACGGCTCGCTGGACCGGGCCCTCGCCGCCGTCCACGCCAAGGTCGCCTGGACGGGCAGTGCCGGCCCCTTCGCCCCCGCCGCCCAGGCCCTCTCCGCCGACCAGTTGGACGTCGCCCAGGGCTCGATCACCTCGGCCGTCGCCGCGCTCGCCCAGAAGCCCGGCTTCAAGCTGTTCGCCCAGACCGCGCCCGACGGCGTCGGCGAGGGGATCCTGGTGAAGAACGACTCGGCCGTCAAGTCCGTCCAGGACCTGGTCGGCCGGAAGGTCGCCGTCTCCCAGGGCGGCACCAGCGAGTACCTGCTGCTCAAGGCGCTCGAGAAGAACGGCGTCCCGGCCGACCGGGTGGAGCGGGTCTACCTGCGCGCCGACCAGACCTCAGGTGTCTTCAACTCCGGTCAGGTGGACGCCTGGGCGACCTGGAACACCTTCTCGACGCCCGCCATCGCCAACGCCGGTGCGCACTTCCTGGTCAACGGCCAGGAAGTGGGCTCCGACAACTACGCCGTCTGGGCCGTGCGCAACGGCTTCGCCGACAAGCACCCCGAGGTGGTCAAGGCCTTCTACGCCTACCTGCGGGAGAACGGCGCGAAGGAGAAGGCGGACCCGGCGGCCTACCTCAACGTCTTCACCGACGCCGGCCCGACCGCCGTCACTCCTGCGGAGAAGGACGTCGCGATGAACGTCAGCAGGCAGGGCACCCCGGCCGACGCCATCTCCGACGCCGACATCGCCCGCTTCGGGACGGTCGCCCGGTTCTTCGCCGACCAGAAGGTCACCAAGCAGTTGGTCGACGTCAAGCCGTACCTGATCGACGTCAACAAGCTCGCGGATGGTGCCAAGTGACCACCGTGACCGACAAGTTCACACCCGACGACACCCGCGCGGCACTGGACGCCGGCCTGGTCGCCCCGCGCAGCCGGCGGCACCGGACCCGCCACCACGCACTCGCCGTGACCCTGCGCACGGTCGGACCGCTCGCCCTGCTCGGCGGCTGGGCCCTCGCCTCCGCCACCGGCGCGCTCACCCAGGACGTGCTCGCCTCGCCCGCCCAGGTCGCCCAGGCCGTAGGGGAGTTGTGGGGCAACGGCCAGCTGGCCGACGCCCTGTCCGTCTCCCTCACGCGCGCCGGACTCGGCCTGTTCTTCGGCGCGACCACCGGCCTGGTGCTCGGCGTGGTCACCGGATTCACCCGTCTCGGCGAGGAGTTGCTCGACTCCGCGATCCAGGTCCTGCGCACCGTGCCGTTCCTGGCCCTCGTCCCGCTGTTCATGGTGTGGTTCGGCATCACCGAGACCGCGAAGGTCGCGCTGATCGCGGTCGCCACCAGCTTCCCGATGTACGTGTCCGCCTCGGGCGGGGTCCGCAGCACCGACCGCAAGCTGGTCGAGGCGATGCGCAGCTTCGGCCTCGGCCGGTGGGCGATCGTGCGCACCGTCGTGCTGCCCGGAGCGTTGCCCTCGCTGCTGTCCGGACTGCGGCTGTCGATGACGCTCAGCGTGATCGCCCTGATCGCCGCCGAGGAGATCAACTCCACGGAGGGGATCGGGTACTTGATGGCCCAGGCACAGAACTACTCGCGTACCGACGTCCTCGCCGTCTGCATCCTGATCTACGGGCTGCTCGGCCTCGCCGCCGACGGCATCGTCCGAGTCCTCGAACGCGTGCTGATGCCGTGGCGCCAGGCCGTCCAGGGAGCGGACCGATGACCGCCGAGTCGTCCGCCGCCGCCCCCGCCCCCTCCTTCCATTCGGTGCCCGAGGGGGCGACCCCGGCCGTCCATCTGCGCGGCCTGCGACGGGTGTTCGGCGCCCGCGCCGTGCTCGACGGGGTCGACCTCTCCCTCGCCCGCGGCGAGTTCGTCGCCCTGCTGGGGGCCAGCGGTACCGGCAAGACCACCCTGCTGCGCATCCTCGGGGCGCTCGACCAGGCGGACGAGGGCACCGTGCTGGTCCCGCCGGTCCGGACCGTGGTCTTCCAGGAACCCCGGCTGGTGCCGTCCAAGCGGGTGCTGGCCAACGTCACGGTCGGCCTGCCGCGCGGCGCCGCGACCCGGGAGACCGGGCTGAAGGCCCTCGCCGAGGTCGGCCTGGAGGGGCACGCCGAGGCCTGGCCGGCCACCCTCTCGGGCGGTGAGGCGCAGCGCGTCGCGCTCGCCAGGGCACTCGTCCGGGAGCCTCAACTCCTTTTGCTCGACGAACCGTTCGCCGCGCTGGACGCGCTCACCCGACTGCGCATGCAGGACCTCGTCGGCGACCTGGTGCGCCGCCACCGCCCGGCGGTGCTGCTGGTCACCCATGATGTGGACGAGGCCGTACGGCTCGCCGACCGGGTCGTGGTACTGCGCGACGGTCTGCTCGCCCGGGACGAGACCGTCACCGTCCAGCACCCGCGCGACCCGGCCGATCCCGCCTTCGCCGATCTGCGGCGCCGGCTGCTCGCCGACCTCGGCGTGCACTGAGGTCCGCTGAGGTCCACTGAGGCCCGCAGAGATTCAGCGACGACCACCGGGGTCGCGGAACCCCGTGGACCAGTGAACTCACCCGACCGCCTGCCGATTTCCCCCGACGTCCGACAGACCCAGCCAGCACCAACGGAGTTGACCAGATGACCGTGACCCTCGGCGTCCACGCCAGCAACCCCTCGCTCTACTACCTCGCCCGACTCCCGTACCTGGACGAGGAGCTGGCGCCGCTCGGCGAGACCGGCGCCTTCCACCACTACACGGACGGCACCCGCACCGGAACGCTGCTCGCCGAGGGCGTCATCGACTTCGGCGGGACCGGCTCCACCCCGCCGATCACCGCGCAGGCGGCCGGCCACGACCTGGTGTACGCGGCGGTCTCGGCACCCCGCCCGGACCACGGCGCCCTGCTGGTGCTGGACTCGGGCCCGGTGCGGACGGTCGCGGACCTCAAGGGCTCCACCGTCGTCCTCGCCGTGGGCTCCTGGCAGACCCACCTGCTCGCCAAGGCCCTGGACGCGCAGGGGCTCTCGTACGGCGGCGACGTCACCCCCGCGCGCCCGGCGCCCGGTGAGGACCAGGCGCAGCGGCTGCGCGACGGCGAGATCGCCGGCTGGATCGCCCAGGGCGCCGAACTCGCCGCCGCCCGCCGCACCGGGGAGTTCCGCGAGCTGGTCCGCACCGGTGACGTCATCACCGACCGCTCGGTGTTCTTCACCCGTCGCGACTTCGCGACCGGGCGCCCCGAGGTGGTCGCCGCGATCGCGACCGCGCTGCGCCGGGCGGATGCCTGGGCGGCCGCCAACCCGGCCGAGGCCGCCGCGATCGCCGCCGAGGAGCTGGGCGGCACGGCCGCCGACTGGCAGGCCGCGCTGGGCGCACTGCCGTGGCGACTGGAGCCCGCCACCGCCGGGTTCGTCGCCGAGCAGCAGGAGGCCGCGGACATCTTCCACGGGGTGGGCTTCATCGACCGGGCGCTGACCGTCGCCGACGCCCACCTGCCCGCACTGGAGGCCCCGGTGGCCGCCGCGCTCGCGAAGGCGGTCTGACTCGTGGCCTCCGAAGTCCTCTGGTACATCATCCCGCGCGAGGGCCACTACCCCTGGGAACCGGCCGGGCGCCGCCCGGTGGACCTCCGCTACCTCCAGCAACTCGCGGGCAGCTGTGAGCGGTTGGGATACACCGGCGCCCTGCTCGCGACCGACCTGTACGACGTCTGGACACTCGGCAGCGCGCTCGCGGCGGCCACCACCCCGGCCTTCAAGCCGCTGCTGGCCGTCCACCCCGGGCTGGTCTCGCCCACGCTGCTGGCCAAGATGGCGCTGAGTTTCGACCACCTGCACGGCGGCCGGCTGCGCTTCAACGTGGTGAACGGCTCGACCGCGCAGCTGCGCGAGTACGGCCTGGACGTCGAGCACGACGACCGGTACCGGCTCAGCGGAGAGTACTGGTCGATCGTCAAGCGCCTCACGGCGGGTGAGGTCTTCGACCACAAGGGCGAGTTCTACGAGTTGAGGAACGCGGGCGCGAGCCTGCGCGAACTCGCCCCGGTGCAGCCCGGCGGCATCCCGCTCTGGTTCGGCGGCAGTTCGGCCGCCGGCATCGAGATGGCGGCCCGGCACGTGGACGTGTACCTGACCTGGGGCGAGCCGCCGCACCTGCTCAAGGAGAAGCTGGACCTGGTCCGGGAGCGTGCCGCCGCCCACGGCCGGACCCTGCGGATCGGACTGCGGCTGCACCTGATCGTCCGCGACACCGAGGACGAGGCCTGGGCGGCCGCCGACCGGCTGCTGGACGTGACCAGCGAGGCCACCTACGCGCGCCAGCTGGGCGGGGCGAAGGGGGAGGACGGGGTCGGCTGGCAGCGGCAGTTCCGGCAGCACGGCGGCAAGGTGCCGGCCCGGGCCCGGGAGCTGGAGGCCTACCCCAACCTGTGGCCGGGGATGAGCCTGTTCCGCCCCGGCCCCGGCACGGCCGTGGTCGGCTCGACCGCCCAGGTGATCGAGCGGTTGCAGGAGTTCGAGGCGCTGGGCGTCGACACCTTCATCCTCTCGGGCAACCCGCTGCTGGAAGAGGCGCACCGGGTTGCAGAAACGGTTCTGCCCGCCCTGGGCGTCAAGCGGCCAGCGGCTGAGGACTGACGGCTGACAACGAACAGACGACGGATAACAGATGACAGCTGACAGATTCTGAAATCTGTCAGCTGTCGGTCGTCACTTGTCAGCTGTCGCCGCCCGCCTCCACCCGGCCCTCAGCGGCTCAGCCGGTCGATCTCCGCCAGCTCCTCCGCCGTCAGCGGCCCGCCCGCCAGCGCGTCGAGGTTCTGGTCCAGCTGGGCCACGCTGCTCGCGCCGATGATCACCGAGACCACCCGCGGGTCCCGCAGTACCCAGCACAGCGCCAGCTGCGCCAGCGTCTGCCCGCGCCCCTCGGCGACCTCGGCCAGCGCCCGCAGCTGCTCCAGCTTCGTGCCGGTCAGCGTCTCCTCGGTGAGGAACTTCCCGACCGACATCCGCGAGCCCGCCGGCACCGCCCCGGACAGGTAGCGGTCGGTCAGCAGCCCCTGAGCCAGCGGCGAGTAGGCGATCAGACTGGTCTGGGTGTCGCCCACCGCGTCCAGGACGCCGCCGTCCTCCACGTACCGGTTGAGGATCGAGTACGCCGACTGGTTCATCAGCACCGGCGTCCCCAGCTCGCGCAGGATCGCCACCGCCTCCCGGTGCTGCTCCGCCGGGTAGTTGGAGATCGCCGCGTACAGTGCCCGGCCCGAGCGGACCGCGCTGTCCAGCGCCCCCATCGTCTCCTCGATCGGGGTCTCCGGGTCGTACCGGTGCGAGTAGAAGACGTCGACGTAGTCCAACCCCATCCGGTCCAACGACTGGTCGAGGCTGGCCAGCAGGTACTTGCGGCTGCCGCCGTTGCCGTACGGGCCGGGCCACATGTCCCAGCCGGCCTTGCTGGCGATGAACAGCTCGTCCCGGTACGGCCGGAAGTCCTGGGCGAACAGGTAGCCGAAGTTGCGCTCGGCGCTGCCGTACGGCGGGCCGTAGTTGTTCGCCAGGTCGAAGTGGGTGACGCCCCGGTCGAAGGCCCGGCGCAGCACCGCCCGCTGCACCTCCAGTGGCTGGGCGTCGCCGAAGTTGTGCCAGAGCCCGAGCGAGACGGCGGGCAGCTGGACGCCGCTGCGGCCGGCCTTCCGGTAGGTCATCGAGTCATAGCGGTCATCCGCGGCGAGGTAGCTCATGGCGGACATCTTGCCAGCCGGCCGTGGCGGATCAAGCCCTTGCCCCACTTCCGGCCGGTGCCTATGCTCGCGGAGGATCGTATGTGTGCGAGGCGAGGGGGAGGCGAGATGGCAGTCCGGACCGTGACCGCCGCCGCGGCCCGCTGTTGTTGTCGCCGCCACCGCAGCACCGACCGCTGACACCACCGCGCCCCGCGGCCCGCACGGGCCGCCGCCCGAGCGGCCCGCCCACCCGGGCGCCCTGCCGCCCGCCCTGTCAGCCGTTCCGCCGGTGCCGCCCGTGTGAGCGCACGCACCGGACCTCGCGCCGGCCCCGTGCTCCGCGCGGCTCACCGTGCCCTGGGACTCCGCCGCTCCCGTCCCAGGCGAGTCCCGAGCCCCTCCCGAGCCCGACCAGAGCGCCCAAGGAGACCGCCGTGCGGTTCACCGTCTCGTCCCTCGTCGCCAACGCCTCCGACCCGGTCACCGGCGTCCGGCGGACCCCGCAGCGGAAGCTGCGCAACGTCATCGACCAGGCGGTCCTCGCCGAGCAACTCGGCTACGACGGCTATGGCGTAGGGGAGCGGCACGGCGAGCCGTTCCTCTCCCCGGCCCCGCCCCTGCTGCTCAGCGCCATCGCCGCCCGTACCTCCACCCTCCGGTTGTTCACCACGGTGACCGTGCTCAGCATCCTCGACCCGGTGCGGGTCGCCGAGGACTACGCGATGCTCGACCAACTCTCGGGAGGCCGACTCGAGTTGATCGTCGGCAAGGGCAACGATCCGCGCCACTTCGGGCTGTTCGGCCTCCCCGAGGAGCGCCAGTGGGAGGCGCTCGCGGAGAACTACGGCCTGCTGCGCCGGCTCTGGCGCGAGGAGAAGGTGACCTGGGAGGGCTCCACCCGGCCGCCGCTGAAGGACGCCACCGTCTGGCCGCGCCCGTTCCAGGACCCGATACCGGTGTGGCACGGCAGCGCGACCAGCAGGCAGTCCACCGATCTCGCCGCCCGCCACGGCGACCCGCTCTTCTCCGCCAACTCCTTCCACCCGCTGGAGAAGTACCGGGCGCTGGTGGAGCACTACCGCGAGCGCTGGGAGCACTACGGGCACGACCCGGCGCGGGCCCGGGTGGGCGCGAGCTTCGGCGGGCTGTACGTCGCCAGGCGTTCACAGGACGCCGTCGAGGGCTTCCGCCCGTACTGGAACGCGCTGCTCGACTCGGCCGCCGGCCGGCACAACAACTCGCCGTTCACATCACTGGAGGACGCGCTGGAGCGCGGATCGGCGCTGGTCGGCAGCCCCCAGCAGGTGATCGAGAAGATCCACCGCTACCACGAGGCCTTCGGCAACGAGGTGGTCGGCATCGGGGTGGACGCGCTCACCGAAGGGGCGCAGCGGGAACAACTGGAGCTGTTCGCAACCGAGGTGGTCCCGGAGGTCCGTCGCGCGCTGCCGTAGTCGCGCGGGCGGGCCGCCCGCCCGCGCAATGCGCCGTGCACCCCTACGCGGCGTGATGCCGACCACCGTCGGTGACGTGACGCGCGCCACCATCCGCGCCGGAATGCCGTTCGGCGGGGCGGGGGATGACGAACGGTCGAGGGGCCGTGGCCGCCGGGGGGCGGCGCACGGCCCTCGACCGTCTCCGCCCGGCGAAGGCGGTCCGGCATGTCCGGCAGATCCGTGAGATTCCGTGAGATCCGGGGGATCCGAGAGATCTGGGGGATCCGAGGCCTCCGACTCCCCGGACGACGTCCGGCACTGGAATTCTGTACCTACTGGTATGTACAGTGATCCGCATGAGCACCCAGGACCGTCTCATCGAGAGCACCCAGGCCCTCCTCTGGGAGCGCGGCTACGTCGGCACCAGCCCCAAGGCCATCCAGCAGCACTCCGGAGTCGGCCAGGGCAGCATGTACCACCACTTCACCGGCAAGCCCGATCTCGCGGCCGCCGCCCTGCGCCGCAGTGCCGACCAGATGCGGGGCGTCGCCGAGGCCGACCTCGCCGCCCCCGGCACCGCCTACGACCGGATCGCCGGCTACCTGCACCGCGACCGCGACGTCCTGCGCGGCTGCCGGATCGGCCGGATGGCCCAGGACCCGGACGTGGTGGCCGACCCGCAGCTGCGCGCGCCCGTCGAGGAGACCTTCGACTGGTTGCGCGGCCGGATCGCCGGACTGATCGCCGAAGGCCAGGCGGCCGGCGAGTTCGCCCCCGGCCTCGACCCGGCCGACACCGCCGCCGCCGTGGTCGCCGTCGTCCAGGGCGGCTACGTCCTGGCCCGCGCCGCCGGCAGCGCCGAGCCCTTCGACCAGGCCGTCCGCGGCGCCCTCGGCCTGCTCGCCGCACACCGCACGGCCTGACCAGTCGTCCTTACCCGCGCCGCCGACCCGAGGGCGCCCGCAGAGCCTTCCCGCAGAGCCCGCCGAACCTGAGGCACCCGCAGAGCACCCGCAGAGCGCCCGCAGAGCCCGCCCGCAGAGCCAGTCGACCCCGAGGAGCCCCACCGTGCACGCCATGCAGTACGAGATCACCCTCCCCGCCGACTACGACATGGGCATCATCCGCCGACGCGTCGCCGACAAGGGCCACCTGCTCGACGCATACCCGGGCCTCGGCCTCAAGGCCTATCTGGTCCGCGAGCGCGGCCACCAGGGTTCGCCCGTCAACCAGTACGCGCCGTTCTACCTCTGGCGCACCGCCGAGGGCATGAACAGCTTCCTCTGGGGAGCGGGCTTCCGCGGCCTGAGTGCCGACTTCGGCCGCCCCGCCGTCCGGCACTGGCTCGGCGCGGGCCTGACCCACGGTGCGTCGGCGGCCCAGGCGGCAGCGGGCGGAGCAGGGGACCAGGTCGGGCCGCCGACCACCGCCACCCGCGAGACCGTACGGCTGCCGGAAGCCGCCGACCCGGCCGAGGCCGTCGAGCGGGCGCTCGCCGACCTCCCCGTGCACCCGGACCTGCACACCGCGGCGGTGGCCGTCGACCTGAGCCGCTGGGAACTGCTCCGCTTCGCCCTCTGGCACGGCCCGGCCCCTGAAGATGTGCCCGGTGTCCGGTACCAGGTGCTGCACCTCTCCCGCCCCGAACTCGACCGGCTGCCGGCCGGCCGCCACTGGTGAAAGGACCCGTCACCCCGATGTCCTCCGCGACCGCTCCCGCCGACACCGGTCTCACCCGGGCCCCGCTCGACCGCGCGGCCGGCCACGCCCTGCTCGCCGACCTCGCCGGTCCGGGCGCCGCCGCCACCCTCGGCGGCCTGGACGCCCTCGCACCCGGCTTCCCCGACTGGATCGTCACCAGCCTCTTCGGCGGCACCTACCAGCGCCCGGGCCTCGCCCTGCGCGACCGTCAGATCGCCAACCTGGCCGCCCTCACCGCCCTCGGCGGCGTCGAGCCGCAGCTCGCCGACCACGTCCGGTACAGCTGGCGGATCGGCCTGACGGAGGCGGAGATCACCGAGGTGCTCGTCCACCTCGCCCCGTACGTCGGCCTCCCCAAGGCACTGGCCGGCCTGCGCGTCGCCACCGCCGCCTTCGCCGAGACGGGCGACCCCGCCAGGACCGCCGCTCAGACCCCCGGGACCGCCGGGACCGCTGAAACGGCTGGGACCGCCGAGAGCACGCCCCCGGAGACCGAGGCATGAGCCGCACCGTCCGCACCGTTCTCGGCGACCTGGACCCCGCCGACCTCGGCGTCACCGACTCCCACGACCACCTCTTCATCCGCAGCCCGCTGCTCCCCGGCCAGGAGCTGGACGATCCGGCCGCCGCCGAGGCCGTCCTGCGCGGCTACGCCGCCGCCGGTGGCCGCACCTTCGTCCAGTGGACCCCGCACGGCCTGGGCCGGGGCGCGGACTCCCTCGCCGCGCTCTCCCGTGCGACCGGCGTCCAGATCGTCGCCGCCACCGGCGCGCACCAGGCCGTCCACTACCCTCCGGGCTTCTTCCCCGAGCTCCCCGCGCTCCCCGAGGCCGCCGCGCTCCCCGCGCTCCCCGAGTCCCCCCGACCCGGCGTCGAGTCGGCCGAGCGCCCGGGCACGTACGCCGACCTGGCGGAACGTTTCGTCGCCGAACTCACCACCGGTCTGCCCGGCGCGCCCGACGGCGTCCGGGCCGGGCTGATCAAGGTCGCGGACGACGCGGGGCCGGCCAGCCGGCACACCCGGTGGACGATGGCCGCGGCCGCCGAGGCCCACCACGCCACGGACTCCCCGATCGCCGTCCACCTCGAAGCCGACGGCGCCCCGCACTGGGTGCTGCACCAGCTGTGCGACCGGCACGGCGTCCGGCCCGACCGGATCATCCTCGGCCACCTCACCCGGCTGCCCGACCGCCGGATGCACCGCGCCCTGGCCGCCGAAGGCGTCCGTCTCGCCCTGGACAGCCCGTCCCGGGCCGGCCACCCCGCCGACCACCAGGCCTTCGACGTGATCGCCGACCTGGTCGAGGCGGGTCATGCCTCCCGACTGCTGCTCGGCGCCGACACCACCACCCGGTCCGCCCGCGCGGCCGGCGGCCCGGTCCGCCTGCTCACCGAGCTCGCCCCGCGCCTGGCCCGCAGCTACGGCCCCGAACTGACCGAGCTGCTCCTCATCACCAACCCGGCCGCCGCCTTCGCCGCCGACTGGCGCGTGCCGTAGTGCGCCCTCGTCGAACGGGCCCCGGACCAGCGGAGCCGGGAGTGGGCGATCCCCGGGGTGCGGGAACCAGCCGAGGGCCCTCCGGCCCGCCGTCCACGGTGCCGGCCATGACGGCGCCGACGCTCCGAACCCTCACGACCGCCGACTGGCCGCTCTGGCGGGACCTCCGCCTCGCCGCCCTGACCGATGCGCCGGAGGCCTTCAAGGCCGGCCTCGCCGACTGGCACCAGGGCGGCGAGGACCGCTGGCACGACCGGCTCCGCCGCGCGGACGCCCACCACGTCGCGGCCCTCCTCGGCGACGACCCGGTCGGCCTGGTCGGCGGCATGCCCGGATCGCCGGATGGCGTACCGGAGTTGCGCTCGCTCTGGGTCGCCCGGCGGGCACGGGGCCGGGGCGTCGCGGACCGGCTCATCGCAGAGGTCGAGCGCTGGGCCCGGGGCACCGGCGGCAGCGCGCTGCGCCTCGCGGTGCTCCCCGGCAACGTGGCGGCGCTCGCCCTCTACCGCCGCCACGGTTTCACCCCGCTCGCGCAGCCCGGCGACCTGCTCGCCGACGGGGTCACCCGGGAACTCCTCCTGGAGAAGTCCCTGGGCTGACCGCTGCCGACGCACCGGAACGAAAGGAACCGGGGCGGCGTCGGGGAGATCCGGGGGACGCGGAGGCGGGGCCTGTGCCGTACGGGGGGCGGCACAGGCCCCGCCTCCACCGGGCCGGCGGGGCGACCGGCGGGTCACATGTGGGTGCCGCCGTCGATGCGCAGCTCGGTGCCGGTGACGAAGGCACCGTCGTCGGAGGCGAGCATGGCGATCACGCCGGCCACCGTCTCCGGGCCGGCGAAGCCCTGGCCGAGGGCGGGGGAGAGCTTGGCCAGCAGGCTGAAGTCGGCGTCGGCGGGCAGGCCCGGGTTGTGGGTCATGCCGCTGTCGATGCTGCCCGGCGCGACGCAGACCGCGCGCAGGCCCTGCTTCGAGTACTCCGAGGCGATGGCGTGGGTGAAGGACTGGATGCCGCCCTTGGTCGCGGCGTACGCGGCCATGTAGGGGTGGGCGAAGCTCGCGGAGGTGGAGCTGAAGTTGACCACCACGCCCCTACCGCCGGCGAGGAGCGCGGGGAGCGCCTCGCGGGTCATCAGGAAGGTGCCGGTCAGGTTCACCGCGAGGAGCTTGTTCCAGAACTCCAGGCTGGTCTCGTGGGTGTGCGAGGAGCGGAGGATGCCGGCCGCGTTGACCAGCACGTCCAGGCCGCCCAGGCCGGCGATCGCCTCGGCGACGCCCGCGACGACGGCCGCCTCGTCCGAGATGTCCAGCACCTGGATGGTCAGGCGGTCCGCGGTGCCCTCGGCGGTGGCGCGGTCCAGGGTCTTCTTCAGACCGTCCTCGTCGACGTCGACGGCGACGACCTTCCCGCCCTCGGCGAGGATCCGGTGCACGGTGGCCTGGCCGATGCCCGAGCCGCCGCCGGTGATCAGGACGTTCCGTCCGCTGAAGCGCTCCATGGTGGTACTCCGTTCGTTCGTGGTCTCTCGACCTCGGGAGACACGGTACGTCGAACTGGCATGTCGTGCCAAAAAGTCTCTTCGTGTCATTCCGTCGTGACATGCCACCCTGGCAATCACCCGCGTAGGCTGGGCTCCGTGACCGGACGCCCGACCCTGACCCAGCGCCGCCGTGAGGCCACCCGCCTGGAGATCGCCCGTACCGCCGCCGCACTCTTCGCCGAGCGGGGGGCGGAGGCGGTCACCGCCGAGGAGATCGCCCGTGTGGCGGGCATCTCGCTGCGCACCTTCTACCGGTACTTCTCCGTCAAGGAGGACGCCGTCGCCCCGCTGCTCGCGGCGGGCGGGCAGGAGTGGGTGGAGCTGTTCGCGGCGAGCCCCGCCGAGCTGCCGATGCGCGAGGCGCTGGAACGCGCGGCGGTCGCGTCGCTGACCCCTGTGGACGAGACGCGGGCCGAGATGATGCGGTGGGCCCGTGGACTGCTGCGCGATCCGAAGCTGAACGCCACCTGGCAGCGCGTCCACGCCGACTCGGAGGAGCGGCTGCGGACGGCCCTCGCCGAGCGCTGCCCGGACGGCACCGACCCGCTGGAGATCCGGCTGGCCTCCGCCGCCGCGACCGCGGCGATCCGGGTGGCGCTGGAGCAGTGGGCGTCCTCCGAGGCGCCCCTCGACGGCCCGGGCTCCCCGCAGGACCTCGGCGCGCGCTGCATGCGCGAGCTCACGGCGGGGCTTCGGCTGTGGGAGCGGACGGGCTGAGCCCGTGGGGGCTCATGCTCCGTCTTCGGCCGGCATCCGACGGCTGACAGCTGACAGATAACAGAATTCAGATGACAACTTTCGAAATCTGTTATCTGAACGTTGTCATCCGTCCGCCCCGCTCCCCGTAGCCTCCCAGCCGCGATCAGCTTTCTCCCAGCTGGCGTTAGGGTTGTTCCTCGCGCCCCGGCGGGGGGAACCGGGGTGACCTCCTCGGATGTCCCCAGCGGAGGGGACTGGAGTTCGAGGCGTGGGAGCAAGTAGGACATGGGTCTGACGAGCCACAAGGTGCTGGCGCTGACCGCACTGGTCGCGGTCGTGATGATGGTCGGCACGGTCTGGTTGTGGCCCAGACTCGCGAAGAAGACCTGGCAGGCGGTGCTCGGCCGGATCGGTGCCCTGCTCGCCACCCAGCTCGCGGTGCTCGCCGCGCTCGGCCTGGTCGCGAACAACTACTTCGCCTTCTACAGCAGTTGGGACGACCTGCTGGGCACCGGCGACACCGGCCCGGTGGTCATACACAACAAGGCGGACGCCTCCGGCCGGCTCATGGTGGAGACGATGGGCCAGGCCTCGGTCAAGGGCGGCGGCGCGATGGGCCGCGAGCCGAGCCAGTCCGGCGAGATCCGCAAGGTCCGGATCGACGGCGCGTCCAGCCGGCTGTCCACCGAGGGCTACGTCTACCTGCCCCCGCAGTACTTCCAGCCGGAGTACGCCCAGAAGCAGTTCCCGGCCGTGATCGTCAGCACCGGATTCCCAGGAATCGCGGAGAACCTGATCACCCGCTTCAACTACCCGGGCGCCGCGCTCAAGCTGCTGCAGGAAGGCCGGATGCAGCCGACCGTCATGGTCCTGGTGCGTCCCTCGCCCGCGCTGCCGCAGGACACCGAGTGCGAGGACGTCCCGAACGGCCCGCAGTCCGACACCTACTTCACCAAGGACGTGCCCTCGGCGATCCAGGCCAGCTACCGGGTCTCCACCGACCCGCAGGCCTGGGCCTTCATGGGCAACTCGACCGGCGGCTACTGCGCGCTCAAGCTCGCCATGCGCCACCCGGACGTCTTCCCGACCGCCGTCGCGCTCTCCGCCTACTACGACGCCGCCGACGACCCGACCACGGGCGACCTCTTCGGCGGCAGCAAGCAGCGCCGCGACGAGGCCAACCTGATGTGGCGGCTGAAGAACCTGCCGCAGCCGAAGGTGTCCGTGCTGCTGGCCGGAACCAAGAAGGGCGACGGCGGCTACCGGCAGGAGACCGAGGCCTTCGTCGACGCGGTGCGGAGCCCGATGAAGGTCTCGTACAGCATGCTGGAGAACGGCGGCCACAACTTCGAGACCTGGAGCGCCCTGCTGCCGTCCTCGCTGGAGTGGCTGTCCCAGCACCTCAAGGTGCCGAACCAGACCGTCTGAACCTGACCGACCGCGAGCCCGAACGAGCGGCCCCGAAGGACCAGACCCTCGACGACCGGACCGCAACGACCGAACCCCCGGAGCCACGGCCCGGGGGTTCGGTCGTTGCGGTCCGCTTCTGGGCCGGTCGGGTCGTTCAGGAGCCTTATGGCCCCCGCCCGGCGGTCCCGCCGCTCAGGCCAGCCGCTCCAGCGTCCCGGTGTGCAGCTCGCCGACCCGGCCGCCCTCGCCCTCGAAGGTCCAGAAGGCCCGCACCGTCAGCTTGCCGAGGTCCATCACATGGCTGACGGTGATCCCGCTCTGCTCGGTCCAGCTGACGAAGTAGATCTCCGGCGCGACCTCGGCGACGTGCAGCCGCACGTCCTCCCACTGGCCCGCGGACTCGCCGAGGCCCTCCCAGCGCAGCCGAGTGCCGTCGGCCGAGTAGGTGTTGCGGAAGGCCGCGCCGTTGTCGGCCTGGAAGAGGTAGGTGCGGCCGGCGAAGGCGGGCAGGGGCGCGGTCATGGTGGGGCGGGTCCTCGTCTCGGTCAGGTCGTGGCTGTCGGGTCGTGGCGAGCACCCGGTCGGGCTCGCCGCTCTTGTGCACGGCGGATGATGTCCGACTCCCAATTTATCCGACCGGGCCCAGTCGGTCAGGTACTCGCCACGGTACGGTCCGCCGCCAGGTCGCCGGCAGGCCACCAGCGCTGCCGGCAGGCCGCTCACCGGCCTGAACCGCCTGGATCGTGCCCTGTCCCCGCCGGCCGGAACCTCCGCCCGGCCCAGCCGCAGCCCACTGCTCCCGGAGAACGATCAACTGGACTGCCAACCGGCGTCGTTGATCGACACCACTGTGAGCTGCGCGACAACGGGGCGGGCCGGGTTGTCCGTTCACGGACGACCCGCCTAGCCTGCAACGGTCGTCCGCCCTCGCGGACCCCGCCGCCGGGACGCCGAGTCCCGTCCACCCGTCGGCGGGTCACCGAGCACCACAGCGGACGGGAGCGGGGGAACCAAGGTCAGCGCCCGGCCCGTACGCCCCCGCGTGCGGCCGCGGCTAGGGGTGAAGCCGTCCCACCGGCGGCCGGGCAACCTCAGCCCGAATCCGACAGCTCACCTCGCAGGCGTCGCAGAGGTCACCCCATGCCCCAGCCTGCCAGCTCCACGCACCGGCCCGCGCTCGCTCTCGCGCCCGCCCGCCGCCGCGGCCCGCGCCACGCCCGTCCGTCCCACCGCGGCCGCAACGCCGCGCTCGCCGCCACCGGGGCGTTCGCCATCAGCGGCGCCGGCCTGCTCGGCCTGCCGTCCGTCAACGGTGCCCAGGCCGCCACCGCGCCGACCGTCACCCAGGACCGGCTCGCCCCCGCCACCATGGTCGCGGGCAAGGCCACCACCGCCTCGCTGGGCCTGCACTCCTCGGCCTGCTTCACCGCGAAGACCGTCGGCGTGGGTGTGCGCGACGCGCGCGGCACCAACCTCGACTTCCCCGGCAACGCCTCCAACGTGCAGATCTGCCCGAGCGGGGTCGGCTTCACCAGCGGTGCGCGCACCCTGCCCGCCGGGACGTACACCCAGTTCGGCTTCTGGCAGGACCTCGGCGGCGGCTGGCACAACCTGCCCTCGCAGCAGCTGGTGGTCTCCGCCACCGGGACGTCCACCCCGACCCCGACCCCGACCCCGACGGCCACGCCGACCCCGACGGCCTCGACGACCCCCACGGCCACGCCGACCCCGACCCGGACGGCCACGCCGACCGCCACCCCCACGGCCTCGACGACTCCCACGGCCACGCCGACCCCGACGCCGAGCACCACCCCCAGCACCACCCCGAGCCCGAGTACCCCGGCACCGTCCTCCCCGGTCGTCGGCAAGTCGCTGACCTGGTCGGACGAGTTCAACGGCGCGATCAGCTGGGGCCAGCGCTGGGTCGGTGACAAGAGCACCGCGTACCGCTACGGCAACCACAACCCGGGCGACAACAAGCTCGACTGGCTGAACAGGAACAACGTCGGCGTCGCCAACGGGGTCGCCACCTTCACCGCCACGTCCGGCGGTCCGGTGCTGGAGAACGGCAAGCAGTCCTGGAACACCGGCTTCCTGACCACCGAGGGCTCCAGTGAGGGCTTCCAGGTCAAGACCGGCGACTACGCCGAGACCCGGGTCAAGCTGCCCGCCGGCAGCGGCGCCTGGCCGGCCCTGTGGACGTGGAAGAACGGCAACGGGGAGATCGACTCCTTCGAGTACCACCCCGACAACCCGAACCTGCT
Organism: Kitasatospora sp. NPDC001547; assembly: GCF_042894165.1. Classification (NCBI taxonomy): domain Bacteria; kingdom Bacillati; phylum Actinomycetota; class Actinomycetes; order Kitasatosporales; family Streptomycetaceae; genus Kitasatospora; species Kitasatospora sp. NPDC001547. The sequence goes on along the minus strand of NZ_JBIAVL010000011.1, from coordinate 214,868 downwards.
GGAGCTGACCAACCACGTCAACCCGGGCCACGGGAAGTACTACACCGACGCGAGCGCGATCGCGAAGGACCAGTGGGTGACCATCGGCACCTACTACGGCGCCGACTCGGTGGACTGGTACGTCAACGGCGTCAAGGTCTTCTCGGACGGCAAGGGCGTCGGCGCCGGCTGGTCGGCGTACCTGATCCTCAACCTCTCGGTGTGCGCGGGGCAGTACCACCCCGCGCCGCAGGGGACCGCCCCGATCACCTTCGCCGCCGACTACGTCCGCGTCTACCGGTAGGACGGGCGCGGCACGGGCGGGCGCCGCGCGGCGTCCGGGCCCGGCGGACCGCCCCGCCGGCCGGAGGATCCCGCAGACAGGAGGATCCCGCCGGTAGGACCGCTCCTACCGGCGGGACCAAGTGGCTCAGGAACGGGCGATCCTCTCGACCACCGTGATGTCGAACGGCTGCCGGTTGTTGGACTCGTTCCGGTCGTCCGCACTGCGCACCGTGACCGCTCCGCCGCCCAACCTGCCCGCCGGCAGCCGCGGGTCGAGCCGGACCGGGATGAGGGCGGTCGCGCTGCGCGCCTCTCGCAGACCCGGGCCGAACACGCACCGCACGATGCGGCCGTGGGCCGTCACCTGGCAGTCGGACGGGAAGTACGGGCCCTCCGTGGTGACGCCCTCCGGCAGGGCGACCACGACCGTGAACGGGGACGCGGTGGTGTCCGGGCCCCCGTTGCCGACGAAGGCGTGGATGGTGGTGGTGCCGCCGGGGGTGGCCGGGTCCGGGTCGAGCCTGACCACCTCCAGGTCGGAGTCGGAGGTCCGGGCGGCGGCCGGCGCGGGCAGCGTGGAGGCCCCGGACGTCCCGGATCCGGACCCGGCGCCTGCCCCGGGCTCCACCGGCGCGGGCAGGGTGGACGCCTGGGGCGTCGACGGTGCGGGCAGGGTGGAGGCCTCGGGTGTCGACGGTGCGGGCAGGGTGGAGGCCTCGGGTGTCGACGGTGCGGGCAGGGTGGTCGCCGGGGGTGCGCCCGCCGTGACCTCCAGCGCGGGCCGGGGCTCGGGCCGCCGCAGCGCCCAGGACGGGTCGCCGGCCAGCACCATCACCGCGCACCCCGCCGCCACGGCCGCGACCAGCCCGGTCCCGCCGGACCTCCGCCCTCTCGCGGTACGCCGCCCGCCGCGGTGCGGCCCCTCGTCACCCGGTGCGTCGCCGTCCCTTGCGTCGACCCGCACGCCCCGGTGCTGCTGCTCCATCCCCGCTCACCCTGCCCTCGCATCCCGGCCGCCCGCGCCGTTGCGGGCCGCGTCGGCACCAGGGTGGCGGAGCCGCCGCCCGAGCCCGGTGGCAACCCGCCCGTCGTCCGCCCGAACGGATGACGCGACGGGCCGTCCCGACCGGGCCGGCCGACAGCGGGGGCTGACGAGCGGTCAGGGGGCGAGGACCTGCCCCAGCCGGGTCGCGATCTGCTGCATCACCGGTACCAGCGAGGCGGCCCCGGCCGGTTCCTCCAGGGCCCGGATGCGGGCCTCCGGTCCGGAGACCGAGAGGGCGGTGGGCGTCGGCGCGCCCGGGACGGCGAGCGCGATGCAGCGGACGCCGATCTCCTGCTCCTGGTCGTCGACCACGTAGCCGCGCTCGCGCGCCTCGGCGAGCTGGCGCATCAGCTCCTGCGGATCGGTGACCGTGTACTCGGTGTGCGCGGGCAGCGGATTGGGGCCGAGGACGGCGCGTGCCTCGTCCTCGGGCAACTGGGCGAGCAGCGCCTTGCCGACGCCGGTGCAGTGCGGCTGCACCCGTCGGCCGACCTCGGTGAACATCCGCATCGAGCGGCGCGACTGCACCTGGCCGACGTACACCACCTCGCCGCCCTCCAGCACCGCCAGGTTGGCGGTCTCGCCGGTGGCTTCCATGAGCTCGGCCAGGTACGGGCGGGCCCAGCTGCCGAGCAGTCGGCCGGCCGTCTCGCCGAGGCGGATCAGCCGGGGGCCGAGGGTGTAGCGGCGCGCGGTGTCCTGGCGGACATAGCCCTGCTGGACGAGGGTACGAACCAGTCGGTGGATGGTCGGCATCGGGAGGCCGGAGGTGGTGGAGAGCTCGCTGAGCGTGGCCACGCCGCCGGAGTCGGCCAGCGCCTCCAGGAGTTGGAAGGCGCGCTCGACGGACTGCACGCCGCCGCCGGTGCGGTCGGCGCCTGTCGTCGATGCTGGGTCGGGGGTCGCAACCACCGGCGTTCCCTTCGCTGTCGGGGAGGAGTGGAGTCCCGGCGATCTCTTCAACAAATCGTTGAAATTCTGTATCGCGGAAACTAGTCTCCACCTTACAGAATCGAGCTCGCCGACTCGGCGGTCCCGATCGAGGAAGTCCCCAGCGAGGAAGTCCCCAGCGAGTCCCCGAGTGAGTTCGCCGAGCGTCGCCGATCGACTTCGCCGAGCGAGTTCCCTGAGAAGTTCCCGGAAGGAGTTCCCGCCGGAGCTTCCTTCGCCAGGCCCAACCGTCTTAGGAGTGTCCTGCTCATGGCTGCAGATCAGGGGCCCTCGCCCAGCCTCCGGCCGGGGGTACCCCCAACCGCTTCCACCGCCGCTCCGGTCGTCACCGTCGACGGCCCCCGCGTCCACCGGGCGGAGGAGGTGCTCACGCCCGAGGCGGTCGCCTTCGTCGCCGGGCTCCACCGCGCCTTCGAGGGGCGGCGGCAGGAACTGCTGGCCCGGCGCAGGACCCGTCGCGCCGAGATCGCCGCCACCGGCACGCTCGACTTCCTCCCCGAGACCGCCGCGATCCGGGCCGGGGACTGGAAGGTCGCCGGGGCGCCCCGCGCACTCCAGGACCGCCGGGTCGAGATCACCGGCCCGACCGACCGCAAGATGGTCGTCAACGCGCTCAACTCCGGGGCGAAGGTGTGGCTCGCCGACTTCGAGGACGCCACCTCCCCGACCTGGGAGAACGTGGTCGGCGGCCAGGTCAACCTGATCGACGCCTTCGAAGGCCGGATCGACTTCACCAGTGAGACCGGCAAGGCGTACACCCTCAAGCCCGCCGCCGAACTCGCCACCGTCGTGGTCCGCCCGCGCGGCTGGCACCTGGACGAGAACCACCTGCTGGTCGACGGCACCCCGGTGGCCGGCGCGTTCGTCGACTTCGGCCTCTACTTCTTCCACAACGTGGCCCGGCTGCTGGCCAGGGGCGCCGACGACCCCAACTCCGGTCCGTACTTCTACCTGCCGAAGACCGAGAGCCACCTCGAGGCCCGGCTGTGGAACGACGTGTTCACCCATGCCCAGGCCGAACTCGGCATCCCGTACGGCACGATCCGGGCGACGGTGCTGATCGAGACCATCACCGCCGCGTTCGAGATGGACGAGATCCTCCACGAGCTGCGCGACCACGCGGCCGGGCTCAACGCCGGGCGCTGGGACTACCTGTTCTCGATCGTCAAGAACTTCCGCGACGCGGGCGGGCACTACATCCTGCCGGACCGCAACAGCGTCACCATGGCCTCGCCGTTCATGGCCGCCTACACCCGGCTGCTGGTGCGGACCTGCCACCGGCGCGGTGCCCACGCGATCGGCGGCATGGCCGCGTTCATCCCGAGCCGCCGCGACCCCGAGGTCAACGCGGCCGCGCTGGAGAAGGTAAAGGCGGACAAGGACCGCGAGGCCGGCAACGGCTTCGACGGCTCCTGGGTCGCCCACCCCGACCTGGTGCCGGTCGCCCGGGCCTGCTTCGACGCGGTGCTCGGCGAGCGCCCCCACCAGAAGGACGACCCCGGCCCGGCGGAGCCGGTGACCGCCGCCCAGCTGCTCGACGTCGCCGGAGCCGGTGGCACCTGCACCCGCGCGGGGCTGCACAACGCCGTCCAGGTCGGCATCCGCTACATCGAGGCCTGGCTGCGCGGAGTGGGTGCGGTCGGCATCTTCAACATGATGGAGGACGCCGCCACCGCCGAGATCTCCCGCTCGCAGATCTGGCAGTGGATCCACAACGGGGTCGTGCTGTCGGACACCGGTGAGAAGGCCACCGCGGAGCTGGTCCGCGCGCTGGTCGCGGCGGAGCTGGCCGAACTCCTCGCGGAGCTGGGCGAGGAGGCCTACGGTGCGGGCCGCTGGCGCGAGGCCGCCCAGCTCTTCGAACAGGTCGCCCTGGCCGAGGAGTTCGTGGAATTCCTGACCCTCCCCGCGCTTCCTCTGCTGGGCTGAGCCCGGCGGTCCACCCCTTCGTTCCGTACGGCGACGAGTCCGGCCGTCCTCTCCTCGCCGTGCGGAACGGTCTTTTCCACGTAAGGAGTTCACCCATGGCGCGCATGTTCTTCAACGGCCAGGCGATGGTCGGCGGCCCCTTCCACGCCAAGGTCGCCGACTCGCTGATCGGGCCGGCCCGGACCGCCCCCGGCTACCGCTTCTTCTCCATCGACCACAGCGGTGGTACGGACGTCTGCCCGGGGCTGCTGGCGGACCCGGAGGCGGACGCCGCCATCGAGGGCGAGCTGTACGACATTCCCCTGGAACGGCTGCGGGACGTCATCCTGCCGGGCGAACCGCGGGAGCTGGAGCTGGGGGTGATCGAGCTGGAGGACGGGTCCGCGTGCCTGTCGATGCTGCTCTCCCGGGGCGAGCTGGAGCGCGGCGTCCACCGCGAGATCACCCACCACGGCGGCTGGCGCGCCTACCTGGCGTCGATCGGGCGGACGGCCTGACGGGCAGCGGGCGGCGGGCAACCCTGTCCGCCGAACGCCGCGGCCCCGGACCCTCGCCGTGGGTCCGGGGCCGCGGTCCGCACACCCGTCGGGTGTACGGCGCCGGGGGCGCACCGTCCCTGGGCGCCCCCGGAGCGCGGGGTGGGCGTCAGACCGGACGGGCCGCCAGCTCGCGGGCGGCCCGGGCGCAGTCGAGCGCGATCCGGTCCTCGTCGACGGTGGTCAGCCGCCCCTTCTCGACCACCGCGTTGCCGTTGACGAACAGCACCGACAGCGGCGGCAGCGCCCCGAAGGTGAGCGCGGCGACCGGGTCGGCGATGGACGAGTGCATGATCCCGTCGACCTTCCACAGCGCCAGGTCGGCGAGCTTGCCGACCTCGATCGAGCCGATCTCGTCCTGCCGGCCGAGCACCCGGGCGCCGCCCATGGTGCCCAGGCGCAGCGCCTGCCGCCCGGTCAGCGCGGTGGGGGAGCCGTGCAGCCGGTTGATCAGCAGGGCGTTGCGCAGCTCCGTCCCCAGCTCGCCGGACTCGTTGGACGCGGTGCCGTCCACCCCGAGCCCGACCGGGACGCCGGCCCGGATCATGTCGGGCACCCGGGCGATGCCGGCCGCCAACCGGGCGTTGGAGGACGGGCAGTGGGCCACGCCGGTGCCGGTCTCGGCGAACTTGGCGATGTCGGAGTCGTCCATGTGCACGCAGTGCGCCATCCAGACGTCCTCGCCGAGCCAGCCCACCGACTCGAAGTAGTCGGTCGGCCCCATGCCGAACAGTTCCTTGCAGAACCGCTCCTCCTCGGCGGTCTCCGAGCCGTGGGTGTGCAGCCGGACGCCCTTGCTGCGGGCGAGTTCGGCGGACCGGCGGAGCAGCTCGGTGGAGACCGAGAAGGGCGAGCAGGGTGCGAGCGCGACGTGCAGCATCGAGCCGAACGAGGAGTCGTGGTACCGGTCCACGGCGGCCTCGGAGGCGGTCAGGATGGCGTCCAGTTCCTCGACCGCGTGGTCCGGCGGCAGCCCGCCGTCCTTCTTGGAGCGGTCCATCGAGCCGCGCAGCGCGGTGAAGCGCAGGCCGAGTTCCCGGACGGCCTCGACGGAGGCGCCGAGGACGTCGCCGCCGTCCTTCGGGAACACGTAGTGGTGGTCGGAGGCGGTGGTGCAGCCGGACTTGAGCAGTGCGGCGGCGGAGCCCTGGCTCGCGGCGTGGACGAGTTTCTCGTCGATCCGCGCCCAGGTCGGGTAGAGGGCGACCAGCCAGTCGAACAGGATGTCGTCCTGGGCCAGGCCGCGGGTGATCCACTGGTAGAAGTGGTGGTGGGTGTTGACCAGTCCGGGGGTGGCGAGGTGGCCCTGGCCGTCGATCCGGCGCACCACGTTGTCCAGCCACGCGGGGGCGGGCCCGGCGCCCACCGCCTCGATGGTGTTGCCGAGGAGGACGACGTGGCCGCGGGCGTACTCGGTGTCGTTCGCGTCCACGGTGGCGATCGCGACGTTCTCGATCACGATCCGCTGGTCGGCGGGCGGGGGCTGGACTGCCATGGTGTGACTCCTAGGGGGAGGGACGGGAGGGGCGGGCACCGCGGGAGCACCCGCTCCTCCCGGGACCGGTCAGGACGGTGTCGCCGTCGGTGTCGTCGGTGTTGTCGGCATCGTCGGTACCGTCGGCGCCGTCGTGTCGGAGGCCGAGCCGGCCCGGGACCTGCGGCCGGCCCCGACGTGGTGGAACAGCAGGTTGAGCAGGACGGCCGTCACGCAGCCGGCCGAGATCCCCGAGTGCAGCAGGGTCCGGGCGGCCTCCGGGAAGGAGTCGTAGAACGTCGGCACGGCGATCGGGACGATGCCCACGCCGAGCGAGACCGACACCAGGATGGTGTTCGAACCGGACTCCAGGCCGGCCTCCGCGAGGGTGCGGATGCCGCTGGCCGCGACCGTGCCGAAGAGCACGATCCCGGCGCCGCCGAGGACGGGCTGCGGCACCAGGGAGACGACCGAGCCCAGCACGGGGAACAGCCCCAGCAGGACCAGGATGCCGCCGCCGGCCGCGACCACGAAGCGGCTGCGGATCCTCGTCAGCGCCACCAGCCCGATGTTCTGGGCGAAGGCGCTGGCGGCGAAGCCGTTGAAGACGGGGCTGAGCGCGGTGGCCAGGCCGTCGGCCCGCAGGCCGGCGGCGAGGGTGGGTTCGTCGGCCTCGCGGTCGACGATCCTGCCGAGCGCGAGCATGTCGGCGGTGGACTCGGTCATCGAGACGACCATGACGATGCACATCGAGACGATCGCGGCGGCGTCGAACATCGGCGCGCCGAAGTGGAACGGGGACGGGAGCGAGAAGACGTTCGCCTCCTTGACCGCGCCGAAGTCGGCGAGCCCCAGCGGGAAGGCGATCAGGGTGCCGAGCGCCAGGCCGACGAGTAGTGACAGCTGCTGCCAGAAGCCGCGCAGCAGCCGGTTGCAGAGCACCACCGCGACGAGGGTGGTCGCGGCGAGGCCGACGGCCCGCATGGAGCCGTACCCGGGGGCGCCCGGCGAGCCGCCGCGCGCCCAGTTGACCGCCACCGGAAGCAGGGACACCCCGATGAGGGTGATCACGGTGCCCTGGACGACCGGGGGGAAGAACCGGATGAGCTTGCAGAAGTACGGTGCCGCGAGGAAGCACAGCAGCCCCGCGACGATCACCGCTCCGAAGATCACCGGGAGGGCGTCCTTCGGGCCGCCCGTCCTCTCGACGGTGCCCTTGGCTATGGCGATCATGGGCGCGACCCCCGCGAAGGAGACGCCGTTCACGAACGGCAGCCGCGCGCCGATCCTCCAGACGCCGAGGGTCTGGAGCAGGGTGGCCAGTCCGGCGGTGAACAGGCTGGCCGAGATGAGCAGGGCGAGTTCGGCGGGGGAGAGCCCGACGCCGGCGCCGACGATCAGCGGGGGCGCGACGACCCCCGCGTACATCGCGGCGACGTGCTGGAGTCCGGTGGAGAGCAGCTTCGCCGGCGGCAGCAACTCGTCCACGGGGTGGGGCCCGGTCCGGGGCGGCTCGCCGGAGAGCTTGGGCGGCTCCCCGGGGAGCCTGGGCGGATCGCCGGGGAGGTGGGCCGGTGCGCCGGAGTGCTGGGCCGGTGCGCCGTCCGGGCCGGGCGTTCTTGCCGGGGTGGAACCGCCGTCTGTACTGCTGGTGTTGCTGGGTGCCATGTCGAGCCCCTCTTGTGCCCGTGGCTCCCGGCGCGCCCGTGGCGCTGGAGAGCGGCTGGTGCTGGTGCGACCGAGGGTGGGACGGCGGTGCAAGGGCCCCTCGGCGGGCCTCTCCGGTGCCCCGGGCCGGCCGCCGCGAGGCAGACACGAACTCCGGTGGGTGGGGGTGGGGTTGGAGCAACTGCTGGTACGGGTGGCGCGTGGGATGGGGCGGGTGGCGCGGCCGACCCGGACTCGGCCGGCCCGTGGGGGCCGGGGGGTGCGGCGATTCCGGGCGGTGTCCACCTGGCGGGGCGAGTCAGGCGACCGGGATGACCGGGACGACGCCCTCGCGGTGCACGGTGCCCTCGATCAGGCCGTACATGCGGTCCGCGGCGAAGTAGACCTCGTTGTCGTTCTCCAGGCCGAACGGCTCCAGATCGACCAGGAAGTGGTGCTTGTTGGGCAGTTCGAGGCGGACCTCGTCCACCTCGGCCCGGTTGTTCAGGACCCGGGTGCCCATCGCGTGCAGGGTCTGCTGCAGCGAGTAGGAGTAGGTCTCGGCGAACGCCTCCAGCAGGTGCCGCCTCACCTGGGTGTAGGAGCGGTTCCAGTGGGGCTGGGCCTCGCCGTCCGCGCCGCTGTAGCCGAACTTCCAGCGGGCGGTGACCTGGGTGGCGAGGATGCGGTCGTACGCCTCCTGGAGGGTGGTGTAGTCGTCCTTGATGTAGCCCCAGAACTCCGAGTTGGTGGAGTTCAGGACGACCAGGTCCTTCAGGCCGGAGACGACCTGGACGGACTCCCCGTCGTAGACGATCTCGCTGGTGCGGACCTCCTGGCCGCTGCGGACGAAGGAGTGGCCGACCTCCTCCGAGCCGATGAAGCGGGCCGAGCTGTCCGGCGTCCTGATCCGTTCCCAGGCGTACTCCTCGATCCGGATCCGGGCGCTGTGCACGACGCCGCGCTCGGTCTCGTCGACGAAGTGGCGCGCCAGGAGGATGCCGAACGCCTCGGCGGACTCGATGCCGTACTTCTTGGCGAAGGCGTAGACGGTGTTCTTGGTGGTGTCGGTGGGGAGGCAGTTGGCGTTGGACCCGGTGAGGTGGACGTCCTCGAACTCGCCGCGGAGCGCGACCGAGACGTTCAGGTCCTTGATCTCGTGCCGGGTGGAGTCGCGGTGGATCCGGACTATGCGGTTCTCCGCCTTGCCGTACTGGTTCTGACCGAGCAGGTGGGCCATGACGTGGCTCCTAAGCTTGTCAAGGTCGGTCGGTCCTAGCTTCCGCGGTAGACCGAGTATCCGAACGGGTTGAGCAGCAACGGCACGTGGTAGTGGTGCTGTTCGGGCGCGACCGTGAAGACGATCGAGACCTCGGGGAAGAACGGCGGCTCGGCGGACCGGAGCGCGTGGTACGCGCCGGTGTCGAAGAGCAGCCGGACGACCGAGCCCGCCTCCACGGCCGGCAGGTCCCTGACCCGGCCGTCGGAGTCCGTGGCGGAGGCGCCGAGCACCTGCCAGCCACCCTCGGTGCGCAGTGCGAGCTCGACCGGGACGCCCGCGGCCGGGTGGCCGAGGCTGGTGTCGAGCACATGGGTGGAGATGCCAGTCATGGGTGAAGTGGCCTTACTCATGGCGGAGGTGACGAGACGTCGGTCGTCGCGCGCCGTCGGCCGCCCGGGGGCGGCGGTCGACTGCGGGCGGAGCGACGCGATGCGGGCTGGGAGGCGGAAACGCAATGCGGTGACGAGAGGTGACGAGACGTCAGAGGGTGTCGAGCAGCCGGTCGAGCCGAATGTCGTTGATCTTGCGTAGCTCCCCGCGGACGATCTCCGCCTCGGTGGCGGCGTCGTTGGGGTGGCGCTCGCGCAGGGCGGCGAGCATGTCGAGGGCGGTGCGGCCGGTCGCGCAGATCAGGAACACATGGCCGAACTTGGCCTCGTAGGCGGCGTTGGCCTCGTGCAGCTGGTCGAGGACCGTCCGGTCCACGCCCCGGATTCCGGCCTGTTCGCGCTCGGAGGCGGCGTCGCCGGCTATCGGCCTGCCGATCCGGGCGTGGCCGGCCATCGCGTCGCGCAGGTCCTCGGCCGTCAGTGACGCCATGGCCGCCGCGTTGGCGGCGAGCAGGGCCTCACGGTCGGACCAGGGCTTCGCCGCCGCGACGGCGGCGGCCCAGCGGGGGCTGGAGCAGACCTCCAGCAGGATCCCTTCCAGCTCGGCGGCGTCGGCGGCGGCCAGAGCGTCAAGGGCGGCAAGGGCGTGGGGGTGGTTGGTCACGAGTGGACCTCCTGAAGAGTGGTGCCACCCGGAAAAGCTAGATCGACCCCACCCGGCCGTCAACACTTTGTTGAATGGTTGGTGGTTACGTTTCGAACCGGTCCGCGCTGCCGGGCCCCCTTCGGTGTGCGATCCGCCAAGTGTGCCCCGCTGCAGGCTGATCGGGATCTGCCGCGCCGGCGGGGTCACCCGTTCGGAAACCCCCTGGGCGGGGTCCGCGTGCGCCTCGGCGCGCGTCGGGCCGGGCGTCAGGACGGCTTCGTGCCGTCCTGACGGTTCAGGTAGTTGTACACCGTGAAGCGGCTGACGCCCAGGGCCGATGCCACGGTCTCCACGCCGTGCCGGACGGTGAAGGCGCCGCGTTCCTCCAGCAGGGCGACGACCCGCTGCTTCTCCAGCCGGTCGAGCTCGGCCAGCGGGCGGCCGTCGAACTGGCGGGTCATCTCGGCGAGCAGCCGGTCCAGCGCGCTGCTCAGGTGCGGCAGCCGGACGGCCAGGGCGGGGGCGCCCTCCCACTCCAGGACCACGTCGTCGGGCTTCGCCTCGTCCAGCGGGACGGACGTCGCGCCGACCGCGGCCAGCAGCGGCTTCACCGCCGCGGCGAGCGGGTGTTCCACGTTCCCGGTCACGGCGTCCCGTCCTCCTCGCCCAGCACGCTGACCTGGACCGAGATCCGGGTCGCCCCGGCGTCCAGGGTCTCCTTGAGCAGCTTGGTCACCGCGGCGAGGACCTTCTCGGCCTCGCCCTCGGCGCCGGTGCCGAAGGGGCCGACCGACACGGCCAGGCCGGCCTCGTCGACGGCCTTGCGGGCCGCCGCGGCGTGCTCCGGGAACGTGTCCAGTTCGAACGGTTCTGTCGTGAACTCCACCATCAATCGCACGAGGTCACTGTAGCGAGCGGGGGTGCGGGTGGGGCAGGGGGCGGCTGGCCGAGCGGCCCGGGCCCGGGCGGGACGTGCCACCGGGTGTCTTCAACAAAATGTTGCGGCTCCCTTGACACCCGCTCGGCGGCCCGGGGATGCTTCCACCACACAGAATCCAACTTCCGGATCGTGGAAGTAGCGGATGGCGGAAGAGAGATGAGAGGTGAGCGACGTGACGGCGGCCGCCCAGCACGGCTTCACGGTCAACCTGTCGATCCTGTTCGGCGAACTGCCGCTCCTGGAACGCCCCGCCGCGGCCGCCGCGGCCGGCTTCACCGCGGCCGAACTGTGGTGGCCCTTCGGCGCGGAGCACGACCCGTCGCAGGCCGAACTGGACGCGCTGCGCAAGGCGTTCACCGACGCCGGGGTGCGGCTCACCGGCCTCAACCTCCTGGACGACCTCGGCAGGGGCGCCCGCGGCACCGTCTCGGTGCCGTCCGAGCGGGACCGCTTCCGCGCCAACGTCCCGGTCGCCACCGAACTCGCCGCCTCGCTCGGCGCCACCGCGCTCAACGCGCTGTACGGCAACCGGATCGAGGGCGTCGACCCGGCCGAGCAGGACGCGCTCGCGCTGGAGCACCTGGTGCTCGCCGCGCGGGCCGCGCACGGGATCGGCGCCGTCCTGCTGGTCGAGGCCCTGAACAGGGCCGAGTCGCCGGACTACCCGCTGGTGTCGGCCGCCGCCGCGGTCGAGGTGGTCGACCGGGTCAACGCCGCCACCGGCCTGGGGAACGCCAGGTTCCTCTGCGACCTGTACCACCTGGCCAGGAACGGCGAGGACCTGGCGGCGGTCATCGGAACCCACGCCGACCGCATCGGCCACGTGCAGATCGCCGACACCCCTGGCCGCAACGAGCCCGGCACCGGCGACCTGGACTTCGAGGACCTGTTCGCCCGGCTCACGGCCGCGGGCTACAGCGGCCCGATCGGCCTGGAGTACCGGCCCTCCACCGGCGTCAGCGCGGACAGCTTCGGGTGGTTGCCGCGCGAACTGCGCGCCGCCCGGTAGCGGCGCCGCCGGCGCCGTGCGGACCCGCCGCCCGTTCGACCTCCCTCCCCCCGCACACGTAAGGAACTCGACGCGATGAGCCGCAAGCTCGCCTTCATCGGCCTCGGCATCATGGGCAGCCCGATGGCCGCCAACCTGGTCAAGGCCGGCCACCACGTCACCGGTTTCAACCTCACCCGGCCGCCGATCGACGCCCTGGTCGCGGCCGGCGGCCACGGCGCCACCAGCATCGCGGACGCGGTGAGGGACGCCGAGGTGGTGATCACCATGGTCCCGGCCGACCCCCAGGTCGAGCAGGTCGTCCTGGGCGAGGGCGGGGTGCTGGAGCACGCCGGGCCCGGCACCCTGCTGATCGACATGTCCTCGATCACCCCGCAGACCTCGGTCAAGGTCGAGGCCGCCGCCCGGGAGAAGGGCGTCCGCACCCTGGACGCCCCGGTCTCCGGCGGTGAGGCGGGTGCCGTCGAGGCCGTACTGTCGATCATGGTCGGCGGTGCCGCCGAGGACTTCGCCGAGGCCAGGCCGCTGTTCGACGCGCTGGGCACCACGGTCGTCCACGTCGGCCCGACCGGTGCCGGCCAGACCGTCAAGGCCGCCAACCAGCTGATCGTCGCGGCCAACATCCAGGTGCTCGCCGAGGCCGTGGTGTTCCTGGAGAACGCCGGCGTCGACCTCGCGGCCGCGCTGGACGTGCTCGGCGGTGGCCTGGCCGGCTCCACCGTGCTCAACCGCAAGAAGGCGAACATGCTGAACCGCGAGTTCGCCCCCGGTTTCCGGATCGACCTGCACCACAAGGACATGGGCATCGTCACCGACGCCGCCCGCGCCGTGGGCGCCGCGCTGCCGGTCGGCGCCGTGGTGGCCCAACTGGTCGCCTCCGCCCGGGCCAACGGCGACGGCTCGCTCGACCACTCGGCGCTCCTGCGCGGCGTCGAGCGGCTCTCCGGACGCGAGGCCGGATAACGCCTCCGGGGGCTCCCGTCCGGAGCCCCCGCCCCGGACTCCTCCTGGCGGCGTGTACCCATCCGGTCGTGCCCGCGCCGCCAGGAGGTCGGACCCGACCGGCGTGCGGGCCGGGGCTCATCCGCCCGCCCGCCGGTCGACCCGGACCGGTGACGCGTACGTTCCCCCGGGGCACTTCGGTCGTGCCCGTACCCGCCGCCCGGCCCCTCCCCGCCACCGTTCCCCCCAGTGGGCCCCAGCCGCGCCAGCGGCCTCGGTCGAGCGGTTCGCTGCCACCGGCCGTCCGGGCCCATGCTGGACGCACGTCGTAGTGCCATCCGCCGGACCCGTACGGAAGCGAGGACCGCGTCATGCCCCCCACCCCCCACCCGGGCCATGTGGTCGTCGCCCCCGACAAGTTCAAGGGCAGCCTGGAGGGCGCCGAGGCGGCGGCCAGGATCGCCGCCGGCATCCGGCGCGCCGCGCCCGGCACTGAGGTGCGCGAACTGCCCGTCGCCGACGGCGGCGAGGGCACCCTGGCCGCCGCGCTCGCGGCCGGGTTCGCGAGGGTCCCGGCCAAGGTGACCGGCCCGACCGGGCTGCCGGTGGACGCCGCGCTGGCCGTCCGTGACGACACCGCCGTGGTCGAGCTGGCGCAGGCCGTCGGCCTCGCCCGGCTGCCCGGCGGCCGTACCGCCCCACTCGCGGCCGGGTCCTACGGGGTCGGCGAGCTGATCGCCAAGGCGGTCTCGCTCGGCGTCGGGCGGATCGTCCTGGGCCTCGGCGGCAGCGCCAGTACGGACGGCGGGGCGGGCCTGCTGCAGGCGCTCGGGGTGCGGCTGCGCGACGCCGACGGCGCCGAACTCCCGCCCGGTGGGGCGGCGTTGCGCCGGCTCGCGGCGATCGACCTCGGCCCGCTGGCCGACGCCCTGCGCGGGGTCGGGCTCGTGGTCGCCTGCGACGTGGACAACCCGCTGCTCGGGCCGCGCGGCGCCGCCGCCGTCTACGGCCCGCAGAAGGGGGCCGACGGCGAGGACCTGGTGGTCCTGGAGGAGGGGCTGACCCGGTTCGCCGACCTGGTGGCCGAGGCCACCGGGCGGGACGTCCGGGAGGTGCCCGGCGCCGGTGCCGCGGGCGGGGTGGGCTTCGCCGCCCTGGCCCTGCTCGGCGCCACCGTGCGGCCCGGCATCGAGCTGCTGCTCGACCTGCTGGGCTTCGACGGGGCCGTGCGCGGGGCCCGCCTCGTCGTGACCGGCGAGGGGTGCCTGGACGCGCAGACGCTGCACGGCAAGGCCCCCGCCGGAGTCGCCGCGGCGGCCGCCCGGGCGGGGGTCCGGGTGGCCGCGGTTGCGGGCCGGCTGGAGCTCTCCGAGCCCGAGTGGCGGGCCGCCGGCTTCACCGCCGCGATCGCCCTCACCGACCTGGCCGAGCGGCCGGGGGAGAGCATGGCGAGGGCCGCCGAGCTGGCCGAACTCGCCGGGGAGCGGCTGGCCGGCCGGCTGCTGCCGCGCTGAACCCTCGTACACCCGTCCATTGACGTTTTGTTGAAGGCGGGCCTAGGCTCCCGGCAATCCCCCGCCACCGCCCGGGTTCCACCTCCCGCGTCCCCCCGCTCTCGAAGCACCGCGAAGCGCCCTGGAAGCCCCCGGTCACCCGCGAAGCACTTCGGCGTCACCCGCGAAGCACTCCCGCACCACCCGCACCACCTCCCCGGGCACCACCCGCACCACCCGTGAAGCGCCCTCGAACCATCCCGACTCCCAGGTTCCGGAGGTCTCCCATGCCTTTCAGCCAGCCGACGGTGATCCGCTCCCGGCGGGCTGTCCTGCCCGACGGCGAGCGCCCCGCGGACGTGCTGATCCAGGACGGGAAGATCGCCAGGACGGCCCCGCACGGTGCGCTCACGGCCGACGAGGGCGGCCTCGTCGACCTCGGCGCCACCGCCCTGCTGCCCGGCCTGGTCGACACCCACGTGCACGTCAACGAGCCCGGCCGCACCGAGTGGGAGGGCTTCGCCACCGCCACCCGGGCCGCCGCGGCCGGCGGCGTCACCACGATCGTCGACATGCCGCTCAACGCGATCCCGCCCACCACCACCGTGGAGGGGCTGAAGCTCAAGCGGAAGGCCGCCGAGGGCCAGGCCTGGGTCGACCTCGGCTTCTGGGGCGGCGCCGTCCCCGGCAACGTCGCGGACCTCGAACCGCTGTACCGGGAGGGCGTGTTCGGCTTCAAGAGCTTCCTCGCCCCCTCCGGGGTGGACGAGTTCCCGCACGTCGAGGCCGCCGACCTGGCGGCGGCGCTGGCCGAGCAGGCCCGGATCGGCGCGCTGGCGATCATCCACGCCGAGGATCCGGCCGTGCTCGCCGCCGCCCCGCAGCAACCCGGCGTCCACTACCGGGACTTCCTGGCCTCCCGGCCCGCCGACGCGGAGACCGCGGCCGTCGCCCGGCTGCTCGACACGGCCCGGACGACCGGCGCCCGGGTGCACATCCTGCACGTCTCCTCCGCCGCCGTGCTGCCGCTGCTGCGACAGGCCCGCGAGGACGGCGTACGGGTGACCGCCGAGACCTGTCCGCACTACCTGACCCTGGCGGCCGAGCAGGTGCCGGACGGCGACACCGCCTTCAAGTGCTGCCCGCCGATCCGCGACGAGGCCAACCGGGACGCGCTCTGGCAGGCCCTGGCGGACGGCGAGTTCGTCGCCGTCGTCTCCGACCACTCGCCGTCCACCCCCGACCTCAAGCTGCTGCCCGAGTACGGCGGCAGTGGGGACTTCGCGGCCGCCTGGGGCGGTATCGCCTCGCTCCAGCTGGGCCTGCCGGCCGTCTGGACCGAGGCCCGCCGACGCGGCCACACGCTGGCGGACGTGGTGCGCTGGATGTCCGCCGGACCGGCCGAACTGGTCGGCCTCACCGGCACCAAGGGCGCCATCGCCGCCGGCCACGACGCGGACCTGGTCGCCTTCGACCCGGACGGCGAGTTCGCCGTCCGGACGAGCGGGCTGCACCACCGCAACCCGGTGACCCCCTACGCGGGCCGGACCCTCACCGGCGCGGTGCGTGCCACCTGGCTGCGCGGCCGCGAGGTGGATCCGGCGGCCCGGCCCTTCGGCCGGCAGCTCGCCCGGCCCCGCTCCCACCCCACCACCAACCCGTCCGAACGCGCCTAGAGGAGAGTCAGTGACCACTGCCGACACCCCGAGTGCCCGCTTCACCGAGCTGGTCGACCTGGCCTCCCGACTGCTCGGCGCGGGCGTCGTAGCCACCAACGAGGACACCTTCGCGGACGCCGAGAACCTGCTGGTCGCCGCGCCGGCCGAGTTCCGTCCGCACACCTTCGGCCACAAGGGCCAGATCATGGACGGCTGGGAGTCCAGGCGCCGCCGCGGCGTCTCCGCCGACCGGCCGCACCCCACCGACGAGGACCACGACTGGGCGATCGTCCGGCTCGGCGCCGCCGGGGTGGTCCGCGGCGTGGTCGTGGACACCGCCCACTTCACCGGCAACTACCCGGAGTCCGCCTCGGTCGAGGCCGCGTCCGTCCCCGGCCACCCGTCGCCCGAGGAGCTCCAGGCGGCCGAGTGGACCACGATCGTGCCGCGCACCGGGCTGAAGGGCGACACCGCCCACGAGTTCGCCGTCGCGGACGGCACCCGCTACACCCACGTACGGCTGAGCATCTTCCCGGACGGCGGCGTCGCCCGGCTGCGGGTGCACGGCGAGGTGCTGCCCGACCCGCGCGACCTGGACGGCCTCACCTTCGACCTGGCCGCCCAGGAGTACGGCGGCGTGGCCGAGGCGGCGTCCGACCGCTACTTCTCCTCCCCGCACAACCTGAACGCTCCCGGCCGCGCCACCGTCATGGGCGACGGTTGGGAGACCCGGCGTCGGCGCGACAAGGCCAACGACTGGGTGCGGATCGCCCTGGCCGGGGGCGGTGAGGTCCTGGCCGTCGAGGTGGACACCTCCTGCTTCGTCGCCAATGCCCCCGGCTGGGCCGACCTGACCGGCTTCGACGCCTCGACCGGGGCCGACCCGGCCCACGGCGAGTGGTTCGAACTCCTGCCCCGGACCCGGCTCCAGCCCGACACCCGGCACCGCTTCCGGCTCGCCGGCGGCCGTCCGGTGACCCACGTGCGGATCAACGTCCACCCGGACGGCGGGCTGGCCCGGCTCCGGCTCACCGGCCGTCTCACCGAGGCCGGCCGCACCGCGCTCGCGCTGCGCTGGTTCAACGCCCTTCCGGCCGCCGAGGCCGTCGCGGCCCTCACCGGAGCCGGTCGCACCGCCGACGAGGCCGCCGCGCTGACCGCGGCCCGACCGGTGGCCGATCCGGTGGCGGCCGCGGCTCTCGTCCGGAGCCTGCTCCGGATCTGACCGACCGGCAATTCCATGGCGACGGGCGGCGCTATCCGGAGAACTGATGATCCGTCAGCTGGCCCAGCCGGGCCATGACCCTTATCGACACCCGAAGGACCTTCCATGCCCAAGACCCTGACCACGGAGTCCGGCGCCCCGGTCGCCGACAACCAGAACTCGGCCTCGGCCGGTGAGCACGGCCCGCTGCTGATCCAGGACCAGCACCTGCTGGAGAAGCTGGCCCGGTTCAACCGCGAGCGCGTCCCGGAGCGCGTCGTGCACGCCCGCGGCTCCGGCGCGTACGGCTACTTCGAGGTCACCGACGAGGTCGCGCGGTACACCCGGGCGGGCTTCCTCTCCGAGGTCGGCAAGCGCACCGAGGTCTTCCTGCGCTTCTCCACCGTGGCCGGCAACCTCGGTGCCAACGACGCGGTGCGCGACCCGCGCGGCTTCGCGGTGAAGTTCTACACCGAGGAGGGCAACTACGACCTCGTCGGCAACAACACGCCGGTGTTCTTCATCAAGGACCCGATCAAGTTCCCCGACTTCATCCACTCGCAGAAGCGCGACCCGTACACCGGTGTGCAGGAGGCGGACAACGTCTGGGACTTCTGGGCCCACTCGCCGGCGTCGACCCACCAGATCACCTGGCTGTTCGGCGACCGCGGCATCCCGGCGTCGTACCGCCACATGAACGGCTACGGCTCGCACACCTACCAGTGGGTCAACGCCGACGGTGACGCCTACTGGGTGAAGTACCACTTCAAGACCAACCAGGGCATCCGCTGCCTGGACGCCGGCCAGGCAGCCGAGGTGGTCGGCGGCGACGCCGACTCGCACCAGCGGGACCTCCACCAGGCCATCGAGCGCGGGGTCTTCCCGTCCTGGACCCTCCACGTGCAGCTGATGCCGGTCGCCGAGGCCGCGGACTACCGCTTCAACCCCTTCGACGTCACCAAGGTGTGGCCGCACGCCGACTACCCGCTGGTCAGGGTAGGCCGCCTGGTGCTCAACCGGAACCCGGAGAACGTCTTCGCCGAGGTCGAGCAGGCCGCTTTCTCGCCGAACAACTTCGTGCCGGGCATCGGCCCGTCCCCGGACAGGATGCTCCAGGGCCGGCTGTTCGCCTACGCGGACGCCCAGCGCTACCGCCTCGGCGTCAACCACACCCGGCTGCCGGTGAACGCCCCGCGCGCCACCGAGGCCGACAACTACGGCCGGGACGGCCTGATGGCCGTCAACAGCGCCGGTCGCGGCAGGAACTACGAGCCCAACTCGTACGACGGCCCGGCCCAGACCGGCGAGGCGCTGGCCGCGCCGGTCCGGGTGGGGGGCCACACCGGCACCCACCCCACCCCGGCGCACTCCAAGGACGACGACTTCTTCCAGGCCGGCGAGCTGTACCGGCTGATGTCGGCCGACGAGCGGACCCGGCTGATCGGCAACATCGCGGGCTCCCTGGCCCAGGTCTCGCGCGACGACGTGGTGGAGCGGAACCTCGCCCACTTCCACGCGGCGGACGAGGAGTACGGCGCCAGGCTGGCCGCCGCCGTCACCAAGCTGCGGGAGGGCGACGAGGGCTGACCCGGCCCGCCCCGACCGACCCGCCGCCCGCACCCCGTCCCCGTCCCCGCCCGCACTCCGCCCCTGCCCCCCGTCCGCACCACCACTCCCACCGCCGCCCGGGCCGCACCCGGCGGCCGTGGGACGGGCCTCTTCCCGCCTCCGGGCGGCGGGGCGGGGCCCGGGGTGTCCGCCCAGGTCGGCCGGGGGGTCAGCACGGATTGTCCACGGATATGTACGGACGGCAGCCGCCGGAGCCGCCGGGTGGATAGGCTGGTGGCGTGCCCGCGGTCGCTCCGTGGGGGGACATCGGAAGGGGACGACATGTCGACACCAGCCCCGGGTCGTCACGCCGCGCTTGACCAGGGTCCGACGGGCCCGTTCACCTCCCTCCAACACGCCCTCAGACTGCTGGAGGCGGTCGACCGCCACCCCGACGGCACCACCCTGGTGGCCCTCGCCCGGGAGACCTCGCTCGGGCTGCCCACCGTGCGCCGGCTCGCCGAGATCCTGGAGGTCGAGGGCTATCTCCAGTGCCAGGACGGCGGTTGGCTGCTGGGCGGCACCTTCGCGCTGCTCGGCCAGCACAACCGGGAGCAGCTGGTGAAGGCCCGGCTCAACCGCAAACTCGCGGAACTCCGCGACGAGTTGGGGGCGGCGGTGTACTTCGGCCGGTACCACGACGGCGAGTTGTCGGTGGAGGCGGTCTCGGCCGCCGAGTACGCGCCGGCCGTGCAGGAGTGGGTCGACTTCCGGGCCACCGCGCACGCCAGCGCGATCGGCAAGTGCCTGCTCGGCCAGCTGGACGCGGACGCCCGGCGCGACCACCTCTCCCGGCACCCGGTCGCCCGGCTCACCTCCCGCACCGTCACCGACGCCGACCAGCTGATGCACCGGCTGGAGCGGCAGCCCGCCACGGTGCCGGTGCTGGACATCCAGGAGTACGCGCTGGGGACGGTGTGCGCGGCGGTGCCGATCACGGCGGGCAACACCGTCGGCTGCCTGGCCACCTCGATGCCGGCGGACAACATCCACAGGCTGAAGGCCGCCGCCGAGCTGCTGGCGGCCCGCGCGGCACCGCTGATGCTGGCGATGGCGGTCTGAGCGCCGCCCGGCCGGAGGGCCCCGTCGGACGCGTGCCGTCCGCCGGGGCCCTCGGGCTTTCCCCGCGGCCCGAACGCGTGTTCAGGGGCGGTGTCCGCCCGGCCGCGGCGGTGGTCCGCCCGGTCGGGGCCCGGCGTCCGGCAGTTATTAGACTCGATGTCGATAAGACCCGCCCGAAACCCTTGTCCCCACGGCTACCCGCGAGTACGTTTCCCTGGAGCCGAGCCGCCGCCCCCAGGTCAGGAGGGCCTGCCATGCCCCGTTCCACCCCCGTCCCCGCCCTCGCCGCCCCCGCCGCGCGCGTGCACGACAGCCTCGTCCTGGAACCCCGGGACGTCCGCTTCGACTGGTCCCGGCTGCCGCTGCACTGGATCCCGGACGAGCCGATGGCCACCCACGTCATCAACGTGCTGCACCTGCTGCTGCCCGAGGGGGAGCGGTGGTTCGTCAAGGTGTTCAAGGAGGCGCTGCCGCTGATCCGGGACGACCAACTGCGCGAGGAGGTCCTCGGGTTCATCGGGCAGGAGGCCATCCACGCCGAGGCGCACCAGGAGGTCCTGGACCACCTGCTCGGCCAGGGGCTCGACCCGCGGCCGTACGTCCGGCAGATCGCCTGGCTGTTCCAGCGCGTGCTCGGCGACAAGCCGGGGCTGACGCCGGCCCGGCAGCGGGAGAACGTCATCGAGCGGGTCGCCTTCATCGCGGCGATCGAGCACTTCACCGCCTTCCTCGGCAACTGGGCGCTCAACTCCCCGGGCCTGGACCGGGCCAAGGCCGACCCGACGATGCTGGACCTGCTGCGCTGGCACGGCGCGGAGGAGGTCGAGCACCGCAGCGTCGCCTACGACCTGATGGTCCACCTGGACCCGGGCTACCTGCGCCGGGTGCGCGGCATGGTGGTCTCCGGGCCGCTGCTGGTCCACCTCTGGGTGCGCGGCGCCCGCTTCCTGCTCGCCGCCGACCCCACCCTGGAGGGGCGGCTCAAGCCCACCTGGCGGGAGGCGGGACGGATCGCCAGGCGCGGACTGCTGCCGGACCCGGTCAAGTCGGTCCGCTCCGGGCTGCGCTACCTGCGGCCGGGCTACCACCCGACCCAGGAGGGCTCGTCCAGCCAGGCGCTGGGCTACCTCGCCACCTCCCCGGCCGCCCGCGCGGCCGCCGGGCGCTGAGCCCGGTCCTCCTCCCTCCCCACCCCCAAGGACGCCGCCGGATGGACCTGCTCACCCCGCCCCCCGACCTCTACGGCCGCCCCCGCGCCGACGGCTTCATGCGCCGGCTCACCGCCTTCGGCGACCGCTACTCCCCGGCCCTCGGCGGCCCGCTGCTGCGCCGCAACCCCCGCCGCCCGCTCAGCCGCCCCACCCCGCCGCTCCAGCTGGTCGTCGCCGGGCGCCGCGAACTGGCCGCCGACGTCGTCGAACTGCGCCTGGCCGACCCCTCCGGCGGCCCGCTGCCCGGCTGGCAGCCCGGCGCCCACCTGCGCCTCGTCCTGCCCTCCGGCCGCGACCGCCACTACTCCCTCAGCGGCGACCCGGCCGACCGCGCCGCCTACCGCATCGCCGTCCGGCGGCTGCCCCAGGGCGGCGGCGGGTCCGTCGAGGTCCACGACGCCCTGCACCCCGGCACCCGGCTCACCGCCCGCCGCCCGCGCAACGGCTTCGCCTTCTGCGCCGAGCCCGCCGTCCTCCTGCTGGCCGGCGGCATCGGCATCACCCCACTGCTCCCGATGGCCCGCGAGGCCCAGCGGCACGGCCTGGACTGGCGCCTGGTGCACGTCGGCCGCAGTGCCGACACCCTGCCGTACACCGACGAGCTGCGCGCCCTCGACCCGCACCGGGTGGTGCTGCGCACCGACGACGAGCACGGCGGCGTTCCCACCGGCGCCGAACTGCTCGCCCACGCCCCGCGCGGCGCCGCCGTCTACTGCTGCGGTCCGGCCCCGATGCTCACCGCCGTGCAGCGGGCCCTGGACGACTCCCCGGCCGCCTCCCTGCACTTCGAGCGCTTCGGCGCCGCCCCGGTGACCGACGGCGAGCCGTTCGCCGTCCGCCTCGGCACCGACGGTCCGACCCTGGACGTCCCCGCCGACCGCTCCGCCCTGGACGTACTGCGCGAGGCCCGCCCGGACCTCCCGTACTCCTGCCACCAGGGCTTCTGCGGCACCTGCGAGGTCCGGGTGCTGGCCGGCCCGCCCGACCACCGGGACCGCCGCCTCACCCCCGAGCAGCGTGCCGCCGGCGCCCTGCTGCCCTGCGTCTCCCGGGCCGCCGAGGGCGAGACCCTCGTGCTCGACCTCTAGAAGGAGCCCTGCCATGGCGAAAGCGACCCCCGCCTTCCGCTACACCGAGCGCGACCTCACCCGCTTCCGCGAGACCCAGCAGCTCGCCTACCACTGCGCCGAACAGGTCGCCGCCTGGATCGAACCCGGGGTCACCGAACGGCAGGCCACCGCCGAGCTGCGCCGCCGCCTGGTCGCCGCCGGGGTGCAGGACTTCTTCCACGTCCCCTTCGCCTGGTTCGGCGACCGGACGGCGTTCCGGCACTTCCACACCCCGCTCCAGTTCTTCGCCGGCAACCGGCGCCTGGAGGAGGGCATGCCGTACGTGCTGGACTGCGCGCCCGTGGTGGACGGCTACACCGCCGACATCGGCTACGGCGGCAAGGTCGGCGAGAACCGCGTCTGGGACCGCCTGGCCGCCGACCTGCGGGTCTACCGCGAGCTGATCCTCGACGAGGTGCGGGCCCGCAAGCCGCTCGCCGAGGTGTACGCGGCGGTGGACGCCCAGATCGCCGCGCACGGCTACGACAACCGGCACCAGGTCTACCCGGGCCGGGTGATCGGCCACCAGGTCACCCGGAACACCGCGCGCGGCCCGGCCGGGGTGAACGTCTTCGGCTTCGGCGTGCGCACCCTCCAGACGCTCGGCCGCGAGCTCGTCTCCGAGCGGCTGCACGGCCGTTCGCCGCTCTGGGCGGACGGCCGGGCGTCCCGGCACGCGCCCACCCCGGGCCTGTGGGCGGTCGAGCCGCACATCGGCTTCCGGGGCGTGGGCATCAAGTTCGAGGAGCTGCTGGTGGTCACCGAGGACGACGCCTACTGGCTCGACGACGACCTGCCGCACGTCCGCCGCTGGACCGCCGCCACCGAGCAGACTGTCACCGCCCGGACCGCCGCCGCCCCGGCCGCCGCCGCCCCGACCGCCGCCGCCCCGACCGCCGCCGCGCCGACCACCCTGGAGGCCACCCGATGACACGCCCGATGACGAGCCGGCCCGAACCCCCGGCGGCGCCCCCGGTCCGCCGCCGGACCGTCCACTCCGGTGGCCTGCCGCTCGCCGTCTTCGAGCAGGGCGACCCGGCCGCCCCCACCGTCCTCCTCGTGCACGGCTACCCCGACTCCCACGTCGTCTGGGACGACATCGCCGCCGACCTCGCCCGCGACCACCACGTGGTCCGCTACGACGTGCGCGGCGCCGGCGAGTCCGCGGCCCCCGCCGACCGGTCCGGCTACCGCCTGGAGCACCTCGCCGAGGACCTGTCCGCCGTCGCCGACGCGGTCAGCCCGGACCGCCCGGTGCACCTGGTCGCCCACGACTGGGGCTCGATCCAGTCCTGGGAGGCCGTCACCGCCCCCGGCGCCGAACGCCGGATCGCCTCGTACACCACCCTGTCCGGCCCCAGCCTGGACCACATGGGCTACTGGCTGCGCCACCGGCTGCGCCGCCCCACCCCGCGCCACCTCGGGCAGCTGCTGCACCAGGGCCTGCACTCCTGGTACATCACCGCCTTCCACCTGCCCTACCTCGCCCCCGGCATCTGGCGCCTCGGCCTCGCCCGGGCCTGGCCGCGGGTGCTGCGCGACCTGGAGCACGTCAGCCCGCGCGCCGACCACCCGCAGCCCACGCTGCGCCGCGACGCGGTCCGCGGCATCGAGCTGTACCGGGCCAACTTCCGTCCCACCATGGGCAGTCCGCGCGAGCGGCCGACGGCGGTGCCGGTCCAGCTGATCACCCTCACCCGGGACCGGTACGTCGGCACCTACCTCTCCGAGGGGTTGGAGCGCTGGGTGCCCGACCTGACCCGCAGGACGCTGCACGCCGGCCACTGGTCGGCGCTGCTGGAGAAGGGAGCCACCGTGGCCGGAATGGTCCGCGAGTTCACCGCCCGCGTCGACGCGGGTCAGGCCCGGCCGGCGGAGGGCGACGGCCGGCTGGTCGTGGTCACCGGCGGCGGCAGCGGCATCGGCCGGGCCACCGCGCTGGCCTTCGCCGAGGACGGCGCCCGGGTGGTGGTCTGCGACCTCGACCTCGCGGCCGCCGAGCGCACCGCCGAACTCGCCTCGCTGATCGGCCCGGAGGCCCACGCCTACCGGGTGGACGTCTCGGACGGCGCCGCGATGGACGACTTCGCGCGGACCGTCGCCGCCGAGCACGGGGTGCCCGACGTGATGGTCAACAACGCGGGCGTCGGCCACTCCGGGACGTTCCTGCAGACCACCGAGAAGGAGTGGCAGCGGGTCCTGGACGTCAACCTGTGGGGCGTGATCCACGGCTGCCGCGCCTTCGGCGCCCTGATGGCCGACCGCGGCCAGGGCGGCCACATCGTCAACGTCTCCTCCGCCGCCGCGTACCTGCCGTCCAAGGCGCTCACCGCCTACGCCACCAGCAAGGCCGCGGTGTTCATGCTCTCCGACTGCCTGCGCGCCGAGTTCGTCGGCCACGGCATCGGGGTCTCCACCATCTGCCCCGGCATCGTCAACACCAACATCACCCGCACCTCCACCTTCTCCGCCACCACCTCCACCGAGCAGGCCGCCAAGCAGGCCCGCGCCGCGAAGCTCTACGCCCGCCGCGGCTTCCCGCCGGAGAAGGTCGCGAGCGCCATCCTCACCGCCGTCCGCACCGGCAGGCCCGTCGTCCCCGTCACCCCCGAGGCCAAGGCCGCCCGACTCCTCTCCCGCCTCAGCCCCGGCCTGCTGCGCCTCGCCGCCCGCCTCAACGTCACCTGACCGGGGCCGCGGACGGGGCGCGCCCCGGGCGGCCGCAGGGGGCCGCCCGGGGCGGTGAGCGCATCGAGGCCCGTGGAGACGACAACCGCCCGGCGGCCGATGGACCGGATGACCGGCGCGGTCGTGGCGGGATTCGGCGTGAGGCCGGCGCCGGGCGACCGGCCGGGGGCTCAGGAACTCAACCGCCCCAGGCCTTCCAGCAGTTCGTCGGCGTTCATGCAGATGTGCAGGTCGACCTTGGCGTTCGCCTGCAACCAGAACGGCTCGACGAGGGACGGCAGCGAGGCCTCGTCCTGGACGTCGACGACGACGATCATGGTGCGATGCCCGTTGCGCGCCAGGAAGTAGGCGGCCTCCGGTTGGAGTTGGGCCAGCGACTGCTTGATGCCTTCGGCCATCGACCCGTCGTTGATGGCCTGGTTACCCGTCGGCGTGTCGAGTTCGATTTCCAGCAGGGCGCGCATGATCCCCGCTCCTTCCCCGGGCTCGGGGCGAGTCCGCAACTCCAGCCTCCCGCCGCGATGGTGATCACGCAACGTGAGTGGCGCCGGAGCCGTTTCGGCTCAGGCCGCGTGGGTACTGGGAGTCGGTCCGCCGGTCGCGTCACCCTCCGTCGCCGTTCGCGACGCGTCGTGGTGGATCGGCCCGTGCGAGGCGCTCAGCGGCAGGCAGCTGCCGCCGCGGCGGTGGGCGACGATCTCGGCGGCGACCGACACCGCCGTCTCCTCCGGGGTGCGGGAGCCGAGGTCCAGGCCGATCGGGGAGCGCAGCCGGGCCAGTTCGGCCTCGGTCAGCCCCGCCTCGCGCAGCCGGGCCGCGCGGTCCCGGTGGGTGCGGCGCGAGCCCATCGCGCCGACGTAGCCGACCGGCAGCCGCAGGGCGCGCTCCAGCAGCGGGATGTCGAACTTGGCGTCGTGGGTGAGCACGCACAGCACGGTGCGCCCGTCGATCCGGTCGAGCTGGGAGTCCAGGTAGCGGTGCGGCCAGTCGACCACCACCTCGTCGGCCTCGGGGAAGCGGCGGGCGGTGGCGAAGACCGGCCGGGCGTCGCAGACGGTCACGTGGTAGCCGAGGAACCTGCCGATCCGCACCACCGCGGCCGCGAAGTCGATCGCCCCGAACACCAGCATCCGGGGCGCCGGCACGTACGACTCGACGAAGCAGGTGACGGTGCCCCGCCCGTGCCGGTCGCAGGGGCGTCCGTCCAGGCCGAGCACGATCCGGCCGGTGCGTCCGGCCTCCAGCATCGCCCGGGCCTGCGCGACGAGCGCCCGTTCCAGCCCGCCGACCGTGGAGGGCGTCGGGGAGAGCGCGCCGTCGACCCCGTCGGCGGTGACCGCCAGCGCGGCCCCGAGCAGCCCGTCCGGCCCGGCGATCACCCGTACCAGCGCCACCGGCGTGCCGGCCGCGAGGTGGGCGATCCCGGCGTCCAGCCCGGCGTCGGCCCCCGGCACCACCGGCTGGACGAACACGTCCAGGACTCCGCCGCAGGTCAGGCCCACCGCGAAGGCGTCCTCGTCGCTGTACCCGAAGCGCTCCAGCACCGGCCGGCCGTCGGCGATCGCCGCCTGGCACAGCTCGTACACCGCGCCCTCGACGCACCCGCCGGAGACGCTGCCGACCGCCTCGCCGTCCGCGTCCACGGCCAGCGCCGCCCCGGGGTCGCGCGGTGCGCTGCCGCAGACGCCGACCACGGTGGCCACGGCGAAGGAGCGCCCGGACGCGTGCCAGGCCCGCAGCTGCTCGGCGATGTCCTGCATGGAGGCTCCTTACCCGGTTTCGACAGTAGCGGGAGACGCCGCCGTACGGGAAACGATCCCGTACGGCGGCGGTGGCGCTCGGTTACGGGGCGCTAGTGCACGCCCAGCCAGGCCCTGACCGGGCCGATCGCGAAGTACACCAGGAACACCGCGGTGAGGATCCACATCAGCGGCCCGGGCTCGCGCCGGCGCCCCACCCCGGCCTTGATCACCGTGTACGAGACGACGCCGGCCGCCACGCCCGCGGTGATGCTGTAGGTGAACGGCATCAGCACGCAGGTGAGGAAGGCGGGGACGGCCACCTCGCGGTCGGACCAGTCGACGTGCCGCGCCTGGCCCATCATCATCGAGCCGATCACGACCAGGGCGGCCGAGGCCACCTCGACCGGGACGATCCCGGCGATCGGCGAGAAGAACAGCATCAGCGCGAACAGGGCGCCGGTGACGGTGGAGGCGAGCCCGGTGCGGGCGCCGTCGCCGACACCGGTGGCGGACTCCACGAAGACGGTCTGCCCGGAGGCACCCGCCAGGCCGCCGACCGCGCCGCCGGCGCCGTCGACGAACAGCGCCCTGGACAGCCCGGGCATCCGGCCCCGGCGGTCGGCCAGTCCGGCCTCGGTGCCGACGCCGATGATGGTGGCCATCGCGTCGAAGAAGCCGGCCAGCACCAGGGTGAACACCGCCACCGAGGCGCTGATCGCGCCCATGCCGTGGCCGCCGAAGGCGCCGAACAGGTCGACGTGGCCGAACAGGCTGAAGTCGGGGGCGGAGACCGGGCTGCCGGGCCAGACCGGTACCGAGTTCCGCCAGGCCCCGGCCGGCACGTGGGCGACCCGGTTGACGACCATCGCGAGCACGGTGCCGCCGGCGACGCCGATCAGGATCGCGCCGCGGACGCCGCGCGCCATCAGCACGAAGACCGCCAGCAGGGTGACGCAGAAGACCAGCACCGGCCAGCCGGTCAGCTCCCCGGCCGGGCCGAGCGAGAGCGGGGTGGGGCCGCCGGTGTGCAGGAAGCCGGACTTCTGCAGGCCGATCACCGTGACGAACAGGCCGATGCCGATGGTGATCGCGTGCTTGAGCGGCAGCGGGATGCCGTTCATGATCCGCTCGCGCAGCCCGGAGACCACCAGCAGCACGATCAGCAGGCCGTAGATCACGCACAGGCCCATGGCCTGCGCCCAGGTGGTGTGCGGGACGACCAGCGCGGAGACCGCTCCGGAGACGGAGAGCCCGGCGGCGAGGGCGAGCGGCACGTTGCCGACCAGGCCCATCAGGACGGTGGTGACGGCGGCGGCCAGCGCGGTGGCGGTGGTCAGCGCGGCGTGGTCCAGCTTCGCGCCGGTGGCGTCCGCACCGCCCAGGATGAGCGGGTTGAGCAGGATGATGTACGCCATCGCCATGAAGGTGGTGAGCCCACCGCGCAGTTCGTTGGCGACGGTCGATCCCCGGGCCGAGATCCGGAAGTAGGCGTCCAGGACGCCGGCGGGCCTGTCCCCGTCGGGCCGGTCGGCGGCGGGGTTCTCCCCGGCGGGGCCGTCCCCGTCGGGCTGGTCGGGGGCGGGGCTGTCGTCAGCGGGTCTGTCTTCGGTGGGGCCGGGCTCCGTGGGGATCCTGGGCATGTCCACTCCCAAGTGTCAAAGGGGGTTGGGGTGGGCGAGCCGACCTGGCCGCCGGTCGACGGAGCGGCGCAGGGGGACGTATCGACTCACTGGGCGGGGCACTCGCGCGACGGGGCGACGGGAGTGCCCGGCGGGCGAGCGAGGCGGTGCGCACCGCTGCGGACCCCGGCGTGGGCAGGGCAGCGGGTGGGTGGGGGTGCCCCGGGGCGGTGCGGCGGCGGGAAGGCGGCCACCGCCCCGGGGAGCCGAACTCCGGCTGTCAGCCGGGCTGTTCGGTGGTCAGGTGCTCCGGCCGGACCGGGATCCGGTTGAGCGCCAGCCCGGTGGCGGCGCGGATGGCGGCCACGATGGACGGCGTCGCCGAGACGGTCGGCGCCTCGCCGACTCCGCGCAGCCCGTACGGCGCGTTGGGGTCGGGCAGTTCGAGCAGCTCGACCGGGATCGGCGGGGTGTCCAGGATGGTGGGGATCAGGTAGTCGGTGAAGGAGGCGTTGCGCACCTCGCCGTCCCGCACGATGATCTCCTCCATCACCGCGAGGCCCAGCGCCTGGGTGCAGGCGCCCTGGATCTGGCCGACCACGGAGAGCGGGTTGAGCGCCTTGCCGACGTCCTGGACGGCGGTCAGTTCGACCACCTTGACCAGCCCCAGCTCCACGTCCACGTCCACCACCGCGCGGTTGGCGCAGAAGGTGTACTGGACGTGGCCGAAGCCCTGGCCGGTCTCCTTGTCGAAGGGCCGGGTGGGCCGGTGGTGGTGCTCCCGGGTCTGCTCGATCGCCTCGTCGCCGAGCAGGTCGACGATGGGGACCAGCACGCCGGCCGCGGCCGAGACCACCTTGCCGCCGGCCAGCGCCAGGTCGTCGTGGGTCCAGCCGTAGCGCCGCCGGCCCCTGTCGAGCAGCTCCCGGCGCACCGCCTCGGCGGCCAGCTTCACAGCGCCGCCGGTCATGTACGTCTGGCGCGAGGCGGAGGTCGAACCGGCCGACCCCACCTCGGTGTTGGCCGGGTGGATGGTGACCTGCTCGACGCCCAGCTCGGTGCGGGCGATCTGGGCGTGCACGGTGACGCCGCCCTGGCCGACCTCGGCCGCCGCGGTGTGCACCATGGCGACCGGCTCGCCGCCGATCGCCTCCAGCCGCACTCGGGCGGTGGAGTAGTCGTCGAAGCCCTCGGAGAAGCCGACGTTCTTGATGCCGACCGAGTAGCCGACGCCGCGCACGATCCCCTCGCCGTGCGAGGTGTTGGACAGCGCGCCGGGCAGTCGGCGCAGGTCCGGCCGCTCGGTGTCCAGCGGCGGCGGCAGCGGCGCCTCCTTGGCCCGCCGGAGCAGTTCGGCCACCGGCGCGGGCGCGTCGATCTCCTGCCCGGTGGGCATCCGGTCGCCCTGCCGGACGGCGTTGAGCTGCCGCAACTCGACCGGGTCCATGCCCAGTTCGGCGGCCAGCTTGTCCATCTGGGACTCGTAGCCGAACGCGGCCTGCACGGCGCCGAAGCCGCGCATCGCCCCGCAGGAGGGGTTGTTGCTGTACAGCGCGAGGGCGTGCATCCGGACGTTCGGGATCACGTACGGGCCGTGCCCGAGCGAGGCCGCGTTGCCGACCACGGCGGGGGAGGAGGAGGCGTACGCGCCGCCGTCCAGCACGATCCGGGCATCGGCGTAGACCAGCTTCCCGTCCCGGGTGGCGCCGTGCTCGTAGTGCATCCGCGCCGGGTGGCGGTGCACATGGCCGAAGAAGGACTCGTCCCGGGAGTAGACGATCTTGACCGGCTTGCCGGTGCGCAGGGCCAGCAGGCAGGCGTGGATCTGCATCGAGAGGTCCTCGCGGCCGCCGAACGCGCCGCCGACGCCGGCCAGGGTGAGCCGGACCTTCTCCTCCGGCAGGCCGAGCACCGGCGCCATCTGCTGCCGGTCGACGTGCAGCCACTGGGTGGCGATGTAGAGGTCGATGCCGCCGTCCTCGGCGGGCACCGCGAGGCCGGACTCCGGGCCGAGGAAGGCCTGGTCTTGCATGCCGACCTCGTAGTCGCCGCTGACCACCACGTCCGCCAGCGCCCGTACCTCGTCGGTGACGCCGCGTCCGGAGACCAGCCGCTGCTCGTGGCAGATGTTGCCGTGCGCGTGGGACTTGTACTCGTGCGGCTCGTGCACGTACCCGTACGTCTCCGGGTCGAGGCACTGCTCCTCGGTGACGATCGGGGTGAGCACCTCGTACTCCACCGCGATCTTCCGCACCGCCCGGCGGGCCGTCTCCGGGTGGTCGGCGGCGACCAGTGCGATCGCCTCGCCCTGGTGCCGGACCCTGTCGATGGCCAGGGCCGGCTGGTCCTGGATCTCCAGGCCGTAGTACTTGGAGCCGGGGATGTCCTCGTGCGTCAGCACCGCGTACACCCCGGGCACCGTGAGCGCCTCGGAGACGTCCACCGAGAGGATGTTCGCCCGGGCGTGCGGCGAGCGCAGCGCCGTGCCCCAGAGCATGTCCTCGTGCCACAGGTCGGAGGAGTAGGCGAACTCGCCCCGGACCTTCAGGTTGCCGTCCGGGCGCAGCGGCGAGCCGCCGATGCCGTCCTTGGAGGCCTGGTGGATCTTCTGGAGGTTCTTCTGCCCCCGGACGGTCCGGGCGTCCTGGATCGCTCGCTCGCTCATCCCGCGGCCTCCGTCCCCGCGCACTTGCGGGCCGAGGCCAGCCGCACCGCGTCCATGATCTTCTCGTAGCCGGTGCAGCGGCACAGGTTGCCGGACAGCGCCTCACGGATGTCGTCGTCGCTCGGCTGCGGGTCGTCGGCCAGCAGCGCGTCGGTCTGCACCAGCAGGCCGGGGGTGCAGAAGCCGCACTGGACGGCGCCCGCGTCGACGAACGCCTGCTGGACCAGGCCCAGTTCGCCGTCCGGCGCGCCCAGGCCCTCGACCGTGCGCACCTCGCGGTCCTGCACCTGGCCGGCCGCGACCAGGCAGGAGCAGACCGGGACGCCGTCCAGGTAGACCGTGCAGGAGCCGCACTCTCCCTGCTCGCAGGCGTTCTTCGAGCCCGGCAGGCCGACCCGCTCGCGCAGCACGTACAGCAGGCTCTCGCCCTCCCACACGTCGTCGGCCTCGACCGGCTTGCCGTTGGCGGTGAAAGTGACCCTCATGCCGCGCTCCTGATCTGCTTGCCGTAGTCGTTCCAGGTCCAGGTGAGGGTGCGGCGGGCCATCACGGCGAGCGCGTGCCGGCGGTAGTCGGCGGTGCCCCGGACGTCGTCGATCGGCGAGGCCGCGGCCTTCACCAGCTCGCCGAAGCGCCGGACCACCTCGGTGCCCAGCGGTTCCCCGGTCTCCCACAGGCCGCGTTCGGCGAGCACGCCCCGGAGGTACTCCTCGGCCTCGACGGCGCGGCGCGGCGTGGGGGCGGCCGAACCGATGCCGGTGCCGACGGTCCCGTTCCGCGGGTGCAGCGCGAAGCCGAACGCGCAGACCGCGATCACCATGGCGTTGCGGGTGCCGATCTTCGAGAACTGCTGCGGGCCGTCCGCCACCGGGACGCGCACGGCCCGGATCAGCTCGTCGGCCGCCAGGCAGTTGCGCTTCACCCCGGTGTAGAAGTCGTCGATCGGGATCAGCCGGGTGCCGCGCACCGAAGCCGCCTCGACGAACACGTCCCGCCCGGCCGCCAGCAGCGCCGGGTGCGAGTCGCCGGCCGGGGAGGCCGCGCCGAGGTTGCCGCCGACGCTGCCGCGGTTGCGGATCTGCGGCGATCCGACGGTCCGGGCCGCCAGCGCCAGCCCGGGCAGCGGACCGGACAGCTCCGCGATGATCCGGGCGTACGGGACCGCGGCGCCGAGCCGCACCACGCCGCCGTCGTCGGACCACGCGGTGAGTTCGGTGACGCGGTTCAGGTCGAGGATCGCGGATGGCCGGTGCACGTCGAAGTTCAGCTCGACCATGACGTCCGTGCCGCCCGAAAGGGGCAGCGCGGTCGGGTACTCGGCCTTCGCCGCGAGCGCCTCGTCCCAGGTGGCGGGCCGAAGGAACTCCATGCGGGTGTCTCCTCAAGTCGTCGCCCGCCGGGTGCCCGGCGGCGTGTCGCCCAGTGAACCGCTGTGACGCGGCCCACTGGCAGTCACCGATGGCATGAAGCCCCGGCTGTGAGCCCGCCCGGCATCCTGTACGTTCCTCTAAGGAGGAGAATCCCGCAGCCCAGGTGTTCGCCGGGGTGTCACCTACGACCGTAATCCGGCCCGGATGCGCGGGCCACGGACTCGGAACGCCCGCCCGCTCGGCCAGGCCCTATCGTTTACCCCTTCATCCCTCCCCCCAAGCCCCGTTAAGGAGTCCGCGGATGCGCGTCCGTGACCTGCTCGCCCCCGGCGCCCCGCGACTGCGCCTGCTCGCGGCCGAGGAAGAGCTGGACCGGCAGGTCAGCGGCGTGATGACGACGGACCTCCAGGACCCGGGCCGCTACCTGCACGGCGGCGAGCTGGTGCTCACCGGCATGCTCTGGCGCACCGTCCCGGCCGACTCCGAGCGCTTCGTCCGCACCCTGGCGGCCGGCGGCGCGGTGGCCCTGGCGGCCGGCGAGGCCGAGGTCGGCCCGGTGCCCGAGGACCTGGTCGAGGCCTGCCGCCGGCACCGGATGCCGCTGCTCGCCGTCCCCGACGACATCGCCTTCGGCACCGTCACCGAGTTCATCGGCCGCCAGGTCTCCGCCGACCGCGCGGCCGACCTCGCCGCGCTGGTCGACCGGCACCGCCTGCTGGTCTCGGCGGCCGGCGGCGGGGGGCTGGACGCGGTGCTGGACCTGCTCGGCGGCGACCTCGACCTGGACTGCTGGGTGCTCGCCCCGACCGGTGCGGTGATCGCCGGCCCCGCCGACCGGCTCTCCGCCCAGGACCGCGACCAGCTGGTCCGCGCCCACCTCGCCGCCCAGCGCCAGCGCCGCCGCCCCCCGCACCGGGCCCGGCTGGCGGCCGGCACCTACTCGCTGCTGCCCGCCCCGGCGCCGGCCCCCGCCTCGGTCTCCGCGTCCGCCTCCGCCTCCGCCGAGCCCGCCTCCGCCGAGCCCGACGCCCCGCAGTCCGACTGCCCGCTGGCCGACTGGGTGCTCGCGGTGGCCGGCGACGTCACCGAGTGGACCACCAAGCGCCAGCAGCTGGCCGAGAACCTGGCCCGGCTGGTCGCCGCCGAGCGCCACCGCCGCGACGAGGGCCGCCGGCTGCGCCGCCGGCTCGCCGACGAGGTGCTCGCCCTGCTGCGCCACGACGCCGACCCGGCCGAGATCGGCCGCACCCTGTACGCGTCCTCGGCGATGGCCGCCCGCTACGCGGGCTCCGAGCCCGGGTCCCGGGCGGAGGAGGGCTCCTGGCTGGTGCTCAGCGCCGAGGGCACCGGCCTGCCGGAGGGCACCGTACGGGCGGTGCTGGAGGAGGCGCTCGGCGGCACCTCCGACCGCGCCCTGGTCGCCGGGACGGGCACCGGCGCCGTCGTGGTGCTGCCCGCCCCGGAGGTCCCGGTGCCCGCCGACACACTGCGCGAACTGCTCGCCCCGCTGGAGGCCGGACTCGGCCCGGAGGGCCGGATCACCCTCGGCGTCTCCGCCCCCGCGTCCGGGGCCGGCGGCCTGCGGGGCGCCCTGGAGGAGGCCCGGCACGCCCGCCGGATCGCCGCCTCGCGGGTCGGCCGGGTCTGCGTCGCGGGCCCCGAGGAGCTCGCCTCGCACGTGCTGCTGCTGGCCGCCGTCCCGGACGAGGTGCGCCGCGCCTTCCGCGGCCGGCTGCTGGACAAGGTGATCGCGTACGACCTGGAGCACCAGGCGGACCTGGTCCGCACCCTGGAGGCCTTCCTGCGCTCGGACGGCTCCTGGACCCGCTGCGCCGGGCAGCTGCACGTCCACGTGAACACCCTGCGGTACCGGATCGGCCGGATCGAGGAGCTGACCGGGCGTGACCTCTCCCGGCTGGAGGACCGGGTGGACTTCTACCTGGCGCTGGAGCTGGCCTGACGCCGCGCCCGGACAGCCGGAAGGGCCCGCCGCGATCGTGGTCGCGGCGGGCCCTTCCGGTACGGCTCGCTCCTGCGCGCCGCCTACTGCACCGGGATGACCGAGGTCAGCCACTGGAAGGCGGTCGGGACCATCCTCTTCCACTGCTCGGTGGTGTGCGGCCCGGAGCCCTCCTCGACCTGGACGGTGGTCGGTGCCTTGGCCGCGGCGCGGATCGCCTCGCCGTCCTCGTAGCCGTCCCCCTTGGAACCGCTGACCAGCAGGGCGACCTTCGGCGGCTGCGCGGCGGTCTTCAGGATGTTGACCGGGTTGTTGGCCTCGCGCAGCTTGGCGTCCTTGCCGACCAGGGAGTCCGGCTCCTGCGCCGGGTCGTTGTAGCCGGACATCGCGATGGCGGCCCGGTACCGGTTGGGGTGGGCCAGCGACAGCTTGGCCGCGCAGTGCGCGCCGGCCGAGTAGCCGGCGATCGCCCAGCGGTCCGCGGACGGGTCGGCGCGGAAGTTGTCCAGCACCATCTGCGGGACGTCGCGGGTGACCCAGGCGTCGGCGTTGATCTTGCCGGGGATGTCGGTGCAGCCCGCGTCCTGGTTGTTCAGCAGCTTGGTGCGGGGCGAGACCAGGATGAACGGGGCGACCTTGCCCTGCTGCATCAGCGGCTTGAGCTGCTCGGAGACCTTGAGGGTGCCGTACCAGGTGGAGGAGGAGCCGGGGTAGCCCGGGATCAGCTCGACCACGGGGAACTTCTTGTCCTTGAACGCCGGGTCGTTGTACTGCGGCGGCAGCCAGACCAGCACCTCGCCGTCGACGCCGGACACCTGGCCCTTGAGCTCGGTCCGCTGCACGTCGTTCGGGACGAGCGGGTCGTTCACGCCGCCGAAGCTCTGCTTGATCTTCGGCGGCTCCTTGGCGGCGTCGGCGCTCGGGGCCCCCGGGGTGGCCGCCGGGTCCACCGGCGCCACCACGGGCACCGCGCGGACGTGGTTGCCGGTGCCGAGCAGGTCGTCCCAGTTGCCGTAGATCAGGTTGGCGTTGTTGACCATGACGAAGACCATCAGGACGGCCGTGACCTGGCAGAACATGATCATGACGATCCGGGTGAGGTAGCGCACCGGCCGCGGACCGCCGACCTTGCCCCAGAACAGCAACGCCACTGTGATGGACACCGGCACCAGGATGACGGTGAGGAGGAGGAATGGCGTACCTGTCAGTTCCATCGAGTTCTCGTATCCGGGTCGCACGCCGCCCGGGCCCCACTCGCCCGAACGCACGTCAATGGCATCAGACGGTGATGGACCGGTGATCGGTTGCCGTCCGAATCTGTGCGGAACCTGAGAGGAACATCACTTTCCCGTGATGCGCCCCATTCGGATCGGCGCCTAGTCTGCCACCCGGACGGATGCCGTCCGGACCAGATGTTCAGCGAACTACCAGGAAAGGTCCCCCGGGGCACCTTACCTGGTAGGGCGCCCGGGCCGCCGGGCGAGGCGGTGCGATACCGCGCGACCCGGGCAGGGAGACTATGGGGATGAGCATCACCCGCTTTCGCCCGGCCCACCGCTTCTGGCCGGTGTGCGCAGTCCTGGCACTCGCCGTCACCGCGGCCGGTTGCAGCAGTACCGGAGGCAGACGCGCCGAGGAGGCCCGCGCCAAGGCCGCGGCCACCGGCGGCAGCGCCGTCACCACCCCGCGCTGGAAGGTCGCCATGGTGACCCACGCCGGAGCCGGCGACGCCTTCTGGGACACCGTGCGCAAGGGCGCCGAGCAGGCCGCCGCCAAGGACAACATCACGTTCCTCTACTCCAACGACGCGCAGACCCAGAACCAGGTCCAGCTCGTCCAGGCCGCCATCGACCAGAAGGTCGACGGCCTGCTGGTCACCCTCGCCAAGGGCGACGCCATGGCCGACGTCCTCGGCAAGGCCAAGGCCGCCGGCATCCCCGTGATCACCATCAACTCCGGCCAGGAGTACTCGCAGAAGTTCGGCGCGCTCACCCACATCGGCCAGGACGAGGCCACCGCCGGCCGGGCGGCCGGTGCCGAGCTGGCCTCGCGCGGGCGCAAGAGCGTGCTCTGCGTGATCCACGAGCAGGGCAACGTCGGCCAGGAGCAGCGCTGCTCCGGTGCCCAGTCCAAGGCCGGGGGCGCCTTCCAGGTGCTCTACGTCAACGGCGTCGACATGCCCGACGCCCGCGCCGCGATCTCCGCCAAGCTCCAGGCCGACCCGGCCATCGACACCGTGCTCACGCTCTCCGGCCCGATGGCCGCCACCGGCCTCCAGGCCGTCCAGGACGCCCACCGCGGCATCGAGCTGGACACCTTCGACCTGGGCACGCAGGTGGTGTCCGGGCTCAGGTCCGGCAGCGTCGGCTTCGCCGTCGACCAGCAGCCCTACCTCCAGGGCTACACGGGCGTCGACCTGGTCTGGCTGTACAAGTACAACCTGAACATGCTCGGTGGCGGCAAGCCCGTCGAGACCGGTCCGCAGATCCTGACCAAGGACAACGCCGACGCGCTCGCCGAGTACGTCGCGAGGGGGACCAGGTGAGCACCCCCGACCTCCTCGCCCAGGACGGCCTGGTCGACGGCCGCCCGGCGGCCCTGCGGCGGTTCCTCGCCCGTCCCGAGCTGGGCTCGCTGATCGCCGCCGTCGCGGTCTTCCTGGTCTTCGCCGCCGTCGCCGAGCCCTTCCTGCGGGTCTCCTCGCTGGGCACCGTGCTGTACGCGGCCTCCACCATCGGGATCATGGCGGTGCCGGTCTCGCTGCTGATGATCGGCGGCGAGTTCGACCTCTCGGCCGGCGTGCTGGTCACCACCGCCGCGCTGACCTCCTCGATGGTCTCCTACCAGTTCACCGCGGTGACCTGGGTCGGCGTGCTGGTCTCGCTGGCGACCACGCTGGCCGTCGGCTGGTTCAACGGGTGGATGCTCGGCCGCACCAGGCTGCCCAGCTTCATCGTCACGCTCGGCACCTTCCTGATGCTGACCGGCGCCAACCTGGGCGTCACCAAGGCGATCTCCGGCACCGTCTCCACCAAGTCGATCGCCGACATGGAGGGCTTCGCCGCCTGCCGCTGGCTGTTCGCCTCCGAGGTGACCGTCGGCGGGCTGACGGTCAAGGCCACCGTCTGGTGGTGGCTCGGCCTGCTCGTCGTCGGCAGCTGGGTGCTGCTGCGCACCCGCTTCGGCAACTGGATCTTCGCGGTCGGCGGCGACGCGGACGCGGCCCGCGCGGTCGGCGTGCCGGTCCGCCGGACGAAGACCGTGCTCTACCTGGGCGTCGGCTTCGGCGCCTGGGTGCTCGGCCAGCACCTGCTGTTCTCCTTCGACACCGTGCAGTCCGGCGAGGGCGTCGGCAACGAGCTGATCTACATCGTCGCGGCCGTCATCGGCGGCTGCCTGATCACCGGCGGCTACGGCTCGGTGGTCGGCTCCGCGCTCGGCGCGCTGATCTTCGGCATGGCCAGCAAGGGCATCATCTACGCCCAGTGGAACCCGGACTGGTTCAAGTTCTTCCTCGGCGCGATGCTGCTGCTGGCCGCGCTGCTGAACGCCTACGTCAAGCGCCGGGCCGAGCGGGGGCCGCGATGAGCACGGACGCGACGAAGGCGGACACCATGAGGACGGACGGGCCGGGCGCCGAACTGCTGTCGCTCCAGGGCGTCGGCAAGAGCTACGGCACCGTCCGGGCGCTCCAGGACGTCTCGCTGACCCTGCGGGCCGGCGAGATCAGCTGCGTGCTCGGCGACAACGGGGCCGGCAAGTCCACCCTGATCAAGATCATCTCGGGGCTGCACCGGCACGACGAGGGCCGCTACACCGTGGACGGCGAGGAGGTCCGCCTCGACTCCCCACGCCAGGCCCTGGACCGTGGCATCGCCACCGTCTACCAGGACCTCGCGGTCGTCCCGCTGATGCCGGTCTGGCGCAACTTCTTCCTCGGCTCCGAGCAGGGCATGCGCCGCTGGGGCGGCCTGCGGCTGGACGCCGACGGGATGCGGGCCACCACCCGCGACGCGCTCGCGCGGATGGGCATCGACCTGCAGGACGTCGACCGGCCGATCGGCACCCTCTCCGGAGGGCAGCGCCAGTGCGTGGCGATCGCCCGCGCGGT
Source organism: Kitasatospora sp. NPDC001547 (assembly GCF_042894165.1). Lineage (NCBI taxonomy): Bacteria > Bacillati > Actinomycetota > Actinomycetes > Kitasatosporales > Streptomycetaceae > Kitasatospora > Kitasatospora sp. NPDC001547. Next base: position 176,374 of record NZ_JBIAVL010000011.1, on the reverse strand, counting down.
GCACTTCGGCGCCAAGGTTCTGATCCTGGACGAGCCCACCGCCGCGCTCGGCGTCAAGCAGTCCGGGGTGGTGCTCAAGTACGTCACCGCCGCCCGCGACGCCGGCCTCGGGGTCGTGCTGATCACCCACAACCCGCACCACGCCTACCTGGTCGGCGACCACTTCACGCTGCTCAAGCGGGGCCGGATGGCGGGCAGCCATCCGCGCGCCGAGATCAGCCTCGAACGGCTCACCACCGAGATGGCCGGCGGCTCCGACCTCGCCGAGCTCTCGCACGAGCTGGCCCGACCGTCCGTCACCGGCCCCGGCGAATCCGGTCCCGGTGCCGGGTTCCGTGACTCCGACGACCGCGATTCCGATCCCCGTGAGGAGCGTCCGCAGCCGTGACCAGCTCCCAAGGCAGCACCCGGCCCCCCGTCCTGCCCACCCTGCTCGGCCTCGGCCCGCGCGCCGAGCGCCGCCGCCGCGCCCTGCCCGCCGGGATACTGCGGCTGCCCACCATCGGCGTCGACATCGGCGGCACCAAGGTGGTCGCCGGGGTGGTGGACGGCGAGGGCAAGGTGCTGGAGAAGCTGCGCACGGACACGCCGCACAAGAGCAAGAGCCCCAAGGTGGTCGAGGACGTCATCGTCGACCTGGTGCTCCAGCTCGCCGACCGGCACGACGTCCACGCCGTCGGCATCGGCGCGGCCGGCTGGGTCGACGCCGACCGGTCCAAGGTGCTGTTCGCCCCGCACCTCAACTGGCGCAACGAGCCGCTCCAGGAGGCGCTCAGCGAGCGGCTGCGGTTCCCGGTGATCGTCGAGAACGACGCCAACGCGGCCGCCTGGGCCGAGTGGCGCTTCGGCGCCGGGCGCGGCGAGGACCACATGGTGATGCTCACCCTGGGCACCGGCATCGGCGGCGCGGTGGTCCGCGACGGCTACGTGGACCGCGGCAAGTACGGCCTGGCGGGCGAGTTCGGGCACATGCAGGTGCTGCCCGGCGGCCACCGCTGCCCGTGCGGCAACCGGGGCTGCTGGGAGCAGTACTCCTCCGGCAACGCCCTGGTGCGCGACGCGCGCGAGCTGGTGGCCGAGGAGTCGCCGGTGGTGCAGCCGCTGCTGGCCCGGGCGGGCGGCACGGTCGAGGGCATCACCGGGCCGCTGGTCACCGAGGCCGCCCAGGACGGCGACCCGACCGCGACCGAGCTGCTCTACGAGGTCGGCACCTGGCTCGGCGTCGGCATCGCCAACCTGGCCGCCGCGCTGGACCCGGGCCGCTTCGTGATCGGCGGCGGGGTCTCCGAGGCCGGCGACCTGCTGCTCGGCCCGGCCCGGGACACCTTCCGCCGCACGCTCACCGGACGCGGCTTCCGCCCGGAGGCCGCCATCGTGCACGCCGCCCTCGGCAACGAGGCCGGCCTGGTCGGCGCGGCCGACCTGGCCCGCCAGGTGGCGCGCCGCTTCCGGACGATCAAGCGGCGGCGGGTGGAGCGCAGCACGCTGTAGCGGGGCGGGGGAGAGGAACCCGGGGAGGAACAGCTGACAGTCGACAGATGACAGCCGACAGCGAACAGATGACAGGTTTCAGCGAACAGAAGACGTTATCTGTTCGCTGAAATCTGTCATCTGTTCGCCCTCCGCCCACCCGCCCGCCCGTCCCATGTCGCCCCGTCAACTACTCGCTGGTAGCGGCGCGGTGTGGTTGTCGGATCATCCCTCCTGTGGAACAACTGAGTTGACGTCGACTCAGGAGGACTCGGATGAGGGCTCTGACCCGTCTCGCACCACCACTTCTGCTCGCCACCGCGCTGGTCTGGTCCGGTGTCGGGCCGGCCGGCGCCGTGGCGCCGCCCTCGAAGGTGCCGGAGGCGGTGGGCTGGGGCGGGGCGGTGGCCACCGTCGACGCCGACGCCACCGCCGCCGGGATCGAGGTGCTGCGCAAGGGCGGCAACGCGGTGGACGCGGCCGTCGCCGCCGCCGCGGCCCTCGGGGTCACCGAGCCGTACTCCTCGGGCATCGGCGGCGGCGGGTACTTCGTCTACTACGACCACGCCACCGGCCGGGTGCACACCGTCGACGGCCGGGAGACCGCCGGCCGCACCGCCGACGCCGGCCTGTTCGTGGAGGGCGGCAAGCCGCTGGCCTTCGCCGACGCCGTCACCAGCGGCCTGGCCGTCGGGGTCCCGGGCACCCCCGCCACCTGGGACGCCGCGCTGCGCCACTGGGGTAGCCGCTCGCTCGCCCAGAACCTGGAACCGGCCGAGCGGCTCGCCGACAACGGCTTCGTCGTGGACGCCACCTTCCGCACCCAGACCTCCGACAACTACTCCCGGTTCAAGGACTTCCCGGCCACCGCCGCGCTCTACCTGCCGAACGGCAAGCCCCCCGAGGTCGGCAGCGTGCTGCGCAACCCCGACCTCGCAGCCACCTACCGGCTGCTCGCCAAGGACGGCGTCAAGGCCTTCTACCAGGGCGAGTTGGCCGGTGACATCGTCAACACCGTGCAGCACCCGCCGGTCGACCCGGCCTCCGGCCGCAACGCCCGCCCCGGCAGGGTGGACGCCACCGACCTCGCCGACTACCGGGTCCGCGACCAGGCGCCCACCCACATCTCCCACGGCGCCTACGACGTCTACGGGATCGCCCCCTCCAGCTCCGGCGGCACCACCGTCGGCGAGGCGCTCAACATCCTGGAGGACGGCGGCGACGTCTCGGCGTACAGCGGCACCCAGTACTACCACCACTTCCTGGAGGCCTCCCGGATCTCCTTCGCCGACCGCAACCGCTGGGTCGGCGACCCGGCCTTCACCGACGTCCCCACCAGGCAGCTGCTCTCCGAGCGCTACGCGGCCTCCCGGGCCTGCCTGATCAGCCCGGACCACGCGCTCACCAGCCCGCTCGCCCCCGGCGACCCGCGCCACCCGGTCCCCTGCGCCGACACCGGCCAGGCCGTCGCCGAGCCGTACGAGGGCACCAACACCACCCACCTGACGGTCGCCGACCGCTGGGGCAACATCGTCTCGTACACGCTCACCATCGAGCAGACCGGCGGCAGCGGCATCACCGTCCCCGGCCGGGGCTTCCTGCTCAACAACGAGCTGACCGACTTCAACTTCGCCCCGCTCTTCCCCGGCGTCCCCGACCCCAACCTGCCGGGCCCGGGCAAGCGGCCGCGCTCCTCGCTCTCCCCGACCATCGTGCTGCGCGACGGCGAGCCGCTGCTCGCCACCGGCAGCCCCGGCGGGGCGACCATCATCACCACCGCCCTCCAGGTGCTGCTCGGGCGGCTCGACCGGGGCCTGAGCCTGGAGCAGGCCATCGCCGCGCCGCGCGCCAGCCAGCGCAACACCGCCGCGACCCAGGCCGAGCCCGGCTTCCTCGCGCTGCCCGAGCGGGCCGCGCTGGAGGGCCTCGGGCACAGCTTCACCGGCGTCGCCGAGATCGGCGCCGCCACCGGCGTGGAACGGCTGCCGGACGGCCGCTGGGTGGCCGCCGCCGAACCGGTGCGGCGCGGCGGCGGCTCGGCCGCGGTGGTCCGGCCCGCGCGCTGATCGGGTCGGCCTGTCGGTGCCGGGCGGTATGTTCGGGGTGGGCCTCCCGCGAGGGCGGCCCACCCCGTCCGCATGCCCGCCGAACCACCGGGAAGGCCGCCCGCCGTGACCGTCCGCATCGCCACCTGGAACATCAACTCCGTCACCGCGCGGCTGCCCAAGCTCCTGGAGTGGCTGGAGAGCGCGAAGCCCGACGTGCTCTGCCTCCAGGAGCTCAAGTGCGCGGCCGACGCCTTCCCGTACGAGGCGGTCCGCGAGCTCGGCTACGAGACGGCCGCGCACGGCAACGGCCGCTGGAACGGCGTCGCGATCGTCTCCCGGCTCGGCCTGGAGGACGTCGTGCGCGGCCTGCCCGGCCAGCCCGGCTACCTCGCCGACGGCGCCCTGCTGCCCGAACTCGAGCCGCGCGCCATCGCCGCCACCTGCGGCCCGGTGCGGGTCTGGTCGGTCTACGTGCCCAACGGCCGCGAGGTCGGCCACGCCCACTACCAGTACAAACTGGAGTGGCTGGAGGCGCTGCGCGAGGCGGCCACCGAGGACGCGGCCGGCTCCCGCCCGTTCGCCGTCCTCGGGGACTTCAACATCGCCCCGACCGACGAGGACGTCTTCGACGCCGCCGCCTTCGAGGGCCTCACCCACGTCACCCCGGCCGAGCGCGCCGCGCTGACGGCCCTCGGCGAGATCGGCCTCCAGGACGTGCTGCCCCGCCCGCTCAAGTACGACCGCCCTTACACCTACTGGGACTACCGCCAGCTGGCCTTCCCCAAGAACCGGGGCATGCGGATCGACCTCACCTTCGCCAACAAGCCCTTCGCCGACGCCGTCACCGACAGCTACGTGGACCGCGAGGCCCGCAAGGGCAAGGGCACCTCGGACCACGCACCGGTCGTGGTGGACCTCGACCTCTGAGCCCCGCCGCGGGCGTCACGCCGGGTCACGGGCCGTAACCCGAACGGCCGTGAGCGCTGGCCGGGCGCGGGGCGGGTGCCTACCGTCGGTGAATGACCGGATGCAGTCGATCGACCACGTGGACATGGAGTCCCCCGGCTGCGACCGAGAATCCCGGAGGTTCCGGCATGCGCCCCATGCGTACGGCCGCCGCCGCCCTGATCGGCGCGACGGCGCTGACCGGCCTGACGGCCCCCCTCGCGTCGGCCAGGGACGGCTCGGCCTCGGTCAGCCCGTCCCAGGCCGCACCGGGCCAGACCGTGACGGTCACGGTCTCCTGCGAGAAGTCGGACAAGCCCGACGCCAAGACCATCACCGCCCGCTCCGCCGCCTTCGAGGGCGGTCCGGCGACCCTCACCCTCGGGCCCGACGGCAAGCACAGCGGCTCCGCCCGACTGGCCGGTCAGCACGCCGGGGACAGCAAGGTCGACGGCACCTGCCCGGACGGCGGGGCCTTCGCGACCAGCGTCACGGTCACCACGGTGGCCGCCACCGCCCCCGACAAGGGCACCGACAAGAGCCCCGACAAGAGCCTCGGCGAGTGGGGCGAGGCGGCGGGGGAGTGGGCCGGTTCGCTCGGGCAGTCCGGTGCCGGCAGCCAGCAGGTCGCCCCGCACGGCGCCGTGCAGACCGGCCTCGGCGGCTCGGTCGCGGCGAACCCGGCGGAGCTGGCCGGCGGCCTCGTGCTGGTCGGGGGCGGGGTCGGCGGCTTCTGGCTGCTGCGCAGGCGCGGTGCCTGACGGCCTCGCCGCCGTGCGCCCCGGCGCACCGCCCGTGCCGCGCCGCTGGAGCCCGAAGGGGCCGGCGGCGCGGTGGTGTGTCAGGCGGGCCGCGGCTCCGTGCCCTCGCGGTGCGCCCGGTCCTGGTGCCGGAGCGTGCCGTCGGCCAGCAGGTACTGGGCCAGTACGTAAGTGGCCATGATCCAGAACTGATGGCCCGGCAGCTCCCGCCACTTCGCCAGCTGGGTGGCGATCAGGGTGTCGGAGAGCAGGAACAGCGCCCCGCCCAGCCCGGTCCGCCAGCCCAGCCCGGCCGAGGTGACGGCCGTCGAGGCGAGCAGCAGGCTGTAGCCGGCCACCGGGACGCGCAGGTCCCCGAGGTCCGGCCAGAGCTGCCCGACCAGCGCCACCCAGGCCGTCGCGTACGCGGCCGCGACCACCAGGGTCCGGCGGCGGTCGCTGAGCGCGCCGCGCTCGACGAACATCGTCACGTAGCAGACGTGCGCCGCCGCGAACGAGCCCATGCCGGCGAGGAACGCGGGGTCGTTCTTCAGCTGGAGCAGCACGTCCCCGCCCGCGCTCAGCAGCAGCGCCGGTGCCAGCAGCTTCGGCGCCTCCTGCCCGGCCTGCCTGGCCGCCGCCACGCTGTGCGCGGCCAGCAGCGGCATCAGGGCCGGCTTGGTGGCGTTCCGGAGCACCGGGGCGCCGGAGGCGATCGCGCCCAGGTGCGCCGCCGAGGTGGCCGCGAAGCCGCCCAGCAGGCCGGTGGCCGAGCGCAGCCGGGCCGCGAGGCCGGCCCGGTCGGTGGTACGGACGGTCATGCGTGCGCCTCTCGGTGATCCGCTGCTTGGGACCGACCCTAGAGGAGCCGGACCGGTGGCGGAAGAGCCGGTTACCGGTGCGTAACCCCGGTGGGGCGCGGCGGATGACGGGTGGCCGGTGAGCGGAGCGCGGGGGCCCGCTTCGAGGGCTCCTGCGGAGAGTTCCTCAGGAGCGCCGTTGCTGCCCACGGGTGGCCCGGGCACCGTCTAGGCTGGACCTCGACATGAATCAGCGGGACTACGCGGTCGGCGCCACCCGGGTGGCCGCCGGCAGGCCGGACGGGCGTATGAGCGGGGCAGGACGGGCAACCGCCGACGCCGTCCTCGCCGTACGCGAAGCCGGTCCTGACGCCGGTCCTGATACCGCTCCCGGCCCCCGTCCCGGGACAGCTCCCGCCGCCGGTACCGGAGCCGGCCCCGGGTCCCGTCCCACCGCAGGGCCCGCTGACAGGGCACCTGGGGCGGCCGCGGGAAGCGGTGCTGACGACCCGCAGGTACCGGGCCCGCAGGCCGCCGGGGTGACGCTCTCGCCCGACCCGGGACTGCTGCGCCTGGCCCACTGGTTCGCCGCCGCCACCCCCGGCACCGCCGACGACCTCTGCACCGCCTCCTTCGGCCTCTACCCGGCCCGCCACCTCGGCGCCGCCGCCGAGCCCGCGGCCGACCCCGGCGTCAGCTGGTGGCACGGCCCCACCGCGCACCGCGCCGTGCCGGTACGCCCCCGCGAGGACCGCACCGAGGGCGGCCTGCGCCGTGCCCGGCGCGACGACGCCGCGCTGCCCGTCGTGCGGTCAGGTGCCAAGCCGAGCGGGCCCGGTCGGCACCGCAGGCCCGAGCGCACCCGGGTGGCTCCGCTCGCCCTGGTAGCGCACGACCGTTCCGCCGAGGAGCTGCCGGCGGCCGAACGCCGGATCGCCGCCCGGCTGTTGCTCGCCCACCCGCTGGTCACCGCCTCCGGCCCGCACGCCGACGGCTTCCCGCTGATCCGCCGCCACCGCGACTGGCTCGCCGAGCGCTTCGACACCCTGCTCGGCTACCGCCTCGTGGTCGGCCCCTGGCACGCCCGGCTCTGCAAGGCCGGCCTCGGCCCCGGCGCCGCCCGCCGCCTCGAACACCCCGTCACCGGTGCGCCGTTCACCCCGGCCGGGTACGCCCAACTCGCCCTCGCGCTGGCCTTGTTGGTCGACGCGCCGGAGGAACTGGGCTACCGGCGGCTGCTCGACGCGATGGCCGCCGCCGCCCCCGAACTCGCCGCCGAACCGGCCGACCTCGCCATGGCGCTGGCCGCGCTGGCCGGCTGGCAGGTGCTCGGCGAGCTGCCGTCCGACCCGGCCGACGACTCCTTCATGCTGACCGTGGACCGCGAACTCGCCCGTGCCGTCCCGGCCGGGCCGCCCGCCCTCGCCGACGACGCCGCCGACCTGATCCGCCGGGCCGCCGAGGCCGAGCCCGCCACCGCCGTGCGCCGCCTGCTCGCCGAGACGCCCGCCGTCCTGGCCGCCGACCTCCCCGAGGACCACCGCGCCTGGCTGCGGGAGCACCGGCTCAGCGGCCCGGCGGTGGTCGCCGAGTTCCTCGGCCTGGAGGCGGAACTGCGGGCCGAGGGCGTCGCCCTGCTCGACCCGGCCGCCGAACTCACCGACCTCGCCCTGCCCGGCGCCGGGACGCTCTCCCAGGCGGCCCTGCTGCTGGTCGAGCGACTGGTCGAGGACGTCCGCCCGCTGCCCGGCGAGACGGTGAGCGGCGACGTCCCGATCCCGGACGCGCTGATAGACGGCGTCCTCGGCGACATCGCGGACGAGTACGGCCTCCCGGCCCGCTACCTCGCCGACCGCACCGCCCTGCGGCGCGACGCCCTCGACCTGCTCCACCGCCTCGCCCTGATCGCCCCCACGCCCCATCCGACCCGCCCCCCGGCCTGGCGCCTGCGCCCGCCGGCCGCCCGCTACGCCCCGGCCCCCGACCTCCACCCCACCCCGGGCACCGGCCGCCACTCCCGCCCCGGCCCGCTGATCCCGCCCCCGGCCGGCCCGCGCGCCGAACAGCGGGCGTGACGGCGGGCGCAGCGGCGGGTGCACCGGCAGCTGTGACGGCGGGCGCTGCGACAGGCGTGACGGCGGGCGCACCGGCGGCGCCCGGCGCGCCGGTCGCGCCGCCCTGGAGCGAGCGGGCAGTAAGAAGCACCGGGTCCGGGACGGACCGCGGTGCCGGGTGGGGCGGGTGCTACTTGCCGGCGGAGGCGCTGGCGAGGGGGCCGTGGTCGACGGTTTCCACGGTGGCGCCGACACCCAGGGTGCCGAGGGCGATGGAGGCGAGGACGGCGGTGGCGGCGAGGAGCCGGCGGTGCCGCTGGGGCAGGGGGAAGCGCGGTTCCTGGTAGGGCGCCTGAGGGTTGGCGTTCATGACAGGGAGGTTTCCAGGGCGGCGTGAACGGTCGGTACGCGCGGGTGAAGTCCGGGCGGGGGTTGGGCGTCGGTTGGGCCGCATACGCCCCACCCTCCGACGGGCGGGGCGTACCCCCTGGTCAGTGGCGTGTGCCGGACTCGCCGACGACCTCCCGGACGGCGTCCCGCAGCCCGTGCGGCGGGTGGAAGCGGGACGGTCCGGCGGCCGGGTCCGTGCGGAGCTCCTTCACCAGCGAGACGCAGAGCAGCAGCATCACCACCACGAACGGCAGCGCGACCAGGATCGTCGCGTTCTGGAGCGCGGTGAGCCCGCCGGCCAGCAGCAGGGCCGCCGCGACCCCGCCCATCAGCACGCCCCAGACCACCACCAGCCAGGTGCGCGGATGCAGCGAGCCCCGGCTGGACAGCGAGCCGAGCACCAGCGAGGCGGAGTCGGCGCTGGTGATGAAGAAGGTCATCACCAGCAGCACCGCGACCACGCTGGTCACCGAGCCGAGCGGCAGTGAGCGCAGCATCTCGAACAGCGAGGCCTCCGGCCCCTGCGGGATGGTCGCGACCAGGTCGGCCGCGCCGGTGGTGGCCAGTCGGATCGCGGTGCCGCCCATCACGCAGAACCAGACGACCGTCGCCCCGCTGGGCACCAGCAGCACGCCGAGCAGGAACTGCCGGACGGTGCGGCCGCGGGAGATCCGGGCGATGAAGGTGCCGACGAAGGGCGCCCAGGAGAGCCACCAGGCCCAGTAGAAGATCGTCCAGGAGCCCAGCCAGCTCTCGTCGGTGAAGGCACCGGTCTGGGTGGACATCCCGAGGAGGTCGGAGAGGTAGCCGCCGACGGAGGAGGGGATCGCGTCCAGGGCGAACACCGTCGGACCGAACACGAAGACGAAGACCATGATCAGGGATGCCAGCACCACGTTCGCGGTGGACAGCCACTTCACGCCCTTGTGCACCCCGGAGAACGCGGAGACCACGAACGCGGCGGACAGCGAGGCGATGATGACCAGCTGGGCGTTCTGGGTGTTGCGGACGGAGGAGATGTAGCCGAGCCCGTCGGCGACCTGGAGCGCGCCGAGGCCGAGGCTGGTCGCGGAGCCGAAGACGGTGGCGAACACGGCCAGCAGGTCGATCGTCCGCCCGGCCCAGCCGTCCGCGCCGCGCTGTCCGATCAGCGGGACGAAGGCGGCGGAGATCCGGTTGCCCCGGCCCTTGCGGAAGGTGGTGTAGGCGAGGGCCAGCCCGCCGACCGCGTAGATCGCCCACGGGTGCAGGGTCCAGTGGAAGAGCGAGAACTCCAGGGCCTGCTGGGCGGCGGCCGCGCTCTGCGGCTCCAGGCCGGAGCCGGGCTGCGGGGTGGCGAAGAGCTGGAGCGGCTCGCCGACGCCGTAGAACATCAGGCCGATGCCCATGCCGGCGCTGAACATCATGGCGATCCAGGCGAGGCCGGAGAACTCGGGCTCCTCGTCGTCGCGGCCGAGCCGGATCCGGCCGAAGCGGCTGAACGCGAGCAGCACGGTGAGCACCAGGAAGACGTCGGCGGCCACCACGAACAGCCAGCCGAAGTTGTGCAGCACCCAGCCGAGCGCGGTGCTGGACGTGCGGCCGAGCGAGTCCTCGGCGAAGACGCCCCAGGCGACCACGGCCAGTACCAGGACGGCGCCGATCCCGAACACCGCCCGGTCGGCCGGAAGGGTCGCGGCGGGTTCGTCGGGCTCCTTCACGGGCTGGTCGGACGGGGGCGGCAGGCTGCTCATCGTGTGGACCCCTCGACATACTGGGCGCGCTCGGCACGCTCGGAATCAAGCTGTATGTCGCACTATGTCCAGTCCCCTCCGCGAGCGGCGGGACGGCGCGCCGGGGAAGCGCCTGGTCGGGACCTACGTCCCGTCAGGCAGCCCGCTCCTCGCCGTAGTCGTGCCCGTAGCCGGGTGCCCGGTCGGCCGCGTGGTCGCGCCCGGAGTCGTGCGCGGTGTCGAGGTAGTGGGAGAGCGCCCGGCGGCTGCGGGTGAGGTCCTCGATCCGGGAGTCCAGGTCGGCGAGTTCGCCGCGCAGGGTGGCGAGCAGCTCCGGGCAGGCCTCCAGGACGGGGACGGGACCGGTGGCGCAGGGCAGCAGCTCGGCGATGATCCGGGTGCTCAGGCCGGCCGCGAGGAAGTGGCGGACCTGCCACACCCGGACGGTGTCCTCCTCGCCGTACTCGCGGTAGCCGGCCGCCGTGCGGTCCGGCCGCAGCAGGCCCTGCTCCTCGTAGTAGCGGAGCAGGCGGGTGGACACCCCGGTCAGGCGGGCGAGTTCTCCGATGCGCATGACCGGGCGAACGCCGCAGGCCGCCGGGGTGTTCCCGACGGCGGTTCAGCCCTTGAGGAACTCCAGCACCAGGTCCCGCAGTTCCGGCAGCGCCTCGACCACCGGGAGGTGCCCGCTGGTGAGTTCGGCCAGGCGCGCGCCGGGGATGCCCTCGGCCGCCAGCCGGTGCTGGGACGGGGCGACGAGCATGTCCTCGGTGGTGCTGACGACCAGGGTGGGCACGGCGATCGCGGCCAGCTCGGCCCGTACGTCGGCGCGGGCGACCAGCCGGAACTGCTGCCGGAAGCCCTCCGGCACCGGGGACTTGAGGTGCTCCCGCAGCCCTCCGAGCTGTTCGGCGGGCAGCTCGTCCAGCCAGCTCCGGCCGATCGCGACGCTGAGCATCAGCGGGGCGAGGTCGTCCGGCCGGTCGGCCAGGTCGACGAACAGTTCGGCGAGCGTCCGCATCCGTGCCGAGCCCCCGGTCACGCCCGCGAGCAGCAGCAGCGAGCGGACCCGCCCGGGGTGGCGGGCGGCGATCCGGACGGCGACGGCGGCGCCGAGCGAGTAGCCGGCCAGGTCGAAGTCGTCCAGGCCCTCCTCGTCCGCGGCGGCGACCAGCCGGTCGGCCAGTTCGTCCAGGCTCGGCTCACCGGGCTCGTACGGGCTGTCGCCGGAGCCGGGGTAGTCGGGGGCGACGACGGTGCGGTGGGCGGCGAGGTCGGGCAGCAGCGGGCCCCAGTTGTCCCGGGCGCTGCCGCCGGCGCCGTGGGCGAGCAGCAGTCCGGGGCCGGAACCCTGGACGATCCGGGCGAGCGGGGTGGCTGACATGGGTTGCTCCTCTGCGGGCTGGGGTTTCGCCGACAAGGGGAACGGTAGGACTTCACACCGGTGAGAAGGTCAAGCCGAGGATCGCGAGCCCGTCCAGGAGCGGCCCGCGGACCCGGCCGCGGTCGCGCGCACCGCCGAACCGCCTACGCTGAAACGGAAGGAACGCCGTTCATGGACGACGAGGTCCGCACCCCGCACGAAGCAGTCCCGACGCAGGCCGCCCCGACGCAGGCCGCCCCCGCGCAAGCCGCCGCGAGGCGCACCACCGCGAGGCGCACCACCGCGAGGCGGGCGGCCCGGGAGGGCGGCCGCGCCGACGGCGTGGACCGCCGGACGCTGCTGCGGATGGTCTCCGCCGCCGGGGTGCTCGCCGCGCCGATCCCGGCCGTCCCGCTGCTCACCGCGGGCCGGGCGGCCGCCGAGGAGGTGCCCAGGCCGGTGCCCGGGATCGTCAAACCGCTGCCCGCCGAGTGGTTCGTGCCGCGCGGCACCAACGCCGAGATGCGCTGGGACGCCTTCCGGGACGCCGACGGCGGCGCCGCCGTCGGCCGCCACGTGCCGGTGGAGCGGTTCTTCGTCCGCAACCACACCAGCACCCCGCTGATCGACCCGGACACCTGGAGCCTCAAGCTCTTCGGCAGCGGTCTGCGCGGCGCGCCGACGGCCGAGCGCCCCGTCGAGTTCGGCCTGGACGACCTGCGGGAGCTGCCGTCCACCCGGATCAGCGCGCTGATCGAGTGCGCCGGCAACGCCCGCAGCTACTACCTCGGCCAGCAGAACCAGCCCGTCCCGGGCACGCCCTGGACGCTCGGCGGCGTCGGCTCGGCGAGCTGGCGGGGCGTGCGGCTGGCCGAGGTGCTGCGGGCCGCCGGGCTGACCCGGGCGGCGGTGGACGTGCTGCCGGTCGGCCTGGACCCGGACTTCGTCGCCGGCGGCACCAACTACGGCCCGGTGCGCCGTCCGCTGCCGATCGCCAAGGCGCTGGACGACGTGCTGCTCGCCTACGAGATGAACGGCGAGCCGCTGACCCCGGACCACGGCGCCCCGGCCCGGCTGGTGGTGCCCGGCTGGGTGGGCATCGCCTCGATCAAGTGGGTGGGCAGCATGGAGGTCGCCGACCACCCGCTGCACTCGCCGTGGAACACCGACTTCTACCGGATGTTCGGCCCGGACTACCCGGTCGGCGGCGGGGAGCCGCTCACCACGCAGGTGGTCAAGAGCGCCTTCGAGCTGGCCGCGGGAGCGCGACTGGCGGCGGACCGCGAGCACCGGCTGCACGGGCGCTCGTGGTCCGGAAGCGCGGCGGTGCGCCGGGTCGAGGTGAGCGCCGACGGCGGCCGGACCTGGCGGCGCGCCGAGCTGCGCGACGAGCCGCGGGCCGACGGCTGGACGCGCTGGAGCATCGACTGGCGCCCCGAGCGGCCCGGTCCGTACGAGCTGCGCGCCCGCGCGACGGACCGCCGGGGCAACACCCAGCCCGAGCGGTCGGTCTTCAACCGGGAGGGCTACCTGTTCGGCGCGGTGGTGGCCCACCCGGTGACGGTGGTCTGAGCCGCCGCCCGGCGGCTCAGCCGGTGGACTGGACCTCGTACGGGGCCGGGTAGCGCGTCTCGTACGGGGTCAGCACCAGCCGCACCACGTCCTCCAGGCGCCGCCGGGCGTCCCCGAGGGTGGTGCGGCCGGTCACCCAGGCGGTCAGCTCCCCCTGCCAGGCGTGGGCGACGATGTGCCGCACCAGCTCGCTCGCGGCGGCCGGCACCTCGGCCGTCACCGCCTGGAGGGCGGTGCTGTCGGCCCGGGCCATGCCTTGCAGCGCCTCACTGGCGAACGGGTCGGTGGAGGCCGCCACGGCCACCCGCAGCCGGGCGAGTTCGGGCTGCCGCTGGTAGGCCCGCATCCCGCCCCGGACGAACCGGACCGCCCGGTCGGTGGCCCCCAGTCCGGCCCTCGGCCCGCGCAGCTCGGCCACCAGGTCGGCCAGCAGCAGGCGATGCCACTCGGCGATCGCGGCCGCCAGGAGGTGGTCCTTGGAGGAGAAGTAGCGGTACGCCGTCCCCAGGGCGACTCCGGACCGCTCGCAGACCTGCTTCATCTGCATCCGCTCGACGCCGATCTCGTTCACCAGGGCGAGCGCGGCCGCGATCAGGCCCTCGCGGCGTTCGAGCTGACGCGGAGACATCGCCTCCACCGGCCGTGGTGACAGGTCAACCTTGGTCACCCGCACATGATACGGGCCGGGGCCGCCCAGGAGTATGACGCCGTCCGGCCCCCTTCCGTTCGCCCGGAGGCCACCGGGGTCCCGGGGGCGGTCACGAGGGGTCGCGGATCAGCGCCTCCTGGACCGCGGAGGCGACCAGCCGGCCGTCCAGGTCGTAGAACTCGCCGAGCGCCAGGCCCCGGCCGTCCGAGGAGGACGGGCTGCGCTGGGCGAAGAGCAGCCACTCGTCGGCCCGGAACGGGCGGTGGAACCACATCGCGTGGTCCAGCGAGGCCATCAGCAGCCGGGGCGGCTCGGTGCGCTGGAAGAAGTTCGGCTGCACGTCGAGCCCGGCGGTGGAGGCCAGGGTGAGGTCGGACAGGTAGGTGAGCGCGGCGGCGTGCAGCAGCGGGTCGCCGTCCGGCAGCGGGGAAGCGGTGCGCATCCAGACGAAGTGCTGGAGCAGCCCGGGCACGGCCGGCGGCAGCCCCGGGGCGTCCGCCGGGACGAACCGCACGTCGAGGTCGCGGAAGCCGCCGGCCGCGGCGATCGACCGGCGGACCTCCTCGGGCAGCCGGGCGACGGCGTTCGGCAGCGACTCCGGGCGGGGCAGCGGCGGGACCTCGCGCTGGCGGTCGGCGGCAGGCTCGGGGTGCTTGAAGGAGGCCGAGAGGGTGAAGATCTCGTTCCCGTTCTGCACCGCCGTCACCCGGCGGGTGGTGTACGACATGCCCTCGCGGACCCGCTCGACCAGGTAGTCGATCGGCCGGGAGGGGGAGCCCGGCAGCAGGAAGTAGCCGTGCAGCGAGTGCACCGGGCGACGGTCCCCGCAGGTGCGCCCGGCGGCGACGAGCGCCTGCGCGGCGACGTGGCCGCCGAAGGCGCGCATCGGGGCACCGGCGTGGCAGTGGCCCCGGAACGTGTTCTCGTCCAGCTGCTCGATCTGCAGCAGCTCGGCGAACGGGGCGGCCGGCCGGGCGTGCCGTTCGGCCCGGAGGTCTTCGGTGAGGTCGGTCACGAGGCCATAGTGGCAGAAGCCAACCGTCCGGCGGTGTGACCTGGGTAACGCCCCCCACCCCCGGTCGATGGTGTAGAACACGTTCCAGTCCGTCGGCCTCCCGAGGGATTGTCAGTGTCCTCACCTAGCGTGCTCGGCATGACGCAATCCGCACAGGCGTACGCCTATCTGCGCCCGTCGGCCGTCCGGGACGGCGCCGACGGCCGGAGCCTCGACCTGGCCACCTCCGGTGGCGCCACTCCGCTCGGCGCCGCCGCCAACCCGCGCTTCTTCGCGGGCTTCCTGGCCGATCCGGCGCCGGCCGCCGCGGCGCTGCTCGCGGTCGCGGACGTCGCCGCCGCGCGCTACTACCAGCCGCAGCTGCGCGCCTCGCTCGACCCGGTGGTCACCGCCAACGGGGACCGGCTGCGCTTCGAGTCCTTCTCGGGCTGCTGCGGTGTCTACGCCCGGCTCGACGTGCTCCAGGCCGGGCTCGACGGGGACGAGATCGGCCACGGCACCACCAACGTGGACGTCAACAACCCGCTGCGGGAGGCGCTGACCAGGATCGGCCCGGCCGACCCGCTGCACCTCGCGGTCGGTCCGGACGCGCTGGAGGTCACCAGCTTCGACGGACCGCTGGTCGAGAAGAAGGTGCCGCTGCCGGAGCGCTGGCTGCGCGGCTTCGCCGAGACCCAGGTGGTCGCCGCCGGCTTCGAGCTGCGCGCCGAGCTGCCCGCCGCCGAGGCCGTCCGGTTCCTGCGCTCGCTGCCGCGCGCCGGGCGCGGCGGGCGGGCCGGCATCGGCTGGGTCCTGCCGGCCGGGAGGACGCTGCGGCCGACCACCCGGCCGGTGCCGGGCGCGGTCTGCCTGCCCGGGCCCGAGCGGCTGGTGGCGCTCCAGCGGGTGCTGCGGCACGCGCTCGCCCTGCGGGTGTACGGGCCGGTGGCGGCCGGCGAACCGACCGCCTCCGCCTGGGAGGCGGTGCTGCCCGGCATGCGGCTGACCCTCACGCTGTCGCCGAACGCCGCCCGGGGCTTCTCCGGCGAGGGCGGGGTGCTCGACTCGCTGGCCACCGGGACGGCCGAGCGGGACGCCGAGCTGATCGCGGTGCTGCTCGCCTGGGAGCCCCGGATCGAGGTCGGGGACCTCGCCGCCCAGTCCGGGCTGAGCCCCGAGCGGGTCCGCGCCGCGCTCATCCGGCTGGGCACCGCCGGACAGATCGGCTACGACACCGCCGAGGCCGCGTACTTCCACCGGCAGCTCCCGTACGACGCCGGGCGGGCCGAGGCGGCCAACCCCCGGCTGCGGGCCGCCCGGGCGCTGGTCGAGGCGGGCGCGGTGCGGCTGGAGGAGGGTGGGGCGACGGCCGTCGTCACGGTGGACGACCACATCCAGCGGGTGCGGGCGGACGAGTCGGGGCGGCTGAGCTGCACCTGCCTGTGGTGGGGCAAGTACCGGGGCGGGCGCGGGCCGTGCAAGCACGCGCTGGCGGGGGCGATGGTGCGGGAGTCGGCTGCCGGGGCTGCCGGGGCCGCGGACGTGAAGGGGGCAGGGGCGTGAACACGGCGGTGGACGCCGAGCGGCAGGAGCCGGGCGACGCGCTGCTGACGGCCGTCCGGTCGGGCCGGCTGGCAGAGATACCGGGGCTGCTGGCCGCTCTGGACCCGGCCCGGCGGCGGGCCTGCCTGCCCGCCCTCAAGGAGCTGCGCACCGAACTGCGCAGGGAACAGCGCGAGCACTGGTCGCGCGAGGGGGCCGCGGCCATGAGCCGGCTGCTGGTGGCCGGGGCCGGCTGCCACTCCGGCCCGGCCGCCGCCGCCACCTGGATCGGCGGGGTCGAGGCCGCCGGCCGCGACTGGGCCCGGAACTCCGCGCTGCACCAGGTCATCGCGGCGCAGCCGGTGGAGTGGCAGGTCGAGGTGGTCACCCGGCTCGCGGCCCGGCCGGTGCGGACCTGGGGCTGGTCGATGTACCCGGTGCTGGAGGCCGTCGTCCGGCACACCGGCTGCGAGGTGCCGCGCGGCGAGTCCTTCGTCCGGAGCTGGATGGAGCGCGCCGCCGAACGGAACGGCCCGCGTCCGACGCTGGCCGTGCGGCTGGCCGAGGACTCGTTCACCCCGGTGCTGCTGCCCGAGCTGTTCGACCTTGCCGACGTCGGCTACCAGCTGACCCTCCGGCTCAGTCCGCGTCCCGGCGACGTCTGGACGGAGGCGATCGGCGAACTCGCCGCGGACGGCACGGCGGACCGCACCGAGCTGCTCGACCGCTGCCTGGCCCGGCTGCTGCGCGGCGGCAAGCCGGCCGACCAGCGGGCCTTCCTGGAGGTGCTGCGGGCGCTCGACCCGACGCCCGAGGAGTACGCGGCCCGGGTGCGCGACGTGGTGGCGCTGCTGGACGGCCTGTCGGTGCTCGCCGGCCACGCCCAGGAGGTGCTCGCCGGGCTGGACGAGGCCGGGCTGATCGAGCCCGAGGTGCTCACCGAGGCCTCGGCGGTGGTGCTGTTCCGGAGCGAGAAGAAGCTGGTCCGCACCCAGCTGACCTGGCTGGAGAAGGCCGCCCGGCGCGCCCCCGAGCGCTCCGGTCCGGTGGTGCTGGCCGCGGCCGAGGCCTTCGGCCACCCGGACGCGGCCCTCCAGGAGCGGGCGCTGAACGTGGTGGCCCGTCACCTGGAGGCGGCGGGGGAGGCGGTGGTGGCGGAGCTCCGGGCCGCCGCCGAGGCGCTGAACCCGGCCCACCACCGGCGCGCGGGCGAGCTGTTCGGCGCGCCGGTCGGCGGCGGGGACGACCCGGACACCGGGTGGGACGACTTCCTCCCGCCGGCCCCCGAACCGCGTCCGCTGGGCGCGCCGATCGCCTCCGCGGCCGAACTCGCGGAGGAGCTGTCCGCCCTGCTCGCCGCGCGCGAGCCCGGTGTGGCGGCCTTCGAACGGGTGCTGGACGGGCTGGTCCGGCTGACCCACCGGGACCGGCGGGCGCTCGCCGAGGCGGTGGAGCCGGTCCGCCGGGCGCACCCGTGGCGCGGCACCGACGGCTGGGGGGACTGCACGCCCCGGGAGATCCTCTACGTGGTGGCCGCGGTGGCCGGTGAGACGCCGCCGTGGAAGCTCTGGGACTACCTCGGCGGCAGGAGCGGCTCCGCGCTGCGCGGCCCGCGCACCACCGTGCACGGGGCCGTCCTCGCCGCCCGGCTGGACGAGGTGGCCCGGCAGATCTTCCAGGCCACGCTGCCGTACCTGCTGGCCACCCCGACGGACGCCACCGGAGCCCTGGACGCTGCCGTGCTGGTCGAGCGGATCGCCGGGTACGAGGCGGCGGGTGTCGCCCCGGGGAAGGCCGACCTGTGCCAGGCCCTGCTGCGGGTCGGCACCGCGGACGGGACGGTGCTGCGCGCCGCCGAGGCGCTCGGCTCCCCGGCCGGGCGCCGGCTGGCGCACTGGCTGCGCACCGGCGGGCTGCCCGGGCAGCCGTCCGAGCGGGTGGTGTTCGCGCCCGGCGCGGGGCTGAAGCGCACCAACCTGTACGGGGACCGCTGGTGGGAGGAGGTCGAGCGGATCGCGGTCGCCCAGCCGGGCATCGGCGCCGGGCCGAAGGGGCCGGACGGCGAGCGGCTCACGGCCGAGTTCCGGGCGCTGCTGGACGGCACCGAGCCCAGCGTGGCCCGGGCGCGCAAGGTGCACGACTGGGGCTGGCGGCCCGTCGAGCACTGGTTCGCGATGCTCCCCCGGCACCGGGAGGAGCTGGCGGCGCGCTGGCTCGACCCCTTCGCCGAGGGCGCCGACCGGGACGAGCGCGGCGCCGCCCGGTACCTCCCGCTGCTGGCCGAGGCCGACGGCCCGGCCGGGCTCGCGCTGCACCTGGCGTTGGCGTACGGCCTGGGCGCCCGGCACGCCGAGGACCGGACGGCGGCGGTGGACGCGCTGCTGGTGCTCGCCGCGCGCGGGGACCTGGACGGGGCGCTGCTCGGTCGCGAGCTGGGCGTTCTGGTGGCCTGCGGCACCGTGATGGCCGGCCGGCTGGCGGCGGCGCTCGCCATGGCGGCGGAGACCGGTGCCCGGGGGACGGTCTGGTCGGTGCTCGGTCCGGCGCTGCCGGGGCTGCTCTCGGAGACCGACCCGTCGACCCGCGGGCTCGGCGACCTGATCGCGCTGGCCACCGACTGCGCCCGGCGCACCGGGGCCCGGGGGCCGGTGGCGGAGGTGACGGCGGCGGCCGAGCGCGGCGGCTCGGGCCGGGTGGTCAAGGAGGCGCGGGCGCTGCGGGACGTCCTCGCGGGCTGAGCAGGGCCGGAAGACCGGGGACGGTCGCGGCCCGGGTCGGTCGCGGCCGGGGCCGGGCTCGGGTGGGCTCGGTGGTCCAACGGCGAACAGATGTCAGCTGACAACTTTCAGCGAACAGATTTTGAAATCTGTTCGCTGAAAGTTGTCGTCTGTTCGGGTGCCTCGCGCGACCCCGCCGTCGGCTCCTCCTCCGCCGGTCCGCCGACCAGCGGCGAGGTGCCGTGCGGGGCCGCGACGGCGCGCCACCACGGGCGCAGCGTCGGCGGGTCGGCCGGCTCGAACGGCTTGCCGGGCCGGGGCACCGCGAGCCGGGCGCCGAGCGCCTCGGCGGCGGCGACCACCCGCTCGGCGGGCTCCTCCCAGGGGTGCAGCGCGAGGTTGAAGGTGCACCAGTGGATCGGCAGCAGCAGCCCGCCGCCCAGGTCCAGGTGCGCCCGCACCCCCTCCTCGGGGGTCATGTGCACCTCGGGCCAGAAGTCGCTGTACGCGCCGACCTGCATCATCGTCGCGTCGAACGGCCCGAGCCGGCGGCCGATCTCGGCGAAGCCGGGGAAGTAGCCGGTGTCCCCGCTGTGGAAGATCCGCCGCCCGCCGCCGGCCACCACCCAGGACGCCCACAGGAACAGCGCGCTGGTGCGCGGCCCGCGGCTGCAGTAGTGGCGGGCCGGTGTGGCGGTCAGGGTCAGCCCGGCGACCTCGGCCGACTCCCACCAGTCCAGTTCGACGATCCGGCCGGCCGGGACGCCCCAGTGCTCCAGGTGCGCCCCGACCCCGAGCGGGACGGCGAACACCGCGCCCGTCCCGATCAGGGCCCGGACGGTGCCCATGTCGAGGTGGTCGTAGTGGTCGTGGGACACCACGACCACGTCCACCGGCCCGAGTTCGGACAGTGGCAGCGGCACCGGGTGCAGCCGCTTGGGCCCGGTCCAGGAGAAGGGGGAGCAGCGCTCGCCCCAGACCGGGTCGAGCAGTACCCGCCGTCCGCCGATCTCGGCCAGCACCGTGGCGTGCCCCAGCCAGGTCAGTCGCAGCCCGGTCTCCGGCGGCGCGGCCAGGTCGCCCGGGAGCAGCCGGTGCACCGGGACGGCGGCGGCCGGGATCCGGCGGGTCCGGTCCCCGGCCAGCTGGGCGCGGGTGATCTCCAGCGGGCTGCGCTCGTACACCAGGCGGCGGGTCGGCACCGGATTGCGGAAGGCCCCGTCGGAGAACTGCGGGGAGCGGCGGACGCGCGCCAGCCGGTCGCCTCGGGGTTCGGCTCCGAAGGCGTCGGTCCGGACCCGGTGCCAGGCGGCCCGGGGCACTCCGGCCAGACCGGGGACGGCGCGCTCGGCGGCGGGGTCGGTGGACGGCGGGAGGAACAGCGAGGTCAGACCGGCGAGGCGGGAGAACCACGGGGCGGGGCGGGGCACGGCTCCTCCAGGGACGGTCACGGCTACCGGGCATGCCGGGGTCGCGGCGCAGCGACGGGTGGGGCTGCTGCGATACGACAACCATCTCGTCGGAGGTTACTCGCCGTGGGCCGTCCGGACCTGGTGGAGGGCTCGGCGCGGTCCAATCGGCGTACCGGGGAGGCCGCGCGGGCCGGTGCCGGCGCCGCCCCGCCGGTCGTCGGTGAGGCGTCGCTCAGGCGTAGAAGCGGGTGATCGTCTCCGCGACGCAGTGCGGCTTGGCGCTGCGCTCGCTGGTCAGGGTGAACCGCACCACCGCCTGGACCCCGCCCGGCACCTCGGTGGCCGAGAGCAGCTCGGCGGTGGCCCGGATCGCCGTGCCCACCGGCACCGGTGCCGGGAAGCGCACCTTGTCGGAGCCGTAGTTCAGCGCCATCCGCACGCCCTCGACGGCGTAGCACTCCTTCGCCAGCACCGGGATCATCGACTGGGTCAGGTAGCCGTGCGCGATGGTCGAGCCGAACTGGCTCTCCTTGGCCCGCTCCGGGTCCACGTGGATCCACTGGTGGTCGCCGGTCGCCTCGGCGAACAGGTCGATCTGCCGCTGCTCGATGGTGTGCCACTGGCTGGTGCCCAGCTCGGTGCCGACGGCGGCGGTCAGCTCGGCGAGGGAGGCGAAGGTCGTCACGGTGCGCTCCTGGTGGGGGACGGGCCCGGGGTGTCAGAACGCCGGAAGCGTATGCCTACCCACCGGTACCTGTCAGGAGCCGAGCGGAAATCCGGCGTTCACCGGCCCGGCGCCGATCGGTCCGCCGCCCGTCGGTCCGCCGCCCGTCGGCCCACGCGCCTGGCGGCCTGGGAAGCCCAGGAGGCCCGGCCCGGTCGGGAACAGCCGGCGGCCGCTCACCAGCTCCGGCACCAGCGCGACGAACAGCGGCTCCGGATCGCCCACCCAGGGCCGCAGGCCGGAGCGCAGCACCCGCCGCACCTGCTCGGGATCGCTCACCACGTCGGCCCGCCCGTGCACCAGCACGCTCCACCCGGTGCGGGTGACCGGGTCCAGCAGATCCGCCTGGAAGGCCACCACCGTGCCGTCGAGCCCGCGCGCGGTGGCACTTCCCCGGCGCACCGCGAGCACCAGCCGCCCGTCCAGGACCTCGAAGGAGACCGGCAGCACGGCCGGCAGCGCGTGCTCGGTGTACACCACGCGCCCGACGGGCACGGTGCTGAGCAGCCGCAGGCACTCGGCCTCGCTCAGGGTCTCCACACGGTCGTCACGCTCCATGCGTCCGATCGTCCTCGGCCGGTGCGCTCGTCGATAGGGCCCATGGTCCCTGAGCGGACGGGCCGGGAGCCCCGTCGGCGGCCCTCCGGACGGTAGCCTGCCCGGCGGGTGGAGAAACGGTGCAGGAGGGGGGACGGTCGGATGGCGGGCGGGGTCGATCTGGTGGTGATCGGGGCGGACGGCGGGCCCGACCGGGCCTTCGGCGGCGCGGCGCTCGCACCGGAGGGTGCCCGGTTGCTCGCCGACGTGCTGCCCGGGATGTGCTTCGACACCGGCGCGGCCGGCTGCCGGGTCACCACGGTGGCGCCGGACGCGGACGCCAACGCGATGCTGACCGCCGTCCGGGACGCCGCCCGGCACCCGGGCCGCTGGCTGCTGGTCTGCCTGGTCGGCCAGCTGGTGGCCGACCCGCGCGGGCGCCGGCTGGCCCTGGTCACCGCCGGCAGCACCGCCGACAACGCCTACCGCCGGGGCCTGGCCTGGGACTGGGTGGTCAGCGCGATGGTGCACGGGGACCAGGAGGAGGCTCTGCTGCTGGTCGACGCGGTGGCCGACCGGGACACCTGGGCGGCGCTGGAGCGCGGCGAGGACGGCGCGGGCGAACTGCTGAGCTACTCGAGGGTCCCGCTCTGGGGCCGGATAGGCCGCTACGCCCCGGGCAGCCGCTACGCCCCCGGCAGACGCGGCCGGGACGTCGTACGGCCGGGCGGGGAGGGCTCGTTCAGCCGGGCCCTGACCACCGTCCTGCGCCAGGGCGTCCCGGGTGCCCCGGCGGCCGTCGCGCCGCTCGATCTCCAGCCGGCCGTGGCCGCGCTGACGGACGGTGGGGAACCGGCCGGTAGTTCGGGTGCGCCTGGCGCGCGCCTGCTCGTTCCGCCGCACGCGGGGCGGCTCCTGATGCGCAATCGGGCCGCGGTTCGGGGCGCATTGGCCGGATTGTCGCTTTCCGAGGAACTGTTGGCCGTTCTGTGGCGGGAAAGTGCCCCGACGGAACCGCCTTCCGCGTAAGGTCAGGGGGCCTGAGGTGTTGCCGTGATGGGGTGGGTTGGCGAAGAATCGATCCCCAGCGGAAACACCGGTGGGACGGCGGAATTCTCCTGGCGGCCGTGGATCACGGATCAGGTCGGTCGCAACGAGGTGGGGCCATGCGGCAGCGCGGAAATGTGTTGCGCCCTGGGGCGGTTGGGGTCGGCGGGGCGGTTCTGGTGTTGCTGCTCGGTGCTTGTGCGGGCAGTGGTGCGGGTGGTTCCGTCGATCGGATCGGGTCGGCCGCGCCCACCGTCGCGGGAGTGAACCCGCTAACTCCTTCGAGTGGTTCGGAAAACAGCTCGATCGCGCCGACCAGCGGCCCGGAAGGGGCCATGGCAAGGCTGGCCCTGAAGGCGTATCAGGACTGGTGGCGGGCTCAGGCGGAGGTCTTCGGGCGGTCGGATTCGGACGGTTACGCACTGGAGCAGTACTCCTCCGGGCGGGCGCTGTCCGACAGCCTGGTCGGCCTCCGGCAACTGCGCGACGCCAAGGTCGTGATGACCGGGACCCCGCGCAATTCCGCGGTGGTCAAGGCCGTCGATCTGAATGCCGATCCGCAGACCGCCGTGATCGAGGACTGCGTCGACCTGTCGGACTGGCACCGAGTCGACGCCGTCACCGGGGCCGCCAAGGATCCCGGAGCGCGACTGAACCGGTACGTCGGAACCGCGTCGCTGCGCTGGTTCCAAGCGCATTGGTTGATCCACGACTTCAAACGGGAGGTGGACCGGACATGCTGAACGCGCGGAAACCGGCCCGGCGAATCGCGATCGCCGCGTCGATGTCGGCCGGGCTGCTGCTGTCCTCGGCGGTGGCTGCGGTCGCGGACGAACCGCCGAGCGGCGGGGCCGAGCAGTGCTACCCGAACGTGATCTGCATAGACGTCAATTCCGGTGGGACGACCCCCGTGCCCGGCGGATCGAACCCGGGCGGTGGCGGCGGATCGGGCACCGGCCCGCAGCTGTGCGGCTACCACGGGGTCCCGTGGGCCTGCCACGACCCCCAACTGGGCTGGTTCAACAGCGACAAGGGGTGCTACTTCCGCGCGCTGGACAACCCGCCGCCGGCCGGCGACCCGGCGTGGGACGGCCACGACCCGAAGGACGGCTCGCTCTACACGAAGGTCTGCCCGCAGACCGACGGGGGCCAGGGCGGCGCCGAGATCGTCTTCGAGGCCACCGCGCCGGGCGGGCAGAACGTCAACGCCGAGGCCATGGCCATCCAGCAGGCCTACGACCAGGTCCGGTTCAGGCCGCCGGTGGGCCGTGCCGCGCCCCGGAACACGGCGGTGGTCAACGCCCCGGTCTGGCTCTGGGCCGACGACGCCGCGCTCCCCGCACCGGGCAGCGCGGCGGTCGCGGGCATCTCGGTCACCGTCACGCCCCGGCTGGTGAAGGCGGACTGGAGCTTCGGCGACCACCTCCAGACCTCCTGCACCACCCCCGGCACGCCGTACGACCCCAAGTACGGCGACGCGAAGTCCCCGGACTGCGGCTACGAGTTCAGGACAAGCTCGGCCCACGAGAAGAACAGCGTCTTCAGTGCCACCGTGACGATGCACTGGGAGGCCGTCGTGGTGGTCACCGGCGGGCCGAACCCCCGGAAGTTCACCATCCCGGGCATCAACCAGAGCAGCAAGCCCTTCGACCTCAAGGTCGCCGAGATGCAGGTGCTCAACTGAGCGCGGCCGAGCGGGCGCGGCCGACCGGGTGCGCCCGGCCGGCCGATCTCGACTGAACGACCCGGCGCGGGCATCCGCGCACAGACCAGCCGGACGAGCCGGCCGGACGAGCCAGAGACGAACGAGGGAAGGGCGGAACCCGGTGGAGAACCGTACGTTCGCGACGCCGGGATCCGGCACCTCCGCGGGCGCCGCGGTGCCCGCGGCACTCCCGGAGCAGCCGGAGCAGGGCGGCCGGGGCAGGGGCCGGGGACGGGCGGTGCCGCACGCGCCCGGGCGGACCATGCGGGCGAGGCGGCGGCGCCCGGCGGTGCTGGCGATGGCGGTCGCGCTGATCGCGGCCGGAGGGCTGGGCGGTGCCGTCCTCTACAACAGCACCGGTCAGCGGGTCGCGGTGCTGGCGCTGGCCCGGGACGTGCCGTGGGGGCAGGTGATCACCGAGGAGGACCTGGTGGTCGCTCGGATCGCGGGCGACCCGGTGCTGCGCCCGGTGTCGGCCCAGGACCGGGCGAAGGCGGTCGGCATGCGGGCCGCCACCGACCTCAAGCGCGGCGCGATGCTCACCGGTTCCGACCTCGCGCAGGGCCTGTCGGTGCAGCCCGGGCAGATCGTGGTCGGGGTGTCGGCCAAGCGCAGCCAGCTGCCCGCGAGCCGGCTCCAGCCCGGCGTGCAGCTGGTCATCGTCTTCACCCCCGACAACGGCCGGGCGGACTCGCTGCCCGCCACGGTGATCACCGTCGGCCGGGTGGACACCGACGGCAGCCAGGTGATCGACGTGGCGGTCGGCACGGCGGACGGGCCCCGGCTGGCGCAGTGGGTGGCGAGCGGACGGATCCAGGTGCTGCTCGCTCCGCGCGGCGCGGCGGCCGGCGGCCCCGGCGGCGGTACCGCCCCCGCCCCGGCGCCGAGCGGGGCGCCCTCGGCCGCCGCCACCAACCCCGGGGCGACCGCGCCGGGCGGTACTCCGGGCGCCGCCACCCCGGGTGGTGCCGCCGCGCCCGGGGCCCCGGCCGCGACGGGCGGCGCCTGATGGCCGTGATCGCGGTGGTCGGCGGCCCGGGCGCACCGGGCGCGACCACCACCGCCCTGGCACTGCTGCTGTCCTGGCCGCTGCCGCCCGGCCGGCGGATCCTGCTGGTCGAGGCCGACCCGGACGGCGGCGCGGTGCTCGCCGGCGCCCTGGAGGGCCGGGTCGAGGCGGTGTACGGGCTGCGCAACCTGGCCGTCGCCGACCGGCGCGGGCTGCTCGCGCAGACCATCTGGGAGCAGCTGATCGACCTCTCGCCCGAAGGCGACGCCGAACGGCTGCTGCTGCCCGGGCTGACCGACCCCACCCAGGCGCCCGGCCTCGCCTACACCTGGGAGCCGCTCGCCGAACTGCTGCACGGCGTGGAACAGCAGGGCTACGACGTCATCGTGGACCTCGGCCGCTCCGGCGCCACCGGCCACAGCGCGGTGCTCGCCCGCCGCGCCGACGTGGTGGTGGCGACCGTGCGCACCACGCTGCGCGGGCTGAGCTCGGCCCGGCCCCGGCTCGCCGCCCTGGCCGAGGACCTGGCCGCCGCCGGCACCGGGGCGGACGCGCTCGGGCTGCTGCTGGTCGCCGAGGGGCCGTACACCCGGGCGGAGGTCTCCCGCGAGCTCGGCCTGCCGGTGCTCGGGGTGCTGCCGCACGCCACCCGGACGGCGAAGGTGCTCTCCGACGGCGGGGACACCACCGACCGGCGGTTCATCCGCTCGGAGCTGATGCGGACGGCGCGGTCGGCGGCGGACGAGGTGCAGCTGCTGGTCCGCCGCCGGCGCCAGCGGCTCGCGCCGGGAGCGGTGCAGGACGCGACGCCGGCCCAGCTGACGGCAGGCGGCCCGGCGGCGGGGGCGGTCGCGGCGGCGGTGCCGGTGCCTCCCGTCCCGGCGCCTCCGGTGCCGACGGGGCCGGTTCCGGCCGCGCCGATACCGGCCCCGCCCGTGCCGATGGCGCCGCAGCCGTCGATGCCCGCGCCCGCGGCCGGGCCCATGCCGTCGCCCGCGCCGGGGCCGGGGCCGTACGGGCAGTCGGCGTACGGGCCGGGCGGGCAACCGGGGTACGTCCAGCAGGAGTACGTCCAGCCGGGGTACGTCCAGCCGGGGTACGGGCAGGGCGGGTACGGGCCCGGCGGCCAGGGGCAGACCGCGTACCCGCAGACCGCGTACCCGCAGGCCGGGTCCGGCGCGGCGGCCCACGGCCGACCGGGCTACGGGGGGACGGCCGAGGGCGAGCCGCCCTCGTACTCCCCGCCGCAACCCGTACCGCCGGTGATCACCACCGGCCCGGTGGCGCCGCTGGCCGGGCTGGCGCCGCAGCCGGCCGCTCCGGCGCCGTTCCCGGCACACGTCCAGTCCGCCCCGTACGGCGAACCGGAAGACCAGTACCCGCTCCAACGGCCGGCTGCGACGGACCGCCAGGACGACGAGAGCGGGCCGTACCCGCACAACCCCGGGGAGGTGCTCCGTGCGCGGTAGCCCCCTGCACCAGCGTCCCGCGACCGACCCGGCCGCGCTGCCCTGGGCCGCGCCGGTGTCCGCGCCCGCGCCGGCGACCGGTCCGGTCGCCCCGCCGCACGGGTACCAGCCCGGTCCGGTCGCGCCCCAGCCCGGCCCGGCACAGCCCGGCCCGGCGCAACCCGGCCCGCCCGGCGCGGCCGGGCCCACCGCCGTACCCTCCCAGCTGCCCTCGCTGGACCTGCGCGGCGCCGCCACCCGGCCCGCCGTCGACCCGCAGGTCGCCCGCGAGCTGAAGCGCCAGGTCGCGGCCGAACTGCACCAGCAGATCACCCGGTTGACCACGGCCTCCGGCTCCGAGCCGGACCGCGCCACCCGCCGCCAGCGCGGCCGGGCACTGATCGAGGAGGCCGTCGCCCGGTGGTCCGACGCGTACGCGCAGACCCACGGCATCCCGCCCACCCGGGAACAGGACCGCGCCCTCGCCGAGGCCGTCTTCGACCTGCTCTTCCGGGCCGGCCGGCTCCAGCCCTACCTGGACGACCCGGAGATCGAGAACATCCTCATCAACGGCTGCGACGACGTCTGGGTCTCCAAGGTGCACCAACCCCTGCGCCAGGTGCCGCCGGTGGCCGACAGCGACGGCGAACTCGTCGAACTGCTCCAGGACCTGGCCCGCCAGCACGGCGGCGGTGAGCGCAGCCTGTCCACCGCCAGCCCGACCCTCGCGCTGCGCCTGGAGGGCGGCATGCGCCTCCAGGCGCTCACCGAGGTGACGCCCCGCCCGTACGTGGCGATCCGGCGCCACCGGGTGGCCTCCGCGACGCTGCCCGAGATGGTCGAACTCGGCACCCTGGACGGCACCCTGGCCGCCTTCCTGGCCGCCGCGATCCGGGCCCGGAAGAACGTGATGATCACCGGCACCCAGGGCGTCGGCAAGACCAGCCTGCTGCGCGCAATGGCCGCCGAGATCCCGCCGGACGAGCGGATCGGCACCCTGGAGTCGGAGTTCGAGCTCTGGCTGCACACCCTCGGCCACCTGCGCCAGGTCGTCCCGATGGAGGCGCGGGAGGGCAACGGCGAGCGCGTCGAGGGGCGCCTGGCCGGGGAGTTGAGCATCGGCGACCTCATCCCGGCCGCGCTGCGCATGACGCTCTCCCGGATCATCGTCGGGGAGGTCCGCTCCGGCGAGGTCGTCCCGATGCTGCGGGTGATGACCAACGGCGAGGGCGGCTCGATGTGCACCCTGCACGCCCGCGGCCCGCACATGGTCGTCGACCGCATCGCCGAACTCTGCCTGGAGTACGGCTCGCACATGACCGACTCGCTCGCCTACCGGCTCACCGCCAACGCCCTGGACCTCATCGTGCACGTCACCATGGTCGACGAGACCGCCGTCGGCGGCCGCCGGCACCGCTTCGTCTCCCACGTCCTGGAGGTCACCGGCCTCGGGGAGAGCGGCCGGCCCGCGCTGAACACCGTCTTCGGCCCCCGGCCGGACCTCGGTGAGCCGCGGGCCGTCCCGCACACCCCGCCGCAGTGCCTGGACGACCTGCGCCGGGCCGGCTTCGACGCCTCGCTGCTCGGCTCCCGGTACGGGAGCTGGACCACCCCGCTCCAGCTGCGGATCGGCGGTGGCGCGCGGTGATGCTGCTCTTCGCCCTGTGCGGGCTGGCGGTCGCGGGCGGCCTGGTCGCGCTGGTGGCCTGGGCCCGCGGCAGCGAGTCCGGCGACGAGGACGGGACGGAGCGGGCGGCCAACCCGCTGGCCGGCCGGGTCCACGTGTTCTGGTACGGCGCCCCCGGGACGGCCGGGCACCGGATGGTGCGGCTGCGCCGCGTCCAGCTGCCGATCGCGCTCGCCGGCGCGCCGCTGGCCTGGCTGTTCACCGGCATCCCGCTGACCGCGCTGCTGGTGCCGCTGGCCGTCTTCGGCCTGCCCTGGCTGTTCGACACCACCCGCCCGGACACCCACCGGATCGAGCGGCTGGAGGCGCTCTCCGAGTGGACCCAGCGGATCGCCGACGTGCTGCTGCTCGGCGTCGGCCTCAACCAGGCCATCGTCACCAGCCGGCGCACCGCCCCGGCCGCCCTGGAGGACGAGATCGGCGAGCTGGCCGCCCGGCTGCAGGCCCGCTGGCGGCCCGAGGAGGCGCTTCGCGCCTTCGCCGACAGCCTCGCCGACGCCACCGCCGACAAGGTGCTGGCCGCGCTCGTGCTGCGGGCCGGCGACAGCGGCCCCGGCCTGGCCCGCACGCTCTCCGACATGGCCGACTCGGTGCGCGAGGAGGTCCGCCAGCGCCGCGCCATCGAGGCCGACCGGGCCAAGCACCGGACCACCATCCGCTGGCTGGTCGGCATCATCGTGCTGGTCGTCACCGTCGGCTCCTTCAACACCGAGTACACCCGGCCGTACGGGACCTTCCTCGGCCAGGTGGTGCTCGCCGTGGTCGCCGCCCTGTTCGTGGCGATCATCGCCTGGATGCGGGCGCTGGCCTCCCATCCGCCGGTGCCGCGGCTGTTGACGCCGGACCGGCGCAGCAGGAGCGGACGGCGCACCGCCGCCGCGGTGACCGAGCCGGAGCCGGCCGAGCAGCTCGGGGAGGTCCGGTGATCTCCCCCTGGTCCGTGCTGGCCGGCGCCGTCGCGGCCGGCGGCCTCGCCCTGCTGGTCGCCGAACTGCGGCCGGCGCCGCCGGACCTGCGCCAGGCGCTGGACCGGCTGCACGCCACCCCCGCCGACCGCGAGCAGGACCCGGACGAGCGGCCCCGCTGGTACGACCGGATCGGTGAGCGGTCCGTCCACCTGCGCGGGGTCTCCGTCCCGCGCCGCGAACTCGCCCTGATCGGCCGCACCCCGGCGCGGTTCATGGTGCACAAGCTGCTGTTCGCCGCCCTCGGCCTGGTGCTGCCCGCCTACCTCGGCGCGATGGCCGTGCTGATGGACGTCGGCCTGCCGTTCGCGCTGCCGCTGGTCGCCGGGCCGCTGCTGGCCGGACTGCTCTGGTTCGTCCCCGACGCCGTCGTGCGCGGCGAGGCCAAGGAGGCGCGCACCGAGTACCTGCACGGCATCGCCGCCTACCTGGAACTCGTCGCGATGGAACGGGCCGCCGACTGCGGCCCCGCCGAGGCGCTGCGCCGGGCCGCCGCGGTCGGGCAGGGCGCGGTGTTCCGGCGGATCCGCGACGCCCTGGAGCGCGCGGCCACCGACCGCCTCCCGCCGTGGGCCGGACTGGACTCGCTGGCGGAGGAGTTGGGGCTCAGCCCGCTCCAGGACGTGGCCGACATCATGCGGCTGTCCGGCACCGACGGCGCCGCCGTGTACGACACCCTGCGGGCCCGCGCCAAGGGCCTGCGCGGGGAACTGCTCGCCGAGGACCTCGCCCGGGCGAACGCCGACAGCGAGCGGATGGTCGCACCCGGGGCCGCACTGACCCTGCTGATGACCGTCCTGATCGTCTTCCCCGCCCTGCACCAGATGCTCAACTGACCGCGGTCCCGGAATGCTTACCGCCACCCCGGTCCCGTACCCGCAAGATCCGCAGGCCCCGCAAGCCCCGTCGGCCCCGTCCGGAGCGGTCGGCGCCACCACCACACCACACCGCCAGATCCCCCGGGAGACCCCGATGACCGTACGACTCGCCCAGCTGGCAGGCCGGGTGCTGCGCCCCGCCCTGCTACCGGTCCAGTTCGCGCTCCTGCTGTTCACCCTGCGGCTCGGCCGGCTGCGGGCCGCCCGCGCGCGCGGCGACCGCGGCGCGATCAGCATCGAACTCGCCCTCGCCATCATCGCGTTGGTCTTCGTCGCGGGCGCCGTGGCGACCGCGCTCTACCTGCTGAAGGACAAGGTCGTCCAGAAGGTCGAGCAGGACCCGAACATGCCGGGCGGCGCGGGCGCGGGCGGCGCCACCAAGTGATGCGTCCTGCTCTGCGCCGCAGGGGCGACCGGGGGTCGATGAGCGTGAGCCTCGCCATCGTCTTCCCGGTCGTCCTGCTGCTCGTGCTGCTCGTCGTCCAGGCCGCGCTGTGGTGGTACGACCGCCAGGTCGCGCTCACCGCGGCCCGCGAGGGCGTGGACGCCGGACGGGTGCAGGGCAGCGCGACGGACGGCGAGAAGAACGAGGCGGCCCAGCGGCAGGCACGCGACTTCCTCGACCGGCAGGGCGTGCACGGGTACACGGTGCGGACCGACGGCAGCACGGCGGAGACCGTCCGGGTCACCGTGCAGCTGTCCCCGCCGCTGCTGATACCCGGGCTCAGGGCGCCCGCCATCACCCAGTTCGCCGAGGCGCCGCGGGAGCACTTCGTACCGCCGGCGGTGAAGCCGTGAGCGGCGCGCGGCCCGGGGCGCGGAACCGGTCGCGGCCCGGGCCCCGGCTCGGGTTCCGGCGGCGCCGGCGGGACCGGGGCGGGATCGCGATCGAGGCGGCGATCGTCGTGCCGGGGGTGGTCGGACTGGTCCTGGTGGCCATCGCCGCCGGGCGGGTGCAGACCACGGCCGGCACCGTGGAGGCCGCCGCCCGGGCCGGTGCCCGGACCGCCTCCCTGCAGCGCAGCGTGGACGGGATGGACCAGCCGGCCAGGGACTCCGCCCTCGCGATCCTGCGGCAGCAGGGCGTGTCCTGCCGGAACGGGGACGTCCGGGTCGGCAGGGGGGAGCTGAACCTGCCGGACGGACCGGTCACCACCGTCACGGTGACGGTGGTCTGCGACGTCGAACTGGCCGACCTGCTGGGCGGACCGTCCGGCGTACCCGTGACGAAGCACCTCGTCGGCGAGTTCACCTCGGTGGTGGACCGTTACCGGGGCACATGACGGCGCGCGGCGCCGTCGCCGGCAGACGGGGATTGGAGACGGCCCGTGCGGGGGAGACGCAAGCGGAGAGCGCTCGGGGGATGACGCAGCGGTACCGAGTGGCGCCCGGTGGGGCCGGTGGGGAGTTCAGCGTGCGAAGTGGGGGGAGGGGACGGGAGTGGTGAGCCGTCTGCGGCGGCGGCTGCCGGCGCGCCGGTCCGACCGGGGCGCGGTGGCCCTCTTCGTGGCGATCTGCGCGGCCTACGTCGTGCTCGTCATCGCCCTGGTGATCGACGCGGGCGGCCGGCTACGGGTCGCCGAGCGGACCGACGCCTACGCCCTGGAGGCCGCGCGGGTCGGCGGCCAGCAGCTCGACCGGGCGGCCGTCCTGCAGGGCAAGGGCTTCAAGGTCCAGGAGAAGTACGTCCGGGACGCCGCCGACGCCTACCTGGGCCTGTACGGCCTGCGGGCCGGCGGCATCGAGTTCTCCGGCGACGGCAGGGTCGTCACCGTCACCGTGCAGGCCGACTACCGCCCGGTCCTGCTGGGCGCCCTCGGGGAACGGAAGGTAACGGGCAAGGGCAGTGCGACCCTCGTCCACGGAGTCGAGAAAGCGGAGACCGACTGATGGCCGCGCCACGTGCCAAGGACCAGGCCCGTACCGCCCAGGCCCGTACCGGCCGGGCCGGGACGTCCCATCGCGCCGGCGGCGCCCGAGGGCCCGCCGCCCCGGCGCCCCGACCACCCCGGGGACGCGGCCGGGCCGTGATCACCGCGCTCGGCGCGCTGGTCACCCTGCTCGTCCTGCTGTTCGGCGTCCCCGCGCTGCTGCTGTACGGCACCGACGCGGTCGCCGGGATGGGCGGGGTCGCCTCGGGCGGGGTGGGCGAGGCGCTCACCAGCCCGGACGACGGAAGCCTGTTCCTGTGGGCGCTGGTGGTGGTCGGCTGGATCGCCTGGGCCTGCTTCGCGCTCTCCGTCCTGCTGGAGGTCCCCGCCCAGCTGCGCGGCCGGATCGCCCGCCGCATCCCGGCGTTCGGCTGGAGCCAGCGGCTCGCGGCCGGGCTGGTCGGCTCGGTGCTCGCACTGCTGCCGGTGGCCGGCTCGGCCTTCGCGGCCGTCCCCGAACCTGCTCAGCGCCCGGCCGTCCAGGCGCAGTTGACGCCGGGCGTGCAGCGCGCCGCATTGCCCGCCGCGCAGGCCGCGCCGGCCCTGACCCCGGCCGCCGAGCAGCAGACCACGTACACGGTGCGGGACGCCCGCCCGGCCGACAGCCTGTGGTCCATCGCCGAGCGCCAACTGGGCTCGGGGGAGCGCTGGGTGGAGATCGCCAAGCTCAACGAGGGCCGGACGATGGGTGATTCGGGCGTCCGCTTCGACGCCGAGCGGCCGATCCAGCCGGGCTGGGAGCTGCTGATGCCGGCGGACGCCAAGCCGGACGAGGCGAGGACTCCGGCGCCGGCTCCCGGTGCTTCGGGAGGCGCGGGGCAGGACGCGGCGCAGGGGGCGCCGCAGGCCGGCTCCGAGGCCGGTGGCGCCGGCGGTACGGGTGGCACGGGCGATGCGGGTGGTTCCGGTGGGCAGCGGACCGTCACCGTCCAAGCCGGGGACAGCCTGTCGGCCATCGCCCAGCGGGAGTTGGGCGACGGGGAGCAGTGGCCGCAGCTGTTCGAGGCGAACAAGGGGGTGCAGGCCCCGGACGGGGAGCGGCTGACCGATCCGGACGTGGTGGTGCCGGGGATGGTGCTCGCGGTGCCGGGGGCGGGGGGTGCCGCTCCGGCGTCGGCTGACCAGGCTCCGGCTCCTGAGTCTGCGCCCGCGCCTGCTCCGACGCCCGCGCCGGCTCCCGCCGACCAGGCACCGGCGCCTGCGCCGGGTGCTCCCACGCAGGGCGCGCCGCAGTCGGCCCCGGCGCCCGCGCCCGCCCACGCGCCCGCCCCCGCCGCGCACGCCGACCAGGCTCCCAGCGACGACTACACCGTCGCCCTCTCCGCCTCCACCGTCGGCGTGCTGCTCGCCGCCGTCATGGTCGGCACCGTCGCCCACAAGCGCGGCACCCAGCAGCGCGCCCGCCGCCCCCGGCACCGCATCGCGATGCCCGGCGCCGAGGCCGCCGCCTTCGAGAACGAGCTGATGGCCCGCCAGGACCAGGCCGGACTGGACCTGCTGGACCGCGCCCTGCGCAGCCTGGCCCGCAACACCGTGCGCGGTGGCAAGCGGCTGCCCGCCATCGTCGCCGCCCGGATCACCCAGGGCCAGACCGTCGAGCTGCACCTGTCCGGCCCGGCCACCCCGATCGCGCCGTTCCGCGCCGCGCACGCCGCCAACGTGTGGTGGTGCAGCGCCGACTCGGGCGACCTGCTCAGCCCTGCCCAGGCCCGGAAGACCGCCGCGCCGTACCCCGCGCTGGTCACCCTCGGCACCTCGCCGGACGGCTCGGTGGTCCTCGCGGACCTGGAGGCCGTCCGGCTGCTCCACCTGTCCGGCCACCCGGACGACGCCCGCGACGTGCTGCGCACCCTGGCCATCGAACTGGCCCACAGCCCGCTCGCCGACCGCCTCCACCTGCACCTGGTGGACCTCGCCGAGGAGGTGCCGATCAGCGGCCCGGCCGCCGAACGCGTGCACCGCCACCCCACCCTGGAGGCCGCGCTCGCCGCCCTCGGCCCGCGCACCGCCAAGGCCCGCGCCACCCTGGTCGCCGCCGAGGCCACCAGCCCGCGCGAGGCCCGCAGCCGGGGCCAGGCCGACGAGTCCTGGACGCCCGAGATCGTGCTCTGCGCCCACCAGCCCGGCGGGGACGTCCCGGCCGAGCTCGGACGTCTGCTCGACGCCCGGCCGCGGACCTGCGTCGCCGTCGTCACCCGCGCCCCCGAGCGCGGCACCGGCCCGGTCGCCCGCTGGACCCTGCCGACCTCCGGCCAGGCCGCTATCCCGGGCCTGCACCTCACGGTCGAGCTGCAGCGGCTCAGCGGGCAGCAGTACGACCAGGTCGCCGAGCTGCTGCGGGTCGCCGACGACACCACCCAGCACCCGGCCCCGGCGTGGACGCTGGACGGGCCGGAGGACGACACCGACACCACCGAACTGCCCGCCGCGGTACCGGTGCTGGCCGCCGTCGGGGCTTCGGTCGCCGTCGGTGCCTCGGCCGTCGGCGCGTCGGTGGGTGGCGCGTCGGCGGGTGGGACGGCGGCCGGTGGTAAGCCGGTGGCCGGGGCCCTGACCGGCGGGGCGGAGGAGGGTGCGGAATCGGCGGCCGGTCCCCGGCTGCTCGCCCGGGTCATCGGCACCGGGGCCAGCCCGTTCGCGGGGACCGATCCGGTGACGCCTGCTCCGACTCCCGCCGCCCTGCCGCCCGCGCCTTCGGCCTCGGCTCCGGTTCCCGTACCGGCTCCTGTGCCGGCTCCGGCTCCGGCCGGTCCGGCGCGGTTCGTCGTCAACGGGCAGGGGCGGCAGGCGGCCACCGACGAGACCACCCGGGACCTGCGGCGGCCCGGCCTGCCGGAGGGCGAGGGGGCGGAGGAGTCGGGGGACGCCTCCTCGGAGTCCACGGCGACGGTCGTGCTCGCCGTCCAGCCGGTCGTGCCGCAGCCCGTCGCCCCGCAGCCCGGCGTGGCGGAGCCGGTGGGGGAGCAGCCGGCGGGGTCGAAGACGGTCGAGGAGACGGAACCGTCGGTCGAGCCCGTTCCGGAGGCCGCTCCCGCGTCCGCCGCCGCCCTCGGGACCGGGCCGGCCGGGGTCGCGGAGACCGTCGGGACCGGGGGTTCCGCGGGAGCCGCGAGGACCGCGGATTCCACGGAGAGCGCGGACGCCGTCGTTGTGGACGCGCCCGAGCCCGTCGGCGAGCCCGGCCCCGCCGCAGTCGCCGCGGCCGCCCGGACCGCGACCGGGCGCAGCGACAGCGACGACCTGCTCGCCATCCTCCGCTCCCCGGAGGCGCACGCCCAGCGCAACGCCCCCCGGATCCGGCTGCTCGGTCCGGTGGACGTCGCTGGGGTCCTCGGCACCGCCGATCCCGGTGCGCTGCCCCGGCTCACCGAGCTGGCCGTCTACCTGGCGCTGAGGCCGGGTTCCGACCACCTCGCGCTCGACCACGACCTGCACCCCGGCGCGGCGCACCTCGACCCGCACCCCACCTCGGCCGACGCCGAGAGCCCGCTGCCCGCCAAACTCGCCGATCTGGCCGCCTGGTTCGGCACCTCGGCGGAGGGCCGCGCCTTCCTGCCCACCGAGGGCACGGAGGGCTACTCCTTCGCCCCGGCGGTCACCTGCGACTGGGACGAGTTCCGCAGCCTCTACCGGCGCGGCATGCGCAGCACCAGTGCCACCGCCGACGCGGCCCTCGCCCACGCCCTGGCCCTGGTCCGCGGCGCGCCGTTCGCCGAGGCCCCGCCGGCCTCGTACGGCTGGGCGGAGGCCGAGCGGCAGGACATGATCGCGGCGATCGTCGACACGGCCCACGAACTGGCCGCCCGCCGCCTGCAGTACGGCGACCACCGCAGCGCCGAGGCCGCCGTCTTCCGCGGCCTCGCCGTCGCCCCGGACGTCGAACTGCTGCACCGGGACCTCTTCTACGCCTACGCCTCGGCCGGCGCCCGGGACCAACTCCTGCGCGCCGTCAACCGGTTGGACGCGCTCAGCCGGCGCACCGGGCGGGACCTGGACGCGGACACCGTCGCCCTGCTGCGGGACCTGCTCGCGGGTTCCTGACGTAGTCCCCCGATGGCCCGGTCACTCCCACGGGGGTGGCCGGGCCGTCGTGTTGACGGGGCCGGCGGGCCGACGGCGGATGTGGCGGCCGTGTGGGAGTTCCGTACGGATGCGGTCGGCGGGTCGGCGGGTCGGCGGGTCGCCGGGCGCTGGGCGGGCGGGGGCCGGTGGCCGGTCAGGGCGTGCGCAGCCAGGCGTCCAGGACGGTGAAGTCCGCCTCGGTGAGCCCGCGTCGGGGGTCCACCCGGTGGAGCAGGGCGCGCGCGGGGGAGTGGGCGGCGACCCAGCGGCGGTCGGCGTCGGAGATCTCGTCGTCCACCCAGGCGAACGGCCGCCCGCCCGCCCAGGCGACCAGCGCCCGGGTCTTCCAGTGCAGACCGTGCGGCTCCGCCCCGGCGCTGGTGGCACCGGTGGCGTCGGGGGCGTCCGGGGTGTCCACCGGCCCGTCCACGACGGGCAGTCGGGGCAGGCCGAGCCAGGGCGCGAGGCACTCGTTGGCGTCCTCCAGCCAGGTGCTGGCCCACACCGGATCGCCCGGCAGGCTCAGCAGCCGCGGCCCCAACTCCGGGTCCACCCGGGCGATCAGGGGATTCCCGCCCGGGGTCGCTCCGGGCGGGAGGTGCGGGCTGCGGAAGGTGGGGTAGCCGCCCGGAGGCGGGGCGCCGAACGGGATCAGCGGGCCGTCCACGTCCAGGAACAGCAAGGGGCGGCCGGTGTCGGTCACAACGGCACCTTAGCGGGGCCGGGCGGGACGGGTGGTGCGGAGGGTGCGTCGATCGGCCACCCGGCCTGGAACGGGTGAGCCGGGATCTCGTAGGGTGGCGCGCACGGAGTGTGGTGGCAGGCACCACGCAGTCAAGGGCATCAGACGCCGCGGGAGCGGCGGGGCGGGGCGGTGACCAGGAGATGACGGAGACGACAGCGGTTTCCGGAGGTCCCGACCCGGCGGCGGACTCGGGTCCCTGGGACGCCGTACCGCCGCCCCCGCGCCTTCCGGCCGAGGAGCACCCGCCCGGGCCCGCCGCGCTGTACGAGCCGCCGCCGGCGCCTCCGGTCGTTCCCGCCCCCGTGCCCGTCACTGCTCCGGTGCCGGGCGCCGCTTCCGGGTCGGGTGGCGCTTCCGGGTCGGGTGGCGCGCCGGGTGCCGCTCCGAGTGTCGCGCCGGCGTCCGGGTCGGGCACGCAAGGGGGAGTGCAGGGAGGCATGCCGCCGGTCGGGCAGGCGCCCACGTCACCGCCCGCGCCCCCGGTCGCGCCGCCCGTTCCGCCCACCGGATGGACCCTCACCGGGCTGCCCGCCGCCGGGGCCGCGTCCGCGGCGACCCCGCCGCCGTTCCCGGTCCAGAGCGCGGCGCCGGTCGCCGCCGTCGGAGCGGGCGGGCTCGGTGCCGCGCCGCGCGGACGGATCCTGGTGATCGAGGGCGGGTACGGAAACTCCGGCCGCCGTACCTGGGGCCGTGGCGGACCGACCCAGGCGCCGGTCCTCTCGGCGATGCTCGCCGCCGTCTCGCCGCAGGTGCTGCTCGCCGCCGACGCGGTGGACGCCGTCCACCTCCCCGGCGCCGGTGACCCGCACACCGTCCTCGCCCACCTGCGTGCCGCCTCCCGGCACCCCGGACCGCTGCTGATCCACCTGGGCGGCCACGTCGTCGCCGACAAGCGCGGCGGGCAGCTCCAGCTGACCCTGCGCGACGCCAAACAGGACGGCCTCCCCTGGCAGGCCATCGCCGCCGAGCTGAGCCACCGTCCGGCCGAGTGGCAGACCCTCGTCATCGCCGACCTGAGCGCCGACCAGAACGCCTGGCCGTACCTCCAGGGCACCGTCTCGCCGCTCAGCGAGGGCATCCCGCTGTGGGCGGTGGTCAGCCCGGATCCGGAGCAGATCGGCACCTTCACCCGCGCCCTGATCGAGGCGCTGCACGGCGGCCGGCCCGGCGCGGGCGAGGTACTCGCGCCCGAGCAGCTGCGGCAGCAGGTGTACTCGGTGCTGCGGCCGGACGTGGTCATCCTGGCCACGCACGCCCCGGACCGCCCGGTCTTCCGCAACACCGCCCGTCGCGGCGAGGGACTGCCGGCCGAGGTGCCGCCTCCGATGCCGCTGCTGCCGCGTCCGACGGAGCCGCGGGACGCCGTCCCCGAGCGGTCGGTGCCGGACCCGGCCGGGGTGCCCGTGTGGCCCTCCGAGGCCACCGGGACCGCCGGGTCCCCGGTCGCCACGGGCGGTCGGGTCAGCCTGGCCAAGCCGGGTGTGCCGCCCACTCCGCCGCGCCCGACCCGCCCGGTCAGCCTCGTGAAGGCGGGCGGCACCGTCGAGACGCCGGGCGTGACCCTGCGCAAGCCCGCCCCGGCCGACGCCGCGCCCGAGGACAGCGCGCGCCCGGCGGGCGTCACGCTCCACAAGTCCCGGCCGGAGCCGGTGGACGACGTCGTCGCCGAGCCCGAACTGCCGCAGGAGGAGGCGGCATTGGCCGCCGAGGCCGAGGCTGCGGCTGCCGAGGTGGTGGCCGAGGGGGCGAGCGAGGGCGCGCCCGAGGAGGTCGCCGAGGAGGCGCCGGAGGCCGTGGAGGTGCCCGAGGCGGCCGAGGAGCCCAGGGACGCGGTCCTGGCGGAGGACGTGTCGGCGGACGAGCTGCCCGCCGAGGTGGCTCCGGGCGACGTGGCTCCCGCCGAGGAGTCGCCGGCCGACGAGGCACCGGCCGCCGAGGAGCCCGCTGGCGAGGAGCCCGCCCACGTGGTTCCGGTCGACGAGGCGCCTGCTGACGGGGTGCCGGCCAAGGAGGTACCGGCCGAGGGGGTACCGGCCGGCGCCGTGCCGCAGGACGAACTCCCGGCCGACGAGGTGGCCGCCGAGGAGCCGCCCGCGCCGACCGATGCTCCTACCGACACCTCGGCCGAGCCCCCGGCCGACGAGGCCGCTGCGGCCGGCCGGCCTCGGGCGGACTACCGCGAGGTCATCGGACGGATCGTCCGCAGCGCCGAGGCCGGGGACCACGCCGCCGCCACCGACCTGGCCTTCGCCCTCGAACTGGAGGCGATCGCCGAGCACGGCGCCGTCTCCGAGCCGGTGCTGCAGGTCCGGCAGGTCCGGGCGCACGTCTGCCGGCTCGCGGGCCGGTCGGCCGAGGCCGCGGACATCTACCGCGAGGTGGCGCTGACGCTGCTCCGCTCGCAGGGCCCGGAGCACCCGGAAACCCAACGGGCGGCCACCAACGCCGAGGCCTGCTGGCGCGCGATCGGCGACCGCGCGGAGGCCATCCGGATCGCCCCCGAGATCATCGAGCTGCGCGCCTACCTCCCGGGGCCTGACGGCCGCAAGCTCCGCGCCGCCGAGCGCTACCTCGCCCAGCTGGCCGCCACCAGCTGACCGCCGACCGCCGACCGTCACCCACGGCTGACGGTCGGCGGTGAACAGATGGCAGCAGACAGAAAACAGCGAACAGCTGACAGATTTCAAAATCTGTCAGCTGTTCGCTGTCAGCGGTTCCCTGTCACCCGCGACCCGCCGCCCCGGCGGCTCGCCCGCTCAGCGACCGGCGACCGCGTGCACGAACTTCGCCCCGTCGATGGTGCCCAGGCCGCTGGCGAGGTCGTAGCCCTCGGTGGCGCTGTAGCCGGTGACGCCTTCCCAGCTGTTGTCGCCCTGCTTCACGTCCACGATGCCGCTCCACTTGCCCGGCAGCAGGTTCAGCCCGTACAGGCGCCAGTTGAGCTGGCCGAGGCGGTGGCCGGCGAGCTGGTCGGCGAGCGCGACGACACCCGAGAACAGCGGGGTGGCCTCGCTGGTGCCGCCGGTGAGGTGCCAGCCGACCGAGGTCGGGTCGTAGGACTCGTAGGTCCAGGCGGCGCCGTCCACGGCCGCGCTCATGCTGATGTCCGGGGTGCCGCGGTGGTTGCCGGTGACGTTGGCGACGCCGGCCTGGTACCACGGGCGCTCGAAGACGCCCGAGACGCCACCGCCGCCGGCGCCGGACTTGTCGTGCCACACCTTGTCGGGCGCGGTGCGGTTGCCGGCGTCGTCCAGGGTCAGCTGGGTGCCGCCGATGGAGGTGACCAGCGGGTCCGAGGACGGCCAGGAGTTGACCTTGTACGGGTACAGGTCGGTGCCGTTCTCCTTGGCGTCGGTGGCGCCGTTGTCGCCGGAGGCGGCGAGCACGGTGACGTTGTGGTCGGCGGCGGCCTGGAAGGCGTACCGCAGGTCGGTGAGCGACTTGAAGTCGCCCTTGTCGAAGCCCGGGAAGGTGTTCTCGGTGGCGCCGAAGCTCTGCGAGATGACGTCGGCCCGGCCCTGCTTGATGAGGCTCTTCTCGGCGTCCATCATCTCGGGCAGGCCGGTGGTGCCCTCGGTCTCGGCGACACCGGTCTCGACCAGGATGATGTGCGCGTCGGGGGCGACCGCGTGGGCGTACTCGACGTCCAGGGTGGTCTCGCCGGCCCAGCCGGTGTGGTCGGGGTTCTTCGGGTCGAAGTCGGGGACGTTGCCCCACTTGACCACCTCGACGTTGGTGTCCGGGATGCCCCACTGCTTGTCGAAGACCTCCAGGTCGTGCTGGATGGTCGGCGAGCCGAAGGAGTCGACGATGACGATCGTGCGGCCCTTGCCGGTGATGCCCTCCTGGTACAGCGGGTTCAGGTTGTAGGCGGCCCGGTACTGGAGCGGCGAGTAGCAGTGGATGCCGAGCTGGCTGACGCACTGGGCGGTGCTCAGCGGGGCGACGCGGCCCTGGGCGTTGTGGTGCCCGAAGGAGGCGGGGCGGACGTGGACGCCCGCGAGGTCGTGCGCGGGGGCGGCGATCGCGGTGCCGGCGGCCGGGGCGGCGACGGTGCCGGCCGTGAGGGCGGTGGCCCCCACGGCGAGCAGGGCCAGGGCGCGGCGGAGGGTGGCGGGGCTGCCCATGGGGCTCCTTGGGGCGCAGGGCCCGACCTGGTTCGGTCGGGTCGGTCCGGCCATCCCATCGAGAGCCGCATGATCATGCCATAGTCATTTGGTGGGGTCGTGTGATCATGGTCATGGTCAGGCTCGGCCACGCGAAAAGGTAAAGGTCGCCCCAGGGGAAGGTAACCCCCCACCTGGGACGACCCAGTGACGGTGCGTCAGCAAAGCGTCTAGCGTGCCCCGCCGTTGACGTACAGCGTCTGCCCGCTGACGTAGGACGCCTCCTCGCTGGCGAGGAAGACGACGACCGAGGCGACCTCCTCCGGCTGCCCGACCCGGCGCAGGGGCGTCCGGGCGGCGACCTCGGCCTGGTGCTCCTCGGCGCTGCTGCCGACCCGCTCGGCGGTGGCCGCGGTCATCGCGGTGGCGATGTACCCGGGGGCGACGGCGTTGACGTTGATGTTGAACGGGCCGAGCTCGATGGCCAGGGTCGCGGTGAGGCCCTGGATGCCGGCCTTCGCGGCCGCGTAGTTGGCCTGGCCCCGGTTGCCGAGGGCCGAGCGCGAGCTGAGCGAGACGATCTTCCCGTACTTCTGCGCGACCATGTACTTCTGCGCCACGTGGCTGCAGTTGTACGCGCTGGTCAGGTTGACCGTCAGCACCGCGTCCCAGTCGGACTTCGGCATCCTGAAGAACAGGTTGTCCCGGGTGATCCCGGCGTTGTTGACCAGGATGTGCACCCCGCCGAGGTCCTCCGCGACCTGCGCGAACACCGCCTCCACGGCGTCGTAGTCGGCCACGTCGCAGCCGTACGCCCGGGCGGTGCCGCCCTTGGCGGTGATCTCGGCGACCGTCCCGGCCGCCCGCTCGGCGGTGAGGTCGACGACCGCGACCGCCGCACCCTCCTCCGCCAGCAGACGGGCGGTGGCCGCCCCGATTCCCTGCGCCGCGCCGGTCACCACGGCGACCTTCCCCGCGAACCGTGTCATGTGAACTCCTTGGAAGTTGGATCGAACTGGCGACGACGGGCGACGGGCGACGGCCGACAACCGACAGCGAACAGATGACGGCCAACAGCTGACAACTGACAACTGACAGATTTCATCAGCTGTCATCTGTTCGCCGCGTCCGCTGCCGCCCGCCGCCGTCGCCCGGCGGGCTGTCGCCCGCCCCGCCGTTGGTCAGAGGTTCTCGACCAGCACGGCCGTACCCTGCCCCACACCGACACACATGGTGGCCAGGCCGCGCCGGGCGCCGGTACGGCGCATCCGGTGCAGCAGGGTGGTGAGGATGCGGGCGCCGGAGCCGCCCAGGGGGTGGCCGAGCGCGATCGCGCCGCCACTGGGGTTGACCACCTCCTCGGCCTGCTCCGGGCTGAACCCGATCCCGTCGGCGGAGGCGAGCGCCTGGGCGGCGAAGGCCTCGTTCAGCTCGGCGGTGTCCAGGTCGGAGAGCGACCAGCCGGCCCGCGCGAGCACCTTCGCCGTGGCCGGCACCGGGCCGATGCCCATGACGTCCGGGTGCACCCCGGCCGAGGCGCCGGCCACGTACCGGCCGAGCGGCTGGAGCCCGAGGTCGCGCAGCGCCTCCTCGCTGACCAGGACCAGCCCGGCCGCGCCGTCGTTCATCGGCGAGGCGTTCCCGGCGGTGACGGTGCCCCCGGGCCGGAACACCGGCTTGAGGCCGGCGAGCTTCGCCAGGCTGGTGTCCTCACGGATGCCCTCGTCCAGGCTCACCGTCACCCCGTCCGGCCGCTCGACCGGGACGAGTTCGGCGTCGAAGTGCCCGTCCTTGCGGGCGGCGCCGGCCCGCTGGTGGCTGCGCAGCGCGAAGGCGTCCTGGCGCTCCCGGCCGATGCCGTACCGGGCGGCCACCTCCTCGGCGGTCTCGCCCATGCTGAGCACGCCGTGCAGTTCGGCCATCCGCGGGTTGGTGAGCCGCCAGCCGAGCCGGGTGTCGAAGGTCTCCATCCGGTGCGGCAGCGCC
The DNA here is from genome assembly GCF_042894165.1 of Kitasatospora sp. NPDC001547. Classification (NCBI taxonomy): domain Bacteria; kingdom Bacillati; phylum Actinomycetota; class Actinomycetes; order Kitasatosporales; family Streptomycetaceae; genus Kitasatospora; species Kitasatospora sp. NPDC001547. The sequence goes on along the minus strand of NZ_JBIAVL010000011.1, from coordinate 133,136 downwards.
TCGTCGGGGCGGGGCAGGACGAAGGGGGCGCGGGTCATCGACTCGCAGCCGCCGGCCAGCACCACCTCCGCCTCGCCGGAGCCGATGGCCCGGGCGGCGAGGGTGACGGCCTCCAGGCCGGAGGCGCAGAGCCGGTTGACGGTGGCTCCGGGGACGGTCTCCGGCAGGCCGGCCAGCAGCGCGGCCATCCGGGCGGCGTTGCGGTTGTCCTCACCGGCCTGGTTGGCGGCGCCCCAGTAGACGTCGTCGATCCGGGCCGGGTCGAGCGCGGGTACGTCGGCGAGCAGGGCGCGCAGCACGGTGGCCGAGAGGTCGTCCGGGCGGACCGTGGCGAGCGCGCCGCGCAGCCGGCCGATGGGTGTGCGGCGGGCGGCGGCGAAGTAGACGGGACGCACGTCGTCGGGCTCCTTGTCGGGTGGCGGGGCGGGGAGTGCCCGTGGCGGGGTCAGAAGGCGTTGACGCCGGTGAGGGCACGTCCGATGAGCAGTTGGTGGATCTGGCTGGTGCCCTCGTAGAGGGTCATCACCCGCGCGTCGCGCAGGTACTTGCCGACCGGGTACTCGTCGATGAACCCGTAGCCGCCGAAGACCTGGAGCGCGTTGTTGGCGGCCCGGACGGCGGCCTCGCTGGCGTACAGCTTGGCGACGGAGGACTCGGTGGCGAACGGCAGGCCGCGCTCGATGTGGTCGGCGACCTTCCAGGTGAGCAGCCGGGCCGCCTCCACGTCCACGGCGATGCCGGCCAGCAGCTCCTGGACGAGCTGGTGCGAGGCGATCGGCCTGCCGAACTGCTCGCGCTCGCCCGCGTAGCGGACGGCGGCCTCCAGGCAGGCGCGGGCGATGCCGACGCAGCCGGCCGCCACCGACATCCGGCCCTTGGCCAGCGCGGCCATCGCCACCGTGAACCCCTTGCCGACCTCGCCGAGCCGGGCGCTGTCCGGCACCCGGACGCCCTCGAAGGAGAGCCCGGCGGTGGCCTGGCCGCGCAGGCCGAGCTTGCCGTGGATCTCGGTGCGGGTGAAGCCGGGCAGGTCGGTGGGGACGAGGAAGGCGGTGATGCCCCGGTGGCCGCGCTGCTCCGGCTCGTCGCCGCCGGTGCGGGCGAAGACCAGGGCGACGTCGGCCCAGGTGCCGTTGGTGATGAACGTCTTGGCGCCGCTGATCAGCCAGTCGTCGCCGTCCCGGACGGCCCGGGTGGTGAGGTTGGCGGCGTCGGAGCCGGTGCCCGGCTCGGTGAGCGCGAAGCAGGCGAGCGCCTCGCCCGAGGTGAGCCGGGGCAGCCAGTGCCGCTTCTGCTCCTCGGTGCCGAAGGCGTTGACCGACTTGCCGACCAGGCCGAGCGAGACCGAGACGATCCCGCGCACGGCCGAGTCGCCGCGCCCGAGCTCCTCCAGGACGAGGCAGTAGGCGAGGTGGTCGCCGCCGCTGCCGCCGTACTCCTCCGGGATGGTCAGCCCGAGGAAGCCGACCTTCGCCAGCTTGCCGATGATCGCGCGGTCGACGGACTCGGCGCGGTCCCACTCGGCGGCGTACGGCACGATCTCGCGGTCGGCGAAGGAGGCGGCGAGGTCCCGGACGGCGCTCTGCTCCTCGGACAACTCCAGGTTCACGGCGGCTCCCGAATCCAGTGTCCGGACCCGGCGTCGGGGCCGGGCCCATTAAACTAGCGCTGCAAGTTTTATGGGGGGACTGTAGCCCCGCCGGCCCGCGCTGGGAAGGGGCACCTGCCAGAATCGGTCGCCGGCACACCCGACCGGAGGAACCGGAGGCACCCGCCGCGATGGCCCGTCCACGCACCCCGCTGCTCAGCCGCGAGCGCATCGTCGCCGCCGCGCTGCGACTGATCGACGACGAGGGGCTGGACGCCCTGTCCACCCGCCGACTCGCCACCGAGCTGTCGGTCAGCGGACCCTCGCTCTACAACCACTTCGCCACCAAGGACGACCTGTTGGACGCGGTGGTGGACAGCGTCATCGGCGAAGTCGACCTGTCGATGTTCGGGACCGCCGGGCCTGCCTGGCCGCAGGCGCTGCGCGACTGGGCCCGCTCCTACCGCGCCGCGCTGGCCGCCCACCCCAACATCGTCCCGGTGCTGGCCCAGGGCCCCGGGCGGCGGCCGAACGCGCTGCGGCTGGCCGACGCCGTGTTCGGCCACCTGGTCGAGTCCGGGTGGCCGCGCGGCCAGGCGACCAGGATCGGCGCGCTGATGCGCTACTTCGTCACCGGTTCGGCGCTCGCCTCGTTCGCGGCCGGGTTCCCGGCGGACGTCGAGGTCTACGACGCGGCCGACTACCCGCACCTCGGCGAGGCGCACCGGCTGGCCGGTCACCGGGGGGCGGTGGACGAGGGCGCGTTCGAGACCGGGCTGGAGGCGCTGCTGGACGGGCTCGCCCTGCGCTACGCCCGGCTCGCCGAGCGGCCGTGAAGCGCCGGCCGGCGGCCCGGACCGGGCGAAACGCCAGGTCCGATCCGAACCGCCCCGACGGCCTGAACCGCCCTGGCCGACCGAACCGCCCCGACGGCCTGAACCGACCCGACGGCCTGGACCGCCCCGACCGGGCGCAACGCCCTGCGCCCCGCGAGCCCGTCGCCCTGCGGAAACGGTTCGGCCCCCGCACCCGCGCGCTGATCGCGCCGGGGTGCGGGGGCCGGGAAGTCCGACGGGCGGATCAGCCCATGTCCTCCAGCCGGACGCCCTTGGTCTCCTTCATGAACTTCGCCACGAAGAGGATGGACAGCGCGGCGAAGGCGGCGTAGATCAGGTAGGTCGCCGACAGGTTCCAGTGCGACATGGACGGGAACGAGACGGTGATCGCCCAGTTCGCGATCCACTGCGCGGAGGCGGCGACGGAGAGCGCGGCGGCGCGGATCCGGTTCGGGAACATCTCGCCGAGCATCACCCAGACGACCACGCCCCAGGACAGCGCGAAGAACAGCACGAAGGCGTTGGCGGCGACCAGCGCGACGGTGCCCTGGAGGTCGGGCAGGGTGAGGTTGTCCCCGCTGCCGGTGGCCGAGGAGAAGGCCCAGCCCGCCGTGCCGAGCGCGACCGCCATGCCGGCCGAGCCGATCAGGGCGAGCGGCTTGCGGCCGATCCGGTCGACCAGCACGATCGCGATCACGGTGCCGAGGATGTTGATCACCGAGCCGACGAAGCTGATCATCAGCGAGTTGCTCTGGTCGATGCCGACCGACTGCCACAGGATCGACGAGTAGTAGAAGATCACGTTGATGCCGACCAGCTGCTGGAAGACCGACAGGCCGATGCCGACCCAGACGATCGGGAGCAGGCCGAACCGGCCGCCGAGCAGGTCGCGGAAGCGCGGGCGGTGGTCGGAGGCGATCAGCGACTGGATCTCGGCGATCCGGGCGTCGGCGTCCACGCCCTCGCCCTCGACCTCGGCGAGCACCTTGCGGGCGTCGTCCAGGCGCTCGGCCTGGATCAGGTAGCGCGGGGACTCGGGGATGACCGACGAGAGCACGAAGTAGACCACGGCCGGGATGACGCAGATGCCGAGCATCCACTGCCAGGCCTCCAGGCCGAGCAGGTGGCCGCGGGTCTCACCGCCGGCCGCCTGCGCCAGCACCCAGTTGACCAGCTGGGATATCGCGATGCCGAGGACGATCGCGGCCTGCTGGAAGGAGGCCAGCCGGCCCCGGTACTTGGTCGGTGCGACCTCGGCGATGTAGGTCGGGGCGATCACCGACGCGATGCCGATGGCCGCGCCGCCGAGGACGCGCCACAGGGCGAGGTCCCAGGCGGAGAACGGCAGCATCGAGCCGACCGCGCTGACCGCGAACAGCAGCGCGCCCGCCTTCATGACCTTGATGCGGCCGTAGCGGTCGGCGAACCGTCCGGCGAACGCGGCGCCGATCGCCGAGCCCAGCAGGGCCGAGGAGACGATCAGGCCGGTGACGCCGCTGCCGACGCCGAACTTCTCCTGGATCCCGGAGACGGCCCCGTTGATCACGGAGCTGTCATAGCCGAACAGGAAGCCGCCGAGGGCCGCTGCCGCGGTGATGAAGACGACGAAGCCGAGGCGGCCGGGCGCGGGGGCCTCGACCGCCCCGGAGGGCTTCTGGGTGACGCTCACGATCTGACTCCTGGTACTCAACGCTGAGCTCGGTAGCCGAGATCGTAACCCCTATTCGTTTAAGTCTTGTACACCTGGACCCTCAAGTTTCGCTCTGAGAATTCGTAAGGTGAACAAGCAAATTGGGGCCCCGGGTCTGTCGGCCAGGCTGCCCGGGCTTGTCGGCGAGGTCGCCCGGGCCCACCGCTCCACGGGGCCCGGGAACTCGCCGGTCGGGGGGCCCGGGCCTGCCGTCCAAGCCGCCCGGGCCGACCGGTCAGGCGGGCGAGGCGAGCGAGAGCCCGAACCGGCCCTCCGGATCCGTCCACCAGTGGCTCAGTCGCAGCCCGGCGGACGCCAGTTCCCCGGCCACCCGCTCCCGGCGGAACTTGGCCGACACCTCGGTGCGCAGCTCCTCGCCCCGGGCGAAGTGCACCGGCAGGTCCAGGGCCGGGATCTTCACGGTCTGCGAGCGCAGCGAGCGCAGCCGCATCTCGATCCACTCCTGCTCGGCGTCCCAGAGCGCGACGTGCTCGAAGGCGTCCGGGTCGAAGTCGGCGCCCAGCTCGCGGTTGAGCACGTTCAGGACGTTCCGGTTGAACTCGGCGGTCACCCCGGCGGAGTCGTCGTAGGCGGCGACCAGCACCGCCGGGTCCTTGACCAGGTCGGTGCCGAGCAGCAGGAAGTCGCCCGGGTCGAGGGCGGCGCGCAGGCGGCGCAGGAAGGCCGCGCGCTCCTGGGGCAGCAGGTTGCCGAGGGTGCCGCCGAGGAAGGCGACCAGGCGCGGGCCGCCCTCGGGGGGCAGGCCGAGCCGGGCGGTGAAGTCGGCGAGCACGCCCTGCACCGCGAGCCCGGGGTACTCGGCGGCGAGCGCGGCCCCGGCCGCGGTCAGCGCGCTCTCGCTGACGTCCACCGGGACGTACGTCTCCAGGGTGCCGAGCGCGCGCAGGGCGTCCAGCAGCAGCCGGGTCTTCTCGGAGGAGCCGGAGCCCAGTTCGACCAGCGTGCGGGCCCCGGTGGCGGCGGCGATCTCGCCGGCCCGGGCGGTCAGGATGGCCCGCTCCGCGCGGGTCGGGTAGTACTCCGGCAGCCGGGTGATCTCCTCGAACAGCTCGCTGCCCCGCGCGTCGTAGAACCACTTCGGCGGCAGCCACTTGGGCTGCGAGGTCAGGCCGTGCTGCACGTCGTGGCGCAGCGCGGTGCTGAAGTGGTCGGCGGGCAGCAGTCGGGTGAGATCGAATGTGTCCATGACAGGGTGGTTCCTCTGTTCAGAAGATGAAGGGAGAGTGGGGAGTCAGTTGCGGCCGGGGAGGCGGCTCACGGTCACGCCGCGCGAGTCCACCAGCAGCAGTGAGCCGTCCGGGACGGTCGTCCAGCCCGGCGCGTCGTCGTACGGCTCGGAGGCCACCACGGTGCCGAGGCCCGGCAGCGCGCGGTGGTACAGGGTGTCGCCCCAGGTGGTCGCGGCTATCGCGGTGCCGTCGGTGAGCAGCAGGTTGAGCCGGCCGGTGGTGTGCGCGGCGACGTCCGTGACGGTGCCCGCCAGTGCCTCGCCCAACCCTGCGCCGGCCCGCAGCCGGTGCAGGGCGAGCGCCCACAGCAGTGCCGAGTCGGTGCGCGCCTCCAGGTCCAGCAGTTCGGCCGGGGGCAGCAGGGCGGCCAGTGCGGCCAGCTTGCCGGGCCAGCCGGCCACCGCGCCGTTGTGGCTGAACAGCCAGCGTTCGGCGGCGAACGGCGCGGCCGCGCCCTCACCCGGCGCGCAGCCCTCGGTGGCGGAGCGGACGGCCGCCAGCAGCGCCCGGGTGCGGACCACCCGGGCGAGGTCGGCTAAGGTCTCGTCCGCCCAGATCGGGCCGGTCCGGCGGTAGCGGGCGGGCGCCTCGTCCCCGTCCGCGTACCAGCCGAGGCCGAAGCCGTCCACGTTGACCGTGCCGTACTGCTGGACCCGGGGCGCCCAGGACTGCCGGTACAACCCGTACGGCGGGTGCACCAGCAGCTCGCGGGGTGCCAGTTGCTCGCCCAGGTAGGCGATGTGACGGCACATCAGTCCGCCTCCAGGTCGCGCGCGGTGCGGAAGCCGGCGAAGATCTGCCGCCGGACGGGGTAGTCCCAGTTGCGGAAGGTGCCCCGGCAGGCGACCGGCGCCACCGCGAAGCAGCCGCCGCGCAGCACCTTGTACTCGGGGCCGAAGAACACCTCCGAGTACTCCCGGTACGGCCAGGCCCGGAAGCCCGGGTAGGGGCGGAAGTCGCTGGCCGTCCACTCCCACACGTCGCCGATCAACTGCCGGACGCCGTACGGGGACTGGCCCTTCGGGTAGCTGCCCGCGCCGGCCGGACGCAGATGGCGCTGGCCGAGGTTGGCGTGCTCGGGGCCGGGCGGCCCGTCGCCCCAGGGGTAGCGGCGGGAGCGGCCGGTGGCCGGGTCGTACCGGGCCGCCTTCTCCCACTCGGCCTCGGTCGGCAGCCGCCGACCGGCCCACCGGGCGTACGCGTCGGCCTCGTACCAACTGACGTGCAGAACCGGCTCGTTCGGCTCGACCGGTGCCACCGATCCGAAGCGTCGGCGGAGCCACTGGCCGTCCTGGTGGCGCCAGAACAGCGGGGCGGTCAGGTCGGCGCGCAGCCGGTGCTCCCAGCCCTCCGGTGTCCACCAGTGCGGGTCGTCGTAGCCGCCGTCCGCGATGAAGCGCTGGTAGGAGGCGTTGGTGACCGGGGTGGTGTCCAGCAGGAAGGCCGGCAGGTCGACGGTGTGCGCCGGGCGCTCGTTGTCCAGCGCCCACGGCTCGGTGTCCGTACCCATGGTGAACGGGCCCGCGGGTATCAGGACTTCGGCGGGCAGGGCGGCCGCGTCGGCGGGTACGGGCGGCGGCGGGGGAGCGGCCAGGGCGGGCTCGCCCCGGCGGAGCTGGTGGGTGATCAGCATCGTCTCGTCGTGCTGCTGCTCGTGCTGGGCGATCATCCCGAAGGCGAACCCGGCCTCCAGCAGCGGCGCGCCCTCCAGCGGGCTGGCGGCCAGCAGGTCCAGCACCCGGCCGCGTACCTCGTGGGCGTAGGCCCGGGCCTCGGCGGGCGGCAGCAGCGGCAGGCTGGGGCGCTCGGCACGGGGGTGCTCGAAGGCGTCGTACAGCGGGTCGATCTCGGGATGCATCGGGTCGCGGCCGCCGACGTTGCGCAGCAGCCAGAGCTCCTCCTGGTTGCCGATGTGCGCGAGGTCCCAGACCAGCGGGGACATCAGCGGGGAGTGCTGGGCGGTGAGGTCGCCGTCCTCGACGCAGTCGGTCAGCGCGGCGGTCCGGGCGCGGGCGGCCAGCAGCTCGGTGGCGATGCTCTCGCGCAGCGCCTCGGTGCCGACGGCGCCGAGGTCGCCGACGGTGCCGACAGCGGAGATCGTGCCGGCAGCTGTGGCGGCGGTGGTGTCGGCCGTGGCGTCGGCACCCGTGCCGGTGGCGGCGGTGGAGTCGGTGCCCCCGCGGGGTCGGACGTCGGTCATGGTGCGGCCTCCTCCGGGGGAGTGCGTCGGGTGCCGGAGCGCAGGGCGTCCAGCTGGTCGTCGGCCGGGCAGCGGCCGCGCGCGGGGTAGCGCTCGGCGAACTCGGCGACGGTGTCGCGCAGCCGTCCGGCCCCGGGCAGGCGGCCCAGGGCGGCGTCGGCGGCGGCGAAGCAGCCCAGGGCGGCCCGGCGCAGCTCGGGGTCGGCCGTCGCCAGGGTGGCGGCGCGGCGCCAGGCCTCGCTGCGCGGCGGGCGCGGGGCGTTCGCGCCCTGCGGCCGGTCGAGGGACTCGAGCGGCTCCAGTGCGGCGAGCGCGGCGTCGGCGGCCACCGGGTCGTCCAGCAGCGCGGTGACCAGTGCGGCGACCACCACCCAGCCGTCCCCGGGCTGCGCGTCGATCATCCGCAGCTCCAGGTGGCCGCGCGGGCGCACCGGGGGGAAGAGCGTGGTGCTGTGGTAGTCCAAGTCGTCCAGCGTGGGCGGGCGTTCACCCGCCCCGCGGATCCAGTCGCGGAAGGTCAGCCCGGCGGGGGCCGTCCACGGGAGGCCCTCGGGCCTTCGTACGCACAGCACTTGGGCGTCGAGCACGTACTGTGCCCAGGCCTCGCGCGGGTCGCCGTGGTCGGGCTCCGGGGCGAGCGTGCGGGTCGGGTCCATCCGGGACCAGACGGTCTGCCGGGTGGACCTGTGGCCGGTCGGATTCCCGTCCAGGATCGGCGAGTTGGCGAAGGCGGCGATCAGTACCGGGCCCAGCCGGTGGGCCAGTCGCCAGCGGCGCTGCGCCGCCTGCGGGCCGTCCGCTTCGCCGGCGTCCAGGCACACCTGCACCGACGCGGTACCGGTCATCATGATCCGGCCCCAGGGCCCGGCGGAGTCGAAGAAGCGCTCCATCGCGCGGTAGCGGGGGTGGTCCAGCACCATCCGCCGGGGGCGGGCCAGCGGGTCCGTCCCGGTGCCGGTGAGGCGCAGGCCCTGCGCCGCGAAGGCGGCCCGCAGGGCGGTCAGATCGCGTCGGGTGTCCTCGACGCAGTTCAGGAGGCCGGTGGCGGGCGGGGAGCTGAGCTCGACCTGTCCGCCGGGTTCGAGCGTGAGTCGCGAACCGGAGGGGAGCGAAGTGCCGTCCGAGCCGCCGAGCGGCAGCGACTCCAGTGCGGCGTGGAGCAGTTCCGGCCGTACGGGCCGGGAGGGACATCGATCGTCATGGACGAACCACTCGACTTCCACCCCCACCAGACGGGGCGGTCCGATCTTGAAGCAGACGCCCGACACGTGGCTGCGCGCCCCCGATTCGGTCAACGGGGTCACCCCCGGTGGGGGCGGTTGCGTGCTCTGCCGGTCGGGCGGAGTGGTGCGGGATACCGGTATCACCGGACTCACCATCCTCGGGATCACGATTGCGGCCCGGTCTACCTTGCCCAGTTTGCTACGGAGCATGCGGGGGCGCTCCGCAAAAATCCCGTGAACGTCCGTCTTCGCAGGTCAGCGGTGTGGCGAACGGGTGAAGCCAGGGCTTGCCGGGCCTCCGACGCGCGGGGTGCGGGCCGGGTCCGGCCGGGGCATGTGCCGGGGTCACAGGCGCTCGAGGCGCTCCAGGACGGTCGCCAGCGCCGGCCCCGGCAGGGCGTAGTTCAGGCGCAGCGAACCCTCGCCGCCGGGGCCGAAGTCGGCGCCGGCGGAGGCCTCCAGGCCGCAGCGCTCCAGCAGCGCCCGGCGGGCGTCGGCGGGCGGCAGGCCGAGCGCGGCGGCGTCCAGCCAGAGCAGGTAGGAGGCCTGCGGGGTGCAGCGGACGGCGGTCCCGAGCCGGTCGGTCAGCCGGGTGCGGGCGGCGGACAGGTGGGCGAGCAGCGCGTCCAGCCACGGGCCGCCCTCGCGCAGCGCGGCCTGCTGCACGGTCTGCTCCAGCAGGCCGCCTTCCCAGAGGCCGTAGCCGGCCAGTGCCTCGGCGAACCGGGCGCGCAGTCCGGGGTCCGGGACGAGGGCGAAACTGCTGGGAATGCCCGAGCAGTTGAAGGTCTTGCCGACGGAGTTGAGGGTGACGACGAGGTGCCGGTGCGCGGGGTCGGCGGTGGTGACGGCGACGGGGTGGGCGCGGCCGGGGTGGGTGAGGTCGCCGTGCACCTCGTCGGAGACCAGCAGCGCGCCGCTCTCGGCCGCCCGGGCGGCGAGCCCGCGCACCGCACCGGCCGGCCACACCGTGCCGGAGGGGTTGTGCGGGTTGCTCAGCAGGACGGCGCCGGCGGGACGGGGGAGCGGGCCGCGCGGGAGCCGGTAGCCGTCCGGGCCCAGGGGCAGCGGCAGTTCGCGGTACGGGAGGCCGGCGGCGCGGCAGAGCTGGGCGAAGCCGCCCCACTCGGGGGTGGGGAAGAGGACGGGGGCCTGCGGCCGTACGGTCTCCAGCAGGACGCGCAGCGCGGTGCGCGGGCCGCAGGGCAGCAGCAGGACCCAGTCCGGGTCCAACGCGGCGCCGTGCCGGACGCGGTACCAGTCGGCCACCAGCGTGCGGCCGGCCGGGTCGCACCCCGTGTAGCCGTACGCGCGGTGGCGGGTGCGCCGCTCCAGCGCCTCGGCGACGGCGGGCGGGCCGGGCAGGTCCATGTCGGCGAGGCCCATCGGGACCACCCCGGGCGCGTCCGCGCGGGCCCACTTGCTGCTGCCGGTGCCGGTGCGGTCGAAGGGGGCGTCGAAGCCGAAGTCAGGGGGGTCGGTGGGCGCGGGCGTGGGGCCGGCCTCGGTGTCGGGCGCGGGGTCGGGGGAGCGGCGAACAGCTGACAGATGTTGAAATCTGTCAGCTGTTCGCTGAAAGTCGTCGTCTGTCATCTGTCCGCCGTCATCCGTCGCCTGTCGTTCGAGCCCCCGCCGGATCCATCACCCCGCCCCGCCAGGTACGCCGCGAGCCCCCGCTGCCCCCGGCGCATCATCACCGCGTGGTTGGCCCGGAACAGCGGGTGCAGCGGCAGGGCGAATCGGCGCAGCAGGGGTCGGCCGGGCCGGGCGTCCTCCTCGAACAGCACCCGGCTGCCCGCACCGCGCGGCCCGTCCGGCGTCACCGTGCACCGCGTCCAGCCGTTCAGGTCACCCCGCATGGTCACCTCCAGCACTCCGGCGGCCGGATCGCGCCGGCTCGGCACCAGGCCGACCACCAGCCGGTACGGCAGCAGCGCGCGCAGCACCACGTCCCCGGAGTCCTCGCCGGTCGGCCGTGCCTCCCGCACCTCCGGCCACCACAGCGGGTAGCTCTGCACGTCCTCCAGTGCTGCGTACACGATGGGTGCCGGAGCCGCGAGCCGCCAGACGTCCCGGAATCGGTAGTGGTTGGGGTCCACGGCCCCAGCCTAGTCCGGCCCCGGTCGGACCCGGGGGTGAACGCGGTTGGACCGTTGCCGAGTTGGTCCGCGGCGCGGGCCCGGTGTGGAGGTGAACGTTCCGCGAACACCTCCCGGCCAGGAAGGGCCCACTCCGCTTGCACCCGTTCGGGGTGCGGAGGAGGATCTTCTGTGCTTGTAGTCTCATCAGTCACGGCAGCATCCCCTGGGCGCTGCACCCCCAGAACCGGAGTGAAGGAGTCACGGGCATGCGGCGACCGAGCTGGGTACCGGAGGGTACGGACCTGGACAAACCGAACGCCGCGCGGGTCTACGACTACTACCTGGGGGGCTCGCACAACTTCGAGGTCGACCGGGAGATGGCCCGCAAGGCGATCGCCCTGTGGCCGGAGCTGCCGCAGATCATGCGCTCCAACCGGGCCTTCCTGCGGCGCGCCGTCACCTTCCTCGCCGAACAGGGCGTCACCCGCTTCCTGGACATCGGCTCCGGCATCCCGACCTTCGGAGCGGTGCACGAGATCGCCCGCGCGATCCGCCCCGAGGCGAAGGTCGTCTACGTGGACCGCGACCCGGTCGCCGTCGCGCACAGCCGCCTGCTGCTGGAGGACGACCAGGACTGCGCCGTCGTCCAGGCCGACCTGCGCGACGTCGCCGACCTGCTGGCCCGCCCCGAGGTCGTCGAGCTGCTGGCGGCCGGCGAGCCGGTGGCCGTGCTGCTGGTCGCCGTCGCGCACTTCGTCAGCGACGACGAGGACCCGTGGAAGCTGATCGGCGTGATCCGCGACGTCCTCCCGCCCGGCAGCGCGCTGGTGCTCTCGCACGCCTCCCTGGAGGGCCGCCCGGACCAGGCGGAGGACCACCAGAAGCTCTACAAGCGGACGCCGACCCCGCTGACCATGCGCACCCACGAGCAGATCACCGCGATGTTCTCCGGCTTCGAGCTGGTCGAGCCCGGCGTGGTCTACCTGCCGCAGTGGCGCCCGGACCAGCCCGGAACGGTCGGTGAGCACCCCGAGCGGATGACCGGGGTGGCGGGCGTGGGGTTCCGCCCTTGAGCGGACGCGACGGACGAGGCGCCGACGGCCGTACGCCCCGCGCGGCGGCCGCCGGCGTCGCGGCGCCGGGCACGGGCGGCAGCGGCACGCGCGCCGGCGGTACCGGCCGACGGGCTGCCGCCGGGCACGCAGAGCCCGCCGCGACCGCCGGAACCGGCGCGCAGACCAGAGGAACCAGGTTCAGCAGATGAGTACCACCCCGGTGCGCGGCAACGCGGAGCGGTTCCACGAGGCGTGGGCCCAGCTGCTCTCCGCCGACCACGGCATCGCCGTCCCCCCCGGACTGCTCGGCCGACTGGTCGCGCGCACCGCCGCGCTGCTGCACCGCGCCCAGGAGGACGACCCGTTCGAGCCGCGGCTGGCCGCGCAGGCCGGCGCCGAACTGGTCGACGCGCACTTCACCGACCCGGTGCTGCTGTCCCGGGCGGTCGAACTGCTGCAGGCGCAGCCCGTCCACGACGACCGCGGCCCGGCCCTGACCGGCGCCTTCGCGGCCGGCTGGGCGGCGGCCCTGCGCGAGCGCACGCTGTCCGAGCAGGAGGCGATCCGCACCGCCGCCGACGCGGCCCGCAAGGAGGCCGAACGGGCGCTGCGCGCCTCCGAGGCCCGCTTCCGGGCGCTGTTCGAGAGCGCCGCGATCGGCATCGGCATCGGTGACACCGACGGCAACATCATGGCGGTCAACAAGGCCCTCCAGGAGCTCTTCGGCGCGGGCCCGGACGACATGATCGGCCGCCGGGTCGGCGACCTCGTGCACCCCGAGGACACCCCGGGCGTGTGGGAGGCGTACGAGGAGCTGATCAGCGGCAAGCGGGACTACTTCCAGTTCGACAAGCCGTACTACCGCCAGGACGGCGAGGTGGTCTGGACCCACCTGACCGTCTCGCTGATCCGCGACGACGACGGCTCCCCGCAGTACCAGGTCGCGATGCTGGAGGACGTCACCGACCGCTACCGGCTCCATGAGCGGCTGCGCCACCAGGCCACCCACGACCCGCTGACCGGCCTGCCCAACCGCGCGGCCTTCTTCGAGCGGCTGGAGAAGCTGTTCGAGGATCCCGAGCCGGGCGCCCGCTTCGGCCTCTGCTACGTCGACCTCGACGGCTTCAAGGTGGTCAACGACAGCCTCGGCCACGACATGGGCGACCAGCTGCTGTCCGCCGTCGGGGCCCGGCTGAAGGCCGCCCTCAGCCCGCTCGGCCACCTGGTGGCCCGCCTCGGTGGCGACGAGTTCGTCGTCCTGCTGGAGAAGTGCCGGGGCGAGCAGGAGGCGGTGGCCGCCGCGAAGACCGTGCTCAAGGCGCTGGCCGGGCCGGTGCTGATCGGCGACCACAAGCTCGCCGTCGGCGCCAGCGTCGGCGTGCTGGAGCGGCGGGTGTCCACCACCACCCCGGGCGCCGCCGTCCGGGCCGCCGACCTCACCCTCTACCGCGCCAAGGAGGCCGGCCGCGGCCGCTGGACGCTGTTCGACCCCAAGGAGAACGCCCGGGCGGTCAGCCGCTACGCGGTGTCGGTGCGGATGCCCGCGGCCCTCGACCGCGGCGAGTTCTTCATCGACTACCAGCCGCTCTACCGCCTCGCGGACGGCCGGCTGGCCGCCGTGGAGGCGCTGGTGCGCTGGCGCCACCCGCAGCTCGGCGTGCTCGGCCCGGACGAGTTCGTCACCACCGCCGAGGAGACCGGGCTGATCATGCCGCTCGGCCGCTGGGTGCTGGAGCAGGCCTGCGGCCAGGCCGTGGACTGGATCAAGCGGTACGGCGACGCCGCTCCGCAGCTCAACGTCAACCTGGCGGTCCGCCAGGCCCGCAGCGCCGCCCTGGTCACCGACCTCGGCCGGATCCTCGACAGCACCGGACTGGACCCGGCCCGCCTGCAGCTGGAGATCACCGAGTCGACCGTGGTCGGGCCCGAGGACGAGGCGCTGCGCACCCTGCACGGGTTGGTCGACCTCGGGGTGTCGCTGGCCGTGGACGACTTCGGCACCGGCTGGTCCAACCTCGCCTACCTGCGGGACCTGCCGGTCTCCGGGCTGAAGATCGCCGGCTCCTTCGTCGGCGACCTGCACGAACCGGGGAAGGACGAGTCCACCGGGTGGCGGATCGTCAGCGGGCTGGTCTCGATGGCGCACGCGCTCGGCCTGACCGTCACCGCCGAGGGCGTGGAGACCCACCGGGACGCCGAGCGGCTGCGGACCATGGGCTGCGACTGGGCGCAGGGCTGGCACTTCGGGCGCCCGGTGCGCCCCGGCGAGATCGCCCGGCGGATCCTGGAGGAGCCGCTGGGGCGCCCGGTCGAGGAGCGCTGAGGACGGCCCGGAGCCGGTCAACCGCGGTCCCGACCGCGGTCCGGCCCGGCCTCGGCCCGGGTTTCGGCCCGGGTTTCGGTCCGAGGCCTGGTCGGCCCCCGGGCCGGGCCGGTCCCGGGGCCGGGCCGCTCCCGCACGGACCGCTCCGGTGGCCGCGTCGCGTGGACGGCCCGGCCGGGGCGCCGACGGCCCCGCGGCGGCCTCGACGGCGCCCGGTTCCCCGCCGCGGACACGCTTGCGTATCGGTCCTGCGATAGGGCGGTCCTGATCCGGAAAAGCGGCCGACACCCGCGTCCCACGTGCGGGATGATGACGCGTCACAATCCACCCCGGCATCGGTGCGCCCACGGTCACGGCCCGCGCCGGTCCGGGTCGCGGGGGAGGGGAACGTCGCATGGGCACGACGGAGGACGCGGTCCCGGCCGAGGGCGATCGGCACGGGCCGGGGCCCCGGTCGGCCGCCGGGGCCGAGCCGGGGAATCCGCCGCGGAGCAGGGTGGAACGGTGGTCGCGGGGGCGCTGGCACGGCTCCGACTCCGGCCCGGCCCGGCCGTCCCGGCTCGGATCGGGCCCGCCCCCGGTGGACCCGCCGACCCGGGTGGACCCGCGGGCCGCGACTCGCCGGGCGCCCGCCGCCCCGCCGCGCTTCGACCCGGAGGCCGCGACGCGCCGGACATCCGGCGCCGAGCCGCGGTTCGATCCCCACGCGCCCACGGAACTCCGACCGGGCCGACCGGGTGGGCTTTCCGAGCCGGGAGACCCCGGACGGCTGGGGGGTTCGGACCCCATCGACCCGGAGGCGGTGACCGAGGTCGTCCGGCCCCGCTCCGGGGCAGCGGCCGGCCCGCGCTCCTGGCTGGACGGCATCGGCCCCGGCGGCCCCGCTCCGGTCGGCGGGTCCGGCGGAGCGCGGGACGGAGCGGTAGCCGGCGGACCGGGCGGCACCGAGGGCGGGTACGGCGACGTGCCGGGCGCCGACGGCCCGTTCGAGGGCGTCTTCCCGGACGCCCTGCGCAGCCGCTTCATCCCGCTGGGCCGGGCCGGGGCCGGCTCCGAGGGCACCGTCTGGTACGTCCGGCGCACCGACGGCGGCGGCGACGCGGCCGTCAAGGTGGCCGTCGCCGGCCAGCCGATGGACCACGACCTGCTCGTCCACCTGCGCAACGACGGCTTCCGCCGGCACGTCCCGCACCTGATCGACTTCGGCCGGGTCCGCCACCACGGCGCCCACGTCGACTGGGTGGCCATGGAGTACCTGCCGGTCACCCTCGCCGCGCACGTCGCCGGGCTGTGGCGGGCGGGCGGGCACGGCGACCGGCGGACCACCGAGCAGATCGTCTACGAGCTCGTCGCCCTGCTCGACTTCTGGCAGCGGCGGATCAAGCGCAACCCGCTGGACTTCAAGCCCGCCAACATCCTGGTGCGCCCCGGCAGCGGGGCCGGCGAGTTCGTGATCGCCGACTTCGGCGGCGTCGACCGGCTCACCGACAGCCGCCGGTTCAGCTCCGCGATGATGGTCACCGTCGCCTACATGGCCCCCGAGCAGCTGGCCGGCAAGAACCACCAGGCCGGGCCCTGGTGGGGGCTCGGCAACGTGCTGTACGAACTGTTCGTCGGCCGCCCCCGGTTCGTCGGCGCGGACGGTGAGCGCCCGGCCGACCAGGAGCTGGAGCTGGAACTGGTCATGGGCGAGGAGGTGGACCTCAGCGCCGTCCGGGACCCGCGCCAACTGCTGCTGCTCCAGGGCCTGTTCACCAAGAAGCCGGAAGACCGCTGGACCGCTCCGCAGGTCCGCAGCTGGCTGGCCGGCGGCACCCCCGAGGTGATCCGCCGACGGCCGCAGGCGCACACCCGGGCGCACCGGCCGGTCACCTTCCTCGGCAACCCGTTCACCGACCCGGTCCGGCTCACCGAGGCGCTGCTCAAGAACTCCGGTGCGGCGGCCCGTTGGCTCTCCACCGGGGGAGCGGAACGGGTGCGGGACTGGCTGCGGGACGAGGTCGAGGACACCGTCTTCGACCTGCACTACCTTTCCGAGGTGGCCCGGGCGCCCGGCTCCCGGCGCGAGCCCGTGGCGGCGGTCGCGGTGCTCGCGATGGGCGCCGCCTTCGTTCCGGGCGCCGTCCCGCACTACCGCGACCGTCCGATCGACACCCCCGGGCTGGAACGCGTCGTCACCGAACCGGACGGCGCCGAGTTCATCGACGAACTGGTCCGGGGCGGGGCGCCGGCCGTGGTCGCCCGCTACGACTGCTTCCATCCCGAGTGCGCGGGCGAGCACTGTTCGCGGCTGCTCGCGCTGGCCGGACTGCCGGAGGTGCTGGCCGAGGTGGACCGGCTGGCCCGCACCGTCGGCGGCGGCCGGCGCGGCGGCGACGGGCTCAGCCCGGAGGAGCGCGAGGAGGCGCACCGGCAGGCGGTCTGGCTGAGCATCCGGCCGGAGGAGCGCGCGCGGCTGCTCGGCCGGCTCTCGCCGCTGCCCGCCGCACTGCACCGGCTGCCGCTGCCCGAGCGGGTCGCGGAACTCGCCGCCGTGGTGGCCGCCACGGTCGTGGACGGCGCGCTGGCGGCGGGCGCGGGCGCCCGCACCGCCGTACGGACGGTGGCCCGCAGACCGGCGCCCGACCCAGCGGCGGCCACGCCCCGGGACGTGGTGCGGCGCCGCTGGTCCGCGCTGCGGCGCCGGGCGGTGGGCGCGGATCCGGCGCAGCCCGGCGGGCGGGCGGCCCTGGTCGCGGCGGAGGCGCTGCGGCGGCGCGGCCGGGGACGGCCCGAGCGGCCCGAGCCGCAGGCCGGGGCCGGAGGCGGGGTGCGACAGGAGGGGCGGGTGGCCCGGCTGTGGCGCAACCGGCGCCGACGGCCGCCGGTGGACTGGCGGGGGCGGCTGGCGGCCTGGTGGCCGCACGCCCGTACCGCGCTGCCGCGCCGGGCCGGGGCGGTCGTGCTGCTGCTCCTCGCCTTCGGGCTGCTGCTGTGGGCGGGGGCGGTGCTGCGCTACCCGGTCGAGGCGGGGGAGAAGCTCGACATCTCGCCCACCGGCGTGTTCGGCGGCCCGCTGCGGAAGGCGGGCGACCACGCGGCCCGGCAGGTGGTGGGCCAGCTCAGCGCGGGGCTCGTCGCGGCCGCCGTGATCGCCTTCTTCCCCGCCCGGGTGGGCGTCGGCACGGCGCTGCTGACCGGGGCCGGGGCCGTCGCCATCGGCTACCTGCGGCTCGGGCCGCCGATGACGGCGCTGGAGACGCCGCCGTCGGTGGCTGAGCGGGTGGTCGTGTTCGAAGGGGGGATGGGGAGTTGGGCGGGCATCGCGGCCGTGGTCGCGATCGTGGTCTCGCTCGTCCTGGTCGAGCGGGCCTCGAACCGGCTGCTGAAGCCGGCCCAGGAGGCACGCAGGCAGGTCCGGGAGGCCTGGCGGCGGCTGGACGCGCGGAGCGCGGCACGGTCGTCCGGGACGGCCACCGCCGCCGGACGGTCGGCCACCGCAGCCGGGCGGTCGGCGGGCGCGCCGTCCGGGCGGTGGCGGACGGGCGGCGCGGGCACCCGCGACCGGCTCCGGTTCGCGCTCGGGACGACGGCGGTGCTGGTGCTGCTGCTGTGGGCGGCGGTCGAGGTCCGGCTGGCGGCCACCGGGGTGCACCGGACGCCCGCCTCCTGGGGGACGGGGCAGACCGGTGCGGCCTACCAGGCCGGATTCGTCCTGCTGCTGGCGGTGGTGTCGCTGGTGAGCACCCTCGGGACGCCCGCCACCGCCCGGGGGCTGTTCGCGCTCTGGACCCCGGCCACCCTGTTCCTGGGGGCCTGGCCGGGGCCGCTGGGGCCGGTCGAAGCGCTGCGGATTCCGGTGCTGGAGGGGCCGTTCCGGGCGATCGCCGGGCTGTGGGGGCACGGGGCCTTCTGGGCCGCGCTGCTGGTGGCGCTGCCGCTGGCGGCGTACGCAGGGCTGCGGACGGTCGGGAGGCGGGCGGGGCGCGGTAGGTGATGGACGGGCTGACGGGCGGGCGCGCCCGTCAGCCGACCAGTCGGGAGAGCTCGATCGAGTGCCCCGTCCGCTCCACCTTCGCCCGCAGGTAGCGGACGTTGCTCGCCGACAGGTGCACCCCCGTCGGCACCCGGTGCCGTACGACGATCCCCAGTTCGGCCAGCTGCGCCGCCTTGTCCGGGTTGTTGCTCAGCAGGTCGATGCCGGTCGCGCCGAGTGCGGCGAGCATCTGGGCGGCGGCGGTGTAGTCCCGGCCGTCCTCGGGCAGTCCGAGCGCGGTGTTGGCGTCGTACGTGTCCAGGCCGGAGTCCTGGAGGGCGTAGGCGTCCAGCTTGTTGTAGAGCCCGATGCCGCGGCCCTCCTGCCGCAGGTAGAGCAGGTACCCGCCGGCCTCGCTGATCCGCTCCACCGCCTCGCGCAGCTGCGGACCGCAGTCGCAGCGGTCCGAGCCGAAGACGTCGCCGGTCAGGCATTCGGAGTGCAGCCGCACCAGCGGTGTCCCGCCCTCGGGGACGGTGCCGAGCGCGAGCGCCAGGTGCTCGGCGCCGTCGGCGAGGCCGTGGAAGGTGAAGGCCTCCGCCTCGGCCCGGTAGCCGTCGGGGAAGGTCAGCGGGATGCGCACACGCGAGCGCACCGTGGCGGAGCCGGGCTGCGGCATGGGTGGGCCTCCGTGGTTCGGGGGTGGATCGTTGCGGATCGGGCGTGGATCGGAGGTCGACCGTACTAGGTAGTTCCAATTTGAACAACTGGAGCCGGGTGGGACCGGACTCGATCACGGAGGCGCACAACACCCCGTCAGCCCCGCCTGTTCCCCTCGGCTCTTCCAACATGTGGATGGTGCGGGATCCGCGGTGTGGACATTGCGAGACTTGCCCCGTTTCCCTGGGCACGTCCCTCAGGCCCGCCGGGACATCGCGCACGCCCATCGACGACCACGGAAGGGCCCACCAGATGCCGACGACCCCCGCCAGCCCCCGCCCCTTCTCCTCCTCCTTCTCCTCATTCGACGCCGGCTCCTCCTTCGAAGCCGAACGGCGCGCGATCGAGGCGCTCTACGCGGACGTGGTCCGCCGCAACCGGGGCGAGGAGGAGTTCCACCAGGCCGTCCACGAGGTGCTGGAGACCCTGGCACCGGTGCTCGCGCACCGCCCCGAACTCCTCGACGCCCGGATCATCGAGCGGATCTGCGAGCCCGAGCGGCAGCTGATGTTCCGGGTGCCGTGGACGGACGACTCCGGCGACATCCACGTCAACCGCGGCTTCCGGGTGGAGTTCAGCAGCGCCCTCGGCCCGTACAAGGGCGGGCTGCGCTTCCACCCCTCGGTGAACCTCGGGATCGTCAAGTTCCTCGGTTTCGAGCAGATCTTCAAGAACGCGCTCACCGGTCTGCCCATCGGCGGCGGCAAGGGCGGCTCCGACTTCGACCCGAAGGGCCGTTCGGCCGCCGAGGTCATGCGGTTCTGCCAGTCCTTCATGACCGAGCTGTACCGCCACCTCGGCGAGTACACCGACGTGCCGGCCGGGGACATCGGCGTCGGCGGCCGGGAGATCGGCTACCTCTTCGGCCAGTACAAGCGGATCACCAACCGGTACGAGAGCGGCGTGCTCACCGGAAAGGGTCTCGGCTGGGGCGGCGCGCGGGTCCGTACCGAGGCCACCGGCTACGGCTGCGTGATGTTCACCTCCGAGATGCTGAAGAGCCGCGGCGAGGGCCTGGACGGGCGCCGGGTGGTCGTCTCCGGATCCGGCAACGTCGCCGTCTACGCGATCGAGAAGGCGCAGCAGCTGGGTGCGACCGTGCTCACCTGCTCCGACTCCTCCGGGTACGTGGTGGACGAGAAGGGCATCGACCTCGACCTGCTCAAGGAGGTCAAGGAAGTCCGGCGCGGCCGGGTCTCCGACTACGCCCGACTGCGCGGGAGCCACGTCCGGTTCGTCGAGGGCCCGGGCGTGTGGAGCGTGCCCTGCGACGTCGCGCTGCCCTGTGCCACCCAGAACGAGCTGACCGGGGCGGACGCGCTGGCCCTGGTGCGCAACGGGGTGCTGGCCGTCGCCGAGGGCGCGAACATGCCCACCACCCCGGAGGCGGTGCGGGTGTTCCAGGAGGCCGGGGTGGCCTTCGGCCCGGGCAAGGCGGCGAACGCGGGCGGTGTCGCGACCAGTGCGCTGGAGATGCAGCAGAACGCCTCGCGCGACTCCTGGACCTTCGAGCACACCGAGGAGCGGCTGGCCGGGATCATGAAGCACATCCACAAGTCCTGCTTCACCACCGCCGAGCGCTACGGCCACCCGGGCAACTACGTGGTCGGCGCGAACATCGCCGGCTTCGAGCTGGTCGCGGACGCGATGCTCGCCCAGGGCCTGATCTGAGCCGCTGACGGCCACCGGGGCCCTGGCCACCGGGACCCGGCCATCGGGACCCGGCCATCGGAGTCCCGGCCATCGGGACCCGACCGGAGCGGGCACCGATTGTCGGGTGCGGCAGGGTGGGTCCTTTCTACGGTGAAGTCAGTAAGGGAAGGACGGGGTTGGCGTGCTGGAGCACCTGAACCGGGCGATGGACCGGATCGAGAACGGGCTGGACCGCGAGGTCGACGTGGCCGAGCTGGCGCGGATCGCGATGACGTCGGAGTACCACTTCCGGCGGTTGTTCTCGATGCTCGCCGGGATGCCGCTGTCGGAGTACGTCCGGCGCCGGCGGCTCACCGTCGCCGGTGCCGAAGTCCTGGACGGCGAGCGGACGTTGCTCGACATCGCGGTCCGGTACGGGTACTCCTCGGGGGAAGCGTTCGCCCGGGCGTTCCGGGCCATGCACGGGGTCGGGCCGGGGGACGCCCGGCGCGACGGTGCGGTGCTCGTCTCCCAGCCCCGGATGTCCTTCCGACTCGTCGTGGAGGGAAGCAGCAGTATGGAATACCGTATCGTCGAGAAGCCGGACTTCCGGATCGTCGGCAAGAAGGCCCGGGTCACCCTGGTCTACCTGGGGATCAACCCGGGGATCGCCGAGTTCGTCAAGGGGCTCGGCAAGGAGCGGATCGAGCGGATCGCGGCGCTGTCCGGGGACGACCCGGCCGGGATCGTGGCGGTGAGCGACGACCTCTCGCCGAACCGCGAGGAGGGGTCCGAACTCGACTACTGGCACGCGGTGGTGGCGCGCGAGGGCGTCGCCGTCCCGCCGGACCTGGACGTGCTCGACGTCCCGGCCGGCACCTGGGCGGTGTTCACCAACACCGGGCCGTTCCCGCAGGCCCTGCAGGAGATGTGGGCGGACGTGGCCGGCCAGTGGTTCCCGTCCAACCCGTACGAGGCCCGGCCGGGCCCGGAGATCCTCCAGACCCGGTTCGTCCCGGGAACGGCCGATGCCGAGGCGGAGCTGTGGATCCCGGTGTCACGGGCGGTCCGCGGCTGACGGACGGCGGTCGCCGAGGGCCGGCAGCTGACAGCTGACGGCGAATAGGTAACAGCTAACAGTTGACAGCCGACAGCTGACGGCGAACAGGTAACAGCTAACAGATGACAGATGACAGCTGACAGATTTCGAAATCTGTCAGCTGTCATCTGTTCGCGGCCGCACCCCGTTCGGCCCACCCCCGCCCGCCAAGCTCCGCCCCGCCCCGCATGCTGGGGCACGAGGTGCGGGGGCCGAGGCGCCGAACAACCGGGAGTTCCCGAGCAAGCTGCGAGGACAGACGTCATGAAGCAGACCTCCGTGACCACCAACGCCCCCTGCTGGACCGAGCTGGGCACCTCCGATCCGGCCGCGGCCCGGGTGTTCTACACCGAGCTCCTCGGCTGGCAGGTGGACGACACGGCCCGCCCCGGGGACGGCGACTACACCCAGATGCTGGTCCACGGCGCCCCGGCCTCCGCCATCACCCCGCGCTACGCCCCGCAGCAGCCGATCGCCTGGACGGTCTGCATCGCGGTCGCCGACGCCGACGCCACCGCCGGGAGGATCAAGGAGGCGGGCGGCCGGATCCTGAAGGACCCCACCGACGTCTCTGACCTCGGCCGCTTCTCGGTGGCCGCCGACCGCTCCGGCGCGGTGTTCATCCTTTGGCAGGCCCGCGCCTTCCGGGGTGCCGGGGTGTTCAACGAGCCCGGCGCGCTCGGCTGGGTGGAACTGCTCACCCGCGACCCCTCCGGCGCGCTCGACTTCTACCCGGAGGTCTTCGGCTGGTCCGTCGCGCCGTCCGAGCACTACCCCCAATGGGGTTTGGACGGAAGGGACTTCGGCGGCATGCTGACGATGGACGACCGCTTCCCGCCCCAGGTGCCGCCGCACTGGCTGCCGTACTTCGCGGCCGCCGACGTCGACAACACCGTCAGCCGGGCGGCGGCACTCGGCGGGGACGTGCTGATGCCCGCGACCGGTCTGCCGGGCGGCCGGCGGATCGCCGTGCTGCGCGACCCGCAGGGCGCCGCGTTCGGCGTCTACACCGCCGGTACCGAGGGCTGACCGGAACGCCGGACCACGCGCGAGCGGCGCCACCCGGCCGCGGCGGTGCCCGCCGCGCCCGCCGTGACCACCAGCGCCCCCAGCGGCACCACGTCGCCGATCCGGTCGTACCAGGTCAGCGTCCCGGGCGCGGTGAGCGGCAGCCGGACGGTCGCCGCTCCGGTGCCGTCGGTGCCGAGCCGGGCGAGTTCCCGGCCCTGGCCGTCGAAGGCGGCCGAGACCCCGGTCAGCGAGGCCTGGACGGCCGGCCGGCCGGTCTCGGCGGCCCGGATCGCCGCCAGCGAGGCGTGCTGCTCGGGGGCCCAGGTGCGCTGGAAGGTCGAGGTCGAGGACTGGTAGACCAGCACCCGGGCGCCGTCCCGGGCGGCGGTGCGGGCCATGTCGGGGAAGGCCGACTCGAAGCAGATCAGCGCCGCGACGGGCAGCGGCCCGCCCGCCCGGTCGGTGGCGGGCAGGACGTGGAAGGACGTGCCGGGCGCCCGGTTCTCGCCCGCGGCGCGGCTGACCCCGGCGATCCAGCCGAGCACCGGCCGCAGCGGGATGTACTCGCCGAACGGCACCAGCCGGATCTTGCGGTAGCGGTCCACCACGCCGGTGGGGGAGACGAGCACCGCGTCCTTGGAGATCCGCCCGTCCGCCTTGCGCGCGTCCTCCCCGGCGACGACTTCGGCACCGGTGGTCGCGGCGAGTCGGCGCAGGGTGTCCAGGGCGGCCGGGTCGCGGTCCAGGTCGGCGGTGCTGCTGCTCTCGCCCCAGACGACCAGGTCCACGGGCTGCCCGACCAGTGCGGCCGTGATCCGCGCGCTCGCCTCGAACCGGGCCTGCGGGTCCTCCACGATGCCGGGCTGGACCAGCGCCACGGTCACCGCGCCGTCCCCGGCGGGCGCCTCGCGCAGCGCGAACAGCAGCGGGCCGCAGGCCAGCACCAGCACGACGGACCCGGCGGCGACGGCCCACGGCCGCCAGTGCACCCCGGTCAGCGCGATCAGCACCCCGGTGTTCACCGCCGCCACCGCCGCGCTGACCAGCCAGATCCCGCCGGCCGCGGCCAGCCCGAGGATCGCCGGGTGCTGCCACTGGGTGGCGCCGAGCAGCGCCCACGGCCCGCCGAGCGCGGGCCAGGACCGCGCGTACTCGGTGGTCACCCAGACCGCCGGCACGACCAGGAGCGCGAGCAGTGCCCGACGGGCGGTCAGCTGGGGGCGCAGCAGCCGGTGCACGGTGTACCCGACGCCGGCCTGGAGCGCCCCGAACAGCACCGCGAGCACCGGCAGCCCCGGCCCGACGGACGGGACCAGCCAGTACATCGCGGTCAGGATGAACCCCGCGCCGAACCACCAGCCGCGCACCGCCGCCTCGCGGCCCGACGGCGCCCGCTGCAACAGCAGCAGTCCGGGGACGAGCGCGATCCAGGCCAGCCAGGCCTGCCCGGGCGCGGGGAACGCGAGCACCGGAACCGCCCCGGCCGCCAGCGCACCGGTCCGCGCGCGGTACCGGTGCGGCGGACGCGGCTCCCGTTCCTCGCCGACGGGCGTGCTCAGGACCGGGCTGGTGGGAGCGGAGCGACGCGACATGACCCGTATTGTCCGCTGGAAGGGCGTACACCACCAGTGCGCTGCTCGGCCGAACGGGTGACGGGGACACCATCTCCGGAACCAGTGGCCCCGGTCGAACTGGCGACCCGGCAGCGATCCCGGAGCAAGCCGCGGGTGATACGGGGGAGGCCGGAGGCCGAGCAAGGGCAGGCCGGGAGCCGAGCCGGGGCAGGCCGGAAGCGAAGCCGGCCCGCCCCGCGCGGGGTCGGGGCCTCAGCCCTCGTCGCCCTCCAGGTCCCCCTCGGTCTCCAGGAACGCGGCCTGCAGCTGCTCGATCAGCTCCGGGTCCGGCTGCTCCCACAGCCCGCGGCTCGCCGCCTCCAGCAGCCGCTCGCTGATGCCGTGCAGCGCCCACGGGTTGGCGCCCGCGAGGAACTCCCGGTTGACCGGGTCGAGGACGTACTCCTGGGTCAGCTTCTCGTACATCCAGTCCGCGACCACGCCAGTGGTGGCGTCGTAGCCGAACAGGTAGTCCACCGTCGCGGCCATCTCGAAGGCGCCCTTGTAGCCGTGGCGGCGCATCGCCTCGATCCAGCGCGGGTTGACCACCCGGGCGCGGAAGACCCTGGCGGCCTCCTCGGTCAGGGTGCGGGTGCGGACCGTCTCCGGGCGGGTCGAGTCGCCGATGTAGGCGGTCGGCGCCTTGCCGGTGAGGGCGCGCACGGTGGCCACCATGCCGCCGTGGTACTGGAAGTAGTCGTCCGAGTCGGCGATGTCGTGCTCGCGGGTGTCGGTGTTCTTCGCGGCGACGGTGATCCGCTTGTACGCGGTCTCCATCTCCTCGCGCGCCGGGCGCCCGTCCAGCCCGCGGCCGTACGCGTAGCCGCCCCAGACCGTGTACACCTCGGCCAGGTCGGCGTCGGTGCGCCAGTCCCGGCTGTCGATCAGCTGGAGCAGGCCCGCGCCGTAGGTGCCCGGGCGGGAACCGAAGACGCGGACGGTGGCCTTGCGCTCGTCGCCGTGCACCGCGAGGTCGGCCTGGACGTGGGCGCGCACGTAGTTCGACTCGGCGGACTCCTCCTGGGCGGCGGCCAGGCGCACCGCGTCGTCCAGCAGGGCGACGACGTGCGGGAAGGCGTCCCGGAAGAAGCCGGAGATGCGCAGCGTGACGTCGATGCGCGGGCGGCCCAGCTCGTCCAGCGGGATCGGCTCCAGGCCGGTGACCCGGCGGGAGGCGTCGTCCCAGACCGGCCGGACGCCGAGCAGCGCGAAGGCCTCGGCGATGTCGTCGCCGGCGGTGCGCATCGCGCTGGTGCCCCAGAGCGAGAGCCCGACCGAGGGCGGGAAGGCGCCGTCGTTGTCCGCGCGGTAGCGCTCGACCAGCGAGGAGGCGAGCGCCTGGCCGGTCTCCCAGGCGAGCTTGCTGGGGACGGCCTTCGGGTCGACGGAGTAGAAGTTGCGGCCGGTCGGCAGCACGTTGACCAGGCCGCGCAGCGGCGAGCCGGACGGGCCGGCCGGGACGAAGCCGCCCTGGAGCGCGTGCAGCACGGCGTCCAGCTCGTCGGTGGTGGCGGCCAGTCGCGGCACCACCTGGGTGGCGGCGAAGGCCAGCACCTCGCGGACCGGCTCCCGGACGGCCTCCGGCAGACCGGCGGTGACCTTCTCGACCGCCTCGGGCGCCCAGTCCTCCGCCTCCATCGCCTCGACCAGGGCGCGGGCCTCGGCCTCGGCCGCGTCGGTGGCGCCGAGGGTCAGCGCCGCCTCGTCCAGGCCGAGCGCCTCGCGCAGGCCGGGCAGGGCGCTGACGCCGCCCCAGATCTGCCGGGCGCGCAGGATGGCCAGCACGATGTTGACCCGGTCGGTGCCGGCCGGCGCCTGGCCGAGGACGTGCAGGCCGTCGCGGATCTGGGCGTCCTTGACCTCGCAGAGCCAGCCGTCGACGTGCAGCAGGAAGTCGTCGAAGCCGTCGTCCTCGGGGCGCTCCTCCAGGCCGAGGTCGTGGTCGAGCTTGGCGGCCTGGATCAGGGTCCAGATCTGGGCGCGGATCGCCGGCAGCTTGGCCGGGTCCATCGCGGCGATGTTGGAGTGCTCGTCCAGCAGCTGCTCCAGGCGCGCGATGTCGCCGTAGGAGTCGGCGCGGGCCATCGGCGGGACGAGGTGGTCGACGAGGGTGGCGTGGGCGCGGCGCTTGGCCTGGGTGCCCTCGCCCGGGTCGTTGACCAGGAAGGGGTAGACCAGCGGCAGGTCGCCGAGGACGGCGTCCGGACCGCACTCGGCGGACAGCGCCGCGGTCTTGCCGGGCAGCCACTCCAGGTTGCCGTGCTTGCCGAGGTGGATCACCGCGTGGGCGCCGAAGCCGCCGTCCTCCTGGGCGGCCTCGATCCAGCGGTAGGCGGCCAGGTAGTGGTGGCTCGGCGGCAGGTCGGGGTCGTGGTAGATGGCGACCGGGTTCTCGCCGAAGCCGCGCGGCGGCTGGATCAGCACCAGCAGGTTCCCGGAGCGGATCGCGGCCAGCACGATGTCGCCGTCCGGGTTCTGCGAACGGTCGACGTACAGCTCGCCGGGCGCCGGGCCCCAGTGCTCCTCGACCTGCTCGCGCAGGCCCTGCGGGAGGGTGGCGTACCAGCGGCGGTAGTCGGCGGCGGGGATGCGCACCGGGTTGCGGGCCAACTGGTCCTCGGTGAGCCAGTCCTGGTCGTAGCCGCCGGCCGCGATCAGGGCGTGGATCAGCGCGTCGCCCTCGTGGCCGCCGTCCTCGTCGTGGAAGGAGGGGAGGTCCTCCCCCAGGTCCATGCCCTCCGCACGCAGCCGCTCCAGCAGCCGCACCGCGCTGGCCGGGGTGTCCAGGCCGACGGCGTTGCCGACCCGGGCGTGCTTGGTCGGGTAGGCGGACAGCACCAGGGCGAGGCGGCGCTCGGCGGCCGGGACGTGCCGCAGCCGGGCGTGCTTGACGGCGGTGCCGGCGACGCGGGCGGCGCGCTCCGGGTCGGCGGCGTAGACGGTGAGGCCGTCCTCGTCCAGCTCCTTGAAGGAGAACGGGACGGTGATCAGGCGGCCGTCGAACTCCGGCACCGCGATCTGGGTGGCGGTGTCCAGCGGGGACAGGCCGTCGTCGCTGGCCTCCCACTGGGCGCGCGACCAGGTGAGGCAGAGCGCCTGGAGGATCGGGCGGTCGAGTGCGGCCAGCGCGCCCGCGTCCCAGGCCTCCTCGTCCCCGCCGGCCTGGGCGTCGGCCGGGCGGGTGCCGCCGGCGGCGAGCACGGTGGTGACGATCGCGTCGGCCTCGCCGAGCGCGGCCAGCAGTTCGGGCTCGGCGCCGCGCAGCGAGGCGCAGTAGTAGGCCCTGGCCCGGGCGCCCTGGTCCTCGACGGCCCGGCAGAGCGTCTCCACGAAGGCGGTGTTGCCGCTCATGTGGTGGGCGCGGTAGTAGAGCACCGCGACGGTCGGGCCCTCGTTCGTACGGGCTTCGCGCTCCAGCGGGCCCCAGGCGGGGGCGGAGGCGGGCGGGGCGAAGCCGTGGCCGGTCAGCAGCACCGTGTCGGAGAGGAAGGAGCCCAGCTCGGCCAGGTTGGCCGCGCCGCCGTGGGCCAGGTAGGCGTGCGCCTCGGCGGCGATGCCGGCCGGGACGGTGGACAGCTCCATCAGCTGGGCGTCGGGGGCCTGCTCACCCGTCAGCACCACCACCGGGCGGGGGCCGGCCAGCAGCGCGTCCAGGCCCTCCTGCCAGGCGCGGCGGCCGCCGAGCAGGCGGACCACGACGAGTTCGGTGCCCTCCAGCAGCGCGGGCAGGTCCTCGGGGGTGAGCCGGGCCGGGTTGCCGAGCCGGTAGCGCACCGGGCCCTCGGAGGCCCGGGCGCTGAGCAGGTCGGTGTCGGACGTCGACAGCAGCAGGATCATGTGAAGGCCCTCCCGGCCTCGTCGGTGGCCAGGGTGGCCGGGATCTGGGCCGGGACGGCCGCCGTGGTGGCCGGGGCGGCCGTGGCGTCGACCGGGGTGGTCGTGACGGCGGCCCGGACGGCCGTGGTGGCGGCCGGGGACGCGGGCGCGGGCATGCGACAGCGCTGGAACATTTCTGCCTTCCTCGGGGTCCGCGCCCCGGGCCGGTGGAGGACGGCAGGAGTTCCTGGCTCCCGCGGCCGACCGGTCTACCGGTGAACCGCGGTCACAGTGGCGGGACCGCACCGGGTTCGCACCGGTTTCCTCCCCTGCGCCGTCGCTGGCGTGCGGACGGTCCGCGGGGGACCGTCCGCCAGCATCGTACGGGGTACGGCTGAGCTGGGGGAGGGTGAGCTTTCGGACGGCCGGGCACCCGGGGCGACGTCCGACACCCGGGAGGGCTCCCGTGGCGGTACCTGCGGCGGCACCGGGCCGGGGTGCGGGCCGGGAGCGGGACCGGGAGTGTGATGCAGCGGACGGAGGCAAGCGATCGGATCATCTGTATGCTCGCCGCCATGCCACCGACACCCGACGCCACCGCGCCGGGCGCCGCAGGACCCGACCGGGAGGTGCCCGACCGGGGGCGTGCGGACGCCTGTCCCGGAGCGCTTCGTCTGCATACGGCCGACGACGGCGCCCTGGCCCGAATCCGCCTGCCCGGCGGGCTGCTGACGGTCCGTCAGGCGCTCGCGCTGGCCGAGGCGGCCGAGGCCCTCGGCGACGGTGAGCTGGAGACCACCTCGCGCGGCAACGTCCAGCTGCGCGGCCTGGCCCCGCACTGCGCCGCCGAGCTCGCCGACCGGCTGCGCGCCGTCGGGCTGCTGCCCTCGGACACCCACGAGCGGGTCCGCAACATCGTCGCCTCGCCGACCGCGGGACTGGACCCGGCCGACGCCCCCGGTGGCGCCGATGTGCAGTCCTGGGTGCGGGAGTTGGACGCGCGGCTCTGTGCGAGCGACTGGGCGGCCGGGCTCTCCGGCAAGTTCCTGTTCGCGCTGGACGACGGCCGGGGCGACGTCGCCGCGCTCGACGCCGATGTGACATTGATCGCAAGCCCGGACGGCACCCGGCTGCTGCGCCTCGGACGGGACGGCCGCGGGCACCCGGTCGAGACCGGACGGGAGGTCACGGCCGTACTGGACGCGGCCCGCTCCTTCCTGGCGGCGCTGCGGACGAACGGGCGCAAGGCCTGGCACCTGCGCGAGGTCCCCGAACTGCTGCCGGCCGGCTCGGTGCCGCTGCCCGCCTTCGCCGGCACCGCGCCCGCGGTCGGCGCGCTGCCCGGCGGGCTCTCGGTGGGACTGCGCTTCGGCCGGGCGAGCGCCGGGCAGTGGCGGACGCTGGTCGCCGCCTCGGCCGGTGAACTGCGGCTGACCCCCTGGCGCGGGGCGGTGCTGCCAGGCGCTCCGGCCGACCGGCTACCCGCGCTCGCCGCGGCCGGCTTCCGCACCGAGCCGGGCTCCGCCTGGGAGCGGGCCACCGCCTGCACCGGGCTGCCGGGCTGCGCCAAGTCGCTGGCCGACGTCCGCGCGGACGCGGCCCGGGCGCTGGACGCCGGCGCGGCCGGTGTCGCCGCGGGGTCCGGCCTCGCCGGTGCGCCCGGTGCCGGTGCCGCTCCCGTCGGTACCGCTCTCGCCGGTGTGCTGCCCGTCCACTGGTCGGGCTGTGAACGGCGCTGCGGCCACCCGGCCGGGCGGTGGGTGGACGTGCTCGCCACCGGGCGCGGCTACCGGGTGACGGTGAACGGGTCGGTGAACGAGGCGGTCAACGGGTCGGTGAACGAGCCGGTCGGCGGGGCGGGGGCCGGAGCGACGGCCACCGCGACCGCCGCCGATGCGACGGTCGTCAATGCGGCGAGCGTCGACGTGACGAACGAGGAGATGGCCGAGGCGGTCGCCGAGGCCAGGAGGACCACGAAGTGATCGAGTACGAGAAGGACGGCGCGTCCATCTACCGCCAGTCCTTTGCCACCATCCGCGCGGAGGCCGATCTGGCCGCCCTCCCGGCGGACGTCTCGCAGGTCGCGGTGCGGATGATCCACGCCTGCGGGATGGTCGACCTGGTCGAGGACCTGGTGTACTCGCCCGGTGTGGTCGCCTCCGCGCGCGCCGCGCTGCGCGCCGGTGCGCCGATCCTCTGCGACGTCAACATGGTCGCGAGCGGCGTCACCCGCAAGCGGCTACCCGCCGACAACGAGGTGATCTGCACCCTCACCGACCCGTCAGTGCCCGAACTCGCCCGGGCGATGGGCAACACCCGCAGCGCCGCGGCCATGGAGCTGTGGCTGCCCCGGCTGGAAGGCGCGGTGGTCGCCGTCGGCAACGCGCCGACCTCGCTGTTCCGGCTGCTGGAGATGATCGAGGCGGGCGCGCCGCGACCGGCCGCGGTGATCGGCGTCCCGGTCGGCTTCATCGGCGCCGCCGAGTCCAAGCAGGCCCTGGCCGAGCACCCGTCCGGCCTGGAGCACCTGGTGGTGCGCGGCCGGCGCGGCGGCAGCGCGATCGCCGCCGCCGCCATCAACGCGATTGCGAGCGAGGAAGAGTGACGGACCGTCAGAACACCATGGGTCGGCTGTACGGGGTCGGACTCGGCCCGGGCGACCCGTCGCTGGTGACCGTCCGCGCCGCCGAACTCATCGGCAAGGCGGACGTGGTGGCCTACCACAGCGCCCGGCACGGCCGGTCCATCGCGCGCTCGATCGCCGAACGGTACCTGACGGATGGTCAGATCGAGGAGAAGCTGGTCTACCCGCTCACCGTCGAGACCACCGACCACCCCGGCGGCTACCGGGGCGCGCTGGACGACTTCTACGCGGAGGCCGCCGCCCGGCTGGCCGCCCACCTGGACGCCGGGCGCGACGTGGTGGTCCTCGCCGAGGGCGACCCGCTCTTCTACGGCTCCTACCAGCACATGCACAAGCGGCTCGCGCACCGCTACCCGACCGAGGTGGTGCCGGGCGTGACCTCGCTCAGCGCGGCCGCCGCCCGGCTCGGGCAGCCGCTGACCGAGGCCGAGGAGACGCTCACCGTCATCCCCGGGACACTGCCCGAGGAGGAGCTGACGGCGCGGATCGCGGCCGCCGACTCGGCCGTGATCATGAAGCTGGGTCGCACCTTCCCGACCGTCCGCCGGGCCCTGGAGCGGGCGGGGCGGCTGGCGGACGCGCAGTACGTGGAGCGGGCCTTCATGGCGGGCGAGCGGGTCGCGCCGCTCGCCGAGGTCGACGGCGAGACGGTGCCGTACTTCTCGGTCGCGGTGCTGCCGAGCAAGGTCGCGCCGCTGGAGCCGGAGGTCCGGCTGTCGGACGGCGTCGGCAGCGTGACCGTGGTCGGCACCGGGCCGGCCGGACCGCTCTGGCTGACCGCCGAGGCGCGCGGTGCGCTGGCCGAGGCCACCGACCTGGTCGGCTACACCACCTACCTGGACCGGGTGCCGGAGCGGCCGGGGCAGCAGCGGCACGGCTCGGACAACAAGGTGGAGTCGGAGCGCGCCGAGTTCGCCCTGGACCTCGCCCGGCGCGGACACCGCGTCGCGGTGGTCTCCTCCGGTGACCCGGGGGTGTTCGCGATGGCCACCGCGGTGCTGGAGGTCGCCTGCGAGGAGGCGTACCGGGACGTCCCGGTACGGGTGCTCCCGGGGATGACCGCCGCGCACGCGGCCGCCTCCCGGGCCGGCGCCCCGCTCGGCCACGACTACGCGACGGTGTCGCTCTCGGACCGGCTCAAGCCCTGGGACGTGGTGGCGAAGCGGCTGCGCGCCGCGGCCGAGGCGGACCTGGTGCTCGCGCTGTACAACCCGGGCTCGAAGTCCCGGACCACCCAGGTCGGGCTCGCCCGGGACCTGCTGCTGGAGTACCGGGCCCCGGAGACCCCGGTGGTGATGGCCCGCGACGTCGGCGGCCCGACCGAGCGGGTGCGGATCGTCCGGCTGGGCGAGCTGGACCCGGCGCTGGTCGACATGCGGACCATCCTGCTGATCGGCTCCTCGCAGACCCGGGCGGTCGAGCGGGGCGGCGGCGTGGAGGTCGTCTGGACGCCGCGGCGGTACCCGGAGGAGTGACGGGGGACTGACGGGCGAACAGATGACAGCGAACAGATTTCATCATCTGTTCGCTGTCATCTGTTATCCGTTCGCCGTCAGCTGTTCTCTGTCAGCCGTCAGCCGTCAGCCGTCAGCCGTCGGCCCGTAGCGCGCTCCCGCCACCCGCTACCGGGTCGGCTTGGTGATCAGCAGCTCGGTGTTGTGGTCCCCGCCCGAGCCCAGCAGCGCCGTCGGGCGGCCGTTCGGGTCGTTGTACGACAGCTCGCGGTAGAGCGCCGCGAGGTTGGCGTCCGAAGTGCCGCCGAAGTCCGTCCCGTACGGCGCCGAGGACTCGATCAGCGTGGTGAACAGCGAGAGCGTGCCGTCCCCGTTGTCCGCGATCTCGATGATCCGCCCGTGCTGCGGGTAGTCGATGTGCGAGGCGGTGTTGATCTCCCAGAACGCCCGCTCCGGCACCGTGTGCCCGTGCGGCGTGATCTTGTTCATGTGGGTGTGCCCGTTCACCCACGCGACGACGTTCGGGTAGCGCTGGAGCAGCGCCACCAGCTCGTTGCCGTCGTGCCGCCCCTCGAAGATGTTGCGCGGGTCCGGCAGCAGGTTGCCCATGGTGCCGCTGGTGTGGTGGCTGAAGACGAGGATCAGCTCGTCCGTGCTCCCGCCCGTCACCCGGCGCCCGTCGGCGTCGTACCAGTGCCCGCTGTGGGCCTTCAACTGCTGCTCCAGCCAGCGCAGTTGCGCGGTGCCCAGCGAACCGTCGGCGAACCCGGCCTGGTTGGTGGTGTCCAGGCTGATGCCGACCACCTTCTCCGAGATGCGGAAGGTGTAGTAGAGCTTCCCGCTGTTCACCATGTCCGAGGTGAATCCGTGCCCGTACGGGCCGGCGCCGGTGACCGCCGGGTCCAGGTGGGCCTTGGCGAACTCCTTGAGCGTGAACGGCCGGCGGCGCTCGTCGGGGGTGACCTTGCGCACCAGGTCGCCGTCGGCGAGCAGCTTCGCCAGCAGCAGCACGGCGCCCGCCGGGTCGCGGCGCAGCGAGTCCGTCAGCTGGGCGGCCGTGGCGTCGTCGCAGCCCTCCAGCTTGTACTGGCCGGTGTACAGGTCGTTCAGCAGTCCGAAGTCCGGCAGCGAGCCCTCGATGCTGTCGTCGTGGTTGCCGACCGTGGTGTACCAGGGCGTGCGCAGGCCCGGCGCGTCGAAGGGGCGTCCGGCGGCGGACAGGAAACCGGGTATCTGCGGGAAGCCCTTCGCCTTGTAGCCGTCGCTGTAGGCGAGTTCGGGGTTCCAGTAGGCGGCGTTGCCGGAGTTCTGCACGCCCTCGTAGCGGTTGGGGTCACCGGTGTTCTGGGCCAGCCGGCCGCCGCCCATGACCTTGAGGTACCAGTCGAGTTCGGCGAGCTCGTGGTTGTCGGTGTTGTCGCCGGTGGCCATCACCATGCTGAACGGCATCCCGGTGTGCGGGCCGCCGGCGAGCGAGTTGACCCGCTCGACCAGGGCCGAGACGCCGCGGGCGTTCAGGGCCTCCTGCGGCCGGTAGGCGCTGCCGTTGAGCTTGGCCAGGTACTCGAAGCGCACCGGGGACTCGGTGTCCACCAGGTGCAGGTCGCTGAACTGGACGAAGCTGGCGAGGCCGGTCCGGCGGTCGTCCCGGCCGGCGGTCGCCGACGCCAGGTCGCCGCGCACCACCAGCGGCCAGCCCGGTCCGGCCGTCAGCCGCTTGTAGCCGCCGGTGCCGACCGGCGTGGCCACCTGCTCCAGCGTGGTCCCGGTGATCCTGACCGCCCGCGCGGCCGTCGTCGCCAGCGCCTGGTCGCGCGCCGCGGCCGAGGCGAACTGCGCGCCGCCCAGCGACAAGGCCGACCAGGCCGCGGCCACCGACGTACCCGTGAGGAACGTACGCCGACTCATCCCTGCCACAAATAACCCCCACATACTGATGGCCCGGCGGGGCGGTCGTCCCCGGCCGGGCCCACGTGTGTCATGAACCCGCTTTCTGGCGGACCGCCAGATTACTCACTGGTAGGCACGGTGGGCGAGGCCCATGCGGAGAACTCTTCGGGAACGCGGGGCGGCGCGCCTTCACACCTCGCGCCACCGGAATCGCCGACCCGCGCCCGACGCGGCCGCCGCCACCCCGGTCGGGTCCCGCCACTCGATCGGGTCCCGCGACTCCGGTCGGGTCCCGCGACCCCGGTCGGGTCCCGCCGGGCCGGGTGGGGGAAAATCGGCGACTGGCGGCCGGTGCGGTCGCCGGAGCGGAGCAGGACGGCGCGGGCGCCGTCGGAAACGGGGCGCAGGTGGCCGCAGCGGGAGCCGAGGCGGGAGCGGGAGGCCGGGCCGGCCAGCTGAAGAGCAGCGGACTGCGGCCCGGCTGGACGACGGGCGCCTGCGCCACCGCCGCCACCAAGGCCGCGTACACGGCGCTGCTCACCGGCGAGTTCCCGGACCCGGTGGTCATCACCCTGCCCAAGGGCCAGCAGCCCGCCTTCGCCCTCGCCGCCGAGGAGCTGACCGGGGCCGGGGAGCCGGCGCATGCGGTGGTCCCGACCGGTACGACGGACCCGACCGGTGCGACGGACCCGACCGGCACGATGGTCCCGACCGGCACGGACGCCCGGCCGGCTGCCGCCATGGCCGGGGTGGTCAAGGACGCGGGCGACGACCCCGACGTCACCCACGGCGCGCTGATCCGTTCGACCGTGCGGTCCGGCGAGCCCGGCACCGGGGTGGTGTTCCGGGCCGGCCCCGGGGTGGGGACGGTCACCAAGGCCGGCCTGCCGCTGCCCGTCGGCGAGCCCGCGATCAACCCGGTGCCCCGGCAGATGATCCGGGACGCCGTCGCCGAGGTGGCCGCCGCGCACGGCGGCAGCGGGGACGTGGTGGTCGAGATCTCGATCGACCACGGCGAGGAGATCGCCCGTTCCACCTGGAACCCCCGGCTCGGCATCCTCGGCGGTCTGTCCGTCCTCGGCACGACCGGGGTGGTCGTCCCCTACTCCTGCTCGGCCTGGATCGACTCGATCCGCCGCGGGGTGGACGTGGCCCGGGCCGCGGGGCGCACCCACGTGGCCGGTTGCACCGGCTCGACCTCGGAGAAGGTCGCGGTCGCGGAGCACGGGCTGCCCGAGGACGCCCTGCTGGACATGGGCGACTTCGCCGGCGCCGTCCTCAAGTACCTCAAGCGCCACCCGGTGCCCCGGCTGACCATCGCCGGCGGCTTCGCCAAGCTGTCCAAGCTCGCGGCCGGCCACCTCGACCTCCACTCGGCGCGCTCCCAGGTGGACAAGGGGTACCTGGCCGGACTGGCC
Source organism: Kitasatospora sp. NPDC001547 (assembly GCF_042894165.1). NCBI lineage: Bacteria > Bacillati > Actinomycetota > Actinomycetes > Kitasatosporales > Streptomycetaceae > Kitasatospora > Kitasatospora sp. NPDC001547. The sequence continues at coordinate 97,638 of NZ_JBIAVL010000011.1, read as the reverse complement.
CGGCAGGGCGGGGCGGACGAGGCACTGGTCGACGCGGTCGCGGGCGCCAACACCGCACTGGAGGCGGTGCAGTTGTGCCGGGCGGCCGGGGTGCCGCTCGGAGACCTCGTCGCCGAGGCGGCCCGGGCGACGGCGCTCGGCGTGCTGCTGGGCTCGCCGGTCGCGGTGGACGTCATCTGCATCGACCGGGCGGGCACGGTCGTCGGCCGGGCGGAGCCGCTGGGGCCGTGACAATGTCACGAGTGTCACGGCGGCGTGACAACATCACCTGGTGATGTGGAGAACTGACGTCCATACGGGGTGAGAAACGGACAAATAGCGCACCATGCCGGGCCCTCGTCCTGTCGTCATCTCAACCATGAGATATCGTCTGGCGAGTGACAGGCGACTACCTCACCCGTATCGGCACCCTCATCCGTACCGCGCGCCAGCACCGCGGCTGGTCCCAGGCGCAGCTCGGAGAGGCCCTCGGAACCAGCCAGAGCGCGGTCAACCGCATCGAACAGGGCAAGCAGAACGTCAGCCTTGAGATGATCGCCCGCATCGGCGAAGCCCTCGACAGCGAGATCGTCTCCCTCGGGTACTCCGGCCCGATGCACCTGCGCGTCGCCGGCGGCACCCGGCTCTCCGGCGCGATCGACGTCCGCAGCAGCAAGAACGCCTGCGTGGCGATCCTCTGCGCCTCGCTGCTGACCACCGGGCGCACCACGATCCGCAGCGTCGCCCGGATCGAGGAGGTCTACCGCATCCTCGAGGTGCTCACCAGCATCGGCGTCAAGAGCCGCTGGATCAACGAGGGCCGCGACCTCGAACTCACCCCGCCGCTCGAACTGGACCTCGCGGCGATGGACGTCGAGGCGGCCCGCCGCACCCGCAGCGTGCTGATGTTCCTCGGCCCGCTGATGCACCGCGCCCAGCGCTTCGCCATCCCGTACGCGGGCGGCTGCGACCTCGGCACCCGCACCGTGCAGCCGCACCTGACCGCGCTGCGCCGCTTCGGCCTGGAGGTCGCCACCACCGGTGGCGCCTACCACGCCTCGGTCGAGCCGGGCGCCCCGCTGGACCGGCCGATCGTGCTGACCGAGCGCGGGGACACCGTCACCGAGAACGCCCTGCTGGCCGCCGCCCGGCACGACGGCGTCAGCGTCATCCGCAACGCCTCGCCCAACTACATGGTCCAGGACCTCTGCTTCTTCCTGGAGGAGCTGGGCGTGAGGATCGAGGGCATCGGCACCACCACCCTCACCGTGCACGGCGTCCCGGAGATCACCTGCGACGTCGACTACACCCCGGCCGAGGACCCGGTGGAGGCGATGAGCCTGCTGGCCGCCGCCGTCGTCACCTCCTCCGAGCTGACCATCCGCCGGGTGCCGATCGAGTTCCTGGAGATCGAGCTCGCGGTGCTGGAGGGCATGGGCCTCGACTACGACCGCACCCCCGAGTACCCGGCCCACAACGGCCACACCCGGCTGGTCGACCTCACCGTGCGCCCCTCCAAGCTGACCGCGCCGATCGACACCATCCACCCGATGCCGTTCCCCGGCATCAACATCGACAACGTGCCGTTCTTCGCCGCCATCGCCGCGGCCGCGCACGGCACCACGATGATCCACGACTGGGTGTACGACAACCGCGCGATCTACCTGACCGAGCTGACCCGCCTCGGCGCCGACGTCAAGCTCCTCGACCCGCACCGCGTGCTGGTCCAGGGTCCCACCCGCTGGCGCGCCGCCGAGATGATGTGCCCGCCGGCCCTGCGCCCCGCCGTGGTCATCCTGCTCGCCATGCTCGCCGCCCAGGGCACCTCCGTCCTGCGCAACGTCTACGTCATCAACCGCGGCTACGAGGACCTGGCCGAGCGCCTCAACTCCATCGGCGCCCAGATCGAGACCTTCCGCGACATCTGATGAGCCGCCATGCCGCTGACCGGCCTCACCCGTTGAGGCCGGTCAGCAGCACGGCGACCTCCAGCCCGGTGTCCAGGTAGTCCACGAACACCGCGTTGTTCAGCGCCCAGGGCGAACGCCGCTCCCGGACCAGCCGGACCGCCTCACCGCCGTCGTACCCGAGCCCCACCAGCGCCTGCGCCACCACCAGGCCCGAGCGGTTGTACCCGGAGTGGCAGCGCACCAGCGTCCGCCGCCCCCGCCGGACGGCGGCCGCGGTGAGCTCCGCCGCCTCCTGGACGGCGAGCAGCTGACCGGGGGAGAGCGGGGCGTCGGGAACCTCCCGGACGACGTGCTCCACTCCCGGTGCCGGGCCGTGCCCGGGGAGTGTGAACAGGCTGACCACCAGATCGAACCCGGTGCGGACGATCGCGGGTTCCAGCTTGCCGCCGGGCGGGGTGAAGTAGTGCCCGCCCATCCAGAGCCCGGGGACGATCTCGTTCCAGGGCTCGGACGGCCCGGGGGTCTCGCGTTCCTTCTGGCGGGTCCGCACGTCCTGCTCGCTCCCTCGCTGCCGGTGGCGTTCCGGCGTCGTTCCGGCCCGGCCCGGCGCCGTCCGGTGCTACTCGCCGCTCCCGGACGCGTCGGTGCTACTCGCCGGTGGTGCCGTCGAGGTGTTCGCGGAGCAGGTCGGCGTGGCCGTTGTGGCGGGCGTACTCCTCGATCATGTGGGTGAGGATCCAGCGGAGCGAGAAGACCTCCTCGCCGTGGTGGCCCAGGACGTCCAACGACTCCGCGGCGGCCACGAGTTCCCTGGCGTGGTTGCACTCGCGGCGCCAGATCGCGAAGGCCTCGTCCGGGTCGGCGGACTCGACGTCGAACTCGGCGAAGGCGCCGTCCGGGCGGCGTCCCCAGAAACCGCGCACGTCCTCGCCGTTGAGGACGTTGCGGAACCAGCCTCGCTCCACCTCGGCGAGGTGGCGGACCAGCCCGAGCAGGGAGAGCCCGGACGGTTCCAGCACCCGGGTGCGGAGCTGCTCCGTGGTGAGCCCCGCGCACTTCATCGCGAGGGTGTCGCGCTGGTGGTCCAGGAAGCCCGCCAGCGTGGCGCGTTCGTCGGCGGTACGGGGGGCCTGGGTGCGCTGGTCATCGGTCATCGGGCCATCCTGCCCGCCCGCCGGCAGGTCTGCCCGCTATTTCCCCCGGGCCCGGGGTCTCGCCGCTCCCCGGCCTCGACGGACGGCGCCCGGTTCGGGCGTTCTACCGCAGTTGTTCCAGCCAGCGCAGCGCGCCCGGGACATCGGGTACGACCGGTACGCCCTCCGGGACCGGCGGGCGCTCCACGATGATGACGGGCAGGCGGAGTTCGCGGGCCGCGGTCAGCTTGGCGGCGGTCGCGGCGCCGCCGCTGTCCTTGGTGACCACGACGTCGATCCGGTGCCTGCGCAGCAGCGCCTCCTCGCCCTCGACCGTGAACGGGCCGCGGTCCAGGAGGACTTCGAAGGAAGGCGGGAGCGGAGGCTCGGGCGGGTCCACCGAGCGGGCGACGAAGTGGAGCCCGTCCAGGTGGGCGAAGGCGGCGACGCTCTGCCGGCCGGTGGTGAGGAAGACCCGCTCCCCGTGCCGGGGCACCAGGTCGGCAGCCGCGGCGAGCGAGGGGACGGGGAGCCAGCGGTCCCCTTCCACCCGGGTGAAGCCGGGGCGGCGCAGCACCAGCAGGGGGACGTCGGTGTCGGCGGCCGCGAGGGCGGCGTTCCGCGAGATGCCGGCGGCGAACGGGTGGGTGGCGTCCACCACCGCGTCCACGTCTTCCGCGCGCAGCCAGTCGGCCAGCCCCGCCGGCCCGCCGAAGCCGCCGATCCGCACCTCCCCGGCGGGCAGCCGGGGTCGGGCGACCCGGCCGGCCAGCGAGCTGGTGACCCGGTGGCCGGCCGGGACGAGTTCGGCGGCCAGCGCCCGCCCCTCGGTGGTCCCGCCGAGGACCAGGACGTGCCGCATCACGCCCCGCAGGGCTCGTGCGGGCGCTCGCGGTCCGCCGAGTAGAGGTGGCTGTCGCGGAACTGCTCGGCGGCCAGCGTCCGGCCGACGAGGATGACGGCGGTGCGGACCACGCCCGCCGCCTTCACCTGCTCGGCGATGTCGCCGACGGTGCCGCGCAGCACCAGCTCGTCGGGGCGGCTGGCCATCGCGACCACGGCGGCCGGGCAGTCGGCGCCGTAGTGCGGGAGCAGCTGCTCGACCACGTCGTCCACGTACCCGGCGGCCAGGTGCAGCACCAGCAGGGCGCCGCTGCGGCCGAGGGTGGCGAGGTCCTCGCCCTCGGGCATCGGGGTGGCGCGCTTGGCGATCCGGGTGAGGATGACGGTCTGGCCGACGGTCGGGACGGTCAGCTCCCGCTTCAGCGCGGCCGCGGCGGCGGCGAAGGCGGGCACGCCGGGCACCACCTCGTACGGCACGCCGGCCGCGTCCAGGCGGCGCATCTGCTCGGCGACGGCGGAGAAGACGGACGGGTCGCCGGAGTGCAGCCGCGCCACGTCCTGACCGGCCTCGTGCGCGGCGACCAGCTCGGCGGTGATCTGGTCCAGGTTGAGCTGCGCGGTGTCGATCAGCCGGGCGCCGGGCGGGCACTCGTCCAGCAGCTCGCGCGGCACCAGGCTGCCCGCGTACAGGCAGACCTCGGCGCGGGCCAGGATGCGCTGGCCGCGCAGGGTGATCAGGTCGGCGGCGCCCGGGCCGGCTCCGATGAAGTGGACGGTCACGAGGCGTTCTCCTGAGGGGTCTCGGGCTTGACGGCGTCGGGCTTGCTGTCGTCGGACGTGACGCCGTCGGACGTGACAGCGTCGGGCTTCACGGCGGACCACTGGGTGACGGGCATGGCCTGGCGCCACCCGGTGAAGCCGCCCACCGGGACGGCGTGGGCGACGGCGAGTTTGACGAGCTCCCCGCCGTGGCGCCGGTACCACTCGGTGAGCAGCGCCTCGGACTCCAGCGTCACAGTGTTGGCGACGATCCGGCCGCCGGGGCGCAGCGCGGCCCAGCAACCGTCCAACAGGCCGGGCGCGGTGAGGCCGCCGCCGATGAACACGGCGTCGGGGGAGGGGAGTTCCGTGAGCGCGGCGGGGGCGGGGCCGGTCACCACGCGGAGCCGGGGCACGCCGAGGGCGGCGGCGTTGCGGGCGATCCGCTCGGCCCGCACCGGGTCGCGCTCGACGCTGACGGCCCGGCAGTCCCGGTGGGCGCGCAGCCACTCGATGGCGATCGAACCGGAGCCGCCGCCGACGTCCCAGAGCAGTTCGCCGGGGGAGGGGGCCAGCGTGGCGAGGGTCGCGGCGCGGACGTGGCGCTTGGTGAGCTGCCCGTCGCTCTCGTACGCGGTGTCGGGCAGGCCGGGGACGAGGGAGGTGCGCGGGCCGTCGCCGAGGTCGACGGCGATGACGTTCAGCGGGTCGCCGGAGGGGTGCGGCCAGCCGTCGGCGGGGCCGTCCAGGGTGCGTTCGGCGGGGGCGCCGAGCTGTTCGAGCACCCGTAGGCGGGCGGTGCCGTAGCCGCGGGCGGTGAGCAGCCCGGCGACGGCGGCCGGGGTGGCCGCGTCGGCGCTGAGCAGCAGCAGGCGGCGGCCGGGGTGGAGGGCGAGGGAGAGGGTGTCCAGTGGCCGGCCGACCAGGCTGACCACCTCGGTGGCCTCCAGCGGCCAGCCGAGCCGGGCGCAGGCGTAGGAGACGGAGGAGGGGTGCGGCAGGACGCGCAGGCGCTCGGCGCCGACGGTCTCGGCGAGGGTGCGGCCGATGCCGTAGAACATCGGGTCGCCGCTGGCCAGGACGGCGGTGCGGCGGCCGGCGTGGGCGGCGAGCAGTCCGGGGACGGCCGGGCGCAGTGGGGACGGCCAGGGGACCCGCTCGGCGGTGACCTCCTCGCGGGGGAGCAGGTCCAGCTGGCGGGGGCCGCCGACGACGACCTCGGCCTCCCGCAGCGCGGCCCGGGAACCGGCGGCGAGGCCGGGCCAGCCGTCGGCCCCGATCCCGACGACGGTGATCGGGGGTGGCAGCTCGGGCACCGGGTGGCTCCTCGTCGTTCGAATGGACCAATGGGTAGGAAAATCCAACTAGCGGGGCAGCCTACCTGGCGGTCTCATCCGCCCAGTCCCCCGACTCGATCAGCGCCGGCCGCTCCCGCAGCCGCGCCTCGGCCCTGGGCCCGGCGAAGTAGACCCAGGCCTCCCGCAGCCCGTCCGCCGCCGTCCGCACCGCCGCCCGCCGCCGCACGTACAGCCCGGTCCCGTCCGCTCGGCAGTCCTCCAGCCGGTCCAGCGCCTCCAGGGCTCCGGCGTACGCGCCCGGGCGTACGGTGACGAGCTCGCCCAGGATCCGGCGCCCTGGCGCCGGGTCCGGCACCGCGTACGGGAAGCCGGGTCCCTCGTGCAGCGCCGCACCCTCCAGCACCGCGGGCCGGACGTCGGCGCAGCGCCCGGCCAGGTGGACGGCGTGGTTGCGGCCACCGCTGCGCAGAGTGCCGTACACGAAGAACGGCAGGGCCTGCTCGGGTGCGGACAAGGACTCGACCTCCTCGCTGGGGAGCGCCCACCGTACGTCCTGCGGTCCGATTCCTGATACCGACTGGCGCGCCGGGCCGTCCATGCGCTGTCATGTCGGTTGTTCGGCCAGCACCGTCCAAGGGGGACACACATGACATCGCCCGCTTCACCCTCCCAACCGGCCGAGATCCCCGGCTCAGCCCCCGACACTCCCACCCCGACCCCTGCCCCTGCGGGCAAGCGCGGGGCCCAAGCGGCCCCCACCCCGGCCCCGCTCGCCGACGCCCTTCCCGCCTCCCGTCTCGGCGGCGCGGTCTGGCTGGCCCTCCTCGTCGTCTACGTCGTCTGGGGCTCGACCTACCTGGCGATCCGGATCACCGTGGAGACGATGCCCTCGTTCCTCTCCGCGAGCGCCCGCTTCATCACCGCCGGCCTGCTGCTGGTCGGCTTCCTCCTGGTGCGCCAGGGGCCGGCCGGCCTGAAGGTGACCCGGCGGCAGCTGGCCTCCTCCGCCCTGGTCGGCCTGCTGCTGCTGACCGGCGGCAACGGCATGGTGGTCCTGGGCGAGACCTCCGTCCCCTCCGGCCTGGCCGCCCTGCTGGTGGCCGCCGTCCCGCTGTGGATGGTGGTGCTGACGGCGTTCGGCGGCGACCGCCCGAAGCCGGCCGAACTGGCCGGGGTGCTGCTCGGACTGGTCGGGCTCGGTGTCCTGTCGGCCCCCGCGATCGGCGGGTCGATCGAGCCGGGCGGCGTGATCCTGATCATCGGCGCCACCCTGCTCTGGGCGACCGGCTCCTTCGTGAGCAAGAAGATCCCGATGCCCGGCAACGTGCTCGCCGCGAGCGCCTACCAGATGCTGGCCGGCGGCCTCGGCAACCTGCTGGTCGGGCTGGGCCGCGGCGAGCAGCACGGTCTGGACCTCGGGGCGGTCTCCGGCCGGTCCTGGCTGGCCCTCGCCTACCTGGTGCTGTTCGGCTCGCTGCTCGCCTTCACCGCGTACGCCTGGCTGCTGCGCGCCGCCCCGCTGACCCTGGTGGCCACCTACGCGTACGTGAACCCGGTGGTCGCGGTGCTGCTGGGCTGGCTGATCCTGGCCGAGCCGCTGACCGGTCCGACCCTCGCGGGCGGCGCGATCGTGGTGGCGGGCGTCTGCCTGGTGGTGAGTGTCAGCCGACGGCCGGGCCGCTCGTCGCGCGCCGGGGGCACGGCCGGCCCGGCGAAGGGGCCGGCCGCCCGGAGGTGAGCACGCCGCGGCCCGGCCGTACGCGGCGGCCCGGCGGCGCACCCCAGCTCCGCAGTGCACCGCGACCCGGCAGCAGGCGACGCCGGCGCCGTACCGGACCGGCGCCGTACCCGCCGAACCGTCGCCGAGCGGCCCGTCCCCGCGCTTCCGGCGCGTGGGGGCGGGCCGCCGGACGTACGGCTCAGAAGCTGTGCGGCGGCTTGCCCGTCCACCAGTTGCCGGGCGCGTCCGGGTCGCGGCTGGTCCAGAACTCGATGATGGCGCTGGTGAACTCGGCCGCGGAGAGCACGCCGTCGCCGTCGGTGTCCAGGTGGCGGAAGGCCTCGTCGGCGTCGTCGCGGGAGAGGCCGGCGAAGTGGCCGCGCTGGAAGACGAAGAACTCGCCGGCGTCCACCGTCCCGCTGCGGTCGGCGTCGGCGACGGCGAGGAAGGCCCCGGCGAGCGCGCCGAGGATCTCGTGCGCGGCCTTCGGGTCGTCGGCGAGCGAACCGGTCGAGTCGACGAACTGCTCACGGGTGATCGCCTGGGTGCCGGCGGGCAGCCGGGCGAGGTGCAGGTCGTGCCAGGTCGTCAGGTAGGCGCGGACGATCAGGGCCTCCGCGTCGGAGCCCTCCTGGTGGCCGAGCGATCGGGCCACCGAGAGGCCCATCAGGACGTGGTCCCGCTCGGTGAGCAGGCCGTCGCCGTCGGCGTCGAGGTGATCGAAGCCGTGGTTGATCTTTGCGATGAGCAGGTCGTCCGACACATGCTCCCCCTCGGTCGGTGATTCCTTGTCCGGGTCTCCCAGGTCACATCGCCTGCACGCTAGCGCCTCGAACCTGACCGGCGCAGCCGAACGAACGGCGAACGACCTGCTGCTTCACTCCTACGGGGTCCGCCGCGGCCGTTGCCGGTGGACCGCCGCCGCACCTCTCCATCGCGTCCGACGGCCCGATCGTGCCCGCCGGGCCTCGGTCGCCTCAGTGCACCGCCGCCAGCAGCTCCCTCGTGTACTCGGTGTGCGGCGCCTCGAACAGCCGGTCCCGGTCGGTGGACTCGACCAGCCGGCCCCGGTGCATCACCGCCACCCGGTCGCAGAAGTGCCGGACCACCGCGAGGTCGTGGGAGACGAACAGGAAGGCGACGCCGAGCCGTTCGCGCAGTTCCATCAGCAGGTTGAGCACCTGGGCCTGCACCGACACGTCGAGCGCGGAGACCGGCTCGTCGGCGATGATCAGGCGCGGCTGCGGGGCCAGCGCCCGGGCGATGCCGATCCGCTGGCGCTGCCCGCCGGAGAACTCGTGCGGGTAGCGGTCCAGGTGCCCGGCCTCCAACCCGACCTGTTCCAGCAGTTCGGCGGCGCGCTCCCGCCGTTCGGCCGGGCCGAGCGCGGTGTGCAGGCGCAGGGGGGTGTCCAGGGTGCGGGCGATGGTCCGGCGCGGGTTGAGCGAGGCGTACGGGTCCTGGAAGACCAGCTGGATCTCCCGGCTGAGCCGCTTCCGCAGCTCCCGGTCCGGTCGGGTGACGTCCTGGCCGTCGTACAACACCGTTCCGCCGGTGGGTCGTTGGAGCCCGGCCAGGATCCGTGCGGTGGTGGACTTGCCGGAACCGGACTCGCCGACCAGCCCGAGCGTCTCGCCGGGTGCGATCCGCAGGCCGAGGCCCTCGACCGCCCGGACCGGTTCGGCCCGTAGGCCGGGCAGGCGCCGGCGCCCGGGGAAGTGCACGGACAGCTCGTCCACCTCGACCAGCCACCGCTCGGGACGCCCGACCGTCCGCGGCCGGAACGTCCGCGACGGCGCCGGCTCGTCGACCGTCGGCAGGGCGGCCCCCGGCACCGAGTCCAGCCGGAGCGCCGCGCCCACCAGCGCCCGGGTGTACGGCTCGCGCGGCGCGGACAGCAGCTCGGCGGTCGGCGCGGACTCGATCCCGACCCCGCCGCGCAGCACCAGCGTGCGGTCCGTCGTCCCGGCGACCACGCCCAGGTCGTGGCTGACCAGCAGCACCGCCGTCCCGTGCTCGCGCTGCAACTCGCCGAGCAGGTCGAGGACCTGCCGCTGGACGCGGGCGTCCAGGGCAGTGGTCGGCTCGTCCGCGATGAGCAGCCGCGGGTCGTTCATCAGCGCCATCGCGATCATGACGCGCTGGCGCATGCCGCCGGAGAACTGGTGCGGGAAGTCGCGGGTCCGGGCCGCGGGGATGCCGACCCGGTCGAGCATCTCGGCCGCCCGTCGGCCGGCCTCGGCCCGGCCCGCGCCCGGGTGGTGCAGCCGGTACATCTCCGCGAGCTGGGCGCCCACGCCGTGGAAGGGGCTGAGCGAGGTGAGCGCGTCCTGGAAGACCAGTGCCGCCCGTCCGCCGCGCACCCCGCGCAGCGCGGACTCCTCGGCGTCGACCACCTCCTGCCCGTCCAGCCGGATCGAGCCGGTGACGGTGGTGGTGCGCGGATCGTGCAGGCCGAGGACGGCGAGCCCGACGGTCGACTTGCCGGAGCCCGACTCGCCGACCAGACCCAGGACTTCACCCGGTGCGAGGTCGAAGGAGAGGCCCCGGACGGCGGTCACCGGCGCGCCGCCGCGAGGGTCGGCGAAGGTGACGGTCAGGTCGCGGACGCTCAGCACCGGCTCGGCGGCCTTCGCCGCCACGCCTCGCGCAACGGTGGCCTTCGCCGCCACGCCTCGCGCAACGGCGGTACCGGCTACCGTGGCCCGCACGCCCGCTCCCGGCACACTGGACTTCATCGAAGGACTCCCCATCAGCTCAGCCGCACACGCGGGTCGAGCCAGGCGACCGCGAGGTCGGCCAGCGCGACGAACAGCACCATGAAGCAGGCGGCCAGCAGCACCGCGCCGACCACGGCGGGCAGGTCCTGCCCGGCGACGGCCTCCGTGGCGAACCGCCCGACCCCGTTCAGCCCGAACACCGTCTCGGTGATCACGGCTCCGCCGAGCAGCACCCCGGCCTCCAGCCCGATCAGCTGCACCAGCGGCCCGGCGGCGCCGCGGGAGGTGTACTTGAGGTGGGCGCGCAGCCGTCCCAGGCCCTTGCCACGGGCGGTGCGGACGTACTCCTCGTTCATCGTCTCCAGCAGCTGCGAGCGTGAAAGCCGGGCGAAAACCGCCGAGTTGACGAAGCCGAGGACGATCCAGGGGAGCAGCAGCCCGCCCGCCCAGGCGGCCGGGTCGTCGGTCGGCGAGGTGTAGGAGGGGAGCGGCAGCACGCCGGTGGAGTACACCAGCAGCCACTGCGCGACGTACCCGAGGAAGTAGATCTGCACGCTGGCGCCGACCAGGGTGAAGCCGGACAACAGCCGGTCGGTCCGCCGGCCGTGCCGCAGCGCGGAGACGAACCCGGCGCCGAGCCCGAACACCAGCAGGACGGCGAGGGCCCCGGCGGTCAGCGAGAGGGTGACGGGCAGGTGGTCGGCGAGCGCCTCGCTGACCGGCTGGTGCAGCCGGTAGGAGTAGCCGAGGCAGGGCGCGTCGCAGTGGATGGTCGAGCCGTCGACGTCGCCGATGTCCCGCCCGGCGACGACCCCGGCCAGGTAGTCGGTGTACTGGGTGAGCAGCGGCTGGTCCAGGCCCATGCTCTGGCGCACCGCCGCGACCTGCCCGCTGTCGCAGCGCGGGCCGCAGGCGGCGCGGGCCGGGTCGGCGGGCGCGGCGTAGAAGAGGGCGAAGGCGGCGGCGGAGACCGCGACCAGGACCGCGAGGGCCTGGGCGGTCCGCCGCAGGACGAAGGAGAGCATGGCCGATCCGGGGTCGACGTGACGGGGGGAGGCGGAGGAGCGCGGCAGGAGGGGGCCGCCCCTCGTCCCGACGGGGGCGAGGGGCGGCCCGGCACTCAGGACTTCAGGTACAGCCAGGCCAGCGAGACGGTCCCGTAGATCGGGTGGATGAACGCCCCGCCGACGTTGCCGCCGCGCAGTTGGTTGACCGTCGGGTAGGCGAACGGCAGCACCGGCACGTCCTTCATCACGGTCTGCTCCAGCGCGTACAGCTCCTTGGCCTTGGCGCGCGGCTCGCCGACCTGGTTGATCCGGTCGATCTCCTTGTCGACCTCCGGGTTGCGGTAGCGCGCGGAGTTGAGGTCGCTGCCGGCCCGGCCGTCGAAGGAGAACGGGACGAGGGTGGACGGGGTCGGCCAGTCGACCGAGCTGGTCTCCTCGAACAGGTCGTACGGGGAGTCGGCGCGGTGCACCTCGTCCAGGAAGGCCTTGGGGTCGACCGGCTTGGGCACGACGGTGATCCCGGCCTTGCCGAAGCCCTCGACCAGCACCTGCGCCACCCGCTGCCCGGTCGGGGTGTTCCGGTACGCGTAGGTCAGGCTCCCGGGCGCCTGCTTGGCCTTGGCGAGCGCGGCCTTGGCGGCCTCCGGGTCGCCCTCGGGCCGGACCGGGTGGAGGTCGTACTTCTGCCAGTCGATCAGCGCGGGCGAGCTGATCGTGGTGGCCAGCTCGCCGGTCCGGGCGCCGCCCTGGACCTGGCGGGCCTGCTGGCGCGGGTAGGCCAGGTGCAGCGCCGTGCGGACCTCGACGTCCGGCACCCGCTCGTTGTTGATCACCAGCTGGGTGACGAAGGCGCCCTGCCGGCCGGAGACGACCAGTTCCTTGGCCTTCGGGTCGGTGTCGGTGGTCTGGTACAGCTCGGCGGAGAGGGTGTCGGCGGCGGTGGTGGCGTTGGCGCCGCCGTCCCGGCCGGAGAGGATCTCCTGGTTGATGTTGAGCGATTCCTTGCCGTACGTGAAGACGAACTTCTCCGGGTACTGGCTGCGGATCGGGTCGGTCTCGGGCTTCCAGGCCGGGTTGCGCTCCAGCACCATCCGGGTGTTCTGGACGTGCTCGACGATCCGGTACGGGCCGGTCGCGAACGGCAGCCGGTCGTACTCCGTCCCGGTGTCCTTGTCGCGGCGCACCGGCGAGGAGGAGGACTGGGCGGCCATGTACGGGACGTCGGCCTGCGGCTGCGGGAAGTGGAAGACGATGGTGCGCTCGTCCGGCGTCTCGATCGCGTCCAGGTCGCCGGCCTGCGGGCCCGCGTACTTGGCGCGCGCCGCCTCGTAGCTGGCCTCGCCGGTGAGCCACTGCGGCCAGTACGGCGGGCCGACCTCGTAGCCCTTGCCGAAGGTGCGCTCGATGCCGTACTTGACGTCCTGGGCGGTGATCGGCCGGCCGTCCTCCCAGGCGACGCCCTGCTTGAGCCGGTACGTCCAGGTGCGTCCGCCGTCGGCCGGGGTGCCGGTGTCGGTGGCCAGGTCGCCGACCAGCTTGGCCTTGCCGTCCACGACCTGGTACTGGGTCAGCTGGCGGCCCCAGAGCAGCGAGGCGTTGTAGGCGGCGCCGGCGTAGACCTTCTGCGGGTCGAGGTGGCGGAACTCGACGCTGTTGTACACGTTCACCGTGCCGCCCGCCCGGGCGCCCGGGACGGCCGGGGCGGGGCCGGCGCTCTCCTGCTCGCTGCCGAGGACGGCGGTCAGCGGGGAGGTCTCCTTGGCGGAGGCCCCGGCGGCGCCGCCGGAGCCGGTGGTGGTGCCCGCGCCGGCCGAGCAGGAGGTCGCCAGCAGGGCGGTGGCGACGACGGCGAGGGACGGTCTGGTCCAGCGCATGGCGAATCTCTCCTTGTCCCGGCGGGTCGTGCCGGGACGGGCTCGGGTTGGTGGACGGGAGGAGGTGAAAGGTTTCAGCGGGCAGTGCCGGCGCGCGGGTCCAGCGCGTCCCGGACGGCGTCGCCGAGCAGGTTGAAGGCGATGACGAACAGCAGTAGCGCCACGCCGGGGAACACCATGTAGGTGGGGTCGGCCTGGAAGACCTCGGAGCCGCGCGCGATCATCCGCCCCCAGTCCGGGACCGGCTCGGTGACGCCGACGCCGAGGAAGGACAGCGCGGCCTCGGAGGCGACGAAGGTCGGCACCGCCATGGTGGCGTGCACCAGCAGCTGCGAGCGCACGTTCGGCAGGAGTTCGTGGACGACGACATGGAACCGGCTCGCGCCCTGGGCCCGCGCGGACTGCACGAAATCCCTTTCCCGGAGCGAGCGGACGGTGGCCCGCAGGGAAAGCGCGAGCGGAATCCAGCCGAACGCCGAGAACACCAGGATCAGCACCAGGAACTGCATCCATTCCGGTTCCGCGGTGCCCGGGTCGACCAGCCGGGACTGGATCACCGGACTGAGCGCGAGCAGCAGGAGCAGGGTGGGAAAGGCCAGCAGCACGTTCGCGAGGAATCCGAACAACCGGTCCGTGAGCCCGCCCAGATAGCCGACCGCGACGCCGGCCAGCACGCCGAGGGTGGTGGTCACCGCGGCCGCCGCGAAGGCGATCAGCAGCGAGGTGCGGATGCCGTACAGCAGCTGGGTGAACACGTCCCGGCCGAGGCCGGGCTCCAGGCCGAACCAGAAGTCCCCGGAGATCCCGCCGTTCGGCAGCATCGGCAGACCGCCGTCGCTGAGCAGGCCGGGGAGGTTCTGGCCGTAGTGGTCGACCGGGTTCCTCCCGTACAGCGCGGCGATCAGCGGGGCGCCGAGCGCGAGTAGCAGGAACAGCACCACCACCGCCAGGGCGGTGGCGCCGACCCGGTCCCGCAGGATCCGGCGCAGCAGTCCGGGGTTCGCGGCGGGCGCGGGCCCGGCCACGGTGACCGGGACGGTGTCGACCACTGCCATGAGGCGTAACCCCCGAATTCTCCGCCGCCCCATGGTGAGGGTGCGCTGGTGTGCATTTCCGGTGCGGCCTCCGGGGGTTTCCCGGCGGCCGTTCGAGCGTCATTTGATCGGATGCGTCCGAGGTTCGCAAATCACCTTCGACGGCTGTTCGGGTAATTCCTGCCGAACTGTTTCGGGAAATGTGGCGGCTTCATTTCACCGAAACACCCGCGTTGCAGAAGAACGGACATAAGCGGACGGAACGGGCGGCCCGTTCCGCATTCTGAGACCTCCGCCACAGTCCCTCCCGTGTTGGTACGATCCCGGTGGGCCGCGACTGGCGCGTAGGGATGGAATCAACCATCGGGAAGCGGCCCCGTGGATCCTCACGTGCATGTCTGCCGAGCGCCTGGGCCCCCGCATCCCCACCAGGAGACCGCCATGGCCCAGCAGCCCCACACCGCCGCCTCCCCCGCGGCCGACACCGCCTTCCGCACCGCCCTCGACGTCGTCGCCGGCGTCGAACCGCGGATCGCCGCCGCCATCGGCCAGGAGCTGGCGGACCAGCGCGCCTCGCTCAAGCTGATCGCCAGCGAGAACTACGCCTCCCCGGCCGTCCTGCTCACCATGGGCAACTGGCTCAGCGACAAGTACGCCGAGGGCACCGTCGGCCGCCGCTTCTACGCGGGCTGCCGCAACGTCGACACGGTCGAGAGCATCGCCGCCGAGCACGCCCGCGAACTGTTCGGCGCCGACCACGCCTACGTCCAGCCGCACTCCGGCATCGACGCCAACCTGACCGCCTTCTGGGCCGTCCTCTCCCAGCGGGTCGAGAGCCCGGCGCTGGAGCGCGCCGCGGTGCGCAACGTCAACGACCTCACCGAGGAGGACTGGGCGCGGCTGCGCCAGGAACTCGGCAACCAGCGGATGCTCGGCATGTCCCTGGACACCGGCGGCCACCTCACCCACGGCTTCCGGCCCAACATCTCGGGCAAGATGTTCGAGCAGCGCAGCTACGGCACCGACCCGGCCACCGGCCTGATCGACTACGACGCGCTGCGCGAGACCGCCCGCGAGTTCCGCCCGCTGATCATCGTGGCCGGCTACTCCGCCTACCCGCGCCTGGTGGACTTCCGCAGGATGCGCGAGATCGCCGACGAGGTCGGCGCGACCCTCATGGTCGACATGGCGCACTTCGCCGGCCTGGTCGCGGGCAAGGTGCTGACCGGCGACCACGACCCGGTCCCGCACGCCCACATCGTCACCACCACCACCCACAAGTCCCTGCGCGGCCCGCGCGGCGGCATGGTGCTGTGCCAGTCCGAACTGGCCGAGCACGTCGACCGCGGCTGCCCGCTGGTGCTCGGCGGCCCGCTCTCGCACGTCATGGCCGCCAAGGCGGTCGCCCTCGCGGAGGCCCGCCGCCCCGAGTTCCAGGCGTACGCCCGCGCCGTCGTCGCCAACGCCCAGGCGCTCGCCGAGGGCCTGCTGCGCCGCGGCGGCAAGCTGGTCACCGGCGGCACCGACAACCACCTGGTCCTCGCCGACGTCTCCGGCTACGGCCTGACCGGCCGCCAGGCCGAGGCGGCGCTGCTCGACTCGGGCATCGTCACCAACCGCAACTCCGTCCCGCAGGACCCGAACGGCGCCTGGTACACCTCGGGCATCCGCCTGGGCACCCCGGCCCTCACCACCCGCGGCCTGGGCACCGCCGAGATGGACGAGATCGCCGACCTGATCCACACCGTCCTGGGCGCCACCAACCCCTCCACCACCGCGAAGGGCGCCCCGTCCAAGGCCGCCTACACCCTGGACGCCGCCCTCCGCGACGCCACCGCCAAGCGCGCCGCCGACCTGCTCGCCCCGTACCCCCTCTACCCGGGCGTGGACCTGGCCTGACGGCCCCTCCGGCCCCCGCCGGGGCGGTGGCACCGCGGGGCTGGCGGCTGGCGACGAACAACGAACAGCGAACAACCGACAGCGAACAGATGACAGATGATGAAATCTGTCATCTGTTCGCTGAACTCTGTCAGCCGTCAGCCGTCAGCCGTCAGCCGTCGGCCGTCGGCCGTCGGCCGTCAGCCGTCAGCCGCCCGCCGCTCGTCGCGCTAGTACTGCAGGGACTTGTACTGGAGGAACTCCTCCAGCCCGTGGCGGCCCAGCTCCCGGCCGAGGCCCGAGCTCTTGTAGCCGCCGAAGGGTGCGAGCGGGTTGAAGCGGCCGCCGTTGAGGTCGACCTGGCCGGTGTCGAGGCGGCGGGCGAAGGCGGCGGCGGTGTCGGTGTCGCGGGCCCAGACACCGCCGGACAGGCCGTACGGGGTGCCGTTGGCGAGTTCGGCGGCGTGGTCCTCGTCCCGGTAGCGGAGGATCGCCAGGACCGGGCCGAACACCTCCTCCTGGGCCACCGTCATCTCCGGGGTGACGTCCGCGAGCACGGTCGGGCGGACGTAGTACCCGGTGGGCAGTTCGGCGATCGGCTCCGAGCCGCCGACCACCAGCCGGGCGCCCTCGGCCAGCGCGCCGTCGATGTAGCCGCGCACCCGGTCGAGCTGCCTGGCGTTGACCACCGGGCCGATCCGGGTCTGCGGGTCGGTCGGGTCGCCCGGGCGGTACTGGGCGGCGACCTCCTCGGCCCGGGCGACCGCCTCGTCGTACTGGTCCTCGTGCACCAGAAGCCGGGTCAGCGCGCTGCAGGTCTGGCCCGAGTTGGCGAACACGTTGGCCACGTTCGCCTTGACCGCGCGGGCCAGGTCGGCGCCCGGCAGCACCACGTTGGCCGACTTTCCGCCCAGCTCCAGGGAGACCCGCTTCAGCCCCCGGCCGGCCGTCTCGGCGACCTGCCGGCCGACCGCGGTGGAGCCGGTGAAGGAGACCAGGTCCACCTCCCGGTGCCCGACGAGCGCCGCGCCCGCCACCGCGCCGGTGCCGGTGACCAGGTTGAAGGCGCCCGCCGGGAACCCGGCCTCGTGCACCAGGCGGGCGAACAGCCGGGCCACCAGCGGGGTGTCCTCGGCCGGCTTGAGGACCACCGGGCAGCCGGCCGCCAGCGCCGGGACGGCCTTGGCCACGATCTGGTGCAGCGGGTAGTTCCACGGCGTGATCGCCGCGACCACCCCGGCCGGCTCGGCGTGCACCACCGAGTTGCCGATCCGCTCCTCGAAGGGGTGCTCGGCGAGCAGGCTCAGGTAGGAGGTCGCCACGGCGAGCGGCAGCCCGGCGTGCACGGCCCCGGCGAAGCCGACCGGCGAGCCGAGCTCGGCGACGACCGTCTCGGTGATCTCGTTCTGCGCGGTGGCGATCCCGTCCCGCAGCCGGGTCAGCAGCGCCAGCCGCTCCTCGCGGGTGGTCGCGCCCCAGCCGCGGGCCGCCCGGCGGGCCGCCGTCGCCGCCGCGTCGACGTCGGTCACGCCGCCGGCCGGCACGGTGGCCAGCACCTGCTCGGTCGCCGGGTTCAGTACGGTGATCGACCCGGCGTCCCCGGAGGGCCGCCACTCGCCGTCGATGTACTGGTCGCTGTGTTCCGCGTACTGCCGCACCCGATCGTCCCCTCATCCACTCGACCGATTAACTAGCAGCGCTAGTCGAGGGTCAGTCAACGCGGCACGGGCGGCCGCGCGCAAGAGTCAATCCCGATCGGCGGACGTGACGGTTACTTCGGAGCGAACCGCGCGGTGTACTCGTCGAACGGCTCGATGCCCACCGCCGCGCGCCGCTCGTCCAGCCGCTCCGGCTCCTCGCAGGGCCACGGCACCGGTCGGCCGTCCGCCACCGCGCCGATCTGGGTGCCGTAGCGCTGCTCCCGGCCCTCGTTGACGGCGAGCCGGTCCTGGAGGAAGGCCAGGTCGCGGGCGCTCGCCTCGCCCCGGGCGACCGCCTCGCCCATCAGCTCCGCCGCCCGCCGCTGGACGTCGAGCTGCCGGTCCGCGTGCTGCGCCACCAACCATGCCGCCCGGGCCGCCTCGGGGCCGACGGTGCGCTCGGTCGGCCAGCCGTGCGTCGCCATGATCTCCGCGAGCCGGTCCCCGTGCCGGGCGGTGAGCCGCCGCCAGACCGCCTGCTCGGCGAGATCGGGGCTGTGCGCCAGCCGGGCTGCCGCGCCGTCCTCGGCCATCATCCCGACCAGTTCCTCGGCCAGTTCCCCGACCAGTTCCCGCCCCTGCACGTCCGCCATGCCGATCCGCTCCTCCGCGTCCGGGCCCTCCTACCGAGGACCGCCCGGTACCACGCTAGGAGCGGAATCCGCGACGAAGATCATCCCCGAGGACGGTGACCCGGGGGTGCCGTCCGCGGCAGAATGGATGCACACCGGGAACGGAGCGCACCGCGCCCGCCCCCACGGACGCCGAAGGCCGGTCGGATTCCTCCGACCGGCCTTCACCGTGAGCCGCATGAACTCATGAGTTCATGCGGCTCAAGAATTTACGAGCTCAAGAACTCACGAGCTCACGGGTTCATGCGGCTCAGCTCGCCACGTCCCGGACCTCAGACCCGCGAGGCCTCCGCGGCGTCGAGCGGCGCGGCACTCTCGGCCTCCGCCGCCATCTCCCTGCGGACCTCGGCCAGCGAGGGGTTGGCCCAGGCGCTGGCGACGCCCCAGCGGTAGAACGCCAGCCCGATCGCGGCGACGATCAGCAGGTCCCAGCCCTCCGGCAGGTAGCCGTTCCCGCCGAAGTCGGCGCTGCCCGCCCAGGAGACGCCGGCCATCACGAACAGGTACGCGACCATCCAGGCGCCGGCCTTGAGGTGCGGCTTCAGCTCGGCGAGCGGCTTGCGCAGCTCGTACCAGGCCCAGATCGGCAGACCGGCGGCCATCAGCAGGATGACCTTGCCGGTGAGCGGCCAGCGGGCCCAGTAGAGCACCAGCGAGCCGAAGACCATCGCGACCGGGGCGATCACCGGCATGGCGCGCAGTCGGACCGGCCGGGGCAGGTCCGGGGCCAGGCGGCGCAGCGCCATCACGGCGACCGGGCCGGTGATGTACGAGATCACGGTGGCCACCGAGACGATCTCGGCCAGCGAGCCCCAGCCGCGGAAGACGGCGAGGAACAGGAAGGCGACCACCAGGTTGAGCAGCAGCGCCGGGCGCGGGATGCCGGTCTTGGCGTCGACCTTGCCGAAGACCTTCGGCAGGTGGCCGTTCTCCTGCACGCCGTGGATCATGCGCGAGGTGGTGGCGGCGTAGATCATGCCGGTGCCGGACGGCGAGATGAACGCGTCCGCGTAGAGCAGGATCGCCAGCCAGTTGAGACCCCAGGCGATGGCCAGGTCGGCCAGCGGCGAGGTGTAGGAGAGGTTGCTCCAGCCGTTCGCCAGGTCGCCGCTCGGGATGGCGCCGAGGAAGGCGATCTGCAGCGCGACGTAGATCACCAGGGCGATCAGGATC
Source organism: Kitasatospora sp. NPDC001547 (assembly GCF_042894165.1). Lineage (NCBI taxonomy): Bacteria > Bacillati > Actinomycetota > Actinomycetes > Kitasatosporales > Streptomycetaceae > Kitasatospora > Kitasatospora sp. NPDC001547. The sequence goes on along the minus strand of NZ_JBIAVL010000011.1, from coordinate 77,978 downwards.
GAGCCGATGACGGCCTTCGGCAGCGACTTGCCGGGGTTGCGGGCCTCGCCGGCCAGGTTGAGCGGCGACTGGAAGCCGTTGAAGGCCCAGACGATGCCGGAGACCGCTACGGCGGTGAACACCGCGCTCCAGCCGTTCGGCGCGAAGCCGCCGTGGTCGGTGAAGTGCGCCGAGTCGAAGTGCGCGAAGAGCAGCGCACCGGCGGTCACCGTCGGGACGATGACCTTGAAGACGGTGATCGCGGTGTTGGTCTTGGCGAACAGCGTGATCGCGAACCAGTTGAGGACGAAGTAGATCACCAGCAGCACGCTGGCGAGCGCCACGCCGCTGAGGGTCAGCTCCTGGCCGTCGTACAACCCCTTCGCCCAGCCGAAGTGCCAGGAGCTCATGTACTGCACGGAGGCGGTGGCCTCACCCGGGATGACCGAGACGATGGCGATCCAGTTCGCCCAGGCGGCCAGGTAGCCGGCCAGCGAGCCGTGCGAGTACTGGCCGTACCGGACCATGCCGCCGGCCTTGGGGAACATCGAGCCCAGCTCGCTGTAGGTGAGCGCGATGGTCAGCGCCACCGCGGCACCGATCACCCAGGCGAGGATCGAGGCGGGGCCGGCGAGCTTGGCGGCGCGCTCGGCACCGAACAGCCACCCGGAGCCGATGATCGATCCCAGCCCGACGGCGGTCAGGCTGATCGTGCCGAGCGATCGGCGGTAGTTCTGGTGTGATGGCGTCGACGAGTCGGGCTCACTCAACGTATCGGTCCTCTCGCTCGTGGTTCATCGGGTGGTGTCGGTGTTTTTGCGATTTTGAGCCGGTATTTCGGGCAAACGGAGAGCAGCCTATGTTCCGAAAAGGGGCGAATACCTCAGAGGAAGCTCAAACCGTCCGATTGTTGCCATCTCGTGTCCGGCTTCCGCCGGTACGGACCGGGGAGGAGACCGGCGCCACAGCGCCTGCAGCGGACGGTGGCCGGGGATGGCGACCGGGGATGGCGACCGGGGTCGGCCCGGGAAAAGGGCGGCCCGAAAAACGAAATTCCCCGTGGGGGCCTTTCGGCTCCCACGGGGAATTCGGCTGTGTCCGAGGGGGGACTTGAACCCCCACGCCCGATAAAGGGCACTAGCACCTCAAGCTAGCGCGTCTGCCATTCCGCCACCCGGACGGGGTGTGTGCTTCGGGGGCTTTTCCTCGCCCCCTCGGCGACAGAGAGAACATTACCAGGGTTCTGGAGTGCTTCTCACCTGCGCTTCCTCGGAGCCGCGCCCCGGGACGCCCTGGTCGGGGAGTCCGGGGGCCAGTGGGCCGCGGCGGCGGGCCCGTACGCCACCCGCGCCCAGGCCCCACCCGCGCCCCCACGAGCCCGCACCTCGTCCGCACCCGGTCCCCACAGGTTGGTACGGCCTGTGAACGCGCTCGAATCCGGACCGAACCGGTGGCGTCCGCGAAGGAACCGGTCGACTTTCGCGCCTCCCGCGGTCGGTTGCGGGCGGAACCGGTCCGACACGGGCAACTTGTCGACGGTGCCACGGCCGCCACGACGGCTCTCCTAGCCTCTGTGGACCGAGGGCGCCATGAGCGGATCGCCTGATTCCCGGGTCGCGGACGAAGGGCGGCTGGACGTGGAGCAGATCAGCGGAGCGGCGAAGGCCGAACCGAGACGCGGCGCGGGGCCGGAGGGCCTGGCCGGGGCCCCGGCCTCCGGAGGCCCGGCGGAGGGCGTGTGGCGCTTCCCGGTGCCGGCCGCCGAGGCCTCGGTGCCGCTCACCAGGCACGCGGTGCGCGACCGCCTGCTCGCCCAGGGGATGACCGGGGTGCGCTACCAGGAGCTGGTGGACGACCTGCTGCTGATCGTCTCGGAGCTGGTGAGCAACGCGGTGACGCACGCCGCCGAGCTGTCGCCCGAGGTGGTCACCGAGCTGTCGGTGCGCCGGTCCTGGGTGCGGGTGTCGGTCGAGGACGGCGACCCGTACCGGCCGAAGGCGCTGGAGAACGACACCGGACGCACCGGCGGGCGCGGGCTGCTGCTGGTGAAGAGCGTCACCCTCCAGGCCGGCGGGGTGTGCGACGTCGAACACACGGGGGAGGGCGGCAAGGTCATCTGGGCCTCGCTGCCCGTCCCCCCGGAGCCCGGCCACTGACCGGCCGGGCCCGGCGCCGGAGCGGCCGGACGGTGGACCGACGCTGCCGGACGGTGAACCGACGGCGCACGGCCGCGCAGCGAAGCGGCCCGCCCGGGAACCGACGGCTCCGGACTACCAGTCCCGCCCGGCGATCTCCCGGATGCCCGGCAGCGCGGCCTCGAAGACCGTCTCGAACCAGACCGAGAACGGCCGCTCCGCCCGCAGCTCCCGCAGCTCCTGCGCGGTCACGAAGGCGAAGTCGTCCACCTCCTCCGGGTCCGGCTCGACCGGGGCGGTCACCAGTCCCACGAACAGGTGGTTCCACTCCCGCTCGATCAGCCCGGACGCCTCGTCCGGCAGGTCGTAGCGGACGGTGCCCGCCTCGCAGAGCAGCGCCGGTGCGACGCCCAGCTCCTCGGCGGTGCGCCGGGCGGCGGCGACGAACGGCGGCTCGTCCGGGTACGGGTGGCCGCAGCAGGTGTTCGACCAGACGCCGGGGGAGTGGTACTTGCCGAGGGCCCGGCGCTGGAGCAGCAGCCGGCCCTGGCGGTCGAACAGGAAGACCGAGAAGGCCCGGTGCAGCCGGCCCGGCTGCTGGTGGGCCCAGAGCTTCTCGCCGGTGCCGATCGTGACGCCCTCGTCGTCGACCAGTTCCAGCAGGATCTCGGCTCCGGCGGGGGCGGACCCGGTGGCCCGGGGGTCGACCGTCACATCGGTCTCCACGTCGAGACCGGTGTCGATCTCGGCGGCGAAGTGCGTCGGGTCGGTCGGCAGACTCTGGGGCATGGGGCCTCTTTCGGGAACGGGAGCAACGGGAGCATCGGGTGCCTCCGACGCACCGGCTGGAGTGCGGCGGACACAGCGGGGGCACCGGCACCGGCGTCGGGCTCCAGTCTGCCGTATGGGTGGCACTCGGCAGGGGTCCCACGCACAACCGGGCGGATCATGACTCGGAGGAGTCGGAAACCGCCGGGAGAAGGGTCCGGGAAACCCTCGAAAGAGTCACGGAATTCGCAGAACCGTTCGGCGGACGTTCGGGGCCCGTTCGACCGTTCCGCACCCCTCTCGGTGAACCCCGGGCCGCCCCGCTGCCACCCCCACCGTCAGCCCCGCCGGCACCCCGCCCACCGGCTCCACCGCGCCCCCGCCCACGGCCCGCCGCCACCCCGGCCGCGAACCCCGCCCACCAGCCCGTCTCCCGCCCCCGGGCCTGCGGGCGCGTTCTGGTCGGTCGCCCTGGTCGCCTACCATCACATACGACACGGTGCCCGGATCTGTGCCGGCACCGGCGCGCCGCCGCCCGGCCCGGTCGAACCCCGGTCCGGGCGAACCAGTGGCGCCGCCGAACCCCCGGCGCGGCCCCGCGCACAGCACGACGGATCAGGAGACCCGCATGATCGGCCTCGTTCTGGCAGCCGGCGCCGGCCGCCGGCTGCGCCCGTACACCGACACCCTGCCCAAGGCGCTGGTGCCGGTCGACGGGGAACGGACCGTCCTGGACCTCACCCTCGGCAACTTCGCCGAGGTCGGACTGCGCGAGGCCGCGATAGTCGTCGGCTACCGCAAGGAGGCGGTGTACGACCGCAAGGACGCCCTGGAGAGCAAGTACGGCGTCAAGCTCCACCTGGTCGAGAACGACAAGGCCGAGGAGTGGAACAACGCCTACTCGCTCTGGTGCGCCCGCGACCTGTTCGCCGAGGGCCTGCTGCTCGCCAACGGCGACACCGTCCACCCGGCCTCCGTCCAGCGCACCATGCTGGAGGGCAACCAGCGGCTGACCGAGGCCGGCACCGCCCCCGGCATCCTGCTCGCCCTCGACACGGTGAAGAAGCTCGCCGACGAGGAGATGAAGGTCGTCGTCGACCCGGCCACCGGCATGCGCCGCATCACCAAGCTGATGGAGCCGGCCGAGGCGACCGGCGAGTACATCGGCGTCACCGTGATCAACCCGTCCGCCGCGGCCGACCTCACCGACGCGCTGCGCGCCACCTACGAGCGCGACCCGCAGCTGTACTACGAGGACGGCTACCAGGAGATGGTCAACCGCGGCCTGCGGATCGACGTGCAGCCGATCGGCGAGGTCTCCTGGGTCGAGGTCGACAACCACGACGACCTGGCGAAGGCCCGGGAGATCGCGTGCCGGTACTGACCCGCCTGGTCCCGTCGCCGCTGTTCGTCGAGATCCGCCCGGGCGCGCTGGACGCGCTCGGCGGCATCCTGGCGGACCAGCGGCTGTCGGCCTCGGGCCGGATCGCCGTCGCGATCAGCAACGGCTCCGGCTCGGCCATGCGCCGCCGCCTGGAGCCGGCCCTGCCCGGCGCCGACTGGTACAACGTGGACGACGGCAGCCTGGACAGCGCCGTGCGGCTGGCCGAAGCGATGCGCGGCGGGCACTACGACGCGATGGTCGGCCTCGGCGGCGGCAAGATCATCGACGCCGCCAAGTACGCCGCGGCCCGGGTCGGCCTGCCGCTGGTCGCGGTCGCCACCAACCTGGCCCACGACGGCATCTGCTCGCCGGTCTCCACCCTGGACAACGACGCCGGCCGCGGCTCCTACGGGGTGCCCAGCCCGATCGGCATCGTGGTCGACCTGGACGTGATCCGGCAGGCCCCGCAGCGCTTCGTGGCGGCCGGCGTGGGCGACGTCGTCTCCAACATCTCCGCGTGCGCGGACTGGGAGCTTTCGCACGCGGTGACCGGCGAGCCGGTGGACGGGCTGGCCGTGGCGATGGCCCGCTCGGCGGGCGAGAACCTGCTGCGGCACCCGGGAAGCACCCAGGACCAGGACCTCCTGACGGCGCTGGCCGAGGCCCTGGTACTGTCCGGCATCGCGATGAACATCGCGGGCAGCACCCGGCCCTCGTCGGGCGCCTGCCACGAGATCTCGCATGCCCTGGACGTGCTGTATCCCAAGCGGTCCGCCCAGCACGGCGAGCAGGTCGGCCTCGGCGCCGCCTTCGCCAGCTTCCTGCGGGGCGAGCGCGAGCTGACCGGTCTGATCGTGGAGCGCCTGGCGAGCCACGGACTACCGGTGACCGCGGCTCAGATCGGCTTCACCGAGGCGGAGTTCACCGAAGCGGTGCACTACGCTCCGAACACCCGACCGGGGCGCTTCACCATCCTCGAACACCTCGACCTCTCCCCTTCCGCAATCAGGGACGCGTACGCCGACTATGTCCAAGCCGTCAACAGCTGACCCCTCCACCGCGGGCACCCAGCGGCCCCCGGTGGACCTGACCCGCCGGCCCTCGATCGAGGAACTGCGCGCGGTGATCCACCCGGAGGGCATGCTCCAGCGCCGCAGCGCCGAGCACTGGGCCGGACGCCTGTACATGCGGAAGATCTCGCTGCGGATCACCCGCGTGCTCTCCACCGTGACGGCGATCACGCCCAACGGCCTGACGTACCTGATGATGTTCACCGGCATCCTGGCCGGTGCCGGGCTGGTCGTGCCGGGCATCGCGGGCGCCGTCCTGGGCGCCCTGCTGATCCAGGTCTACCTGCTGCTGGACTGCGTGGACGGCGAGGTGGCCCGCTGGCGCCGGCAGACCTCGCTCACCGGTGTCTACCTGGACCGGGTCGGCCACTACATGTCCGAGGCGGCGCTGCTGACCGGTCTCGGCCTGCGCGCCACCGACCTGCTGCACCGCGAGGGCTCCGGCTCGCACTGGGAGTGGGCCTTTCTCGGCACCCTGGCCGCGCTCGGCGCGATCCTGATCAAGTCCGAGACCGACCTGGTGGACGTCGCCCGGGCACGCAGCGGCCTGACGGCCGTCGAGGACAGCGCCTCGGTGCCGCGCTCGGCGTCCGTGGCCAAGGCCCGCCGGGCGGCCGCCTTCCTGAAGTTCCACCGGCTGGTCGGCGCGGTCGAGGCCTCGCTGCTGATCCTGGCCGCCGGCGTCGCCGACGCCGTGCACGGCGGACTGCTCTTCACCCGGCTCGCGGTGGTCGTCCTGGCGGCGATCGCGATGCTCCAGACCGTGCTCCACCTGCTGAGCATCGTCCTCTCCAGCAGGCTGCGATGAGTGCGGCGACGGACGCGGAGGACTTCCGCCTCGGCGCCGTGATCATCACCATGGGCAACCGGCCCGCCGAGCTCAACGCCCTGATCGAGGCCGTCCGCGCCCAGGAGGGCCGGGCGGTCGAGCTGGCCGTGGTCGGCCAGGGCGTGAAGCTGCCCCCGCTGCCGGAGGGCGTGCGCAGCGTCGAGCTGCCGGAGAACCTCGGCATCCCGGGCGGCCGCAACGTCGGCATCGAGCTGTTCGGCCGGGACGGGGCGGACGTCGACGCCATCCTCTTCCTGGACGACGACGGCAACCTGCCGCGGACCGACTCGGCCCGTCTGCTGCGCGAGGCCTTCACCGCCGACCCGGAGCTGGGCATCGTCTCCTTCCGGATCGCCGACCCGGACACCGGTGTCACCCAGCGCCGGCACGTCCCCCGGCTGCGCGCCAGCGACCCGCTGCGCTCGTCCCGGGTGACCACCTTCCTGGGCGGCGCGAGCGCGGTGCGCTGCAAGGTGTTCGAGCAGGCCGGGCAGCTGCCCGCCGAGTTCTTCTACGCCCACGAGGAGACCGACCTCGCGTGGCGCGCGCTGGACGCCGGCTGGGCCATCGACTACCGGGCGGACGTGGTGCTGCACCACCCCACGACCTCGCCGGCCCGCCACGCGAGCTACTTCCACAACGTGGCCCGCAACCGGGTCTGGCTCGCGAGGCGGAACCTTCCGGCCCTGTTGGTGCCTCTCTATCTGGGAACCTGGTTCCTGCTGACCCTGGCCCGCCGCCCCTCCCCGGAGGCGCTGAAGGCCTGGTGGGGCGGATTCCGGGCGGGTTGGCGCGAACCCTGCGGTCCGCGGCGGCCCATGCGGTGGCGTACCGTCTGGCGACTGACCAGGCTGGGCCGACCTCCGATCATCTGATCGCATCCGATGGCATCGCATCGAATGACCGATCGCTGCGGCCGGTGCCCACACACCGGCCGGCTCCCCCGAGATCCCAGTGGATCCCCATCGGTGCACGACCGGCGGACCCCGCCGACCGGCCGCCCCGACCGATCCCGCGTGAAGGACGAATGTGTCGACAGTGAGTGAACCCGTCAGCCTCTCGGCCCCCAGGGGGGCGGACGCGGGCCTGACCCCCAAGCAGCTTGCGGACAAGTACGGTCTGGCGGTGAGCGGCGCCCGTCCCGGCCTGTTCGCCTACTCCAAGCAGCTCTGGGCCCGGCGCCACTTCATTTGGGCCTTCGCCACCGCCCGACTGGTGGCGCAGTACACCAACGCCAAGCTCGGCCAGCTGTGGCAGGTGGTGACCCCGCTGCTCAACTGCGCGGTGTTCTACCTGGTCTTCGGTGTGATCCTGGCGAGCAAGCAGGGCTTCCCGGACCAGACGTACATCGCCTGGCTGTGCATCGGCGTCTTCGTCTTCCAGTTCACCCAGAACGCGGTGCAGGCCGGCACCCGGGCGATCTCCGACAACCTCGGGCTGATCCGGGCGCTGCACTTCCCCCGGGCCAGCCTCCCGATCGCCTTCACCGTGATCCAGCTCCAGCAGCTGCTGATCTCGATGGTGGTCCTGGTCATCACGGTGCTCGCGGCCGGCATCACCCCGGGCCGGACCTGGCTGCTGATCATCCCGGCGCTGCTGCTGCAGACGCTCTTCAACACCGGCATCTCGCTGGTGATGGCCCGGATCGGTTCCCGGACCAGCGACATCTCCCAGCTGATCCCGTTCGTGATGCGCGCCTGGATGTTCCTGTCCGGCGTGATGTTCAGCATCCAGGACAAGATCTCGCACTGGCCGCAGTTCATCCAGACCCTGATGGCCGCCAACCCGGCGTCGGTCTACATGGACCTGCTGCGGCACGCCTTCGCGCCGGTCATCTACAACCCGCACCAGCCGGTCCACCAGACCCTGCCGTCGCACCTGTGGGAGTACGGCATCGCCTGGGGCGTGGGCATGTTCGTCGTCGGATACGTCTTCTTCTGGAAGGCCGAGGAGGAGTACGGCCGTGGCTGACCTCGAACTGAGCAAGAACGACCTCGTCCAGGACGCGGACGTGGCCCGCGAGCCCACCGTCGTCGTCGACGACGTGCACATCGTCTACAAGGTGCACGGCGCCGGCTCCGGCAAGGGCAGCGCCACCTCGGCGCTGAGCCGCATCATCAGCCGCAAGCGCGCCGCCGGCGTGCGCGAGGTGCACGCGGTCAAGGGCGTCAGCTTCACCGCGTACAAGGGTGAGGCGATCGGCCTGATCGGCTCCAACGGCTCCGGCAAGTCGACCATGCTGGCCGCCATCGCCGGCCTGCTGCCGACCGAGAAGGGCGGCATCTACACCAACGGCCAGCCCTCGCTGCTGGGCGTCAACGCCGCGCTGATGAACGAGCTCACCGGTGAGCGCAACGTCATCCTCGGCTGCCTGGCGATGGGCATGACCCCGGCCCAGGTGAAGGCGCGCTACCAGGACATCGTCGACTTCTCGGGCATCAACGACAAGGGCGACTTCATCTCCCTGCCGATGCGCACCTACTCCTCCGGCATGGGCGCCCGGCTGCGCTTCTCGATCGCGGCCGCGAAGACCCACGACGTGCTGCTGATCGACGAGGCCCTCGCCACCGGCGACCAGGCCTTCCAGCAGCGCAGCAAGCGCCGGATCGACGAGCTGCGCAAGTCCGCCGGCACGGTCTTCCTGGTCAGCCACGACAACAACTCGATCCGCGAGGTCTGCGAGCGGACCATATGGATCGAGGCCGGCGAGCTGGTCATGGACGGACCGACCGAGGAGGTCGTGAGCCGCTACGAGCGCGGCGAGCGGCCGTAGTCCCCGCACACCCGCAGGGGCCGGTCCCGGAACTTCCGGGGCCGGCCCCTGGTCCTTCGCGCCGCCCGGGATCGCGGTCCGGGGCACCGTCCGGCCGCCGCCGCGGGGGTGAGCGCCGGGTGTCCCGGGCGGGGCGCTCTTCTCCGGCGGGCCCGGGCGTGTCAGCCTGGTGGTCTCGGGGGCGGTGTGCCGTGCGTGACGCCCGCGCTCGGACGCGTGTCCGAGTCGGGCCGGTCGTGCCAAGCGGTGTAGAACGGGGGAGTGACAGCAGTGTCGGCTTCGGCCCAGCCCAGAGATACGCCGGTGAACGGTTCCGCAGGACAGACCCTGGACAAGGCGGGCGCGGAGAACTTCCCCGTCGCCCCGTTCTTCCTGCCCGCGGCCTGGCGCGACGACCTGATGGCGGTGTACGGCTTCGCCCGCCTGGTCGACGACACCGGCGACGGCGACCTGGCCGACCCGGCCGCCACCGGCCGGCTGCTCGGGGTCGAGCAGGCGCCCCCCGCCACCCCTTCGGACCAGCCCGGCCCGCCGACCGCGCAGGAGACCGCCTTCCGGCTCGCCCTGCTCGACGGCCTGGAGCGGGACCTCGACCGGGCCTTCGAGAGCGCCCTGCGCGCCTCCGGCGGTTCCGGAGCCGACGCCGACCGCCCCCGCCACCCGCTGATGAGCGCGCTCGTCCCGCTGGTCGACCGCCGCGGGCTCACCCCCGAGCCGTTCCGCCGTCTGATCGAGGCCAACCGGGTGGACCAGACCACCGCCCGCTACGCCACCTTCGACGACCTGGTCGGCTACTGCACCCTTTCCGCCGACCCGGTCGGCCGGCTGGTGCTGGCCATCGCGGGCGTCTCCACCCCCGAGCGGATCGAGCTCTCGGACGCCGTCTGCACCGGCCTCCAGGTGGTCGAACACCTCCAGGACGTGGCCGAGGACCTGGCCCACGGCCGGATCTACCTGCCCGCCGAGGACATGGCCCGCTTCGGCGTCACCGAGGCCGACCTGGCCGCGCCCTCCGCCGACGGCGCCGTCCGCGAGCTGATCGCCTTCGAGGTCGAGCGGGCCCGCACCCTGCTCGATCGCGGCGCACCATTGGTAGGTACGGTTCGGGGGAGGCTTCGACTGCTCCTGGCGGGATTCACCGCAGGCGGCTACGCGGCCCTGGCGGCCGTCGAGGACGCCGGGTACGACGTGCTCGCCCGGCAGGCGAAGCCGGACAAGCGCCGCCTCGCAGCGAAGGCGGCGGCCATCTTCGCGAAGGGAAGGTGAACGCCCGAGTGGCGGCATCACCACTGGCGTCGGCCCAGGTCATGGCGGCGTACCGGTACTGCGAGGCAGTCACCGGACTGCAGGCGCGCAACTTCAGCTACGGCATCCGCCTGCTGCCCGAACCCAAGCGGCTGGCCATGTCGGCCCTGTACGCCCTGGCCCGCCGGGTGGACGACATCGGCGACGGCGACCTCCCGGAGGACCGCAAGGCCGAGGCGCTGCTGCGCACCCGGGAACTGGTGGACGAGGTCCGCTCCGGGGTGGTCGCCGAGGACGACACCGACCCGATCAAGGTCGCCCTGGCCGACGCGGCCCGCCGCTTCCCGATCCCGCTCGGCGGCTTCGACGAGCTGATCGACGGCGTCGAGATGGACCTCAAGGGCGCCGAGTACCAGACCTACGAGGAATTGAAGGTCTACTGCCGCTGCGTGGCCGGCGCGATCGGCCGGCTCTCGCTGGGCGTCTACGGCTGCGACGACCCGGAGCTCGGGGCGCGCTACGCGGACACCCTGGGCCTGGCGCTGCAGCTCACCAACATCCTGCGCGACCTGCGCGAGGACGCCCTGAACGGCCGCACCTACCTGCCCGCCGAGGACCTGGTCCGGTTCGGCTGCGAGCAGGGCTTCGCCCTTCCCGCGCCGCCGGTCGGCGCGGACTTCACCGGCCTGGTGGCCTTCGAGGCCGCCCGCGCCCAGGCCGCCTTCGAGGAGGGCCTGCGGCTGCTGCCGATGCTCGACCGCCGCAGCCGCGCCTGTACCGCCGCGATGGCCGGGATCTACCACCGGCTGCTCGGCCGGATCGCCGCCGACCCGGAGTCGGTGCTGCGCGGCCGGGTCTCGCTGCCGGGCTGGGAGAAGGCGTACGTGGCGCTTTCCGGGCTCGCCGGGGGGCGTTCTTGATTCTCGCGACAGTTCTGTCACGCTGTGTCAGCGCGGAATCACGGGCGGGTGGTTCCGTGTCCACCGAACGAGTACCGGCTTCCGTGACCGCCTGCGGGCGGTCCACCGACTGCGAGGGGAAGGGCCGATGACCGGGCGAGCCGATGCCGCGCGCCCGGCCGCCGTCGTGGTCGGCGGCGGCCTGGCCGGGATCACCGCCGCACTGCGCCTCGCCGAGGCGGGCCACAAGGTCACCCTCGCCGAGGGCCGGCCCCGGCTCGGCGGCCTGGCCTTCTCCTTCCAGCGCGGCGAGCTGACCGTCGACAACGGCCAGCACGTGTACCTGCGCTGCTGCACCGCCTACCGCGGCCTGCTGGAGCGCCTCGGCGCCACCCGGCTGGTCCACCTCCAGGACCGCCTCGACATCCCGGTGCTCTCCGTCACCGGGCCCGGGGCCGCCCCGGTGCGCACCCTCGGCCGACTGCGCCGGACCGGTCTGCCCGTCCCGCTGCACCTGGCCGGCAGCCTGGCCCGCTACCCGCACCTGTCCGCGGCCGACCGCGCCCGGGTGGTCCGCGGCGCGCTCGCCCTGCAGGGCCTGGACCTCGCCGACCCGGCGCTGGACCGGATTTCCTTCGGCGAGTGGCTGCGCCGCAACGGGCAGAACGCCGCCACCAGGGCCGCCCTGTGGGACCTCGTCGGCGTCGCCACCCTGAACGGCCGGGCCGACCAGGTGTCGATGGCGCTCGCCGGGATGGTGTTCAAGACCGGCCTGCTCTCCGACCCGGGTGCCTCGGACATCGGCATCTCCGCCGTCCCGCTCGGCACGATCCACCACGACCGGGCGCTGGCCGAGCTGGAGCGGGCCGGCGTCCGGGTGCTGCTGCGGGCCCGGGCGGCCGAGCTGAAGCCCGCCGCGCCGCAGCACGCCGTCCGGCTGGAGAGCGGCGAACTGCTCACCGCCGACACCGTCGTGCTGGCCGGCGCCCAGGACAGCGCGGCCGCGCTGCTGCCGCCGAACGCCGTCCCCGGGCAGGAGCGGCTGGCCGGCTTCGGCACCGCGCCGATCCTCAACGTCCACGTGGTCTACGACCGCCAGGTGCTGCGCCGGCCGTTCTTCGCCGCGCTCGGCTCCCCGGTCCAGTGGGTCTTCGACCGCACCGCGCACTCCGGCCTGGCCGCCACCCCGCTGGGCCTGGCGCACCCGGGCGCCCAGTACCTGGCGCTGTCGCAGTCCGCCGCGCAGGACGAGATCGACCTGCCGGTCGCCGAGCTGCGCGGCCGCTACCTGCCCGAGCTGGGCCGGCTGCTGCCGGCCGCGGCCCGGGCCGAGGTGCTGGACTTCTTCGTCACCCGGGAGCGCACCGCGACGTTCGACCCGGCCCCGGGCAACGCGGCACTGCGCCCGTCGGCCCGCACCGACGTCCCCGGCCTGCTGCTGGCCGGCTCGTGGACCGCCACCGGCTGGCCCGCGACCATGGAGGGGGCCGTGCGCAGCGGCCACGCCGCGGCCGACGCCGCGCTCGCCGCGGCCGGCACCCGGGTGCCGGTGGACCGCGGCGACGGGAGGTGGCCCAGGTGACGGCGGGCCCCGCCGCCGGAGAGCCCGCCAGAGCCGACGGGCGTACCGTCGAGCGCATCGGCGCAACCACCACGAGCGGCCCGGTCGGCCGCACCGGCACCACTGGCACCGGCACCATTGGCACTGGGTTCGACACCAGCCGCACCGACAGCACCCGGCCGCCCCGTGCGGTCCGGCACCCCGAGGGAGAGGGAACGCACGTGGAGTCACGCACCGGCATCGCCGTCGGAGGCACGGCGCACGCCGAACCGGTCTCGGTGCCGGAGCTGCTCGCCCGCAGCCGTACGCTCTGCACCCCGCCACTACGGGCCGCCGTCGCCCGTTTGGCCGCACCCATGGACACCGTCGCCGCCTACCACTTCGGCTGGATCGACCGGGACGGCACCCCGGTGGTGGGGGACGGCGGCAAGGCCGTGCGCCCGGCGCTGGCGCTGCTGTCCGCCCGGGCCACCGGCGCGGCGGCCGAGGCGGGGGTGCCCGGCGGGGTCGCGGTTGAACTGGTGCACAACTTCTCCCTCCTCCATGATGATCTGATGGACGGTGACGAGACCCGACGGCACCGGGCCACCGCCTGGACGGTCTTCGGGCCGGCCCAGGCGATCCTGGTCGGCGACGCCCTGGCGACGCTCGGCACGGAGGTTCTGCTCGACGCCGCGGTGACCGGCGGCGCGAGCGCCACCGACGCGGCGCGTGCCGTCCGGCTGCTCACCACGGCGACCCGCCGGCTGATCGACGGCCAGGCCATGGACGTCGCCTTCGAACAGCGCGACAGCGTCACGGTCGCGGAGTGCCTGGAGATGGAGGGCGGCAAGACGGCGGCCCTGCTGGCCGCCGCCTCGGCGATCGGCGCCGTCCTGGCCGGCGCCGACGACAAGGTCTCCGGCGCGCTCGAGCGCTACGGCTACCACCTGGGCCTGGCCTTCCAGGCGGTGGACGACCTGCTCGGCATCTGGGGTGCCACCGAGGTCACCGGCAAGCCGCACTGGGGTGACCTGCGCCAGCGCAAGAAGTCCCTGCCGGTGGCCGCCGCACTGGCCGAGGGCGGAGCGGCCTCGCGCCGGCTCGCCGGGCAGCTGGCCGACCCGAAGGGACGCGGGGAGGAGAGCGAGCCCGAGCTCGCCGCCCGCGCCGCGCTGATCGAGGAGGCCGGCGGCCGCGCCTGGACCCAGGAGGAGGCCCGCCGCCAGCACACGACTGCCCTCGCCGCCCTGGACGAGGTGCCCATGACCGACGAGGTGCGCGAGCACTTCGTCGCACTCGCCGAATTCGTGGTGGTACGAGAGAGGTGACGTTACGTTGACAGCAACCGCGGACGGCCGGCTCGACCCTGAGTACGATCCCGAGCCGGTCGCGGTGGGCGACCGCCCCCCGGCCCTGCTGGGGACGGGGCGGTGGCAGCCCGAGGACGCCGACCGGCTCCGGCCGGCCGGTGAGACGGACCTCCGACCGGCCGACGCACGGGAGGCCCTGGCCCGCGCCACCACGCACCTGCTCTCCCTGCAGTCGTCCGAGGGCTGGTGGAAGGGCGACCTGGAGACCAACGTCACCATGGACGCCGAGGACCTACTGCTCCGCCAGTTCCTCGGGATCCGCACCGAGGAGCAGACCCGCGCCACCGCCGAGTGGATCCGCTCCCAGCAGCGCGAGGACGGCACCTGGTCCACCTTCCACGGCGGGCCGCCCGAACTCTCCACCACCGTCGAGGCGTACGTCGCGCTCAAACTGGCCGGTGACGACCCGGACGCCCCGCACATGCTGGCGGCCGCGCGCTACGTCCGCTCCGCCGGGGGCATCGCGGCCGCCCGGGTGTTCACCCGGATCTGGCTCGCCCTGTTCGGTTGGTGGCCGTGGGAGCGGCTGCCGGAGATGCCGCCCGAGATCATCTTCCTGCCCAAGTGGCTGCCGCTGAACATCTACGCCTTCGGCTGCTGGGCCCGCCAGACCATCGTCCCGCTGACCGTCGTCTCCTCGCACCGCCCGGTCCGCCCGGCCCCCTTCGCGCTCACCGAGCTGCACACCGACCCGAACGACCCGTACCCCCAACGCCCGCCGGCCCCCGCCACCACCTGGGACGGCCTCTTCGAACGCCTGGACAAGGCGCTGCACGCCTACCACCGCCGGGCCTTCCGCCCGCTGCGCCGGCTGGCCGTCTCGCAGGCCTGCCGCTGGATCGTCGAACGGCAGGAGGCCGACGGCTGCTGGGGCGGCATCCAGCCGCCGGCCGTCTACTCGCTGATCGCCCTGCACCTGGAGGGCTACGAGCTGGAGCACCCGGTGATGAAGGCCGGGCTCTCCTCCTTCGACCGGTTCACCGTGCACACCGAGGACGGCAAGCGCTGGCTGGAGGCCTGCCAGTCCCCGGTCTGGGACACCTGCCTGGCCACCATCGCCCTCGTCGACGCCGGGGTCCCGGCCGACCACCCGGCGCTGGTCTCCGCCGTCGACTGGATGCTCGGCGAGGAGATCCGCAAGCCCGGCGACTGGGCCGTCCAGCGGCCCGGGCTCGCCCCCGGCGGCTGGGCCTTCGAGTTCGAGAACGACACCTACCCGGACATCGACGACACCGCCGAGGTGGTGCTCGCGCTGCGCCGGGTCGCCCACCCCGACCCGGCCAGGGTCGACGCGGCGGTGGAGCGGGGCGTGCTGTGGAACCTCGGCATGCAGTCCAAGAACGGCGCCTGGGCCGCCTTCGACGTCGACAACACCAGCACGCTGCCCAACAAGCTGCCGTTCTGCGACTTCGGCGAGGTGGTCGACCCGCCGTCCGCCGACGTCACCGCGCACGTGGTGGAGATGCTCGCCGAGACCGGCCGCGCCCGCGACCCCAGGACCAGGCGCGGCATCGAGTGGCTGCTGCGCAACCAGGAGGCGGACGGCTCCTGGTTCGGCCGCTGGGGCACCAACTACATCTACGGCACCGGCTCGGTGCTGCCCGCCCTGGTGGCGGCCGGAGTCCCGGACGAGCACCCGGCGATCCGCCGGGCGGTGCGCTGGCTGGAGGACCGGCAGAACGCCGACGGCGGCTGGGGCGAGGACATGCGCTCCTACGACGACCCGGCGCGCTGGGCCGGGCGCGGCGACTCCACCGCCTCGCAGACCGCGTGGGCGCTGATGGCGCTGCTCGCGGCCGGGGAAGGGCCGCAGGGCCGGGCCAACCCGGCCGTCGAGCGCGGCGCGGACTGGCTGGTGCGCACCCAGCTGCCCGAGGGCACCTGGGACGAGCCGCAGTTCACCGGCACCGGCTTCCCCTGGGACTTCTCCATCAACTACCACCTCTACCGGCTGGTCTTCCCGGTCACCGCGCTGGGCCGCTACCTCAACGGCGCCCCGGGCACGAGCCGGGCCGACGGCGCCCCGGCGATCGGGGCGTCGCGGTGACCACCGCACCCCTGCTGGTGCTCTGCGCCCTGGGCCCCGAGGTCTGGGCCCTGCGCGGCGGTGACTGGCGCGGCGCGGCCGGCGGGCCCCCGGTGCTGGTGCGCACCGGGGTCGGCCGGCGGCGCGCCGGGCTGGCCGTCCGGCGGCTGCTCGGCTCCGCCCCCGCCGGGTACGGCGCCGTGGTGGTGGCCGGCTTCGGCGCCGCGCTCGGCCCGGGCGTGCTGCCCGGCGACGTGGTCGCCGCCGACGGCGTGCGCGACGCCGAGGGCCACCTGTACCCGCTCGACTCCGGGGCGGAGCTCACCCGGGTGCTGAAGGAGCGCGGCCTGACCGTGCACACCGGGGTGCACCACACCGCCGACCACGTGGTGCGCGGCATCGAACGGCGGGCGCTGCACGTCCAGGGCGCGCTCGCCGTCGACATGGAGGCCGCCGCCGTCCTGGCCGCGCTGCGCGAGACGCGGCCCGCGCTGCCGGCCGCCGTCCTGCGGGTGGTGGTGGACACGCCCGAGCACGAGCTGCTGCGGTTCGGCACCCTCCCGGCCGGGGTGCGCGCCTGGCGGACCCTGCGGGCGACGGTACCCGCCCTCGTCGACTGGTACCGGCAGGAGCGCGCGCCCGGCTCCGCAGACCTGAACCACCCCACATCCTCGACGCTCCCCCAGGAGGCGAGCTAGCCATGGCCATGCCGTTGCGCCAGACCGTGCGGGTCGGCACCTACCTCATGCAGCAGAAGCTGCTCAAGCGCCGGGACAAGTTCCCACTGATCGTGGAGCTGGAACCGCTCTTCGCCTGCAACCTCGCCTGCGAGGGCTGCGGCAAGATCCAGCACCCGGCGGGCGTCCTGAAGCAGCGGATGCCCGTCGCCCAGGCGGTCGGCGCGGTCCTGGAGTCGGGTGCCCCGATGGTCTCGATCGCCGGCGGCGAGCCGCTGATGCACCCGCAGATCGACGAGATCGTCCGGCAGCTGGTCGAGCGCCGCAAGTACGTCTTCCTCTGCACCAACGCGCTGCTGTTGCGCAAGAAGATGGACAAGTTCAGGCCCTCGCCGTACTTCACCTTCGCCGTGCACATCGACGGCATGCGGGAGCGGCACGACGAGTCGGTGGCCAAGGAGGGCACCTTCGACGAGGCGGTGGCCGCGATCAAGGAGGCCAAGCGGCGCGGCTTCCGGGTCACCACCAACAGCACCTTCTTCAACACCGACACCCCGCAGACCGTCATCGAGGTGCTGGACTACCTCAACGACGAGCTCAAGGTGGACGAGATGATGATCTCGCCCGCCTACGCCTACGAGAAGGCCCCCGACCAGGAGCACTTCCTCGGCGTCGAGCAGACCAGGGAGCTCTTCCGCAAGGCCTTCGCCGGCGGCAACCGCAGGCGCTGGCGGCTCAACCACAGCCCGCTCTTCCTGGACTTCCTGGAGGGCAAGGCCGACTTCGAGTGCACCCCCTGGGGCATCCCCAACTACTCGCTGTTCGGCTGGCAGCGGCCCTGCTATCTGATGGCCGACGGCTACGTGCCCACCTACCGCGAACTGGTCGAGAAGACCGACTGGAGCAAGTACGGCCGCGGCCGGGACCCACGCTGCGAGAACTGCATGGCCCACTGCGGCTACGAGCCGACCGCCGTCCTCGCGACGATGGGCTCGCTCCAGCAGTCGCTGCGCGCCATCACCGAGACCGTCAACGGCAACAAGGGCCGCTGAAACGGGACTTGACTCCGGCCCGGGCCCCGCGCCCGGGCCGGCTCCGCCCCAGTGCCGGGCCGGGCACTGCCGCAGAACCCGGGCCGGGCTCCCGCCCCGAACCGGGCCGGCGCCCTGTCCCGTCCGGGCGGAGGCACCACCGCACCGCTCCGAGTCGTGAGGTGTACCCATGTCACTGCTCTCCCGCGTCACGTCCCCGGCCGAGCTGCGCAAGCTCCCCGCCGCCGAACTCCCGTTGCTCGCCGACGAGATCCGCGACTTCCTGATCGACGCCGTCACCCGCACCGGCGGCCACCTCGGGCCCAACCTCGGCGTGGTGGAGCTGACCATCGCGCTGCACCGGGTCTTCGACTCGCCGTACGACCGGATCGTCTTCGACACCGGCCACCAGAGCTACGTCCACAAACTGCTCACCGGCCGCCAGGACTTCAGCCGGCTGCGGATGCGCGGCGGGCTCTCCGGGTACCCCTCGCGGGGCGAGTCCGAGCACGACCTCGTCGAGAACTCGCACGCCTCCACCGCGCTCTCCTACGCCGACGGCCTGGCCAAGGCGGCCCAACTGCTCGGCCAGCACGACCGGCACACCGTCGCGGTGATCGGCGACGGCGCGCTCACCGGCGGACTCGCCTGGGAGGCGCTCAACAACATCGCCGAGGCCCGCGACCGGCCGCTGGTCATCGTCGTCAACGACAACGAGCGCTCCTACGCCAGGACCATCGGCGGCCTCGCCAACCACCTGGCCACCCTGCGCACCACCCAGGGCTACGAGCGCTTCCTCGCCCTCGGCAAGGAGGCCCTCCAGCGCACCCCGCTGGTCGGCCAGCCGATCTTCGACGCGCTGCACGGCGCCAAGAAGGGGTTCAAGGACGCCTTCGCCCCGCAGGGCATGTTCGAGGACCTCGGCCTCAAGTACCTCGGGCCGATCGACGGCCACGATCCGGGCGCGGTCGAACAGGCGCTGCGCCAGGCCCGCAACTTCGGCGGTCCGGTCATCGTGCACTGCCTGACCGTCAAGGGGCGCGGCTACCGGCCGGCCGAGCAGGACGAGGCCGACCGCTTCCACGCCGTCAACCCGATCGACCCGTACACCTGCCTGCCGGTCTCGCCCAGCGGCGGCGTCTCCTGGACCTCGGTGTTCGGGGACGAGCTGGTCGCTCTCGGGGCCGAACGGCCGGACCTGGTGGCGATCACCGCGGCCATGCTCCAACCGGTGGGCCTGGCCCCGTTCGCCAAGGCCTACCCGGAACGGACCTTCGACGTCGGGATCGCCGAGCAGCACGCCGTCACCAGCGCCGCGGGGCTGGCCACCGGCGGGCTGCACCCGGTGGTCGCGGTGTACGCGACCTTCCTCAACCGGGCCTTCGACCAGGTGCTGATGGACGTGGCCCTGCACCGGCTGGGCGTCACCTTCGTGCTCGACCGCGCCGGGGTGACCGGGCCGGACGGCGCCTCGCACAACGGCATGTGGGACCTGTCGATCCTCCAGGTCGTCCCCGGGCTGCGGCTCGCCGCACCGCGTGACGCCGAACAGCTGCGCGCCCAGCTGCGCGAGGCCGTCGAGGTCGGGGACGCCCCGACCGTGGTGCGCTTCCCGAAGGGCAACGTCGGACCCGCGGTGCCGGCCGTCGACCGGATCGGCGGGGTGGACGTGCTGCTGCGCACCGGGCCGGCGCCGGAGATCCTGCTGGTCGCGGTCGGCACCACCGCCCCCGCCTGCCTGGACGCGGCCCGGCTGCTGCTCGCCGAGGGCTTCACCGCGACCGTGGTCGACCCGCGCTGGGTCAAGCCGGTCGACCCGGCGCTGCCCGAACTGGCCGCCGCCCACCGGCTGGTGGTCACCGTCGAGGACAACGGCCGTACCGGAGGCGTCGGTTCGGCCGTCGCCCAGGCGTTGCGCGACGCCGACGTGGAGGTGCCGGTGCGGGTGCTCGGCCTGCCCCAGGAGTTCCTCGGCCACGCCTCGCGCGGGGAGATCCTGGAGGAGGCCGGGCTGACCGGGACCGGCGTGGCCGCCCAGAGCGCCGTCTTCGCCAAGAACCTGCTACCGACCCGAGGAGCGAACCCGCGCCATGCCGGCTGAACCAGACCGCCCCGCCTTCGACCTCGCCGCACTGATCGCCGAACGCGGCGCTGAGCGCTACGAGTTGCACGGCCGCTACCTCAACCCGCAGCTGCCGAGGATGCTGCACACCATCGGCTTCGACAAGTACTACGAGCGAGCCCGGGGCCAGTACTTCTACGACGCCGAGGGCAACGAGTACCTCGACATGCTGGCCGGCTTCGGCATCTTCGCGCTCGGCCGCCACCACCCGGTGGTGCGCTCGGCGATCCAGCAGGTGATGGACCTCGACCTGCCGGACCTGGTCCGCTTCGACTGCTCGCCGTTGCCCGGGCTGCTGGCCGAGCGGCTGCTGTCCCACGCGCCGGGACTGGACCGGGTGTTCTTCGGCAACAGCGGCACCGAGGCGGTGGAGACCGCGCTGAAGTTCGCCCGGTACGCCACCGGACGCCGAAGGATCCTCTACGCCGACCACGCCTTCCACGGGCTGACCACCGGCTCGCTCTCAGTCAACGGCGAGAGCGGGTTCCGCAAGGGCTTCGACCCGCTGCTGCCGGACACCGCCATCCCGCTCGGCGACCTCGGAGCTCTGGCCAAGGAGTTGAAGCGCGGCGACGTCGCGGGGCTGATCGTCGAGCCGATCCAGGGCAAGGGCGTCCAGGCGCCGCCGCCCGGCTGGCTGCGGGCCGCCCAGGCACTGCTGCACGAGCACCGGGCGCTGCTGATCTGCGACGAGGTGCAGACCGGCGTCGGCCGCACCGGCGAGTTCTTCGCCTACCAGCACGAGGACGGCGTGCTGCCCGACCTGGTCTGCGCGGCCAAGGCGCTGTCCGGCGGCTACGTGCCGGTCGGGGCGACGCTCGGCAAGAGCTGGATCTTCGAGAAGGTGTACTCCTCGATGGACCGGGTGCTGGTGCACTCGGCCAGCTTCGGGTCCAACGCCCAGGCCATGGCGGCCGGGCTGGCGACCCTGGAGGTGATGCGCGACGAGCAGGTGGTGGAGAACGCCCGCAAGGTGGGCGACCACTTCCGCGAACGGCTGGCCGCCCTGGTCGACAGGTACGAGCTGCTCGCCGAGGTGCGCGGGCGCGGGCTGATGATCGGGATCGAGTTCGGCCGGCCCAGGTCGCTCAAGCTGCGTACGGGCTGGACCGCGCTCCAGGCGGCGCGCAAGGGATTGTTCGCGCAGATGGTGGTCGTGCCGCTGCTGCAGCGGCACCGCATCCTGACGCAGGTGTCCGGGGACCACCTGGAAGTGATCAAGCTGATCCCGCCGC
The DNA here is from genome assembly GCF_042894165.1 of Kitasatospora sp. NPDC001547. Taxonomy (NCBI): domain Bacteria; kingdom Bacillati; phylum Actinomycetota; class Actinomycetes; order Kitasatosporales; family Streptomycetaceae; genus Kitasatospora; species Kitasatospora sp. NPDC001547. The sequence continues at coordinate 56,892 of NZ_JBIAVL010000011.1, read as the reverse complement.
TGATCATCACCGAGCGCGATGTGGACCGGTTCGTGGACGCCTTCACCGACATCATGGACGAGGCCCACCGGGGGAGCGGACTGATGTGGGACTTCGGGCGGACGCTGGTCAAGCAGGCGGTCGGCGGCCGCTGAGGCCGGGGCCGGGGACGGCGCGGAGTGGGAAGTCGGCCGGGCCGACTTCCCACTCCGTGGGAGACACCGCGTCAGAGCTCGGTCCGGCGGCGCCGGACGACCACCACGAGATCGACGGCGGCGAACAGGGTGAGCAGGCCGCAGGCCACGGCGAAGCCGGTGAGGGCGCCCCGGCCGGGTGCGCCGTGGACGGGGGAGACGGCCGCCCAGACGGCGAAGCCCGCCGTCGCCAGCGCGAACAGCGGTGTGAAGGTGAGCGACAGCAGGTAGCGGAGCTTGAGGGCGCTGCGGGCGGTGGCCGGCTCGGTGCCGCTGCGCCACCGCCGCGGCGTGGTGGTGGGCATGCCGTTCACCTCCGGACCGCGCGGGTCGGGCTACGATTCCAGGGTACGTCCGAGGATGCGAGCCGGGGAGGGCACGATGTCGGGATCGGACGAGGCGGGGGCGGGTTCGGGTGCGGCGGGCCAGGACGGCGAGGGGTACGCGGGGCTGCGGATCGAGCGGGCCCGGGAGCTGGCCCGGCGGCACGGCTGGGCGACGGTCCGGGTGCTGGAGCCGGGGGACCTGATGACCATGGAGTACCGGCAGGGGCGGCTCAACCTCGCGGTGCGCGACGGGGTGGTCGAGCGCAGCTGGGAGGGGTAGGTCCGGCGCCCCGGTGCGGCTCGGGGGTGATGGGGCGGGGCTCGTCGGGGTCGGGCCGGCGGACATGGGCCGGTGGGGTTCGGGCTCGTTGCGGCGGGGGGTCAGTAGGGCAGGTGCCGGCGGGCGAAGCGCCGGTGGAGTCGCTGTTCGGCGGTGGCGACCAGGGGTTCCAGTAGCGGCAGGGAGAGCAGGACGAGCAGTCCGGCGGCCCAGCCGGCCAGGACGTCGGTGACCCAGTGGGTGCCCAGGTAGACCGTGGTCAGGCCGATCGAGCAGGCGGTCGCGGCGGCGATCAGCGCACCGGTGCGGCGCCAGCGGACCGCGAGGTAGGCGAGCACGCCCCAGGTGACCACCGCGTTGGCGGTGTGGCCGGAGGGGAAGATGGTGCCGCCGGAGAAGAGCTCGGGTGAGCCGACGTACTGGGCGTAGTGCGGACCGAGCCGGCCGGTGACGATCTTGACCGCGCCGACGGTGACGTTGAGCAACAGCAGCGCGATGCCCATGACCAGCAGCGGACGCACCCGGCCGAGGCGGTGGGCCCGCCAGCCGAGCCAGAGGAAGGCGGCGATCGCGGAGGGGCCGCGCTGGCCGGCGACCACCCAGGTGTCGAGCAGCGGCTCCAGTCGGGGCCACCGCTCGTAGGGACGCAGCAGCCGGACGGACCAGTCGAGGTCGACCAGCGCGGTGTTGAGCAGGACTCCGGCCAGTACGAGCAGGTAGCCGGCGAGGGTGACGGCGAGCAGGGCGGCCTGTCGTCGGCCCCTCGGCGGCCAGCCCGGCTCGCGGGCGGCGCCGACGATCGGGGCGGGGGTGTGCCCGGTGGCGGCGGCGCGTTCCCGGCGGCCGGTGTCGGGGGTGCGGCGCTCCGGCCCCTGGCGCGGAAAGGGAGCGGGGGTACTTCTGGATTGCACGGGGTGACCTTACCCAGCCGGACAGGGCTATTCCGGTGGTAATTGTCATTTTCCCGTGAAATCGACAATTGGGTCGATGAGGGGCGGTCCGTGGGGTGATTTCGGCGATTCCAGGATCGAAAGCCAGTGTGGTCGTCGAATGATTCTGCAAATTGCCCGGTCAAGGCAAACGGAGTGGGAGACCGGTGCTCCCGGCTTCCCACTCCGTGGTAACCCTGTGTAGGTTCCGTGCTCAGTCGAGGGGGCCGCCCGCGACGTAGATCACCTGGCCGGAGACGAAGCCGGCGCCCTCGCTCGCGAGGAAGGAGATGGTGTGGGCGACGTCCTCAGGCACGCCGACCCGCTGGACCGGGATCTGAGAGGCCGCGGCCCGCTTGAAGTCTTCGAAGTCCATGCCGACCCGGGCGGCGGTGGCCGCTGTCATGTCCGTGGCGATGAAGCCGGGGGCGACCGCGTTGGCCGTGATGCCGAACTTGCCCAGCTCGATGGCCAAAGTCTTGGTGAAGCCCTGGAGCCCGGCCTTGGCGGTCGAGTAGTTGGCCTGGCCGCGGTTGCCCTGGGCCGAGGACGAGGACAGGTTGACGATGCGGCCGAAACCGGCGTCGACCATGTGCTTCTGCACCGCGCGGGTCATCAGGAAGGCGCCGCGGAGGTGAACGTTCATGACCGTGTCCCAGTCGGACTCGGACATCTTGAAGAGCAGGTTGTCGCGGAGCACGCCCGCGTTGTTCACCAGGACGACCGGCGCGCCGAGCTCGGCGGCCACCCGGTCGACGGCGGCCTGGACCTGCTCGGCGTCCGAGACGTCGGCGCCGACGGCCAGTGCCGTGCCGCCGGCGGCGGTGATTCGGTCGACCGTCTCCTTGCCGGCGGCCTCGTCCAGGTCCAGGACGGCGACCGCGTAGCCGTCGGCGGCCAGCCGGACGGCGGTGGCGGCGCCCAGGCCGCGGGCGGCACCGGTGACGACGGCGACCCGGGGGGCGGTGCTCTGCTCGGTCATGCGCGCTCTCGTCTCTCTCTGGGTTGCCTCCCGGGGAGAGCCCCCGGCGAGGGTGGCCACACCCTACCGGCGGGTAAGGGGGGCGGCCAGAGTGGTGAGACACCAGGTGACGGTGGGTAAGGACCGGCCGGTCGGCTTTCTGCTGAGAACGCGTTACTGCAAGGGCTTCGCAGCGCGTAAATATGCCAATGTTGCCGAACCTGCGTCTACTATCCGCCCCTGCCTGCCAGCAAGGGCCCGCCGTTTGTATAGTGTCCGCCAGCAGCCACCGGCTGCACGGCTGGAGCGCCCTCCCTCATAGCTGGACGCCCACTCGCCGTTACTGCCCCACCCGGGTGTCCCACACACACCGGGTGTGACATCGGGACGGATACATGGTGCTGGGGGAGATCCCGACAACCCGCGTGTCTGCGCGACTGCAGCAGTCGCCCGGACACCTCATTCGCGTGGCACAGCAGGTCCACACCCGCTTGTGGTCCGAACACGTCGGAGCCGATCTCACGGCTCCGCAGTTCGCCGTGCTGCTGGTCCTGGCCCTTGAACCGGGTGCGGACCAGCGGACGGTCGGCGAGCGGGCCTCGCTCGACAAGGCCACGATGGCGGAGATGGTCGCGCGGCTGGTCCGCCGCGGCCTGGTGCTGCGCAGGCGCGACCCGGCCGACGGCCGGCGCAAGCTGCTGGCGCTCTCGCAGAGCGGTGCCCAGGCGGTGCGCGAGGCCACCGGCGGCGTGGTCCGCGTGCAGCGCGTCCTGTTCGAGCCGCTCTCGGCGGAGGAACAGGTCGAGATCGTCCGGGTGATGGCCAAGATAGCCAGGCTGGAGCCCGCGGCGGTCGCCGTCATCGCCGACGCGCGGCCGATACTGGACGCCCAGCGGGCGATCGGCTACCTGATCAGGGTGAGCCAGCAGGTGCACACCAAGCTCTGGTCGGAGCACGTGGGCGCCGAGCTGACGGCTCCGCAGTACGCGGTGCTGGACGCGCTGGAGCTGGAACCGGGCGCCGACCAGCGCACGGTCGGCGAGCTGGCCTCGCTGGACAAGGCCACGATGGCCGAGATGGTCAGCCGACTGGTGCGCCGCGGTCTGGTGCAGCGCCGGCGCGACCCCTCGGACGGACGGCGCAACCTGCTCTCGCTCTCACCGGCGGGACAGGACCTGCTGCACCGCTCGGCCGCCGGGGTGGCCGAGGTCCAGCGGCTGCTGCTGGCTCCGCTGGAGGAGAGCGAGCACGAGGCCGGACTCGCCCTCATCGCGAAGGCGGCCAGACTCTAGGTCAAATCTTCGCCGCAGTAGCCAAAACGATTCGCCAAAACGCTGAGGGCCCATGGCCATGGGCTTTGGCGGATCGGCATGCCGAAGGCCGCCCGCTCCCCTGGGGTGCGGGCGGTCTTCGTGTGTCCTGCCGTCAGGCGGTTCGGGGGTTCGGGGGCCGGGCCCCCGAACCGGGCCTCAGTTCCAGTCGAACTCCTGCGGGTCCGGGCCGATCCGCTTGCCGGTGGCCACGGTGGCGATCGCCGTGAGGTCCTCGGCGTCCAGCTCGAAGCCGACGACGTCCAGGTTCTCGCGGATCCGGGACGGGGTGACCGACTTCGGGATCGCGATCACGCCGCTCTGGAGGTGCCAGCGCAGCACCACCTGGGCGACCGTGCGGCCGTGCTTCTCCGCGATCTCCAGCAGCGCGGGCTCGGCGAGCAGCTCCTTGCCCTGGCCCAGCGGGCTCCACGCCTCGGTGGCGATGCCGTGCTCGGCGTGGAAGGCGCGCAGCTCCGTCTGCGGGAAGTACGGGTGCAGCTCGACCTGGTTCAGGACCGGGGCGACGGAGGCCCCGTCCAGCAGGCGGGTCAGCTGCTCGGTGCCGAAGTTGGAGACGCCGATCGACTTGACCCGGCCCTCCTCCTTCAGCTGCTCGAAGGCCTTCCAGATGTTCAGGTAGCTGTCGCCGTGCATCGGGCGCGGCCAGTGGATCAGGTACAGGTCGAGGTAGTCGAGGCCGAGCTTGGCCAGCGAGGCGTCGAACTCGCGCCGCACCGCGTCGCGGCCCTTCTCGCCGGACCAGTCGCGGGTGCCCGAGTTCCACAGCTTGGTGGTGACGTAGAGGTCCGCGCGGGCCACGCCGCCGGCCAGCGCCTCGGCGATCGCCGCACCGGTGCCGGTCTCGTTCTCGTAGATGGCCGCGGTGTCGATGGAGCGGTAGCCCGCCTCGATCGCGGCGCGGACGGCCGGGGTGGCCTCGGCGTCCGGGACCTGCCACACGCCGAAGCCGAGCTGCGGGATCTGCGCGCCGTCGTTGAGCGTGACGGTGGGGATGGTGCTCACGGGAAGGGGTGCCCTCCTGATTGTCCTGTGGTTCCAGTGGGGGCAACTGGTGTCCCGGTGTGATTGTTCCCGCCGAACGGGCGAATCCCGGGTGAAGCTTTGCGGGGGTTTGCCCGGGGTGGCCGGCCGGCCGGGGAGCGGGACGGAGACCGCCCTGGTGAGGGACGTGCGGCGGGATGTGCGGGCAGCGTGGGGGGCCGGTGCGCAGGGGGCGTGCGGAGCCGGCGTGCGGAGGGCGTACGGGGGCGCGCGGAGCCGGCGGGCCGGTCGGGCGGCGGGCCGCAGCGAAAAACCTGTTGCGTGGATCACGTGGAGGTTGGCAGGCTCGCGGCCATGACCTCCTGACTCCCGGGCCCTTCGTGCCCATCCCATCCCCGTCCGGTATCTCCCCGGACGCGTCACCGAAGCCGCGCCGCCGCCGTGCTGACGCGCCGCGGCTTCCGCCCGTCGGCTCGAGGCGTCCCGCCGTCCTGCTCGTTCGGCTTCCGCCCGTGCTGTGCGCACCTCGTCGAGGCGTTCCGCGCGCCCTGCTCCCCGTCCTCCCGTAGCTCCCCCGTACCCCTGTGCGCCCGCGCTACCGCGCCCGCGCACCGCCCGTATCGGAGTGTCATGCTGCTCACCCCCCTGCCGCTAACCGATCCCGGCCGTCCCGATCTCTCCTCACCCCTCGCCTTCCTGCGCTGGCTGCAGCGCAGCCAGCGGCGCGGGCAGCTGCTCGCCACCGTCTGGACGCTGATCGAGATGGGGTGCCAGGCCGCTCTTCCGGTACCGCTCGGCTTCGGTGTGCAGGCCGCCGTGGACGGCGACGCCGGCGGGATCTGGCGGGCCGGCGGACTCCTGGTCCTGCTGGGCGCGGGGGCCGCGCTCGGTACCGTGCTGGCGCACCGGCAGGCAGTCTGGAACTGGATCCACGCGGCCACCCACGTACGGCAGTTGGTGGCCCGGCAGGCCTCGCACCTCGGGGCCGGGCTGTCCCGCCGGATCGCCACCGGCGAGGTCGTCGCGGTCGGCAGCGGGGACGTCGAACGGATCGGCTGGTACGTCGAACTGGTCGCCCGGGTCCGGTCCGCGGCGACGGTCTGGCTGGCCGTCAGCACGGCGGTGCTGCTGGTCGATCCGGTGCTCGGGACCGGGGTGCTGCTCGGCGTCCCGGTGCTGGCGGCCTCGGTCTGGCCGCTGATCGGGCCGTTCGAGCGGCGCTACGAGCAGCAGCGCACCCTCGGTGGCAAGGCCACCGAGCTGGCGGCCGACACGGTCGCGGGGCTGCGGGTGCTGCGTGGCATCGGCGGCGAGGAACTGTTCCTGGAGCGGTACCGCGCGGCCTCCCAGAAGGTCCGGGCGGCGGCCGTCCGTTCGGCCCGGATCTGGTCGTTGATGCAGGCGCAGCAGGTGCTGCTGCCCGGCCTGTTCGTGGTCGGGGTCACCTGGTACGGCGCCCGGCTGGTGGCCTCCGGCGAGCTCGCCGTCGGCACCCTGATCGCGGTGTACGGCGCGACGGCCTTCCTGGCCGCTCCGCTGCGCATCCTGGGCGAGGCGGCGCACGCCTGGAGCGTGGCCCGGGTCTCCGCCGGGCGGGCCGTGCGGGTGCTCTCGCTCACCCGGACCGCGGGCCCGGCCGAGGCCTCGCTGACCAGGCCGGACAAGGCGGACCTGCACGACCCGGCGAGCGGGCTGACGGCGCGGGCCGGCGAGCTGACCGCGGTGGTCTGCGGGGACCCGGACTTCGCCGGAGCGCTGGCCGAACGGCTCGGCGGCCACGTCCCGCTGGCCGAGGGCGAACGGGCGCAGGCCTCGGTGCGGCTCGGCGGCACGGAGCTGGACGCGGTGCCGTTGGCCGAGGCCAGGGCGGCGGTGCTGGTCCACGACAAGGAGCCGGTGCTGCTCTCCGGCACGCTGGCCGAGCTGTTCGACATCCCCTCCTCGGGGCGGGTCCCGGCCGCCGAGGCGCTGGCGGCGGCCCGCTCCGAGGACGTGCTGGAGGCCCTGGTGGACGGCTCGCCGGAGTGCGGGGGAGACCCGATGCGCGCCCGGATCACCGAGCGCGGACGCTCGCTCTCGGGCGGGCAGCGCCAGCGGCTCGCGCTGGCCCGGGCCCTGCTGGCGGACCCGCCGGTGCTGGTCCTGGACGAGCCCACCAGCGCGGTGGACGCCCACACCGAGTCGAGGATCGCCGCCGGGCTGCGGGACACCCGGGCGGGCCGCACCACCGTGGTGTTCGCGACCAGCCCGTTGCTGCTCGACCGGGCGGACCGGGTGGTGCTGCTGCGGGACGGCCGGGTGGCCGCCGCCGGGCGGCACCGCGAACTGATGCGGACCGAGCCGGCCTACCGGGCCGTGGTGACCCGCGACGAGGAAGCGGCCCGTCCGGTGGGTGGGGCCGTATGAGCTCCGCCGTCAACTTCCCTGCCACGCAAGCGAGGAGAACGTCATGAAGCCTCCGGTCCAGGAGGAACGGGAACCGGCCGCCACCCTGCCGGTCGGCTCCCCGGCCGCCGTGCGCGAGTACCTGCTGCTGCTGGCGCGGCGGCACCGCGCCGGGTTCTCCGCGGTGGTGTCGCTGCACTCGACGGCCACGGTGGCCGGGCTGGTCGGCCCCTGGGTGCTGGGCCGCCTGGTCGAGTCGCTGGCCACCGGTACCGCCGGGTCCACCATCGCGGTGGCGGTCGCCTGGTACCTGCTGGCGCTGGTGGTGCAGGCGGCGTTCACCGGTTGGTCGCGGATGCGCGGGGCGGTGCTCGGCGAGCGGGTGCTGGCCGACCTGCGCGAGGACTTCCTGGTGCGCTCGGTGGCCCTGCCGACCGGCGTGCTGGAGCGGGCCGGCACCGGGGACCTGGTCTCCCGGGGCACCACCGACGTCGACCGGCTGGACAAGTCGGTGCGCGAGGCGGTCCCCGAACTCGCCGTCGCCGTGGTCTCGTTGCTGTTGGTGCTCGGCGCGCTGCTGGTCACCTCGCCGCTGCTCGCGCTGACCTCGCTGGTCGGGCTGCCGCTGCTGCTGGTCAGCTCCCGCTGGTACTTCCGGCGCGCGCCGCAGTCCTACCGCAGCGAGTCGGCCGGGTACGCGGCGGTGAGCAACGTGCTGGCCGAGACGGTGGACGCCGGGCGGACGGTCGAGGCGCTGCGGCTGGGCGACCAGCGGGTCCGGCTGACCGACCGCAAGCTGCGCGAGTGGCTGGCCTGGGAGCGGTACACGCTGTGGCTGCGCTCGGTCTGGTTCCCGACCATCGACGCGGTCTACACCGCGGCGGTGCTCGCCACCATGGTGCTCGGCGGGCTGTTCACCGTCCAGGGCTGGATCAGCGTGGGCCAGTTGACCACCGGCGTGCTCTACGCCCAGATGCTGACCGGCCCGGTGGACCTGATCCTGCGCTGGTACGACGAGCTGCAGATCGGCCAGGCCTCGCTGGCCCGGCTGGTCGGCGTGCGCGAGGTGCCCGAGCACGAGGGCGACGAGTCCGCCCGGCCGGACGGCCGTCGGGTCGAGGCGAAGGACGTCCGGTTCGGCTACCGCGAGGGCGCCGACGTGCTGCACGGGATCAGCCTGGACGTCGCCCCGGGCAGCCGGGTCGCGCTGGTCGGGCCGTCCGGCGCGGGCAAGTCCACCCTCGGCCGGCTGCTGGCCGGGATCTACACCCCCGGCCGCGGCAGCGTGACCCTCGGCGGCGCGGCGCTGGCGCGGATGCCGGCCGAGCGGGTGCGCGCGGAGGTCGCCCTGGTGAACCAGGAGCACCACGTCTTCGTCGGCACCCTGCGGGACAACCTGCTGCTGGCCGCGCCCGACGCGGACGACACCGAGCTGCGGGCCGCGCTGGACGCGGTGGACGCCGGGGCCTGGGTGGACGCCCTGCCGGAGGGCCTGGACACCGAGGTCGGCTCCGGCGGCACCTCGCTGACGCCGCCGCAGGCCCAGCAGCTGGCACTGGCCCGGCTGGTGCTGGCCGACCCGCACACCCTGGTGCTGGACGAGGCCACCTCGCTGCTGGACCCGCGGGCCGCCCGCCACCTGGAGCGCTCGCTCTCCCGGGTGCTGGAGGGCCGGACGGTCATCGCCATCGCCCACCGGCTGCACACCGCGCACGACGCGGACGTGATCGCGGTGGTCGAGGGCGGGCGGATCAGCGAGTACGGCAGCCACCCGGATCTGGTCGCGGCGGGCGGGCCGTACGCGGCGCTCTGGAGGTCCTGGCGGGACGAGCGGTAGCGGGCCGTCCGGGCAGCGGAGGTCTCAAACCCGTACGGGGTCCGATTGCCCCGTACGGGTTACTCCCTGGCCCGGAAGGGCGCGTAGCCGGGCAAATCGACCTTTCGGCCCGCAGACTGCTCCGGTGACCAAGATTTCAGACGGTTCGTCCCGTTCCTCGCGCGGTGAGATCGGCGGGATTCCCACGCGCTACATCGGGATCGGCGCCATCGTCGTCCTCGCCGTGTGGTTCCTGTTCGCCAACCTCGACAAGGTGAAGATCCAGTTCTGGGTCTTCACCGTCACCGCGCCGCTCTGGATCGCGCTGCTGGCCACGCTGATCGCGGGCGCCGTGCTGGGCTGGCTGCTGAAGGGACGGCGCGCCCGGTGACCACCGCCCCCGGGCCGGCCCCGACCGGCGCCTCGCCCTTCACCCCGCTGATCGAGATGCGCGGGGTCAACAAGCACTTCGGGGACCTGCACGTGCTGCGGGACATCGAGCTGACGGTGGGGCGCGGGGAGGTCGTCGTGGTCATCGGCCCGTCCGGCTCCGGCAAGTCCACCCTGTGCCGGGCGATCAACCGGCTGGAACCGATCGAGAACGGCAGCATCCTGATCGACGGCGAGCCGCTGCCCGCGGAGGGCAAGGGCCTGGCCAGGCTGCGCGCCGAGGTCGGCATGGTGTTCCAGTCCTTCAACCTGTTCGCGCACAAGACCGTGCTGCAGAACGTCTCGCTGGCGCAGATCAAGGTGCGCGGCCGGCCCAAGGCGGAGGCGGACGCCAAGTCCCGCGCGCTGCTGGAACGGGTGGGCCTGGCCGACCAGGCCGCCAAGTACCCGGCGCAGCTCTCCGGCGGGCAGCAGCAGCGGGTCGCGATCGCCCGAGCGCTGGCGATGGAACCCAAGGCGCTGCTGTTCGACGAGCCCACCTCGGCGCTCGACCCCGAGATGATCAACGAGGTGCTGGACGTCATGCGCCAGCTCGCGAGCGAGGGCATGACGATGGTCGTGGTCACCCACGAGATGGGGTTCGCCCGGGCCTCCGCGAACCGGGTGGTGTTCATGGCCGACGGCCGGATCGTCGAGGACCGCGCCCCGGAGGACTTCTTCGGCGCCCCGGAGAGCGATCGCGCCAAGGACTTCCTGTCCAAGATCCTGAAGCACTGAGGCGGCGCCGTGAACCACGAGACGACGTCCCCGGCGAGGCGCGTGACCACCGTGCCGGTGCCCGCGACTGCCGCGCCGGCGCCCGGGACCACCGCCACGACGACGGGGGCGCGGCCCGTCGTGCGGGCGGGGCAGCGACTGGTCGCCGCCGTCCTGCTGCTCACCGCGCTGGCGACGGGCTGCGGCAAGCCCGGTACCCCGCCGCCCAAGGGCCCGCAGCCCAGCGCCCTGCCCACCTACCAGGTGCAGGACGCCGCCGCGATCACCGGCTCGCCGACCCTGGACGCCGCCCGGGGCCGGGGCCACCTGGTGGTCGGAGCCAAGGAGGACCAGCCGTACCTGGGCCAGAAGAACCCGGCCACCGGCGAGTACTCCGGCTTCGACATCGAGATCGCCAGGATGGTGGGCGCCTCGCTGGGCTTCCCGCCGGACCGGATCCAGTTCCGGACCATCGCCTCGGCCAACCGCGAGACCGCCCTGCAGAACGGCCAGGTGGACTACTACGTCGGCACCTACACCATCAACGACAACCGGAAGAAGCTGGTCGGCTTCGCCGGCCCGTACTTCGTCGCCGGGCAGTCACTGCTGGTGCGCAAGAACAACACCACCATCCACGGCCCGGAGGACCTGAATGGCAGGAAGGTCTGCTCGGCGGCCGGCTCGACCCCGTACCAGCGCATCCAGTCGAAGTACCCGAAGGCCAAGCTGATCGGGTACGACACCTACTCGGCCTGCGTGGACAACCTGATCACCGACCAGGTCGACGCGGTGACCACGGACAACGCGATCCTGCTCGGCTTCGCGGCCAAGGCACCGGACGAGCTCAAGGTGGTCGGCCCGCTGTTCTCGACCGAGCCGTACGGGATCGGGGTGCCGAAGAACGACACCGTGCTGCGCGGTGCGATCGACGACGCGCTGGAGCACCACATCCGGAACGGCGACTGGCAGAGGGCCTTCGAGGCGACCCTCGGCCTCTCCGGGGAGCCGGCGCCGACCCCGCCGCAGATCGTCCGGTACTGAGAGGGCCGCGCCGTGAAAACGCTGACCGACAACTGGTCGACCTACTGGGACGGCTTCCTCGGCACGCTCTCGCTGTTCGCGGTGAGCGCCGTGCTCTCGCTGGTGCTGGGCGTGCTGATCGCGGGCTTCCGGGTGTCGCCGGTGAAGCCGCTGCGGGTGTTCGGCACGCTCTGGGTGACGGTGCTGCGCAACACGCCGCTGACCCTGCTGTTCTTCATCGTGGTGCTGGGCCTGCCCCGGTTCGACATCACCCTGCCCTTCTACACCTTCGCGGTGCTCGCGCTCGGCTGCTACACCTCGGCCTTCGTCTGCGAGTCGATGCGCTCGGGCATCAACACGGTGCCGACCGGGCAGGGCGAGGCGGCCCGCAGCCTCGGGATGAGCTTCGGGCAGACGATGGGCCTGGTGGTGCTGCCGCAGGCGTACCGCTCGGTGGTGGCGCCGCTCGGCAGCGTGATGATCGCGCTGGCGAAGAACACGGCGATCGCCGGGTCGTTCAGCGTCACCGAGCTGCTGGGCACCTACCGGACCATCAACGAACTGGGCTACAGCATCGTCTGGACCTTCGTCTGGATCGCCGTCGGCTACCTGATCATCACCCTGGCCATCAGCGCCGTCTTCAACCTGCTGGAACGACGAGTGGCGGTATCCCGATGACCGTTGAATCCTCGGCGCTGTACGACATCCCCGGCCCGAAGGCGCTCTCCCGGCACCGGCTGTACGGCGGGATCGCGCTGCTGCTGATCGCGGCGCTGATCGGCTGGGTGGTCTACATGCTGTTCCACACCCACCAGTTCACGTACGCCAAGTGGCAGCCCTTCGAGTACCGGGGCGTGCAGGACCTGCTGCTGCGCGGGCTCGGCAACACCCTGAAGGCCTTCGGCTGGGCGGTGCTGTTCGCGCTGCCCTTCGGCGCGCTGTTCGCGGCCGGACGGCTCTCCGAACACCGGGTGGTGCGCTGGCTCGCCACGCTGGTGGTGGAGTTCTTCCGGGCCATGCCGCTGCTGGTGATGATCTTCTTCATCTTCGTCGCGCTCAAGGTGCAGCCGCTCTGGGCGCTGGTGGCCGGGCTGGTGTTCTACAACGGCTCGGTGCTGGCCGAGGTGTTCCGGGCCGGCGTGCTCGCGGTGCCCAAGGGGCAGCGGGAGGCGGCGTACGCGCTGGGCATGCGCAAGACCCAGGTGATGACCTACGTCCTGGTGCCGCAGGCCGTCCGGTCGATGCTGCCGGCGATCATCAGCCAGCTGGTGGTCGCGCTCAAGGACACCTCGCTGGGCTTCCTGATCACCTACGAGGAGTTCCTGCACGCGGGCAAGCTGATCGCCACCAACCTGGACTACGACCTCCCGTTCATCCCGGTGGTGATCGTGATCGCGCCGATCTACATCGGCATGTGTCTGCTGCTCTCCTGGCTCGCCCGCTTCGTGGAGAAGCGCAGCCGGCGCAGCCCGAGCGTGCGCGGCGGGGCGCCGGTGGCCGAGGCGGGGGTGTCGATGGGACTTCCGCCGTCGGTGCAGGGATGAGAAGGATGGTTCGAGGCTGAACCATAGGTGCGGGTGGGGTCGGGGTCGGTACCTCCAAATTCCTCTTATGATTCTCGGACGCCCGGCGAGGCCGACGCAGGGCTGTCGAGGGTGCACCGACGGGAGGGATCATGGAACCGGTGTTCGATTCGCGGCACATCAGGACGTTCCACGAGGTGGTCCGGGCCGGCTCCTACTCGGCCGCCGCCCGCGAGCTCGGCTACACCCAGCCCGCCATCACCCAGCAGATGAAGGCGCTCGAACGCACCGTCGGCGTCCCGCTCTTCACCCGGGCGGGGCGCGGACTGCGGCTCACCGAGGCGGGGGAGGCGCTCTCCCGGCACGCCGAGCTGATCCTCGGCAGCATGTCCGCCGCCCAGCAGCAGCTCGCCGCGCTCGCCCGGCTGCGCGCCGGACGGGTGCGGGTCTGCGCCTTCCCCAGCGCCAACGCCACCCTGATCCCCCAGGCGATGGCCCGGCTGCTGGCCGAGCACCCCGGTGTGCGGGTCGAGCTGCTGGAGGCCGAGCCGCCGGACTCCGTCCAGCGGCTGCTGCGCGGGGAGTGCGACATCGCGCTGGCCTTCCGGTACCCGGGCGGGGCCACCGAGGTGCCGGAGGGCCTCGACGAGATCCCGCTGATGGAGGACCTGCTCACGGTGCTGCTGCCGGTCGGGCACCCGCTCGGCCGCCGGCACGCCGTCCGGCTGGCCGACCTCGGCGGCGAACGCTGGATCGCGGGCTGTCCGCGCTGCCGGGCCAACCTGCTGCACGTCTGCGCGGAGGAGGGTTTCGCGCCGGACATCGTGTTCTCCACGGATGACAACCTCGCGGTGCAGTCGCTGGTCGCAGCCGGGGTCGGGATCGCGCTGATGCCGGCGCTGGTGCTCTCCTTCATGTGCCACCGCAAGGTCACCGGGCGGGCCGCCGAACCGCACCTGCGGCGGCAGGTGAGCGCGTACGTGCTGCGCGAGCACCGTCGGATCCCGGCCACCGGGCTGGTGCTGGACCACCTGCGGCAGGCGGCGGCGAGCCGGGTCGGGTGCTGACCGTCGGTCGCGGGCACTGACCGTCGACCGCTGAGGGCTGATCGCCGGTGCTGATGTATAAGCGTTAGTGGGGAGCTTGCTTAGGAACCCTCCTTGGACCTGATAGGTCGGTAGGTTCGAACCTGATGGCATGACACCCTCAGCCACGGTCGGCAGCGACCGGCTCACCGAGCGGATGACCGCGCTGATCAGTGAGATCCGCGCCGTCGTGGACCGCGGGCTCCCCCCGGAGCTCACCGCCTACCTGGTCGGCGAGCGCCTCGCCCCCTACCTGCACGCCGACCAGGACGGGCCCGACGCGCTGCTCGCGCCCGCCCATCGCGAGGGTGACCCGCAGCGCTACCGCCAGCACGTCCTGCACGCCGAGGAGGACGGCAGCTTCTCCGTCGTCGCCCTGGTCTGGCTGCCCGGGCAGCAGACCCCGATCCACGACCACGTCTCGTGGTGCGTGGCCGGCGTCCACCAGGGGCAGGAGAGCGAGACCCGCTACCGGCTGGTCTCCGACGGCTCCACCGCCCGGCTGGTCGAGACCGAGCACGTGGTCGGCCCGGCCGGCACCGTGGCCGCCTTCGCCCCGCCCGGCGACATCCACCTGGTGCGCAACTCCTGTAGCAGCACGGCGATCTCCATCCACGTCTACGGCGCGGACGTCTCGCGGCTCGGCACCAGCATCCGGCGGGTCTACCGGCTGCCCGCCGACCAGCAGCAGTGAGCGCGGCGTGGCACTGACCCTCCGGCACCGCGCCGCCCGTACCCGCTCCCTGCCCCCGATGCGCGGGGACGCCCCCGGGCTGCTGCTCGCGGCCCTCGGGGTGGCCGCCGCACTCGGCATCCACGAGCTGGTGCCGGCCGTGCCCGAACTCACCGCCGCCGTCGTGCTCGGCATGGTCGCGGCCCACCTGCCAGGGCTGCGCCCGGTGGTCCGCGGGGTCGCCCGGCCGGGACTGTCCACCGCCGGGAAGCGGCTGATGCGGCTCGGGATCGTGCTGCTCGGGCTCAAGCTCAGCCTGGACGACGTGCTCGGCCTCGGCTGGGCCACCGTCGCCATGGTGCTCGCGGTGGTCGCGGCCACCTTCGGGGGCACGCTCTGGCTGGGCCGGCGGCTCGGCCTGCCGGGGGACCAGCCGCTGCTGGTCGCCACCGGCTACTCGATCTGCGGGGCCTCGGCGATCGGCGCGGTCAGCCAGGCGGCGGGCAGCGAGGAGGAGGACGTCGCGGCCTCGGTGGCACTGGTCACCCTGTGCGGGACGCTGGCGATCGCCGTGCTGCCGCTGCTCCAGCAGCCGCTGGGGCTCGGGGAGCTGGAGTTCGGGCGCTGGGTCGGGGCGAGCGTGCACGACGTCGGGCAGGTGGTCGCCACCGCGCAGACCGGCGGGGCCGGGGCGCTGCGGGAGGCGGTGCTGGTCAAGCTGATGCGCGTGGTGCTGCTGGCGCCGCTGGTCGCGGGGGTGGCCGTGGCGGTGCGGCGGAACCTGCGGGCGGCGCGGACGGCGGCTTCGGCGGCGGGTCCGGTGGAGGATCCGACGGGGGCCGCGGACGCGGGTTCGGCGTCGGGCGGGGCGGGTTCGGCGTCGAGCGGGAAGACGGTGACGGCCGGCAGCCGTCCACCGATCGTGCCGCTGTTCGTGGCGGGGTTCCTCGCGATGATCGTCCTGCGGACCACCGGGGTGCTGCCCGAGCGGGTGCTCTCGCTGGCCGCAGAGGCCCAGGGACTGCTGCTGGCCGCGGCGCTGTTCGGCCTCGGCAGTGCGGTGCACCTGCCGACCATGGCCCGTACCGGCGGGCGGATCGCCCTGCTCGGGCTCGGATCCTGGGTGGTCGTCGCGGGCGTCTCGTACGCGGGGGTGCTGGTCACGACCTGACGGACCGGAAGGCGGACTCGGCTATTGTCGGGCGGGTGCCCGCCCGCCCGTACGGGGGCGGCCCCACAGTCGAGTTCGCCCGGTTCGCCCGGGTTCACCCGAGTCCGCCAAGGGGGACGGATGATCACCGCACTGCCCGAACGCGACGGCCAGGAGGCCGCCGTCACGCTCGACCGACGGGAGGGCCCGTACGGCGAGGTGGTGCTCCGGCAACGCGGTCGGGACTTCGAGATCATCGCCAACGGCTGCTTCCTGATGGACACCGCCGACGGGCGCTCGGAGCGGCTGCTGATCCAGGCGGCGCTGGACGAACTGGACCGTACGGGCGGCGGGGCCGCGCGGGACGGCCGGGTCGAGCGGCCGTCGGTGCTGATCGGGGGCCTGGGAGTCGGCTTCTCGCTGGCGTACGCGGCGGCCGAGCCGCGCTGGGGACGGATCGCCGTCGTCGAGCGGGAGACCGCGATCATCGACTGGCACCGGACCGGCCCGCTCGGCGCCTTCTCCGGCGGTGCGCTGGACGACGAGCGGGTCGAGGTGCTCCGCACCGACCTGCTGGAGTACCTCGCGGCGGCGGACGGCGAGCGCTACGACGCGCTCTGCCTGGACATCGACAACGGACCGGACTGGACCGTCACCGAGTCCAACGACGGGCTGTACGGCGCGGACGGGCTCGCGGTGCTGTGGCGCCGGTTGCGGCCGGGCGGAGTGCTGGCGGTGTGGAGTGCGCAGCCGTCGCCGGCCTTCGAGGAGGCGCTGCGGGCGGTGGGGTTCTCGGACGTGGTGACCCACGAGGTGCCGGTGGCCCGGGGGGTGCCGGACGTGGTGCACCTGGCCCGGCGGGCGGGCTGAGGGCGCGCCCGGATCGGGCTGATCGGGCCGGGTTCGACCGGATCGCGGTCGAACCCGGCTGCGGCGGCTGGTGATTGCTGCGAGGCGTATCAACGTCCCTCGGAACTTGGGCAGTTGAACGGTAGGTGGGCGGTGGGGTTGGTGGCCGGGAGCGGGACTCCCTCGGAGCGGATCGCGGCCGAGCTCCGACGGCGCATCGTGGCGGGGGAGTTGGCCCTGGGGGCGCGGGTGCCGTCCACCCGGCGGATCACCCGGGAGTGGGGCGTCGCGATGGCCACCGCGACCAAGGTGCTGAACCGGCTCCGGGACGAGGGGCTGGTACGGGCCGTGCCCGGGGTGGGCACGGTGGTGGCCGGGAAGCCGGCTCCGGCGGCCGGACGGTCCCGGGAGCCCCAGCGGGTGTCGCCGCGGGCGTCGCAGCGGATGGCCGAGCGGATGCCGGAGCAGGCTCCGGAGCCTGCGTCGCGGCGGGAGGCGCGGCCGGAGGCGGAGTCGACCGGCGCGAGGCGGGTCCGGGCGGGCGGCGAGCGCGACCTCACCCGGGAGCGGATCGTGGCGACGGCTCTCCGGGTGGCCGACCAGGAGGGGCTGACGGCGCTGTCGATGCGCCGGGTCGCGACCGATCTCGGCGTCGCGACGATGTCGCTCTACCGCCATGTGCCGGGCAAGGACGACCTGTTGCGCCTCATGATGGACGTGGCGTTCGGCGAGCAGCCACTGCCCGAGCCGCCGGCGTCGGACTGGCGGGAGGGGCTGGAGACGGTCGCGCGCGTGCAGTGGCGGATCTACCGGCGGCACCCGTGGCTGGCTTCCACGATGTCCTTCACCCGGCCGGTGCTGGCGCCGGATGCCGCGTTGCACACCGAGCGGTCGATCGCCGTTCTGGCGGGGCGCGGGCTGAGCTGGGAGGAGATGGCCCAGGCGTCCGTCGCCCTGGCGGCGTTCGTGTGCGGGCTGGCCGTCCACTTCGAGCGGGAGGCGCAGGCCGAGCAGGACAGCGGGTTGTCCGCGGAGGAGTGGATGGACCGGGTGGAGGGCGAGGACCACGAGCGGCTGACGGCGGATCCGGAGCGGTTCCCGATGTTCGACGCGATGAACCGGGGGCCGGAGATCGACCTGGGCCTGGAGGCGCTGTTCGAGTTCGGGATGGCGCGGATGCTGGACGGGATCGGCTTGCTGATCGAGCAGCGGGGCGGTGAGGGCGGCGGGCTGGCGCGGGGCTCGGCGAACAAGTGACAGGGGACGGCTGACAGCTGACAGGTAACAGATTTCAGATTTCGTTCGCTGAAATCTGAAATCTGTCAGCTGTCGGCTGTCACCTGCTCGCCGCGGCCCCGGCGCGCAGCAGCTCCGCGCCTCCGGCTCAGCCGAACGGGCGGCTCGTCGGCTCGGCCTCCGCCTCGTCCGCCGACTCCGGCTCGTCCGCCGGCAGGTCCGGCATGCCTTCCATGGAGAAGGGGTTGAAGTCCGGCGGCGGGACCATCACCGGGGTGCCCTTGCTCGGGGTCGGCTCCTCCGCGCCCCCCTGCTGCTCCGGACCCTGCGCCGCAGCTTCCGCCGCGACGGGCGGGGCCTGGGCCGGGATGGCGGGCGGGATCGAAGGTGGCGGCGGGACGGCCGGGCCCTGGGTGGGCAGGGTGGTGCCGAACGGGTCGGCCTTCTGCTCGGCCGTGACCGTGGTGCCGAACGGGTCGGCGACCGGAGCGGCCGAGGCGGGCTGAGGCGCCGGCGCGTCGCCCGACACGTCCGGGATGCCCTCCATGGAGAAGGGGTTGAAGTCCGGCGGCGGGACCATCACGGGGGTGCCCTTGGGGCCGTCCGCGGCATCCGGCGCCGCGTCGTCCCCACCGGCGGCCGGGACCTCGGCGACCGGCGCGAAGGGGTTGAAGTCCGCGGGCGGTATCCGTACCGGAGTGCCGCGCAGGTGCACCGGCACCTCCTCCGGATCCTCCTCGACGGCGGCCGGAGCCTGCGTCGGCGCGGGAGGCCCAGTCGGGGCCGGAGCGGGCGCCTGGTTCGGGACGGTGCTCGGCGGGGCGACCGGAACGGCGGCTGCGACAGCGCCCGGAGCCGGCACGCCGTCCCAGCCGAACTGGATGCTCTTCAGCAGTTCCGCGAACGCCTCCGTGTACAGCTCCCAGTCCTCCGGTCGCGCCGTGGAGAGCTGGACGCACAGCACCGTCCCGCCGTCCGGCAACGGTACGAAGGCCTGGACGGCCGAGGTGACCACCCAGCGCCGCTGCCCGTCGGCGGCCAGCGGTCCGGGAACCGGAACGGTCCGGCCCTCGACCAGCACGGCGGCCGGCCCGGCCGGCAGCAGGACGGTCCACACCTCGGCGTGCCGCCGGACGGTGGCCAGTTCGGTGGCGAGCGCGGTGATCGGCAGCGGGTGCCGGGCGAGCGAGACGACGAGGGCGGCGTCCGAGGCGCGGTCGTCCAGTTCCAGGGCGCAGACCCCGGCGTACACGACGCCCGCGTCGCGGATCAGGTCGGACAGGGTGGCGGAGATCACCGCGAAGTCGCGCCGCGGCTCCGGACCGGTGGCGCTGAACAGTTCCTCGGCGACCTCGGCCAGGTGCCGGGCCAGCTCCTCGGCGGCCGCCACGGTGGCCGGGGCGGCGCCGTCGCCCCGCTCCGCGCCCTCGGGCAGCGGGGGCACCGCACGGGCGGAGACGCCGGGCGGACCGCCGGGGGAGGTCAGCGAGTGGAAGCCCGGCGGTACGACCAGTCGGACCTCGGCGCCCGCGCCGGTGGGCAGTTCGACCGGCTGCCGGGTCTGCTGCCCGGCAGCCAGCGCGGCCAGCGCGGGGGCGAACGGCGGGCGCAGCTTGGCGTCGGCGAACTCGCCGGTGACCGGGAGCTGGAACAGCGCGGCCGAGGTGGTGCCGCGGTCGGCGATGGCACCGCGCACCGCGCCGCCGCCGTACCGGGTCTGGAGCGCGGTGACCACCCGGTCGGTGAGCCGCGCGCCGGTGCCCGGTCGGGCGGTGCCCGCGGTGGTCACCGTGCCGAGCCGGTCGAGTGCGGTGTGAACCGGCCCGTTGGGGGCCAGCGGCAGGCTGAACAGCGCCTCGGCGGAGGGGTGTCCGACCGTCCGCAGGGCGCTCAGCGAGGCCGCCGGGTGACGTGAGGTGTGCTCGTCGAAGAGGGCGTCGGTGAGGGTGCCGAGGGTCGCGCAGACCTGCTCCGCTGCCGCGAAGGGATTGACCTCCACGCTGAACTGGACGTCCTGGGTCACCTGGTGAGCCCCCCGCTCTGCTCCGTCTGCCGTCGGTGGTTCGGGTGGGACCGGCCCGGCCGCGGCGGCGTGCCGTCAGATCCCGGCTCATTCCTATCAGAGGCCACCGTCCTCACCGAACCGCAGGATCACCCGATGATCACTCGGACGCCTGCCGCGGCGGTGACTTCGGCGGCGCTCGGACGACCGCCCGTCGACCGTCCCGTCGACCGCGCCGGTCACTCGGCGGCGGCCCCGGCAGCCTCGGCGGCCTGCGCGGCCCCGGCGGCCTGCGCGGCCCCGGCGGCCTGCGTGGCCCCGTCGTCAGGGCCGCCGGCGGCGAGCACGGTGACCGCCTCGACGATCCCCGGTACGGCGAACAGCCCCGCGAGGTCCCGCACCAGGCGTCCGGTCGGGCCGTCCGGGTGCTCGTCGGCCAGGAAGGAGGCCAGTTCGCCGGCGAGGGCCGGCTCACGGGCGGCGGTGAGGGTGAGCGCCGCGACGAACTCCTGCACGAGGTGCAGCTGGAGCTCCTCCAGCGGTACCGAGCGGTCCGCCAGCCACTCCAGCGAGGTGATCTCGGCGTTGGCGATCCAGGCCCGGACGGTCAGCCGCAGCCCGATGCTCGGCGCGGGGATCGCCAGGTGGGTCAGGATCTGCTCCTGGGCGGCCCGGCGCACCTCGTCGATCACCGCCGTGGTGTCCGCGCTGGCCGCCACCGAGCCGCCGCGCAGCAGTGCGGCGAAGCCCGGCCCGTGGCTCTGCACGAAGTCCAGGTAGCGGCCCATCACCCGGTGCAGCCGCTCCGAGAGCGGCCCCACCAGGGGCTCCTCGAACCGGGCCGACAGCTCCTGCCCGGCCCGCCGCAGCGACTCCTCGTACAGCGCCTGCTTGCCGGGGAAGTAGTGGTACACCAGCGGCCGGGAGGCTCCCGCGGCGGCGGCGATGTCGTCGATCGACACCTCCTCCGGCGGCCGCCGGCTGAACAGCTCCAGCGCCACGGCGATCAGTTGCTCCCGCCGCTCGTCCACGCTCAGCCGCCGCCGCGGCTTCTCGCCCGCCGCCCGGGCGGATGCGGAGGTCCGTGCTGCGCGGTCGGCCGTCGAAGGCGGCGTACGGGAGGCCATGCGCGCCACCCTAGTTCGTCGAGGGCCCTCCGGTGGAGCCAGGGGCCCGCCGTGGCCCGGGCCGCGGCGGGCCGCGAAGCCCGAGGTCGCGGACCCGGGGAGCGGTCCGCGGGACGGGCCCTACGCGGACCGGAAGTCCAGGTAGCGGCGGTAGGCCTCGACGCCGTCGGGGACGAAGGCGTCGCGGGTGAGCCGGTCGGCGAGTTCGGCGGGGGTGAGCCAGGCGTGCCAGGCGACCTCGGACTCCTGGGGGGAGACCGGGCCGTCCCACTCGGCCTCGTACAGGTCGCACCACCAGGAGAGCCGGTCCTGCTCGAAGAGGAACTTGAACAGGGGACGCGGGGCGATGCCGTGGACGCCGAGCTCCTCCTCGGCCTCGCGGACGGCGGCGTCGGGGTAGGTCTCGCCGGAGCCGACCACGCCGCCGACGAACATGTCGTACGCGCCGGGCGCGAACAGCTTGGTGTCGGTGCGGCGGTGGACGAAGATCCGCCCGGACGGGTCGCGGACCAGGACGAAGACGCAGCGGTGGGTGAGTCCGCGCCGGTACACCTCGCCGCGCAGGGCGGTCCCGATCACGCGGTCGTGCTCGTCGACGATGTCCAGCAGTTCCTCGGCAGGGTTGGTCATGGGGGACAGGTTAGGGTTTCGGGGCTTGATTCGAACGGATTCGATCGAAGAAGATCAACGGCGAACACGAGTGGCACGAGACGTAGCGGAACTGGTCGAGGACGGCGCGCAGTGGTGGAGATCTGGGGCGAGACGGCCGAAGGGTTCGAGCCCGTGCGGGCGGCCTTCGCGCGGAACTTCACCGACTACGGCGAGCTCGGCGCGGCCTTCGCCCTGTACGTGCGCGGCCGCAAGGTGGTCGACCTCTGGGGCGGCGACGCCCGGCCGGAGGTCGGCGGCCGGCCGGCGCCCGCCGTGCCGTGGACGGCGGACACCGCGCAGGTGCTGCGCTCGGTCACCAAGGGCCTGACCGCGGCCACCGCGCTGCTGCTGGCCGAACGCGGCCTGCTCGACCTGGACGCCCCGGCGGCGGCCTACTGGCCGGAGTTCGCGGCGGCCGGCAAGGGCCGGGTGCCGGTGAGCTGGCTGCTCTCGCACCAGGCCGGGGTGCCCGCGCTGGACGTGCCGCTGCGGCTGGAGGACGTGCTCACCTGGGAGCGTGCGGCGGCCGCCGTCGCGGCCCAGGCTCCAGCCTGGGAACCCGGTACCGCGCACGGCTACCACCCGTACACCTTCGGCTGGTTGGTCGGCGAGGTGGTGCGGCGGGTGAGCGACCGGACGATAGGCCAGTACTTCGCCGAGGAGATCGCCCGGCCGCTCGGGCTGGACCTGTGGATCGGGCTGCCGGCCGGCGCCGCGCCCCGGGTCGGCAAGCTGGTCGACCTGCCGGCCCCGGAGGCCGCCAGGACCGGCCCGAGCGGACTGCGGCTGCGGCCCAAGCAGGCCGTCCGGGACGCCTACCAGGACCCGTCCTCGCTGACCGCCC
This sequence comes from Kitasatospora sp. NPDC001547, assembly GCF_042894165.1. Classification (NCBI taxonomy): domain Bacteria; kingdom Bacillati; phylum Actinomycetota; class Actinomycetes; order Kitasatosporales; family Streptomycetaceae; genus Kitasatospora; species Kitasatospora sp. NPDC001547. Next base: position 34,401 of record NZ_JBIAVL010000011.1, on the reverse strand, counting down.
GGTCCTTCGCCTCGGTGCGCCCCGGCGTGGACCTCAACGACCCGGCGGTGCAGGCCGCCGAGATCCCCGGCGCCGGCGGCATCGGCACCGCCCGGTCGCTGGCCCGGTTCTACGCGGCGCTGATCGGTGCGGCCGACCGCCCGGACGGCTCCGGCGCGCTGCTGTCGCCGCTCCTCGGCCCCGAGGTGCTGGCGCGCGCGGTCGGGCCGGTGGTGAGCGGGCCGGACCGGGTGCTGGTCGTCAACTCCACCTTCGGCCTGGGCTTCTGGCGGCACGGCCCGACCGCGCCGATGGCCTCCCCGGCGAGCTTCGGCCACCCGGGCCGGGGCGGTTCGCTGGGCTTCGCCGACCCCGACCTCGGGCTGGGCTTCGGCTACGTCACCAACGGCATGCAGCCGGGCGTCACCGGGGACATCCGTTCGCGGAACCTGATTCGGGCGGTGCGGGGGTGCCTGGGGCTGGACCGGTAGCCCGGGCCCGGCCGGTTCCGAACGGCTGAGGCCCGGCCGGTCTCGAACGGCTGAGGCCTGGCCGGCCTCGAACGGCTCAGGCCTGGCCGGTCTCGAAGCGGCGGATCCTCCCGCCGTCGACGGTGAAGCGCCAGGCGGTGCGCATCGTGCCCCAGGTGTCGTTGGTGAACTCGGCGACCAGCCCGTGGCCGCCGTTCGACTCGGTCTGGACGGCGATCCGGCCGTTCGGGCCGAAGATCTCCCGGTCGACCCAGTCCGCCAGGTCGCGCTCGGACCCGTCGTCGGACATGGTCGCGTCCGGGGTGAGCAGCGCGAAGAAGGCCTCGCGGTCGCCCGCGTTGATCGCGGTGACGAAGGCGCGGACGGTCGGGTCGCTGAGTTTCGCGGGGGCGATGGTCACGCGGGGCTCCCGGTTGAGGAGAGGGTCGGGGAGTCCTGTCTACGGCTTTCGCGCGGGCCGTCCGGGCATGTCGGCGGCGCGTCGGGGAATTGGCCGCATTGATGTGCTTTGATCCCCGGAACAGGCGAATCGCCCCGGAGCCCGCCACGGGGAGTGGCGAGGAGCGGGAGGTCCTGGTGGGCCTCCCGCTCCGCTTCCAGCGCACGGAGCCGGGGACTGGTACCGGGCTCGGAGCAGTTGCCCCGGGAGTCCGGCCCGGAGCCGGGCCTAGAAGAAGCCGACCGCGTCGGGGGAGTAGCTGACCAGCAGGTTCTTGGTCTGCTGGTAGTGCTCCAGCAGCGACTTGTGGTTCTCCCGTCCGATGCCGGAGTTCTTGTAGCCGCCGAAGGCCGCGTGGGCCGGGTAGGCGTGGTAGCAGTTGGTCCAGACCCGGCCCGCCTGGATGGCGCGTCCGGCCCGGTGGGCGGTGTTCAGGTCGCGGGTCCAGACGCCCGCGCCGAGCCCGTACTGGGTGTCGTTGGCGAGGGCGACGGCCTGGTCGAAGCCGTCGAAGCGGGTGACCGAGACGACCGGGCCGAAGATCTCCTCCTGGAAGACCCGCATCGAGTTGTCGCCCTCGAAGACCGTCGGCGTCACGTAGTACCCGCCGGCCAGCGCACCGCCGAGGTCGGCCCGCTCGCCGCCCACCAGGACCTTGGCGCCCTCGTCCCGGCCGATCTCGAAGTAGGAGAGGATCTTCTTCAGCTGCTCGACACTGGCCTGGGCGCCGACCTGGGTCTCGGTGTCCAGCGGGTCGCCCTGGCGCATCGCCCGCACCCGCTCCAGGCCGTCGGCGAGCAGCCGCTCGTAGACCGCGGAGTCGATCAGCGCGCGGCTGGGGCAGGTGCAGACCTCGCCCTGGTTGAGGGCGAACATCGCGAAGCCCTCGACGGCCTTGTCGTAGAAGGCGTCCGAGGCGGCGGCGACGTCCGCGAAGAAGAGGTTGGGGCTCTTGCCGCCGAGCTCCAGCGTGACCGGGATCAGGTTGTCCGCCGCCGCGCGGGCGATCAGTCGGCCGGTGGTGGTCTCGCCGGTGAAGGAGACCTTGCGGACCCGGGTGCTGGCGGCGAGCGGGGCGCCGGCCTCCTCGCCGAAGCCGGTGACGATGTTGACCACGCCGGGCGGCAGCAGGTCGGCGGTCAGCTCGGCGAGCAGCAGCACCGAGGCCGGGGTCTGTTCGGCGGGCTTGAGCACCACCGCGTTGCCGGCCGCGAGCGCCGGGGCGAGCTTCCAGACCGCCATCAGGATCGGGAAGTTCCACGGGATGATCTGGCCGACCACGCCCAGCGGCTCGTGGAAGTGGTACGCCACGGTGTCCTCGTCCAGCTGGGAGATGCCGCCCTCCTGGGCGCGCAGCGCACCGGCGAAGTAGCGCAGGTGGTCGACGGCGAGCGGGAGGTCGGCGGCGAGCGTCTCGCGCACCGGCTTGCCGTTCTCCCAGCTCTCCGCGACGGCCAGTTGCTCCAGGTTGGCCTCGATCCGGTCGGCGATCCGCAGCAGGACCTGCGCCCGCTCGGCGGCCGGGGTGCGACCCCAGGCGGGGGCGGCGGCGTGGGCCGCGTCCAGGGCGGCCTCGATGTCCTCGGCGGTGCCGCGGGCGACCTCGGTGAACACCTCGCCGGTGACCGGGGTCGGGTTGCCGAAGTACTCGCCGCGCACCGGGGGCGTCCATCCGCCGCCGATCCAGTGCTCGTACCGGGAGCGGTAGGCGACGATGCTGCCGGGGGTGCCGGGCGGTTGGTAGACCGTCATGCTCGGTGTCTCCTCGCTGCGTCGGGCGCCACCCGGTACGGCCGGGGCCACGGGCGGCGCGCCGGACCGCCCGGCCAGGGGGCGGTCCGGCGGGAGGGGTCGGACACGCAATCGGACCGGCGCCCGTGGGGGCGCCCGCCGCCGAGCACGATAGCCCTCGGGCGCCGGATGCGGCTACGGTCCGTACGCCGTCCCCGTACGGAGGGTGCCTTTCCCGCCGTTCCCGGGGCGCGCCACCGGACGACCGGAGGGGCCGCCGCGGGTGCCCCGGTTCGGCCATCGCGGGTGCGCCTGCCGGATCACTGCGAGCGCGCCGGGCCGGATCACTGCGGGGCGCGGTCCGGCCGCGTCCCCGCGGCGTGCCGCCGCACGCCGCCGCGTGGCCGGGGCGACACTCTCGGGGCGCGCCACCGCGCGCCCGGGCGCGCGGCTCCGGACGCGCTCCGGTCAGACCGCGTGGTACCGGCCGGTGCGGGCTTCCCAGCTGAGGTAGCCGGCCAGCCAGGTGAGCAGCCCGTCCGCGTACCGCTCGGCGATCGTCCGTTCGATCCGGGAGAGGCCCAACTCGCGGTGCACGTCCGGGAGTCGGTCGCGCAGTTCGGCGCAGCGGTCGACCATCAGCTGGGCTTCGGCGATGACCGCCGCGCAGGCCTCCTCGGCCGAGCAGCGCCGCTCCCGCTGGACGATCATGACCAGGTTGTTCACGTCCCCGCGCGGTGCCTCCAGCGGGTAGGAGCGCACGTCGTTGCTGAGTGACGGTATGTCGGCGGCCAGCTGGCGGAGTTGGCGCAGCACCGGATGGTGCAGCACGGCGGCCGGGACCTCGAACTGGCCCAGGCGTTCGACCATGTCGAAGATGGTCTCCATCGCCGCGGTGCCCCGGCGGAGTTCCAGGTAGCCGTCCCGGTCCGGTGGCCGGGTGGAGATCCGCCCGGCCGCCTCGGCCGGGTGACTGGCGAAGTAGTACTCCCAGTTGTAGGCGGCGCGGGCCTGCCAGCGGGCCGGCATGCCCTGCACGCTGCGGTTCCACAGGTCGGCGAACGCGGTCTCGACCGCGGATCCCTGGTCGGGGCGGGCGCCGTGCAGGACGGCGATCAGGCGTTCGCAGATCGGGGCGACCTCGGTGGGGCAGCGGCCGAGCGGGCCGTCGAACTGGTCGTCGAAGAGGAAGTAGAACCCCATCAGGTCGGCGGCCAGGGCGAGTTCGTCCGGGCCGGCGTCCGGGTAGCCGAGCGCGGCGAGGTCCACCACCTCCCAGTGCGCGTAGCCGGGGTGGTCGGCGTCGGGCAGCAGCGGGTGGCGGATCAGCCAGTCCCTGTGCAGTGCGGTGGCGCGCGGTCCGTGCGGACTGCGGCGGTGCGGGAACGGAATCTGAAGTGAGGTGTCGTCAGACATCGGACTCCCGGTGCAGCGGAGGGTGGGGGCGCTTTTTGTTCGAGCACTTTCGGTGGGGGGAGTTGGCGCGGCGAGACGCGAACGGGGGCGGTGGTTTTCGCAAGATCATCTGCGCCTCGAAGGCCGTAGGGTATCTGATGTAATGATCGGACGTTAGGGATATAGGGCAATTGCCCGTGGCAGGCCCTCCAAACCCTCACCGTCCGCCCCAGCCTGCACGAATGCCCCACGGGGAGGCCCGAGCGGCGCTACCCTCGGCTCCACGCAGTGATGGAGCTGTGACGCGAGTGGGCGAGGCGGAGGCGCGACGGTGACCGAGCAGGAGAACGCAATTCGGGCGGGTTCTGGTTCCGTCCGCGACGGCGACGGCGCCGCGCCCCGGGTCCGGCTGCGCGACCGCGACGCCGAACTGCGCTCGGTGGAGGCCGCCGTGGACCGGCTCTGCCGCGGTTTCGCCGCCGGCGGCACCGAGATCGGCGACCTGCTCACCTTCTCCGGCCGCCCCGGCATCGGCAAGACCAGCCTGCTGCACGAGGTCCGGCGGCTCGCCAAGCTCCGCGACGGCGCCACCGTGCTCTTCGCCCGAGGCGGTGAACGGCAGTTCAAGGAGCCGTACCACGTCCTGCGCCAACTGCTCCAGCCCGTACTGAGCGACCTCCAGCCCGCGGTGTTCAGCCAGGTCATGGGCACCTGGGAGGAGGTCGTCGGACCGGCCATGGGCCTCAAGCAGCCCAAGGCCGGCGCCCGCCGCCTCGATCCGCAGGGCGTGCGCGACGGCCTCGACTACGTCATCACCCAGCTCGCACCCCGCCGCGCGCCGATGGTGATGATCGTCGACGACCTGCACTGGGCGGACGGGGAGTCACTCTCCTGGCTGACCAAGTTCGCCATCCGATCGAGTGAACTTCCCGTCCTGCTCGTCTTCGCCTTCCGCGAGGACGAGAACGACTGGCCCACCGAGACCCAGGAGTTCCGCCGGGACGTCCTGGACCTCAAGGGCCGCAAGCACGAACTCAACCGGCTCACCCTCAGCTCCGTCACCGACATGATCCGCGCCGAACTCGGCGACAAGGCCGAGGACGCCTTCTGCTACGAGTTCTGGAACGTCGTCAACGGCAACCCGTTCGAGGCCAACGCCCTGCTCGACCAGGTCCGCGACCAGGAGCTCGAACCGGTCGAGGAGAACTCCCGGCAACTGCGCGAACTCGCCGTCGACGCCACCGGGATGACCCTCAAGAGCTGGCTGGACCGGCTCGGCGCCAGCACCCTGCGGTTCGCCTGGGCCTGCGCGATGCTGGGCACCGACATCCGGGTCGACCTCGCCACCCGGATCTCCACCCAGAGCACCGAGGGCGCCCGCGACTCCATCAAGCAGCTGCGCAAGCAGCGCGTGCTGACCCAGACCCCCAACGGGAACCTGGAGTTCGTCCACCCGCTGATCGCCAGCTCCATCTACAACACCATGCCGGACGCCACCCGACTCGGCATGCACGGCATCGCGGCGGCCGAGATCGAGAACGCCGGACTCGGCCTGCTTGCCGCCTCCCGCCACCTGGTCGAGACCCACTCCGGCGAGGGCGACGACCGGATCGTCAAGAAGCTGCGCCGCGCCGCCGTCGAACACCAGCTGATCGGCGCCCCCGAAGCCGCCCAGCGCTGTCTGCACCGCGCGCTCAACGAGCCGCCCGCCGACGAGGTCAAGGCCGAGGTGCTGTACGAACTCGGCTGCTCCGCACTGCTCACCGACCCGGTCGCCACCGTCAACCAGCTCAAGCTGGCCCTCGACCCCGACGAGGTGCCGCTGCGCCCCGAACTGCGCGTGGACGCCACCTTCCGGCTCTCCGAGGTCCTCGCCCACAGCGGCGAGCTGGGCCAGGCGGCCGTGGTCTGCGAGGAGGAGGCCCGGCAGACCGCCGACCCGGCCGGGCGCCAGCGGCTCCAGGCCGCCTCGTTCATGTGGCATGCCTTCCGCAAGTCCGAGGAGGACGGCCCCGGCCGCTCCGCCCGGCTCGGCGAGATGTGCCGGAGCCTGCGCGGACGGGAGGCCGCCGACCGGGCCGTGCTCGCCATGCGCGCCTGGGACCTGACCCTGCGCGGCGCGCCCTCCGCCGACGCGCTCGCGCTCGCCGACGAGGTCCTGGACGGCGGCCGACTGCCCAAGGGCCTCGGCTGGACCGACACCACCTGGGGCTTCGAACTGCCCTCGATGCTCGGCCTGACGTACATCTACAACGACCGCATCGCCCAGGCCGAACGGCTGGCCGCGGACGCCATCATCCAGTTCGAGATCGCCGGTTGGAGCGGTGCCCACCGGGGCTTCGCCTACTTCCTGATGGGCCTGGCCCGGTTCCGCCGCGGCCTGCTCGCCGAGGCCGAGGACTTCCTGCGCCGGGCGTACCGCATCTCCGAGCGGATCGGGGAGAAGCTGCCGCTGGCCTGGGACGCGATCGGCGTCCTGGTCGACACCCTGATCGCCCGCGGCCGGGTCGACGAGGCCTGGAACCTGGCCAACGAGTTCGGCTTCCACCCGCCGTACCACTCGACGGCCATGGTGCTGCCGGACGCGGCCTCGCTGTACGGCAAGCTGCTGGTCGCCAAGGAGAAGTACGCGGGCGCGGCCGCCGCGCTCACCGAGGCCGGCGCCCAGCTGGAGGCCCGGGGCTGGCACAACACCGTCTGGGCGCCCTGGGCCGGCCACCTCGGCATCGCGATCGCGAGCGACGAGCCCGAGCGCGCCCGCGAATACGCCCAGCGGGCGGTCCGGGACGCCCGCGCCTTCGGCACCGCCTCGGCGATCGGCAGCGCGCTGCGCCTGCAGGCCCGGATCGAGGACGGCCAGGCGGCGGTCGAACTGCTGGAGGACGCCGTGGCGTACCTCGGGCAGTCCCCGGCCGGCTACGAGCACGCCGTCGCGCTGGTCGACCTCGGCGCCGCGCTGCGCCGGGTCGGACGTCTGGACGACGCCCAGGAGTACCTGTACCAGGGCATCGAGCTGGCCCAGCACTGTTCCGCGGAGGGGCTGGTCGACCGGGCCCGGCGGGAGCTGGCCAACTACGGCCTGCGGCCCAACCGGCTGGGACTGCGCGACTTCGGGGAGACCATCGACACGCTCAGCAGCGCGGAGTGGGACGTCGCCAAGCGGGCCGTGCAGGGCGTGCCGCCGCAGCGGATCGCCGACGAGCTCGGGGTGCCGATCGGCCTGGTCAACCGCCGACTGGCGGCGGTCTACCGCAAGGCGGGCAGCGGGCCGGACGGCCTGGCCTCGGCGCTCGGGCTGCCGCAGCAGCAGCGGGACGCGGGCCCGCTGGAGGACCCGGAGGACTGAAGGGCCGGTCGCCGCCGGGCGCGGTGTCAGGTGCCGGGCGCAGGACGGTGCGCCGGTCGCCCTCCACGACCGCCCGGCGGTCGGCGGTCGGCGGTCGGGGAGGGCGACCGGGGGCGGAGGGCGGCGCGCAGGTTCGCAGAAGCGCCCCCGCTGCCACTGCCGTCGCTAGGCTGACGAACACGGGGCCGCCGCGGCGCCCCCTCGACGGACCCGGAACCGGGCGCCCGCGGTGCGACGCGGCCGCCAGTGAGGAGCAGGCCAATGGCGAGCGAGGCCACCAGCGTGCGGCACGAACCCCTGGAGCCCTCGGGCGCCGGTGCCGCGATCGAGCGCTGGACGCTCACGGCCGGTCCGTACGAGGCGAGCGTTCTCACCCTCGGCGCGACCCTGCACACCCTGAGCGCGCCGGACCGCTCCGGCCGCTCCGCCCAACTGCTGCTCGCCACCGACCGGTTGTCCGAGATCCTCGGTCCGGCCCGGCACTACGGCACGGTGGTGGGCCGGTACGCCAACCGGATCGACCGCTCGTCGGTCACCCTCGACGGCGTGGAGCACCAGCTCGCCCCGACCGGCGGCGGCATGACCATCCACGGCGGCCCGGACGGCTTCGCGCACCGGATGTGGACGGCCGAGCCGGTCGACGGCGGGGTACGGCTGGCGCTGCACAGCCCGGACGGGGACCAGGGCTTCCCGGGCGCGCTGGACGTCACCGTCACCTACACCCTGGACGCCTCCGGCGAGCTGGTGATCACCTACCGCGCCGTCACCAGCAGGCCGACCGTCGTCAACCTGACCAACCACGCGTACTTCAACCTCGCGGGTGAGGGCAGCGGCGACGTCCTCGGCCACCTGCTCACCCTGGACGCCGACGCGTACACCCCGGCCGACGAGCGGCAGATCCCGTACGGGCGGACCGAGCCGGTGGCCGGGACGCCGTTCGACTTCACGGTGCCCACCCCGATCGGCAAGTCGGTGCACGACGAGCACCCCCAGCTGGCCGGGCCCGGCGGCTACGACCACAACTGGGTGCTGCGGGCCCGGCCGGCGGACGGCGGCCCGGCGCGGGCCGCGCTGCTGGAGGACCCGGTCAGCGGCCGCACCCTGGAGGTGCTGACCACCGAGCCGGGCATCCAGGTCTACACGGCGAACAAGTTCCAGGGCGCGGTCACCGGCGCGAGCGGCGTCCCGTACGGGCCGTTCGCCGGGATCGCGCTGGAGACCCAGCACTTCCCGGACTCCCCGCACCACCCGGCGTTCCCCAGCACGGAGCTGCGTCCGGGGGAGGAGTTCCGCTCGACGACGGTGCTCCGGCTGGGGAGCAACTAGAACTTGACCAGGTCCCGGCGCATGCAGAGCCGGGGCCAGCGGTCCAGACCGTGCTCGGCCTCCTTGCGGCGGATCTCGCGCAGGCCGGGGGTGAGCTCGTCCCCGGCCAGCGGGCGGAAGCCGCAGCGGGCGTAGTAGGGGGCGTTCCAGGGGACGTCGGCGAAGGTGGTGAGGGTGAGCGCGGGGGCGTCGGTGGTGTCGGCGAGGTGCTCGATCAGCGCCCGGCCGATGCCCCGGCGGGCGTGGTCGGGGTGCACGGAGACCTGCTCGATGTGCAGCGCGCCGTCCACCGGCTCGGCCAGCAGGTAGGCGGCGACGCTCCCGTCGGGGGCCTCGGCGAGCAGGGCGACGCCCCGCTCCAGGTAGTGCGCCAGCTCCTCCGGGGCCGGGGGCTCGTCCTCGGCGATCTCCGGCATGCCGATCTCGGCGAAGGGCGCGCCGGCGGCCCGTTCCAGCTCGGCGAGCAGTGGAAGTTCGTCCCTGGTGACGGCTCTGATTCGCATGCGTCCAGTCTGCTGCAGACCGCTTTCGGCCACGCACGGTGGTTCCGTCTGCCGGCTCGTGGAGTGGTGAATCGGGCGAACCGGGGCAATCGGTATGGCTGTCAACTACCGTGCAGCAACGTCCAGGACACGTGGGCGTAACGATCGCCGTTTCTTGCAGAAACTTTCTGCAAGGACTTTCCGTCCGTCTTGCGCCGCTGTTAACTTCCTTCCCGAGCCCGACGGCAGCAACGGTGCGGTCGGCACGAGGCAGCCATTATGCGCCTGCCTCCGAACATCTCGGGCACCCCCACCCTCCCAAGGAGTTCTCATGCGGCGTGGCATCGCGGCCTCTGCCCTCGTTGTGGCCCTCGCGGTCTCGATGGCTGCCTGTAGCAGCAGCGGCTCCAGCTCCGACGGCAAGGCCGACGGGCCGGTCACCCTCACGTACTGGGACACCTCGAACGCCACCAACGAGGCGCCGAACTACCAGGAGCTCGTCAAGAAGTTCGAGGCCGCCAACCCGAACGTCAAGGTCGACTTCGTCAACGTGCCGTTCGACCAGGCGCAGAACAAGCTCCAGACCGCCATGGGGGCCAAGGGCGCTCCGGACGTGTTCCGCTCCGAGGTCGGCTGGACCGCCGCCTTCGCCAAGGCCGGCTACCTGGAGCCGCTGGACGGCACCCCGGCCGTCGCCGACACCTCCGCCTTCCAGCCGAGCCTGATCCAGCAGGCCAAGTACGAGGGCAAGCTGTACGGCGTGCCGCTGGTGACCGACACCCTCGGCCTGCTCTACAACAAGGAGCTGTTCACCAAGGCCGGCATCACCGAGGCGCCGAAGACCTGGGACGAGCTGAAGGCCGACGCCGCCGCCGTCAAGGAGAAGGCCGGCGCGGACGGCTTCTGGCTGAAGGCCGCGGACGGCTACTACGCGATGCCGTTCCTGTTCGGCGAGGGCACCGACACCGTCGACGCCGCCGGCAAGAAGATCACCATCGCCTCGCCGGAGGCCGTCAAGGCCGTCGAGACCTACAAGTCGATGTTCACCGCGCCCGGCACCGTCAAGGCCGACGTCACCACCGACGCCTACGCGCACATGATGGACGCCTTCAACAGCGGCAAGGTCGCGGCGATCATCCAGGGCCCCTGGGAGATCACCAACATCTACAAGGGCTCCGCCTTCGCCGACAAGAACAACCTCGGCATCGCGGCCGTCCCGAGCGGCTCCGCCGGCAAGGGCGGCGCCCCCACCGGCGGCCACAACATCTCGGTCTACGCCGGCGCGGACAAGGCCCACAAGGCCGCCGCCGAGAAGTTCGCGGCCTTCATGACCTCGGCCGAGAGCCAGGCGTTCATCGCGCAGAAGAACTCCACCCTGCCCACCCGCTCCGACGCCTTCACCGCCGACGTCAAGGCCGACCCGGGCATCGCCGGCTTCCAGGCCGTGCTGAGCAGCGCCAAGCCGCGTCCCGAACTGCCCGAGTACAGCTCGCTGTTCGCCTCGCTCGGCACCAACCTGGGCAAGGCCGTCCAGGGCGCGAGCACCCAGGACGCGCTGAACACCGTCTCCACCGACTACGCCAAGCTCCTGCCGGGCTTCGCCAAGTAGTCCCTGTGCCCGGCCCGCCGACCGACGGATGACGGCGGACGAGCAGCCGCAGCGCTGCCCGTCGCCGCCTGTCACCCGTCGCCCCGGTGGGCCGGGCCGTCGGCTCCCCCCGAGAATTCCCCCCGAGAAGGTGTGAACGATGTCAGTCGCCGTGCAGGGCGCCACCGGCAAGGGCAGCCGGGAGCGCGAGCAGCGTCCGGGCCTGCTGGAACGCGTCAAGCGCTCCTACACCAAGCACTGGTACGCCTACGCGATGATCGCCCCGGTCGTGCTGGTGCTCGGCGCGCTGGTGATCTACCCGCTCGTCGAGGGCCTCTGGCTCACCCTCACCGACGCCAACAGCCTCAACGTGGCCCGCAAGATCGGCGTCAACGAGATCCCGGCGAGCTACGAGTTCGTCGGCTTCCACAACTACGCCGACATCCTGTGGGGCCCCGGCTCGTACGACCGCTTCTGGTCGCACTTCGTCTGGACCATCGCCTGGACGGCCGTCTGCGTCTTCCTGCACTACACCCTCGGCCTCGGCCTCGCCCTGCTGCTCAACCAGAAGCTCCGCGGCCGCGCCGCCTACCGGATGCTGCTCATCCTGCCCTGGGCCGTACCGACCTTCGTCACGGTGTTCTCCTGGCGCCTGATGCTCGCCGACGGCGGCGTCGTCAACAGCGCTCTCTCCCTCCTGCACCTGCCCGAACCGGGCTGGCTCACCGACCCGTGGGCGCAGAAGGCGGCCGCGGTCATGGTGAACACCTGGGCCGGCGTGCCGTTCATGATGATCTCGCTGCTCGGCGGCCTCCAGTCGATCCCGGCCGAGCTGTACGAGGCCGCCGAGATGGACGGCGCCTCCGCCTGGCAGCGCTTCCGGTACGTCACCCTGCCCGGGCTGCGCTCCGTCTCCTCCACCGTCGTGCTGCTCGGCGTGATCTGGACGTTCAACCAGTTCAACGTGATCTTCCTGCTGTTCGGCTCCGGCGCCCCCGACGCCCAGCTGCTGGTCACCTGGGCGTACCGGCTCGGCTTCGGCCAGATCCCCCGGGACTACGCGCAGTCCGCCGCCTACGGCGTGATCCTGCTGTCCATCCTGATCGTCTTCACCGCCTTCTACCGGCGCTGGCTCGCCCGCAACGAGCAGGCCAACGGCTGAGGCCCCGGACCCAGTTGACCCACGAAGGCAGGTAACCCCGATGAGCACCACCACCGAACTCCCGGCCCGCGCGACGGCGCCGGCCCCGGCCGCCCGGCCCGCCGGGGTCCGCCGCCGCGGCGAGCGCAGCCCGCTGGCCCGGGCGCTGTCCCACGGCACCCTGATCCTGGCCGGCCTGATCGCGCTGTTCCCGGTCGCGTGGATCCTGTTCGTCTCGCTCGGCCCGGACAAGACCGACTACCTCCACCCCGGGCAGATCCTCGACAAGCTCACGCTGTCGAACTACCAGCACGTGCTGTCCGACACCGACTTCTTCACCTGGTTCGGCAACGCCCTGCTGGTCTCCGGCGTCACCACCGTGTTCGGCGTGCTGGTCGCCGCCACCACCGGCTACGCCGTCTCCCGGATGAAGTTCCCCGGGCACAAGCCGCTGATGTGGTCGCTGCTGGTCACCCAGATGTTCCCGATCGCGGTGCTGATCGTGCCGATGTACACGATGCTCTCCGAACTCGGCCTGCTGGACAGCTACGTGGGCCTGATCCTGGTCTACTCGACCACCACGGTGCCGTACTGCGCCTGGCTGCTGAAGGGCTACTTCGACACCATCCCGGTGGAGATCGACGAGGCCGGCCGGGTCGACGGGCTCTCCCCGTTCGGCACCTTCTGGCGGCTGGTGCTGCCGCTCGCCCGCCCGGGCCTGGCGGTGGCCGCCTTCTACTCCTTCCTCACCTACTGGGCCGAGGTGCCGTTCGCCTCCACCTTCATGCTCAGCTCCGACAAGTACACGCTGGCGGTAGGACTCCAGACCTTCGTCAGCGAGCACGACGCCCAGTGGAACCTGATGGCCGCGACCGCCGTGCTGATCGCGATCCCGTCCGCGGCCTTCTTCTACCTGGTGCAGCGCCACCTGGTGACCGGCCTGACCGCCGGTGCCTCCAAGTCGTAGCGCGCCGCCGCGCCGCAGCGCGCCACCACGTCGTCCCGCGCCTCCACGTCCCGGCGCCGTCCGCTCTCCTCTAGTCCCCAAGGGATACCGTCCATGACCCAGAACCTGGCCGACACCTCCCGGCCTGCCGCCGACACCGCTCACGAGGCGAACGTCAGCGCGTCCAGAGGCTGGTGGCGGGACGCGGTCATCTACCAGGTGTACCCGCGCAGCTTCGCCGACTCCAACGGCGACGGCATGGGCGACCTGCCCGGCATCCGCAGCCGCCTGCCCTACCTGCGCGACCTCGGCGTGGACGCGGTCTGGCTCTCGCCGTTCTACGCCTCGCCGCAGGCGGACGCCGGCTACGACGTCGCCGACTACCGCGCGGTGGACCCGATGTTCGGCACCCTGCTGGACGCGGACGCGCTCATCCGGGACGCCCACGACCTGGGCCTGCGGATCATCGTCGACCTCGTGCCCAACCACTCCTCGGACCAGCACGAGTGGTTCCAGCGCGCGCTGCGCGAGGGCCCCGGCTCCCCGCTGCGCGAGCGCTACCACTTCCGCCCCGGCAAGGGCGAGCAGGGCGAACTGCCGCCCAACGACTGGGAGTCCATCTTCGGCGGCCCGGCCTGGACCCGCACCGAGAACCCGGACGGCACCCCCGGCGACTGGTACCTGCACCTGTTCGCCCCGGAGCAGCCCGACTTCAACTGGGAGAGCCCGGCCGTCGCCGACGAGTTCCGCTCGATCCTGCGGTTCTGGCTCGACATGGGCGTGGACGGCTTCCGCATCGACGTCGCCCACGGCCTGGTCAAGGCTCCCGGCCTGCCCGACCTCGGCGGCGCCGACCAGCTCAAGCTGCTCGGCAACGACGTCATGCCGTTCTTCGACCAGGACGGCGTGCACGAGATCTACCGCAGCTGGCGCAAGATCCTCGACGAGTACCCGGGGCAGCGGATCGGCGTCGCCGAGGCCTGGACCCCGACCGTCCAGCGCACCGCCAACTACGTCCGCCCCGACGAGCTGCACCAGGCCTTCAACTTCCAGTACCTGGGCACCGATTGGGACGCCGCCGCGCTGCGCGAGGTGATCGACCTCTCGCTCGACTCGATGCGCCCGGTCGACGCCCCCACCACCTGGGTGCTGTCCAACCACGACGTCACCCGGCACGCCACCCGGTTCGCCAACGAGCCCGGCCTCGGCACCCAGATCCGCACCCCCGGCGACCGCGAACTCGGCCTGCGCCGCGCCCGCGCCGCCACCCTGCTGATGCTCGCGCTGCCCGGCTCCGCGTACGTCTACCAGGGCGAGGAGCTCGGCCTGCCGGACGTCACCGACCTGCCGGACGAGGTCCGCCAGGACCCGTCCTTCTTCCGCCAGGCCGGCCAGGACGGCTACCGCGACGGCTGCCGCGTCCCGATCCCGTGGTCCGGCACCGAGGCCCCGTACGGCTTCGGCCCGGTGGCCGGCGGGCCGTCCTGGCTGCCGCAGCCGGCCGAGTGGGCCGGGCTCAGCGTCGAGGCGCAGACCGGCGACCCGACGTCCACCCTGGAGCTCTACCGCAGCGCGCTGGCCGTCCGCCGGGCGCAGCCCGACCTCGGCGCCGGCACCGGGGTCGAGTGGCTGGACAGCCCCGAGGGCACCCTGGCGTTCCGCCGCGGCGCCTTCGTCTGCACCGTGAACACCACCGGCGAGCCGGTGCGAATCGCCGCCCCGGGCACGCTGCTGCTGGCCTCGACCGACCTCGTGGTGGACGGCGGCGAGACGGTGCTCGCTCCGGACACCACCGGCTGGTGGGCGGTCTGACGTGGTTGGAATAGGCTCTGGGACCGTGACTACGGCGCGACTCTCAGACATCGCGGCGCAGGCGGGGGTCAGCGAAGCCACCGTCTCCCGCGTGCTCAACGGCAAGGCGAACGTTTCCGCCGCCACCCGGCAGACCGTGCTGGCGGCGCTCGACGTGCTCGGATACGAGCGGCCGACCCGCCTTCGCCAGCGCAGCGCCGGGCTGATCGGTCTGATCACGCCGGAGCTGAGCAACCCGATCTTCCCGGCGCTGGCCCAGGTGATCGAGCAGGTGCTCAGCCGGCACGGCTTCACGCCGGTGCTGTGCACCCAGACCCCGGGCGGGTCCACCGAGGACGAACTGGTGGAGATGCTGGTCGACCGGGGCGTGGCGGGCATCGTCTTCGTCTCCGGGCTGCACGCCGACACCACCGCGGACCACGACCGCTACGCCCGGCTGGCCGGGCGCGGGGTGCCGTTCGTGCTGATCAACGGCTACAGCGAGAAGATCGACGCGCCGTTCATCTCGCCGGACGACCGCTCCGCGATGTGGATGGCGGTCCAGCACCTGGCGGAACTCGGGCACGAGCGGATCGGGCTGGCCGTCGGTCAGCGCCGGTACGTGCCGGTGCTGCGCAAGATCGAGGGCTTCACGGCCGCGATGTGCGAGGTGCTCGGACGCACCCGGGAGGAGGCCGAGAACCTCGTCCACCACACGCTGTTCAGCGTGGAGGGCGGGCACGCGGCGGCCGGCGCGCTGCTCGACAAGGGCTGCACGGCGATCGTCTGCGGGAGCGACATGATGGCGCTCGGGGCGATCCGGGCGGTGCGGCAGCGCGGGCTGTCGGTGCCGCAGGACGTGTCGGTGGTCGGCTTCGACGACTCGCCGCTGATCGCCTTCACCGAGCCGCCGTTGACCACGATCCGGCAGCCGGTCGAGGCGATGGCCACGGCGGCGGTGGACGCGCTGCTGGAGGAGGTCGGCGGGAACGCCGTCCAGCGCGGCGAGTTCATGTTCCAGCCGGAGCTGGTGATGCGCGGGTCCACCGGGGCCTGCGCGCGCTGAGCCCCGGCCGTCACGGCCGACGCAGGGGCCCCGGAGGGCGGTTGCTCTCCGGGGCCCCTCGGCGTGCGCGCGGTCGGCCACCCTGGGGTCGGGGGCGGTCGGCCGGCGGGGGGCGGGCGGTCCGGTTGCCGGCGGCCGTCGGGTGGTCAGCCCTCTTGGCCGGTCGGACGGTCGGCGGTGAGCCGGTGTCCGTCGGCGGCCTCGCCGGTGCGGGTCTCGGTACGGCGGCCGCGGGCCAGGTAGTCGCGCAGGATCAGCTCGACGGCGTCCTGTGGGTTCTTGGTGCCGGAGAGCATCATCGCGTCGATCGCGAGGTTCGCGTCGAGGGTGACGGTGACCTGGGCCATGTGACTCCTCCTCGGGTGCAGAGCAGCAGCATGCCCGCTGCGAGGAGGTGTCCACCACGGAATACGGCGGATCTGCGGAACGGGAGCAGGGCGGCCGGCCCGTCCGGGAACGCCGGAACCCCCGGGGAGAGCGACCAGACTCTCCCCGGGGGTGGCGGGTGGTCAGCGTTCGACTGACAGCTGACAGATGATGAAATCTGTTATCTGTTATCTGTTATCTGTCAGCTGAAATCTGTCAGCCGTCGTCCGTCGGCTGTCGGCCGTTCGCCGTCCTCAGACCCGGCCGGCGAAGTCCGGGGCCCAGTTGGCGATGGTCTGCTCGCGGACGCCCGAGCTGGGGTTGGCGGCCTCGACGTACTTGCCGTTGCCGACGTAGATCGCGACGTGGTAGACGCCGGAGTCCTTGCCGTTGTTGGACCAGAACAGCAGGTCGCCCGGCTGGAGGCTGTCCAGCGAGACGTGGGTGCTGGCGGCGGCCTGGTCGGCGGCGACGCGCGGGACGGAGATGCCCGCGGCGCGCAGCGCGGCCTGGGTCAGGCCGGAGCAGTCCCAGCCGCCGTTGCCGGTGCCGCCGTAGACGTACGCCTGACCGACCTTCGACTCGGCGAAGGAGACCGCGGCGGCCATGCTGCCGGTGGCGGCCGGAGCCGGAGCCGGCGTCTGGGCCTGGGGCTGCGGAGCGGGCTTGGCGGCCGGCTTGGCGGCCGGGGCCTGGGACTGCGCGGTCGGCTGGGCGTTCACGGCGCCGCCGTTCGCGGACTGGCCGGACTTCTGCGAGCGGTCGAACCAGGTGAAGTCCGCGCCGGACTTGTCGGCGGACGAGCCGTCGAAGGACAGGTGCTGGCCCGGGTAGATGGTGTCCGGGCCGTCGGTCAGGGTGCCGCGGTTGAGCTCGTACAGCCGCTCCCAGCCGCCCTGCACGTTGTGCCGGTCGGCGATCGAGGACAGCCAGTCGCCCTCGACCACGGTGTAGTCGCCGCCCTGGGCCTGCTGCTGGCGCTTCTGGGCCCAGTCGCCGCGGCTGCCGGAGGCGGCGGAGTCGCCGGCCGTCTGAGCGTCCTGAGCGGGCGCGGCGGGCTTGGCTGCCGGGGCCTGCGCGGGCTTGGCGGCGGGCTTCGCGGCCGGAGCGGCCGGAGTGGCGCTCTGGGCCGGCGCGGCGGTGGTCGAGCCGGGGGTGGAGCCCGCCGAGGTGTCGACGGCGGCCGGGGTGCCGCCCTTGGTCAGGCCGGCCTTGACGGAGCAGACCGGCCAGGCGCCGGGGCCCTGCGAGGCCAGGACCTTCTCGGCGACGGCGATCTGCTGGTCCTTGGTGGCCAGGTCGGCGCGCGCCGCGAAGGCGGTGCCGCCGAAGGCGGACCAGGTGCTGGAGGTGAACTGGAGGCCGCCGTAGAAGCCGTTGCCGGTGTTGATGCTCCAGTTGCCGCCGCTCTCGCACTGGGCGACCTTGTCCCAGGTGGCGACGGTGGCGGCGGAGGCGGTGCCCGAGGTGAGGCAGGGGACGGTGAGGCCGACGCCCGCGACGCCGAGGGCGGCGATCACGCGGCGGGTGCGGCTGGACAGGCTGGTGCCGTTGGTGGGCAGCATGAAGACGCGGTCCTCTCCCACGCCTGCGAGGTGAGCTGTCGGATTCGGGCTGGAGTTGCCCGGCCGCGCGGTGAGCGCGGCTTCACCCCTAGCCCTGGACCGTTCCGAAGAGTGGTCCGGGGCGACTTACCTGTGGTTCCCCCGCTCCTGCCGTGGTGCGTTTTCGCGCTGCCAGGACATCCGACGGCAGGACTCGGCGTTGCGGATGAACCGGGTTCGTGTGGTCACGAACGGGGAGCACGTTAATCAGACTTAAGTTCAAACCGCAAATGCCTGTGATGCACATCACGGTTTAGTGGGAACTGCCAAAATTGCGGCCGAGCATGATCGTAAATGATCGTTTTCAAGCAATGCTGTTGCGGAAAGCGACAACTGGCTTCGCCTCAGAAGTGACGTGACGGGGCGTCGAATTGCGGAACAGTGTGCTCCGGAGAGTGGGGGAGCGGCCTCGATTCACGTGCCCGGGGCCGCGCTCCCTATTTCCCTTCAAATGACGCCAGAACGGACATTCCACTTCATTGCCGTCCGACTCCCCGTACGGGACGGGTCGGCCGTGGCCAGCCATGGAAGGCGCCAATCCCCATGGGCCCGACAGGGCGGGGGTCGATGCCGGCGGGCAATGCAGTGGGGCCGATGCGAAGGGCCCGGAACGCGAACCGTTCCGGGCCCTTCTGCGCGCGCGAACCGGCGCGCGGTGTCGACTACTGCCCGAGGGATCCCTCGGCGGCCGCGTGGGCGCCGCGAACGCCCTCCAGGGCCCCCTCGGCCTCGGCGGCGGCCGCGGCCTCCGCCTCGGCCCGCGCCAGGTCCTCCGCGGACGGCATGGGCAGTGCGGCCAGGTAGGTGGAGGCGATCAGCTGGCCGACCGACGGGTAGGCGCCCAGCGGCGCGGCCGACGGGCAGCCGGTCTCCTCGGCGGCGGTGGCGAGCAGCTCGGAGTCCGCCTCCGGGCCGATCACCAGCGGGGCCAGCGCCGGGCGCTGCGAGCCGGTGTCCCTGAGGTGGTTGACGGCCGCGGCCACCGAGCCGGGCACGTCGAGCGCCGCGGCGACGACCGGCACGGCCAGTCGGGCGGCGAGCAGCACACCGGTGATGCCGGCCGCGGCGGCCGCGTCCTCGCCGCCGACGGTGGTCAGCACCACGCCGTCGGCGGCGGTCGCGATGGCGAACAGCCGGGCGCGGTCGGCCCGGGCCAGTCCGGCCTCGGACAGCCGGACGTGTACGGCCTCGGCCAGCAGCGGGTGCGGGCCCAGCGGGTCGGTGACGGGGGCGCCGTACTCGGCGGCGAGCGCGTGAAGCTCGCTCAGGAAGGTGTGCGGGCCGGGCACCAGCGGCACCAGGACGGGCATCGGCAGCCCGGCCTCGGCGGCCAGGGCCAGCAGCTCGGCCACCGTGCGGTCCTCGCTGCCCGCGACCTCGGCGCCGTTCCCGGGGAGGTAGCCGACCGCGGTCTGCACGCCGTTCTGCTCGGTGCGGACGATCGAGAGCAGTTCCTCGACGACCGAGCGGGACTCGGGCCCGGCGGTCGCGGGCACGGCGAGCACCAGGGCCGGGGCGCCGGCCGGGATCTCGGGGCGCTCGGGACGACGGTGGCGCCCCCGCGCACGGGAGCCTGGAGTGCGGACGGGCAGTGGCGCGCCCGGAATGGCTGCGGTGCTCATGCCGGAGATCGTAGGACATCCGCCCGTCGGGCTTGCAGTCGGCTGCCGGACAGGATTCGCGCGGTCGCGGTGCGGACCCCGCGCGGACCGGGTGCGTCTCCGGCGCCGGTCCGGGCGCTTTGCCTACAATCCGGACATTCTTCACTCAACCCCCGCGCGGCCGCGGGTGGTTGCCACGACGCGATCCGCGGGGGCGGCCGTTGCACCTGGGGCACGTGAGATGTCTCACAGCATGGGGATGGTTTGACGGAGGGTCACGAGGGTGCGACTCCCGGCGTTCGAAGATCAACATTCAGCGGGGGGGTGCTCACGGCCGGTTATCACGAGCCCGGTGAATCATCGGCTATGTCCGTTTACGTACCGTCAGAAGAAGGCCCGTGAAGAGTTGGCGGATGCGGGTAAAAGGCCTGGTGCACCTGCAACGTCCCGTGCTGATGCACGTGCACTGCAGCTATCATCGCGTCAAGTGAGGCGTTGTGCCGGACCGGTACGGGGCCGGCCCGTTCGTTTCGACGGTGCCGGGGGCGCCGCGCTGGACGACAACTCCGGAGCTCTTCGGGAGATTTCTATGCACGACTCGCAGGACACGCACGGCTCGTACGACACCTACAACGGGATGGCCGCGGCCGATCTCCAGGGGGTGGTCTGGCAGAAGAGCCGGCACAGCAACTCCCAGGGCAACTGCGTCGAGTTCGCGGCCCTGCCGGGCGGCGACGTGGCGATGCGCAACTCGCGGTTCCCGGACGGTCCGGCCCTCATCTACACCCGGGCCGAGATCGCGGCCCTGCTGCTGGGGGCGAAGGACGGGGAGTTCGACCACCTGGCGGTCTGACCGACCGCCGTGCTCCATCATCGGGGGGCCGTCGTGGGTGCCGACACCACGACGGCCTTTGTCTTTCCCTGTTCCGGATGCCACTGCTCCGGGAATCGTCGCTCCGGGAATCGTCGTTCCCGAAACCGCTGCCCCGGATTTCGCTGTCCCGGATGTCGCTCCACCGGGCGAGCACGTCCCGGAAGCCGCCGGCGGCTCCGTGGCGCCGGAGATCCGCGGCGGGGCCTGGCGGAAGGGCCCGGAATGTGGTCCTCCCGGGACTTCCTCGACCGGCCACACGCCGTCCGGCGCAGGGTCCGTCCGGCGCGGGGTCCGTCCTGGGGGCGGGGTTCGTCCTGGGCGCGGCGTCCGTCCTGGACGCGGAGCCCCTCCTAGGCCGAGCGCCGATGCCGTCCGCCGACGTCGACGGGGCCGTCCAGCGGTGAGCGGCCGCCGAGTTCGGGGTGTCCGTCCAGCGGGGAGCCGCCGACCTTCTCCGCCTCGAACATCGCCCAGACCACCTTGCCGCTGCCCAGCGGGTGCCAGCCCCAGGAGCAGCTGAACGACTCCACCAGGTGCAGTCCGCGACCCGACTCGGCGACGAAGTCGGCCTCCCGGGCGATCGGTCCGGTGCTGCTCGGATCGCTCACCGCGCAGACCACCTGGGGTGCGCGGTGCACCAGGCTTATTCGGATCGGAAGCCGGCCGCCCGCGGTCGGCTGTGCGGGAAAGTCGTACTCGCCCTGGATGCCGCCCGGTTGATCGGGCCGTGCGCCGACCGCGTGCCGGAGGGCGTTGGTCACGAGTTCCGAGGCCACCAGTGCGACGTCGTCGAACAGCTCCGTCAGGTTCCAGCGCTGGAGCGTGCTCCGAGCGAAGTCGCGCGCGGTTCTGACGGCTTCGAAGCGAGGAGCGAGCGTACAGGTGACCACATGGGGGTCAACCGCCAAAGCCGTACCGGTGCTCATGAAGAGCTCCTCCCATAAGGGGGCGGACACGGCTGGACCCGCCGGGGTCATGCCGGTCACCTCCGACTCGCTCGGCCGCTCGGCCGCCCCCTCGACCAGGCGCCCGCGCACTCGGACGCCCGATGACGCGGGGGACGCCGTCGGGTCGGTGCACGGAGTCGCGCGTGGGGTCGACGCGGAGCCCGCGGGATTGCCAGGGATGTGCAGGTGCACGTGCACCATGGTGGTGTGCGCTCACTGCAGATGCAAGAGTCGATTCACGTGCAGTCGCACTATTGGCATATGCAAGCGCCGAATGCACGTGCATCCTGGTGCACGGAGTGCGGAACTGATAGGAACATCCGTCAGTATCGGCACCGTGAGCGCTCAACTGATGGCAGACTGTGCGCTGTTTGCCCTAGGTGGAGGTTTCGACCGCATGACCACAGTTCAGCCGGGCGGCGGCTCGATGGTCCGCCGGATCCTCCTCGGCTCGCAGCTTCGCCGCCTGCGCGAGGCGCGCGGCATCACCCGCGAGGACGCGGGCTACGCGATCCGGGCCTCCGAGTCCAAGATCAGCCGCATGGAGCTCGGCCGCGTCAGCTTCAAGGAGCGCGACGTCGCCGACCTGCTCAGTCTGTACGGCGTGGATGACGGCATCGAGCGGGAAGCCCTGCTCGGACTCGTCCGCGAGGCCAACAAGTCCGGCTGGTGGCACAGCTTCAACGACGTGCTGCCGGGCTGGTTCCAGACCTACGTCGGCCTGGAGGAGGCCGCCCAGCTGATCCGCACCTACGAGGTGCAGTTCATCCCCGGACTGCTGCAGTCCGAGGAGTACGCACGGGCGGTTTTCGGCCAAAGCCGGCCGGTCATCAGCGAGGAGGAGGTCGAGCGGCGGGTCAGCCTCCGGCTGCGGCGCCAGAAGCTGCTGACCGAGGGCGCCAGCCCGCGCCTGTGGGCGGTCATCGACGAGGCGGCGCTGCGCCGGCCGGTCGGCGGGCCCAAGGTGATGCGCGGTCAGGTGCAGTACCTGATCGACGTCGCCGAGCAGGCCAACGTGGTGATCCAGGTGATGCCGTTCCGGTTCGGCGCCCACGCGGGCGAGTCCGGGGCGTTCACGATCCTGCGCTTCCCGGAGCAGGACCTCGCGGACGTGGTCTACCTGGAGCAGCTCACCAGCGCGCTCTACCTGGACAAGCGCGACGACGTCGACGCCTACATCCAGGTCATGGAGCGGCTCTGCGTGGACAGCCTCACGCCGGAGCGCACGATAGACCTGCTCGCCTCGATCCTGAAGGAACGCTGAGCCGCTGCCGCCCGGGGCCTGTGAGCCCCCTCACTCGCGAGGCCCCCGGTAGCAGCCCGCCAGGCCGCCCACCCGCCGTCAGCCGCGGGCCGGCGGCCGTTCGCGTTCCGGCGGGGTCGGGTGCGGCGGGCGGCCCAGCTCCCAGGCCAGTTCGTAGCGGCGGAAGAGGTCGGCCCGGATCGGTGCCAGCGGGATCTCGGCACCCGGCAGCAGCACTCCGATGCAGCCGCCCATCAGCGCACTGCGCAGCACCGCGTGCTCGGCGACCGGGTCGGGCGCGCCCCAGTCCCGCAGCAGTCCCTGGAGGATGGCGCCGAGCTGCTGCTGCTCCGGGTCCTGGACGAAGGCGCCGGTGTCCGGGTCGAGGATCAGCGCCAGGTGGGAGCGCATCACCCGGGGGTGGTCCAGCGCAAGGCCGAGCACGGTGTCGATCGCCCGGGCCAGCCGGGCGTCGGGGGAGGAGCCGGGTGCCAGTTCCGCCAGCGCGCCGGCCAGCGCCTGGTGCATCATCCGGTGCGTCGCGGACTGCATCAGCAGCCGTTTGCCGTCGAAGTAGTACGAGAGCAGCCCGCGGGCGAGCCCGGCCCGCTCGGCGATGTCGGTCAGCGTGGTTCCCGCGTAACCGCGCTGGTCGACCAGTTCGACGGTGGCCCGCATGATGCGCCGACGGGAGCGTTGCCGCATCTCCTCATTGACCGAATCCCCGCGGGGTGCCATCGTGTCTGCTCCGAACGTTCGTTGGCTCCGAGCCAATATACTTGTGGAGCCGACAGCCGCACCGGAGAACCGCGCCCCGACGACGGGCGCGGCCCGGGCGGCCGCCACGAAGACGGCCGGCTCCACCGACACGGGGGTTTGGTGGAGCCGGCGCCATGGTCCGACGGCCCGGGGTCGGCCCTTCGGCGGCCCGCTCTGCGCGGTCGGCCGTCCGACGGGCCCGGCGGTCACTGCTTGGTCAGGACCTCCGTCCTGGCCGCGGCCGATCCGACCGACGTGTAGTCGTAGTCCGGTACGGGTGCGGGAGTCGCCTTGCGGCGCCGGTCCACCAGGGCGCCCGCCGCCGCGACCGCCAGGCCGACCAGGGCGACCACCGTGACGAACAGCAGTGCCGGCCGGTAGCCGTCCAGCTGGGCCTGCGGGCTGTCGCCGCCCGCGCTGCCGGCCGTGATCATCGCGGTCGCTCCGGCCAGCACCACCGCGGTGCCGACCTGGATGGCGGTGTTCACCAGGCCCGAGGCCAGGCCCTGCTCCTCGTCGGCCACGCCGTCGGTGGCGGCGATGTTCACCGACGGGAAGGCGAACGCGAAGCCCACGCCGAGCAGGAGCATCGAGGGCAGCACCAGGCCCGGGTACGAGCTGTGCTCGTCCAGCCGCAGGAACAGCGCGAAGGCGGCGACCAGTGAGAGCAGGCCGATCGGCAGCAGCCGTCCGGTGCCGAAGCGGTCGACGATCGGGCCCATGAAGGGTGCCGAGAGGGCGATGAGGGCCGCGGCCGGGAGCAGTCCGAGGGCCATCTCCAGGGCCGACCAGCCGAGCAGGTGCTGGAGGTAGAGGGTGACCACGAACTGGAACCCGCCGTACGCGCCGGTCATCGCGAAGGCGACCACGTTGGCCCGGGCGACGGAGCCGTTGCGGAAGATGCCGAGCCGGACCAGCGGGTGCGCGGTACGGCTCTCCACCCGTACGAAGGCGGCGGCCAGCACGGCGACGACGAGCAGCGAGCCGAGGGTGCGCGGGCTCAGCCAGCCGGCGCCCTGGGCCTCGGTGACGGTGAAGACCAGCAGCAGCACGGTCGCGGTGCCGGTGATCGCGCCCAGCACGTCGTAGCCGCCCTTGGCGGGCTCCTCGACCGGGCGGGGGAGCAGCCGGACGGCGAAGGCCAGGGCGAGCAGCGCGACCGGGACGGGCATCAGGAAGGTCCAGCGCCAGCCGACCGAGGTGAGCAGGCCGCTGAGCACCAGGCCGAGCGAGAAGCCGCTGGCGCCGCAGGTGGTGTAGATGGACAGCGCGCGGTTGCGGGCCGGGCCCTCCGCGAAGGTCGTGGTGATGATCGACAGGCCGGCCGGGGCGGTGAAGGCGGCGCTGACGCCCTTGAGGAAGCGGGCCGCGATCAGCAGGCCGCCGTCGTCGACCAGGCCGCCGACCAGCGAGGCGGCGGCGAAGACGCCCAGGGCCACCAGGAACACCCGGCGGCGGCCGAGCAGGTCGGCGGCGCGTCCGCCGAGCAGCAGCAGGCCGCCGTAGCCGAGCACGTAGCCGGACACCACCCACTGCAGGGTGGAGGTGGACAGGTGCAGGTCGGAGCCGATGGACGGAAGGGCGACGCCCACCATGGAGACGTCCAGGGCGTCCAGGAACATGGCGGCGCAGAGCACGATCAGGGTGCCCCAGAGGCGGGGAGTCCAGTGCGGCCCGCTGGTTGACGGGGCGTCGGGTGACGTGACGGTCGCGGTGGTCATGGGGAGGACAGTACATGCACGTGCATCCAATGCAAGTGAATTAGATGTGAACGCAATAATTGCTGATGCACGTGCTAGGGTGGCGGCGTGGCTGAACTCGACTCCCCGGCGGAGGCAGGTCTCGTCGCGCAGTGGCGCGAGCTGCTGGCGCGGCATGCCGCCACGGCCTGCCTGCTCGACCGCGAGCTGGGCGAGCGGTACGGGCTGGGAATGAGCGAGTTCGAGGTGCTGGAGCGCCTCGTCGAGGAGTGCGGCGGCGGCGGGCACGCGGTGCGGGTGAGCGAGCTGGCCCACACCGTGCACCTGAGCCAGAGCGCGCTCTCCCGGCTGATCGCCCGCCTGGAGAAGGCCGGACTGGTCACCCGGGCGATGTGTGAGAGCGATCGGCGGGGCGTCCTGCTCACCCTCACCGAGGCCGGCCGGGAGCGCTACGAGCAGGCCAGGCCGCTCCACCGCGAGGTGCTGGACCTGACCCTCGGCGACGGTCTCGGCCCGGTCGCCGGGCCATCCTCCTCGGGCTGACGGTCCGTCAGCAGGTCGGCGGTGGTGCTGGGTTGCCTCAGCGCAGCGGTGCGGGGCTGCCTCAGAACAGTGTCCGCAGCCCCGGTGCGGCGGCCAGCAGGACGACCACGGCGGGCGTGGCGAGTGCCGCGACGGTGAGCCGCAGCCGGTGCGGGACGGAGAGCCGCGGACGGCCCGCGAGCAGCCGGTCCACCCGCTTCGGCGACTGCGCCAGGCCGGGCGGGCAGGAGCCGAACACCCCGCGGTCCAGGTTGAGTTCGGCCAGTGCGAGGGCGGTGGTGTGCCGGCCGTGTCGACGGGCGGCCCGGTCGTCGGCGGCCAGTTCGACCAGCTCCGCCACCTGGTCCCGGAAGGCGCTGAACACGCCGACCCCGGGGAAGCCGGAGGCGAGCGCCTGGGCGAACTGCTGGAGCCAGTGGTGCCGGGCCCGGACGTGGCCGCGCTCATGGCTCAGCACGGCGGCCAGCTCCCGGTCGGTCAGCTGCTGGAGGGCGCCGGTGGTGACCACCAGCCGGGAGTCCGGTCCGGGCAGCGACCACGCCTCCGGGCGGACGTTCTCCAGCACCACCAGGCGCTCCCGGCGGGCCCGGGCCGTCTCGATCGTGCCCGGCAACTCCGGGGCGCGGCTGGCCAGTTGGGAGTGGCGCCGACTGCGCAGTGCCTTGGCCGTACGGACCTCCCGGGTGAGTGCCAGCACCGTCTGCACCCCGCCCGCGGCCAGCACCGCGGCGCACAGCCGGCCCCAGCCCTCGGCGCCCTGGAGGCCGTACGCCGCCTCCACGCCGTGCGGTGCGCCGGCGAACACCATCGCGCGCAGCTCCGGCAGGGCGGCGGAGGCCGCCAGGAGGAGCCCCAGCGCGCAGCAGAGCAGCACGGCCACCACCAGGCACTGCCACACCAGCAGCGCCAGCACCGGTTCGCGCTCCGCCCAGCGGGCCCGGGCCAGCAGCCGGGGCGCGACGGTCGAGAGCAGCAGTCCGAGCAGCAGCAGGACGATCAGGGCAGGCATCGATGGGCTCCCCGAGTACGCACGGAACGCGACAACGCGCTCCCTGCCAACCTATGTGCTGGCGAGGCGCGGTGGAACGGCTTTCGGCCGGCCAGTGACCAACGCCACGCCCGGGCAGGCGCCTTGGGGTGCCGACGAACGCCTTGCGGGTGCCGAGCGGGGGGCCCTGGTCGTCACATGGTCAGGAGCATGGCGAACATGCCGATGCCCATGGTGAGCCGGCAGGCCTGCGGCAGCCCGGCGGTGCCGATCGCGAGGGGGCCCGCCGGGGTGCGCAGCAGCCGGCTGCCGGTCCAGAGGGTGTACCCGCCGAAGTAGAGGAGGAGCGCCCCGGTCAGCGCCGGAAGGCCCAGGGCGGCGGCCCGGTGGTGCTGGTGGCCGGAGGCGGTCGCCATCGCGACCGCCATGTACGTCATGGCGAGCGCGCCGACGGCGTGGTGCAGCCGGTGGGTCCGCCCGGCCGGGGCGTGGGCGGCGGCGAGCAGGAAGCCGGCGGCGGGGAGGCCGAACAGGGCGGCCCAGACGGTGGGCGGAACGGCGGCTCCGGTGACGGCCATCGCGGCCATCCCCAGCCCCATCAGCGCCTCGGCGGCGTCGGACTCGCGGGTGAGCGGTCCGTGCGTGCCGCCCGGGGCGCAGGGGGAGTGGCGCAGCCGGACCAGGCAGGAGGTGCCGGCGCCGGCGGCGAGGAGGGCGAGGAGCCAGTTGACCAGGACGGGTCCGTGCTGCAACGGCGGCCTCCCGGGGCGGTGGGCGCCGGGGAGGCGAACAGGCGACGACGGACAGATGGCGACGAACAGCGGACAGCTGACAGATGATGAAATCTGTCGGCTGTCATCTGTTATCCGTCGGTTGTCGTCTGTTCGCCGCCCCCGCGCGCGGCGACGGACGTCCGCTCCACGATCACCGCACCCCGCCGGGCGCGGCCAGGCGCGTACAGGGGCGCACAGTGGTGCCGGGCGTCGCGAAAGCCCCGTCCGCACGCCTCGGCCGGATGTACCCGGCCGCCCGCCCCGGCCGCATGGACCCGGCCGCACCCCTCCGGCCGAACGCCCGGCCGAGGGCGCCTCACCGCCCGCCGTCGGCGGAGGGCCGGGCTCAGCCCTGGAGCCGCCCGGAGGCGACCACCCGGCTGAGGAACCGCCGGGTCCGCTCCTCCTGCGGATCGCCGAACACCTGCTCCGGCGGCCCCTGTTCGAGCACCACCCCGCCGTCCAGGAAGCAGACCTGGTCGGCGACCTCGCGGGCGAACCCCATCTCGTGCGTGGAGAGGACCATCGTCATCCCCTGCTCCTTGAGGTCCCGCACCACCGACAGCACCTCGCCGACCAGCACCGGGTCGAGGGCCGCGGTGATCTCGTCCAGGAGCAGCAGCCGCGGCCCGGTGGCCAGCGCGCGCACGATGGCGACCCGCTGCTGCTGTCCGCCGGAGAGCCGGTCCGGGTACTCCTTAGCCTTGGCCGCCAGCCCGAGCCGGTCGAGCAGCTCCAGCGCCCGGGCCTCCGCCTCGCCCCGCGCGACCCGGTGCACCCGGCGCGGCGCGAGCGTGATGTTCTCCAGCACCGTCAGATGCGGGAACAGGTTGTACGACTGGAACACCACGCCGATCCGGCGCCGCACGGCGTCCTCGTCCGCGCGCGGATCGGTGATCTCCTTGCCGTCCAGGAAGATCGCCCCGTCGTCGATCCCCTCCAGCAGGTTGACGCAGCGCATCAGCGTGGACTTGCCGGAGCCGGAGGCCCCGATCAGCGCCGTCACCGAGTGCTCGGCCACGGCGAGGTCCACGTCACGCAGCACCACGTGGCCGCTGAAGGTCTTGCGCACCGACTCCAGCCGGAGCACCTCGTTCGAGGTCACACCGCACCTCCCTGGAGCTGGCGGCGGTTCATCCGGGTGGTCAGCCAGTCGGCGAACCGGGTCAGTGGAATGGTCAGCACGATGAACACCAGTCCCGCCACCAGGTACGGCGTGAAGTTGAAGGACCGGGCCGCGATGATCTTCGCCGCGTACACCGCGTCGATCGCGCCGCCGATCGAGACCAGCCCGGTGTCCTTCTGGAGGCTCACCAGGTTGTTGAGCAGCGGCGGCACCACCCGGCGGACGGCCTGCGGCAGCACCACGTAGCGCATCGCCTGCGCGTTGGTCAGGCCCAGCGACCGGGCCGCGGCCCGCTGGCTCGGGTGCACCGACTCGATGCCGGAGCGGAACACCTCCGACACGTACGCCGAGTACGTCAGCACCAGGGCCGCCCCGCCCAGCAGCAGCGGATCGGTGGTCACCCCGGTCAGCCGCAGCGCGGGCACCCCGGTGATCATCACCAGCAGGCAGATGATCATCGGCAGCCCGAGGAAGAAGTCCACGTACGCGGTGGCCAGCAGCCGCACCGGCAGGAAGACCGGTCCGCGCAACGTCCGGAGCACCGCCAGCAGCAGTCCGAACACCAGGATCAGCGCCCCGCAGCCGAGCATCAGCTCCAGGTTCAGCCGCAGCCCCTTCAGCACCTCGGGCAGCGCCTGCCGGGCGTAGTCGAGGTTGAAGAAGGTCCGTCGGGTCACCTCCCAGCCCGGGGAGTTGACGACCAGCAGGTGGAGCACGGCGGCCGTCGCCAGGGTGGACCCGGTGGCGATCAGCGCCGAGCGCCGGGCCCGGGCCCGCCGGTAGGCCTCGTGCGCCAGCCGCCGCTCGGACGGGCGGTAGTCGTCCTCCGCCGCCGGCGCACCGGTCGGCGAAGCCGCCGCCCCGGACCGCGGTGCCGGCGTCCCGGCACCCGTGCCAGGACCCCCGGTCCGCGCGCCCGGCGTCCCGCTCCGGTCACCCGGAGCCTTGGCGAGCTCCACCGGACCCGCACCCTGCGACGTCTCCCCGCTCAGTTCGGGGCCCAGGTCGGCGCTCACTTCAGCACCGGTGCCGAGACGGCGTCGGAGAGCCACTGCTTCTCCAGCTTCGCCAGCGTGCCGTCGGCGCGCAGCGCGTCCACCGCCTGCGAGACGCAGCCGGTCAGCTTGGAGCCCTTGTCCAGCACCAGTCCGAACTGCTCGGCCTTCGCCGTCGCCTCGAACTGGCCGACCACCTGGGCCTCCGGCACCTCGGCGCCGGTGATGTAGAAGGCGGTCGGCAGGTCCACCACCAGGGCCTCGATCTGGCCGTTCTTCAGCGCGGCCTTGGCCAGGTCGTTGGAGTCGAAGACGGCCGGCTGGGTGGTCGGCTTGATGGTGCCGGTGATGGTGTCCAGGCTCGTGGTGCCGACCTGCGCACCGAGCTTGGTGCCCTTGAGGTCGGCGATGCTCCTGGCGCCGGCCGCCTTGGAGTTCTTCAGCGCGATGACGGTCTGGCGCACGTCGTAGTAGCCGGAGGAGAAGTCCACCGCCTGCTTGCGCTCGTCGCTGACGGACACCTGGTTGATGTCGAAGTCGAAGTCCTTGGCGCCCGGCGCGGTCGCCTTGTTGAACGGCGCGACCACCCAGCCGACCTTCTCCTTGGGGTAGCCGAGCTTCTCGGCGACGGCGTAGGCCACGGCGGACTCGAAGCCCTTGCCGTTCTCCGGCTTGTCCTCGGAGAACCACGGGTCGTACGCCGGCTTGTCCGTGCCGACGGTCAGCGTGCCGGCGGTGCGCGTGGCCAGGGCCCCCGGCGCGCAGCCCGCCGCCGACCCGGCCGCGCCCGGGGCGCCGGAGGCGGCGTCGGACGTCGAGTCCTGCGGCGCGCAGGCGGTGAGCACGGCCGCGGCGGCGACCAGCGCGGCGACGGGCAGTACGGCGGACGGCTTGCGGAGGGTCATGACGGGGCTCCAGGGAAGGACCGGCGGGACGGTGGAACGAGAAGGAGGGGTACGGGAGGCCGCGAGGGGCGGCCCGCGTCCCGGCGGGTCACTTCCCCCCGGTGGCGGCGCCGGAACACACGCGGCATGGTCGGCGTACGGGGCCGCGTCCGCGGTGCCCCCCGAGTCGGATCGGCGGCGGACCGGTCAACAACAGCGGCGACAGCGGCAGCGGAGGCCGCGCGCGCGACAGCGACGGCGCACCTGCCGACGGGAGGGCACCCGGAACGGGCTGTCGTGGCGTACGGCCACCGTGATCACCGCCGGGAGCATGCGGGGAGGTTCGCATCAGGACGGCGCATCTGTCCAGAACATCCAGATCAGTGTCCACATGTCGGACAACCCGTCTCCCGCCGAAGGTTTAGGCGTCGGAGGGGCGGTACGCCGGAGCTTTGCCGGTCCTTGCCCTCTTGAACGGGAGAACCTTTCGTACTTATGGTGTTCCCGTTGAAATAACTCCTGTCGAAGTGAGTCCCCGATGCAGAATCTTTCGCCAAGGCTCGCTGTGGCGGCCGACGCCCCGGTCTCGACCCTCGCCGGCCACCCGGCCTGGCTGCGCCTGAAGGAGGCCGTCGAGACGCTGCGCCCGCTCCAGTCCAAGGACGGCTCGATCGACCTGTCCGCCGTCCAGCGGCACACGGTCGACCCGCTGGTCGCCACCGTCCGCGCCGCCGTCGAGGAGCTCGCACCGAACTTCCCGCACGACGCCGCCTACCTGGCCGCCGTCGACGCGGACCTCGCCAAGTGGGCCGACACCGGCTACCGCGAGCCCGACTTCCTGGACTCGCTGCTCGCCTTCCAGCCCGCCGACCAGCGCGAGGACGGCCTGGAGCACCTCGTCGTCTTCCCGATGTACACCCAGAACGGCAACCCGGACCGCAACCTGGAAGCCGTCCTGCTGCGCGTCGTGTGGCCCGACTGGCTGGCCGAGCTGGAGCGCACCCGCTTCGACAACCCGATGTTCGTGCCGATCACCTTCACGGACTTCACCGCCGGCTACGACACCAACTCCGCCGTGCTCTTCCCCGAGACGGTCGCCGTGCGCAAGGCGCCGGAGCGCTTCACCTGGGGCGGCATCTTCTGCGACCGCGAGGCCGCCCGCTTCCGCGCGGTGTCCACCAGCGCCGTCCAGCAGCTCGGCCTGGAGATCCCGGCCGACGCCGAGGGCCTGCTCCAGGACCAGCAGCGCGCGCAGGAGACCTTCGTCCTGTGGGACCTGGTCCACGACCGCACCCACAGCCACGGCGACCTGCCCTTCGACCCCTTCATGATCAAGCAGCGCAGCCCGTTCTGGATGTACGGCCTGGAGGAGCTCCGCTGCGACCTCACCACCTTCAAGGAGGCGGTGAAGCTGGAGACCGAGGGCAACCCGCACGCCCGCGACGTCCAGTACGCGATCCTCTTCGACCGCCTGTTCCGCTTCCCGGTCTCCGGCGACCGGGTGCGCAACTACGACGGCCTCGGCGGCCAGCTGCTCTTCGCCTACCTGCACAAGCACGACGCCCTGCGCTGGCGCGACAACCGCCTCAGCATCGACTGGGAGCGCGCCCCGCAGGTCACCAACGCGCTCTGCGGCGAGATCGAGAAGCTGTACCGCGACGGCATCGACCGGCCCAAGCCGGCCCACTGGATCGCCGCCTACGAGCTGGTCTCCCGGTACCTCACCCCGCACCCCGCCTCGACCTGGGCGAAGGGCCCCGAGGCCCTCCCGCTCGGCATCACCGACGGCAAGGCCCTCAACAAGGCCCTGTGCGACGCCGTGCTCCCGGACGAGTTCCCGCTGAGCATGTTCTACGAGGCCCTCAACAAGAAGCTGAGCGGCGTCATCGCCTCCACCACCGGCATCACCGGTACCACCGCCCAGGGAGCCGCAGCGTGACCACCTCCACCAACGCCCCGCTGGCCGGCAAGGTCATCGCCGTCGCCGGAGCCAGCGGGCCGGCCGGCCGCGCCGTCCTGCGCCGCCTCACCGCCGACGGCGCCACCGTGATCGGCGCCGACATCGACGCCCAGCGGCTGGAGTCCGCCCTGGACGCCACCCGGGTGGCCGTCCGCGGCGCCAAGGTCAGCGGCCAGGTGATCGACCTGCTCGACCCGCAGGAGGTCCACGACTGGGCCGACCACCTGGAGTCCGAGCACGGCCACGTCGACGGCCTGTTCCACCTGGTGGGCGGCTGGCGCGGCAGCAAGACCTTCTTCGACACCCGGCTGGACGACTGGGACTTCCTGCACGACACCGTCGTGCGCACCCTCCAGCACACCTCGCTGGCCTTCCAGCCCGCGCTGGTCCGCAGCACCGCCGGCCGCTACGCGATGATCTCCGCCTCGGCCGCGCACAAGCCCACCGCCGGCGGCGCCGCGTACGCGGCCGCCAAGGCCGCCACCGAGGCCTGGACCCTCGCCATGGCCGACTCCTTCAAGAAGGAGACCACCGACCCCGAGGGCGAGCCCACCGCGGCGGCTGCGATCCTGGTCATCAAGGCGCTGGTCAGCCCCGAAATGCGGGCCGAGAAGCCGGAGGCGAAGTTCGCCGGCTTCACCGACACGGCCGACCTCGCCGGACACCTGGCGGCCCTCTGGGACCGCCCCGCAGCGGAACTGAACGGACAGCACCTGTGGCTGACAGCCCGATGACCGACTCCAACCGTACGGACGCGGTACGGCGGCACGACCCCGCCGTCCGCGGCTTCGCCAGCGACAACTACGCCGGTGTGCACCCGGAGGTGCTCGCCGCGATAGCCCTCGCCAACGGCGGTCACCAGATCGCCTACGGCGAGGACGACTACACGGCCCACCTCCAGGACGTCTTCCGCCGCCACTTCGGCGAGAAGGCGGAGGCCTACCCCGTCTTCAACGGCACCGGCGCCAACGTGGTCGCCCTCCAGTCGCTGCTCCCGCGCTGGGGCGCGGTGGTCTGCGCCGAGTCCGCCCACATCCACGTGGACGAGGGCGGCGCCCCGGAGAAGATGGGCGGCATCAAGCTGCTCACCGTCCCCACCCCGGACGGCAAGCTCACCCCCGAGCTGCTCGACCAGCAGGCCTGGGGCTTCGGCGACGAGCACCGCGCGCAGCCGCTCGCGGTCTCCATCACCCAGAGCACCGAGCTCGGCACCCTCTACACCGTCGACGAGATCCGCGCGATCACCGAGCACGCCCACCAGCTGGGCATGCTCGTCCACGTGGACGGCTCCCGCCTGGCCAACGCGGCCGCCTCGCTCGGCCAGCCGCTGCGCGCCTTCACCACCGACGTGGGCGTGGACGTGCTCTCCTTCGGCGGGACGAAGAACGGCCTGCTGCTCGGCGAGGTCGTGGTGGTGCTCAACCCCGAGCGGGTGCGCAACATCAAGTACCTGCGCAAGACCTCGATGCAGCTCGCCTCGAAGATGCGCTTCGTCTCGGTGCAGTTCGAGGCCCTGCTCTCCGGTGACCTGTACCTGCGCAACGCCGGCCACGCCAACGCGATGGCCAGCCGCCTGGAGGCCGCGGTCCGGAAGATCGACGGCGTCGAGGTGGTCCGCCCGGTCCAGGCGAACGCGGTGTTCGCGATCCTCCCGCGCGAGGTGAGCGAGCGGCTGCAGAAGCGCTACCGCTTCTACTTCTGGAACGAGCACACCGGCGAGGTCCGCTGGATGTGCGCCTTCGACACCACGGAGGCCGACATCGACGCCTTCGCGGCGGCCATCGCCGAGGAGATGGGCCGCGCCTGACGGTGCTCGAACAACGGATCGTCCCGCCCTGCGACAGCAGGGCGGGACGATTTGCATGTGGCGGGCCCGTCCCCGTACAGTTCCGGAGTCGCCGCGGGAGACCGGGGCGGCAAAGCGGAAAGCGAATCCGATGAATGAAACTCCGGAAAACGGGGCGGAAAACGTCTGATAAGCTGGAAACACGAAAGAACGAAGCCCGGAGGGCCTGCTGGAAGGCGGCTCGAAGGAAGCGTCCGTTCCTTGAGAACTCAACAGCGTGCCAAAAGTCAACGCCAGATATGTTGACATCCCCGGCCTCAGGATTCCTGGGGTTGGAGATTCCTTTTGAAACAAACACTAGCGAGGACGCAGTGCGCGGGGCCGCCCTATTCCGGTGGTTGCCGTGCCGCTCAACGCGGGTGTCGACCCGATTACGGGTAAACATTCACGGAGAGTTTGATCCTGGCTCAGGACGAACGCTGGCGGCGTGCTTAACACATGCAAGTCGAACGGTGAAGCCCTTCGGGGTGG